>NZ_JAJTTE010000049.1 GCF_021343995.1 Pseudonocardia terrae | reverse complement strand
GCGGTCAGGAGGGCGTCCAGGTCGTTCGTCACAGTCGATCATGGACGTCCTCCTCTATTTCCTGGCTGAGTGACACGCCACCTTCAAGGAATCGATCATCTAGCTCCGCACACACGGTCGCGCCCGCGCAGGAGCTACGGCTCGTGTGCGGGGGGCCGATCGTGGGCGTCAGGCGGCCTTCCGGCGCACGGCGACCGCCAGCAGCACACAGCCGACGCCGAGCAGCACGCCGTGCGCGATCCGCAGTCCCGGCGACAGGAAGAACTGCGGCAGGAACAGCAGCATCGCCACCGCGAACGGCAGCGCGAGCGCACGCCCGCGGACCGCGACCAGCACCGCGGACAGCGCGAGCAGGAGCAGCCCGGCCCCGAACACGGTGAGCTGCACGGGCCCGTTGCGCACCGCGTCGGCGGCCGCGGCCAGCGCCTCGCCGGAGCTGCGCAGGCCGAGCGCGTGCAGGGCGAACGCCTCCGCGCCGTAGTAGGGCAGGACCATCCCGGCTCCGATCCACCACACCGTGGCGGCCGCCCGTGAGAGCGGCCGGATCCCCAGGCCGACCAGCACGAACCCGGCCACCGCAGCCAGGTGCGCGACGAGCCACGCCGGGGAGGCGAAGGCGGCCGCCATCCCGTCGACCGTCGCGTCGCCGTAGGGCCGCAGGGCCGGGTAGGCGACGAAGAGCGCGCCCGCGGCGACGAGGCCGGAGCCCCGGAGCGCGGAGGTGTCCGGAGCGGTGCGGGCCGTGGACGGCGAGGCGAGCGTGGCGGACATCAGATCTCCTTCGTGAGCAGTGCTCACAGAATGGAGCGCCTGCCGCTCCTCGTCAAGAGCACTGCTCTCAGTCGCTGCTCAGGAGACCACGCCCAGGGGAACTCCGCCCGGGAGAATCCGCCGGGGTGTGCGACCACGTCGAGGGCGGCGAACCCGATCCGCCCGTCGCGCAGGGCCTCGACCAGGGCCGGTTCGTCGATCACCGACCCACGCCCGACGTTGACCAGCGTGCAGCCGGGGCGCACCGCGGCCAGGACCTCCCGGTCGATCATGCGCTCGGTCGCCGGCGTGGCCGGGAGCGTCACGACGATCCCGTCGACCCGCCCGACGACGGCGGCGAGGTCCGCGGGGTGCACCAGCTCGTCGACACCCTCGGGCGGCGGGCCGGGCCGGCGCGCGGTCCCGATCACCCGGCACCCGAAGGCGCGCAGCCGCTGCACGACCTCGCGGCCGATCCCACCCAGGCCCAGCACGAGCACCACCTGGTCGGCGAGCTGTCCCATGAACCACCGCGGCCCCCACTCGTGCGCGCGCTGCCGGGCCTGCAGCAGCGGCAGCGTCTTCGCCCCCGCGAGCAGTCCGAACACGACGAACTCCGCGAGCGGACCACCGTGGACGCCCGCCGTCGTCGTGAACACGACCCGCTCGAGCTGCGCGGCGGTGAGCCCCGCCGCGCGGACCGTGGCCCCTCCCCCGGCCGCCATCGCCTGCACCCAGCGCAGCCGGGGGTTGGCCGCGACGGTCCGGGCGAGTGCGGCCGCATCGTGCTCGCCCGGGATGCCGTAGAGGGCGTCGGCGGAGTCGAGCAGCTCCTCGAACCGCCGCTGCTGCGCGGGCGTGCGCCGCCACTCCGGGTCGCCGGTGTGGTCGGAGGGCCAGCGCATGGGCGGCAACAGCGCGTGCTCGCGGATGAGGGTGAGACGGGGTTCCCGCTCCTCGACGAGCCGGCAGAGGTCCTCGTCGAGCGGGGTGGCCAGGACGACGCGCACGCGCCCGACCCTGCCGGACGGCGGATTGACCGCGGACCACCGGCCCCCGACGATCACGCCATGACGCTGCTGCCCGGGGTGCGGTCCGCCACCGTCGACACCGACCGCCTCCGCATGCACGTGCTGGAGTCGGGGCCGGCGGACGGCGAGCCGCTCGTCCTGCTGCACGGCAATCTCTCCACCAGTCGCTTCTTCGAGCACCTGATGCCGCGACTGGGCGAGCGGTACCGGGTGATCGCGCCGGACATGCGCGGCTTCGGCGACACCGAGCCGAAGGCCCTCGACGCCACCCGCGGCCTGGACGACTGGGCCGACGACACCGCCGCCCTGCTGCGCGCGCTCGGGATCGACCGGCCGCCGCACCTGGTCGGCTGGTCCACCGCCGGCGCCGCGATCGCCGCGTACGCGAAGGACCACCCGGTCGCCTCGCTGACCTTCCTCGACCCCGTCTCCCCGTACGGCTACGGCGGTGCCCGCGCCGACGGCTCGCCCGTCACCCCCGACGTCGCGGGCTCCGGCGGGGGCACGGCGAACCCCGAGGTCGTCGCACGGCTCGCGGCGCAGGACGCGTCGGACGAGAGCGCCTTCTCGATCCGCAACGTCATGCGCGCGCTGTACTGGTCGCCGGCCTACCGGCTGCCCGCCGACCGCGAGGACGTCCTGGTCGCCGAGGTGCTCAAGACCCTCGTCGGCGACGACGGCTACCCCGGCGACACGGTGACCTCGCCCCACTGGCCGGGCGTCGCCCCGGGCACGCGCGGCATCCTCAACGCGCTGTCCCCGAAGTACTGCCGGTGGGCGGACCTCGTGGACCTCGACCCGAAGCCGCCGGTGCTGTGGACGCACGGGAGCGCGGACCTCGTCGTGTCCGACGCCTCGCCGCTCGACTTCGGCGTGCTCGGCGCGAGCGGCGCGGTGCCCGGCTGGCCCGGCGAGGAGGCGTTCCCCGCACAGCCGATGGTCAGCCAGATCCGTGCGGTGCTCGACGCGTACGCCGCGGCGGGCGGACGGGTCACCGTCGAGATCTTCGACGGGAGCGGGCACGGGCCGCACGTCGACGCCGCGGACCGCTGGACCGACGTCCTCCTCGGCTTCCTCGCGGCGACCTGACCGTCGGCGGCCGACTACGACGAACGGGTGAACCACCGTCGGAGTCCCGCCGCCCCGCCCGATGGAGGGGTGTGAGCGGACCACCGGGATCCCCGAGCGGGGTCGAGCCCGATCCGGGGCTCGCCCTGCTCGCCCTCTACGACTCCGCGCTGCCCGAGGTCCACGGCTACCTGCTCGCCCGCTGCGGCCGGCGGGCGCTCGCCGAGGACCTCACGGCCGAGGTGTTCCTGGCCGCCGTGGCGGCGTGCCGGTCCGGCACGCCACAGGTCAGCACGGCATGGCTGGTCGGGATCGCCCGGCACAAGCTCGTCGACCACTGGCGGTCGCTGGAGATCCGGGACCGCGCACTGCGGGTCCTGGAGGCCCCGGAGGCCGAGGATCCGTGGGAGGCCGAGCTCGACGCGCTGCTCGCCCGCGAGGTCCTCGACGCGCAGGCCCCGCAGCACCGGGCCGCGCTGACCCTGCGCTACCTCGACGGGCTCTCCGTCCCCGAGGTCGCCGAGGTGCTGGGCCGGACCGTGCACGCCACCGAAGCCCTGCTCGTGCGGGCGCGGAGCGCGTTCCGACGCAGCTACGTCGCACACACCGACAGTTCCGAGCGGCCCGCGGAAGGAGGCCCGGCATGACCGATCCGCTGGACGTCCTCCGCGAGCCGATCCGGCCCGTACCTCCCGATCCGGCGTTCGCCGCGCGACTGCGCGAACGCCTCGAACGGCTGGTGCTCGGGCCCGAGACCGAGGAGGACACCGTGACCACCGTGACCACCACCGACGCGCCGGCGACGACCACCGAGGCCGCCGCCCTGCCGTTGCACACCCTGACCCCGTACCTCGCGGTGCCCGACGCCGCGGCCGCGCTCGACTTCTACGTCGAGGTGTTCGGCGCGGTCCGGCGCGGCGACCCGATCGTGATGCCGGACGGGCGGGTCGGGCACGCCGAGATCGCCCTCGGCGACTCGGTCGTGATGCTCGCCGAGGAGTTCCCCGAGCTGGGCCTGCGGGCCCCGGAGCCGGGCGCGGTGTCGGTGTCGCTGCGGCTCGAGGTCGCCGACCCCGACGCCGTGGTGGCGCGGGCGGTCGCCCACGGGGCCCACCTGGAGCGGCCGGTCACGGACTCGCCCTACGGGCGCGGCGGCGTCGTCGTCGACCCGGCCGGGCACCGCTGGATGGTCTCCCGCGGGTGAGACGCCCGTCGGGCCGCAGTATGGATCCACAACGCTCCCCAGAGCCCGACCCGACAGCGTCGTGGATCCACAACGCTCACCAAGGCCCGACCCGACAGCGTTATGGATTGATAACGCTCGACCGAGCTCGGCTCCAGCGCGTTGTGGATCCATACTGCTCGAGCCTCAGGCCGGCAGCAGCGACTCCACCGCGTCGGCCGCGGCCCGCGCGCCGCCTTCCGCCCGGACCTCTGCGCGCAGGGCGGCGCACCGGGCCGCCACCTCCGATCCGGTGAGCTCCATCAGCGCCTGCCGCAGCCGCTCCGGCGTCGCCTCCTCCCGCGGGACGTGCCGGCCGACCCCGAGCGCCTCCAGCAGCGCCGCGTTGCCGAACTGGTCGACGGCCTGCGGCACCGCGATCATCGGGACGCCCTGGTACAGCGCCTCCGAGCAGCCGCCGGAGCCCGCGTGCGTCACGAATGCGCGGGCATGGCCGAGCGCCGCGAACTGCGGCACCCACCGGTGGATCTCGACTCCCGCCGGCACCGGCCCGATCTCCTCGGGCGTCACGTGGGCGCCTGCGGCGATCACGACCCGCCAGCCCAACGGCGCGAACGCCTCCGCGCAGGCCCGGTAGAAGTCCGGCCGCCGCGTGTAGTTCGAGCCCAGCGAGACCAGCACCATCGGCTCCTCGCCGGTGGCCTGCCACTCCTCGCGGCGCCGGTCCAGCGCCGGGCCGACGAACGTGTACACGCGCTCGTCGACCCGGTCGGCGTTCGGCTGCATGACGCGCGGGATCTCGACGAGGCACCGCGGCGGGCGTCCGGCGAACTCGTCGGGGGTGAGCGCGATGCCGAGCCCGTCGAGCCAGGCCTGGAACCGGCGCTGGTAGGCGGCGTGGTCCGGGGTGTCGCGGAAGGCCAGCGCCTCGCCCATGTCCTTCTCGAAGCCCTCCCACGCCACCATCGACGGCGAGAGCTGGACCAGCGGCAGGCACCACCGCTCGGCGAGAGCGCGGCCGGGGTAGCCGCCGATGTCGTAGAGCACGAGATCGGGCGGATCGCCGGCGAGGGCCTTCTCGACCTGCGGGTACACGTGCTCCGCCTCGGCGAGGAAGAGCGACATGCCGGCGACCGGGTCCTCGGGCCACGACTCGCCCTTCGACTCGTCGGGCACCACGGAATCGACGACGAGCGGGGTCGCGCCGGCCGCGGTGACCGTCGCCGCGAAGGACTCGGGGATCACCCAGGAGACGCGATGGCCGCGTTCGGCCAGCTCGGCGACGACGCCCAGGTGCGGGTTGGTGTGGCCGTGGGCGCCGGCGCCGGCCATGAGGAGGTGCGACAAAGGGACTCCAGGAACTCGACGAATACGACGGGCGTGCGGACGACCCCGCGCGGGAGGCGGGGTCGTCGCGGGCCTGTTCAGCCGTAGAGCTGCTGGATCACCCGGCGGACGCTAGTGGCCGCAGGCGCGGGTCACCACGGGATTTCACCGGCGCGGTCGCGGTAGGCGCCCGTCGGCCCGTCCGGGCCGACCTGGGCCAGCGCGACGATCGCGTCCGTCCCCTCGGTCACGGTCTGCGGGCCGCTGTGCCCGTTGAGGTCCGTGGCGGTGTAGCCGGGGTCGGCGGCGTTCACCCGGAACCGCGGCAGGGCCCGGGCGTACTGCGCCGTGACCATGTTCAGCGCCGATTTCGACGACGGGTACGTCAAGGAGCGGATCTGCGACTCGACCCGCTGCGGGTCCGCGGTGATCGCGAGCGACCCGAGTCCGCTGGACACCATCACGATCCGCGGCGCCTCCGAGCGCTCCAGTAGCGGGAGGAAGGCGCGGGTCACCCGGACCGGCCCGAAGACGTTGGTCTCGAAGACCTCCCGCATCGCGTCGGCGCCCGTCTCCCGCACCTCGACGCGGGGGCCGACGATGCCGGCGTTGTTGACCAGCACGTCGAGCCGGCCGAAGCGCTCCTCGACCTCCTTGGCGGCGGCCTGCACGGACTCGTCGGAGGTGACGTCGATCGGCAACATCTCGACCCGGCCCTCCCCCGCCAGCTCGGCGGCGGTCGCGGCCCCGCGCCCGGCGTCCCGCGAGCCCAGCAGCACGGTCCAGCGCAGCGCGGCGAGCCGGCGGACCGTCTCCCGGCCCAGTCCCTTGTTGGCCCCGGTGACCAGGGCGATCGTGTTCTCGCTCATGACCCCACCGTGCGCCCGGCCCCGGGGGACGACCAGGTCCGGCGGATCGTGGGACCCGCGGTACCAGGCTGAGCGGTCCGGTGCCCGGCATGCTGGGGACGTGGACCGGACCGAACTCGGCAGGACCCTGCGCACGTGGCGGGAGCGGCTGCGCCCCGCCGACCTCGGCCTGCCGACCGGGACCCGCCGCCGCACGCCGGGCCTGCGGCGCGAGGAGGTCGCCCAGGTCGCCGGGATCTCCGTCGACTACCTGACGCGGCTCGAGCAGGGCCGCGGCCCCCACCCGTCCGACGCCGTGCTGGGCGCGCTCGGCCGCGCGCTGCGGCTGAGCACGGACGAGCGGGACCACCTGTTCGCCCTCGGCGGGGTGCGGGCGCCGGCGCCGGGGACGATCCCGGCCGAGCCGCGGCCGAGCCTGCTGCGGCTGATGGACCGCCTCACCGACCTGCCGGTGCTGCTGCTCAACGCCCGGATGGACGTCCTGGCCTGGAACGCGATGGCGGCCGCGCTCCTCGGCGACCTGTCGGCGGTGCCCCCTGCGGAGCGCAACACGGCCTGGCGGGCCTTCCTCGGTCCCGGCAACCGGGTCGTCACCGACGACGACGCCGAGCGCGAGCGCCTCGACCGCGCGCTGGTCTCGGACCTGCGGGGCGCCTCCGCCCGCTACCCCGACGACCCCGGCCTCCGTCGGCTGATCGCGACCCTGGAGAAGGGCAGCGAGCGGTTCGCACGGATGTGGGCCGAGCGGACGGTGCGGGTGCGGCACGGCGACCGCAAGAAGATCCGGCACCCCCAGCTCGGCGACGTGACCCTCGACTGCGACACCCTGCGCGACGCCTTCGACGACCAGATGCTGCTCGTGTACTCGGCCGCCCCGGGCACACCGGAGGCCGAGGCCCTCGCCCTGCTGCGGGTCATCGGGATCGAGGCGCACGGAGAGCCGAACGGCGGGGCGGACCGGCGACCGGAGCGGATCTCCGACGGGCGCGCCACGCCGACCGATCAGCTCACGAATCACCCGATCTAGTGAAACCGCTGGCTACGATTTGCGCGTGAGCCTGCTGCGGGATCTACGCGCCGCCGTCGTCGAGTGGAACGCCCACCGCCACCTCCGCCGCCTGATGGACACCGTCGGCCGGCCCGGGCTCCGGGCCGTCGCGGCCGAGCCGGGTCTCGCGGCCGTCGTCGATCAGCACGCCGCAGCCGTGCGGGACATCGTGCGGGACGGGATGCGCCGTTCCGGCGGCGGTTCGGTGGCCACCCTCGTCCCGACGCACACCACCGCCGGCGGGGCCGTGCGGCTGGCCTCCTACGCCCGCTCCCTGCTCGACGAGCAGCGCCGCAGCGGGGCGACGATCGCGTTGCCGCAGAACGGGATCTGGCGCCCCACGGACTGGGCGACGCTGCGGCTCATCGCCGTGTGCCAGCTCGCCTCGCGCGGCACGATCCGGTAGTCCGGCGCCGGGTCCGCCCCCGAGCCGGATCCGGAGAGCCGCAGCCGGCAGGACCCCGCGAGAGCCGCGACGGTGATGCCGCGGCCCCCCGCTCCACTGGCCCGGCGCTCGGCAGCCTCACCGGCCCGGCGCTCGACAGCCTCACCGGCTCGGCGGTCGGCAGCCTCACCGGCTCGGCGGTCGGCGGGGTGTCACCGGCGCGGCCCGGACGACGCACGCGAGTGCCGCACGGAGCCACGCGCCGGTCCCTCCGGCGCGGGGATCGTTACCGCGGTGGTTCCCGGTCGCCCGCACCGTTCGGTGAGTCCGGGGACGCCGAGTCGATGTCCTCCTCGGCGAGGAGCGCGTCGATGTCGTCGAGGACCCCGGCTCCGGGCCCCTCCCGCGGACCCACCGGTCGCGAGCCCGTCGCCGCCTCCGCCCGCCGCTGCCACGCGACCGCGCGGTCCGACGAGCTCATCGCACACCCGCCGTGAGCGCCTGCCGTGCGGACGTCTCCGCGCCCAGTTCCCTGATCCGCCCGTCTCCGGTCATGAGCTCCATCCGTTCCAGCCAGGCCGCGAACTCGGGTGCCGAGGCGGGCCGCGGCACCTGTCGTGCGTCCAGCGCATCACGGAAGGGCAGCGACCGGTAGTGCCGCAGCACGTGTCGTCGCCGGCACGCAGATCACGCAGCTCGCCACGCCCGGCACGGTGTCGGTGTCGGCCTCGGCATGGTGGGTCGCAGACGTCGACGCCCTTCGGAGGCCCAGCAGCTTCCCCCAGGAATACGTGGCGGGCGGGGTCGCGGGAATACCCCACAGGGGTATGCGGTTGGTGCCCGGCACGAACTGCTCGCGCGGACACGGAGGCGTCGATGGAGCAGCAGCGGTCGAACGGGCCCATCGGGCATGCGGAGCACACGGGACACGGGGAGCGCGCCGAGGAGGTCGGACTCGAGACACACAGTGGGCATGGCGTGGCCGGCGGGCACGCCGCGCACATGGGCCACGGCGGGCACGGGGATCACGCGGCACAGTTCCGCGACCGGTTCTGGTGGAACCTCGCCCTGGCCGTGCCGGTGGTGGCGTTCAGCCCGATGTTCGCCGACCTGCTGGGCTACTCGCCGCCCGGCTGGACGTGGTGGATCTCGCCGCTGCTCGGCACCGTCGTCTTCCTCTGGGGCGGTGCCCCGTTCCTGACCGGAGCCTGGGCGGAGATCAGGGCCCGGCAGCCGGGGATGATGCTGCTCATCGGGCTGGCGATCACCGTCGCGTTCGTCGCCAGCGCACTCACCACGGCCGGCCTGCTGATGCTCGACTTCTGGTGGGAGCTCGCACTCCTCGTCGTGATCATGCTGCTCGGGCACTGGCTCGAGATGCGTGCGCTCGGCCAGGCCTCCGGCGCCCTCGACGCGCTCGCCGCCCTGCTGCCCGACTCCGCCGACCGCGTCACGGACTCGGGCGTGGAGGCCGTCCCGCTCGACGCCCTCGCCGAGGGCGACACCGTGCTCGTCCGGTCGGGCGGCCGGGTACCCGCCGACGGCGTGGTCGTCGACGGCGAGGCGGCGGTCGACGAGTCGATGATCACCGGCGAGTCCCGGACCGTCACGCGGCGGCCGGGCGACCGCGTCGTCGCCGGGACGGTGGCCACGGACTCCGCGATCCGCGTGCGGGTCGACAAGGTCGGCGAGGACACCGCGCTGGCGGGCATCCGCCGGCTCGTCGAGCAGGCCCAGACCTCGAGGTCGCGGGCCCAGGCGCTGGCCGACCGCGCGGCGGCGCTGCTGTTCTGGTTCGCCTCCGGTGCCGCCGTGGTGACGTTCCTGGTGTGGACCCTGCTCGGCGACGTCTCGTCCGCCGTCGAGCGCACCGTCACCGTGCTGGTGATCTCCTGCCCGCACGCGCTGGGCCTGGCGATCCCGCTGGTCATCGCGATCTCGACGGCGCGCGCGGCCCGCACCGGCATCCTCGTGAAGGACCGGCTGGCCCTCGAGCGGATGCGCAAGGTCGACGCCGTGCTGTTCGACAAGACGGGCACGTTGACCACGGGGCGACCCGCCGTCGTCGGTACGGCAGGTGCGTCGGAGACCCTGTCGCTGGCCGCCGCCGTCGAGGCCGACAGCGAGCACCCGCTGGCCAGGGCGATCGTGGCGGCGGCGCGGGAGACCGTGCCGGCGGGCCGGGGCGCGTCGCCGCAGGCGACCGACTTCCGGTCGTTGACCGGCCGTGGCGTCCGCGCGACGGTCGACGGCGTCGAGGTCGCGGTCGGCGGGCCCGGCCTGCTCCGCGAGTCGGGGGCGGACGTCCCGGCCGAGGTGGCGGACGAGGCCGAGGAGTGGGCCGCCGCGGGCAGCACCGTGCTCTACGTGCTGCGTGACGGCGTGGTGCTGGGTGCGCTCGCCCTCGCCGACGCGGTCCGGCCCGAGTCGAAGGCCGCCGTTCGCGCCCTGCACGACCGTGGCGTCCGCGCGGTCATGGTCACCGGCGACGCCCGCCCGGTGGCCGGGGCCGTCGGCGCGGAGGTGGGGGTCGACGAGGTGTTCGCCGAGGTCCTGCCCGAGGACAAGGACGCGGCCGTCGCGCGGCTGCAGGAGCGGGGCCACACGGTGGCGATGGTCGGCGACGGCGTCAACGACGCACCCGCCCTGGCCCGCGCCGACGTCGGCACCGCGATCGGCGCCGGCACCGACGTCGCCATCGAGTCCGCCGGCGTCGTGCTCGCCTCGGACGACCCGCGGGCGGTGCTGTCGGTGATCGAGCTGTCCCGCGCCGGCTACCGCAAGATGCTGCAGAACCTGTGGTGGGCCACGGGCTACAACCTGGTCAGCGTCCCGCTGGCCGCCGGCGTGCTCGCCGGGGTCGGATTCGTGCTGCCCCCGGCGGTCGGGGCGATCCTGATGAGCCTCTCGACCATCGTCGTCGCCGCCAACGCCCAGCTCCTCCGCCGCGTCGACCTCCGCCCCGACCACCTGGCCTGAGCGGCAGCCCAGGAGCGACCCGGTGCAAGATCGCCGGTTGTGGAGCCGGACGGTCGAAATCCGACCTTCCCCGCCCACGACCGGCGATCATGCCGGCCGACGCCAGGCAAGTTCACTCGTCGTGAAGCGGGAGGGCCGGATCGGTTGATGCTGCCCGACCCGTACTGGGTGCCGCTCGACGCCGGTGTGGGCGCCGGGCAGCGACACGTCCTTGAACGATCCTCCGTGCCCGCGATCGGCGATCTGCCCGGCCGACCGCCGAGAAGATCACGAACCGTGGAACGGGAGAGTCGGAAATCTGCCCCCCACTTCCACCCCCGGTGGTCATGCAGCCCTACGCCGGCCGAGATCACGGACTGTGGAGCGGGACGGTCGGATATCTGCCCTCCACATCCAACCGGTGGTCATGCAGCCCAACGCCGGCCGAGATCACGGACTGTGAAGCGGGACGGTCGAACGCCGGCCGAGATCACGAGCTGTGGAGCGGGAGGGTCGAAATCCGACCTTCCGCGTCCATAAGCGATGATCAAGAAGCGGCGCCACGAGTGCGGCTCGCACGTCCGTGGGCCCGGCAGCCGCACAGAGAAACATGACTCCCTCACCGTCAGACCGCCACCCAAGATCATCGACCGTGGAGCTGGAGAGTCGGAAATCGACTCTCCCCGTCCACAAGCGGTGACCAAGCGGGCCGAGCTTCCGCAAGATCCTTTCTTCTGGACTTGTGCGGTCGGAAACCGACCCTTTCCGTCCAGAACACGCGATCATCGCCGCCCCCGCGGTCGATGCTGTGCAGCGCCGGCGCAGGCAGCGCTGGAGCGCGACCGGCGAGGCCGCGCCGCGCGCCTCACACCCCACCGTCCCGCCGCCGCACACCCCACCGCCCCGCCGCCTCACACCCCGTTGTCCCGCAGCCCGCCGCCCCGCAGCCCGCCGCCCCGGAGCCCGCATCCCGCCCTGGCGGCCCATGCCCCAGCCTCGGCGGTGCGCCCGGCGGCGCGGCGCCGCCGCTCGTGGCGGCCTCGCTGGAGAGCGGGTTTGCCGGCTCCGCGATCAGGCAGGACCAGTACCGGGCGTAGCTGCTCAGGGCCGCCCGGCTGCGGGCCGGCGGGGTGGGCGCGCCGGCCGTCGTCCTGCGCGACGATCTCGAACCCGAGCGACTCCCGGTACCCCACGATCGGGCTCTACCTCTCGCTGATGTCCGTGATCAGCCTGCTTTGCGTGCTGGTGCTCACCGAGACGCGCGATCGGGACCTCGCCGGCTGATCCTCCGTCACAGGGGACCCGGCAGCCGGGTCCGGCTCCTCACGGGGCCGCGGGATCTCCGGTACGACGAACTCCACCTCGAGGTCGAGCCCCAGCTGTTCTCCCGTGGGCGAGTTGGGCGGGCGGTAGTGCCCTTTCACCCACCCCGACCCGCGGGGGTGACCATGCACGAACATCGCGGCCTCCCTTCCGCGGTCACGTGCAGTGCAGCACACACCACCGACAGGAACCGGTCAGGAACGCGGTGGCCCGCTCGTCCCCCGCACCACCAACCGCGTGGGCAGGTCGACGTCCGGGACCCCCGCCAGCCGCCCGCCGAGCGCGTCGAGCAGCAGCGCCGCGGCGCGTTCGCCCTGCTCACGGGCCGGTTGGGCGATGGTGGTGAGGTCGGCGAACTCGGCCACCGCCTGGTCGTCGAACCCGACGACGGACATCTGGCCCGGCACGTCGAGTCCCGCCCGCCGCAGCGTGCGCAGGGCCCCGAGCGCCATCTCGTCGGACATCGCGAGCAGGGCGCTGGGCAGGCGGGGCCCGCTGAGCAGCCGTTCGACGGCCCGGGCGCCGGCGGCGGCGTCGTGCCCCGCCGGGATCACCCACTCCGGCCGGAGCGGCAGCCCGGCCTCCTCGAGCGCCGCGATGAACCCCGCGCGGCGGGCGTCCGTGGTGTCCCGCCCGACGGTGTCGTCCGGGTCGAAGGACAGCAGCCCGATCTCCGTGTGTCCCAGCCCGACCAGGTGCCGCACCGCGGTCGCCGCCCCGGCCCGGTCGTCGATCCCCACCCGCGGCTTTCCCGGGAACGTCCCGCCGACCACGGCGATCGGCACCGCGAGCCGCTCCAGCACCTCCCGCTCGGCGTCCGTGAACGACGACGCGACGACGATCAGGCCGGCGACGGCCCACCGCTCCAGCGTGGCGAAGACGTGGGCGCGGCCCTCGGGGTCGCCGACGTTGTGCAGCAGCAGCTGGTGCCCGCCAGAACGCAGGACCTTCTCCACCCCGCCGACGGCCTCGGCGAAGAACCAGGCCGACGGGAAGCGGGCGAGCGCGGCGACCGCGGGCGGGGCGGCGCGCCGGACCGGGCGCTCGGGCGGCAGGTAGGCGAGTTCCGCCACCGCGCGCCGGATGCGCTCCCGGGTCTCCGCCGCGACGTACGAGGTGCCCGACAGCGACCGCGAGACCGTCGACGGCGCGACGCCGGCGAGGCGCGCGACGTCCCGGATGCTGGCCCGTCGCCCGTCCATCCCGCCTCCCCGCCGTCCTTGTGGAACAGTATGGAACAACAGGCAACACCATCGGGAGGTTCCATGTCCGACACGGCCGCGTGGTGGCGGAGCGCCGTGATCTACCAGGTCTACATCCGCAGCTTCGCCGACGGGGACGGCGACGGCATCGGTGACGTCGCCGGCCTGCGGCAGCGCCTGGACCACCTCGCCGACCTGGGCGTCGACGCGATCTGGATCAACCCGTGGTACCCGTCGCCCCTGGCCGACGCCGGCTACGACGTGTCCGACTACCGCGACATCGACCCCCGCTTCGGCACGCTGGCCGAGGCCGAGGCCCTCGTCCGCGAGGCCCACGAGCGGAACCTGCGGATCATCCTCGACATCGTCCCGAACCACACCTCGAGCGAGCACGAGTGGTTCCGCGCGGCCCTGCGCGCCGGCCCCGGCTCCCCCGAACGCGAGCGCTACCTCTTCCGGCCCGGCCGCGGCCCCGCCGGCGACGAGCCCCCGAACGACTGGCGCGCGATGTTCGGCGGCGGCGCGTGGACCCGCGTCACCGAGCCCGACGGCACGCCCGGCGAGTGGTACCTGCACCTGTTCGACGTCGAGCAGCCCGACCTCAACTGGGAGAACCCGGAGGTCCGCGCCGACTTCGAGAAGACCCTGCGGTTCTGGTTCGACCGCGGGGTGGACGGCTTCCGGATCGACGTCGCCAACTCGCTGGTCAAGGAGCAGGGGCTCCCGGACGTCGGGGACCGCCAGCACCACGACCCCGGCCCGCACCCGCACTGGGACCGCGACGAGGTGCACGACGTCTACCGCGAGTGGCGCGCGGTCGCCGACTCCTACGACCCGCCGAAGGTGTTCGTGGCCGAGGCCTGGGTGCCCGAGGCGGACCGCTTCGCCCGCTACCTGCGGACCGACGAGCTGCACACCGCCTTCAACTTCGACTTCCTCAAGGCGGCCTGGCTCGCCCCGGCGCTGCGCGAGTCCGTCGAGCGCACGCTGCGCGAGCACGCCGTGGTCGGGGCACCGCCGACCTGGGTGCTGTCCAACCACGACGTCGCCCGGCACACCTCCCGCCTCGCCCGCGACCCCGCCGCCGGCCTCGGCACCTCGCTCGACTCGATGATCGACCTGCCGCCGGACCTCGAGCTGGGCCTGCGCCGCGCCCGCGCGGCCGCGCTGCTGATCTTCGCGCTACCCGGCGGCGCCTACGTCTACCAGGGCGACGAGCTGGGCCTCCCCGAGGTCGAGGACCTTCCGGAGGCGTCGCTGGACGACCCGACCTGGCGCCGGTCGGGGCACACCCTGCGCGGCCGCGACGGCTGCCGCGTCCCGATCCCCTGGTCCGGGGACGGGCCGCCGTTCGGCTTCGGCCCCGGCGACGACCAGCCCTGGCTCCCGCAGCCCGAGTGGTTCTCCCGGTTCACCGTCGAACGCGAGGACAAGGACCCCGAGTCGATGCTCGCCCTGTACCGGCGGGCGCTGCGGGTCCGCCGCGCGACCCCTGCGCTCGGCGACGGGCCGCTGACCTGGCTCGACGTACCGCCGGGTGCCCTCGGCTTCGCCCGCGACCCCGGGTTCGCGCTGCTGCTCAACGTCGACGCCGTGCCGTTCGCCCTCCCCGAGGGCGCCGAGGTGCTCCTCGCCAGCGGCCCGTTGACCGACGACGGGCTGCTCCCGCAGGACACGGCGGTGTGGCTGCAGGTCGGATAGCCGCTGCTCCGGATGCCGGAGTGACGCGGACGGCGCCGCGCCCCGACGATGCCCGGGTGGAGCCGAGCGCGCAGCCGACGGGGTACCGGGCCGAGTACCGGGACCTGCTCACCCAGGCGTACGACCTGGACAAGCCGTCGGCACCGGCCGACGAGCTCGCGTTCCACCTCGCCGCGATCGGGACCGCGGAGCCGGTGCTGGAAGTGATGTGCGGCAGCGGGCGGTTCCTGTTGCCGCTGCTCGCGACCGGAGTGGACGTGGACGGGGTGGACGCCTCACCGTCCATGCTCGACGCCTGCCGCGAGCACGCCCGCGACCGGGGGCTCGACGTCTCGGGCCGGCTGTACGAGCAGCGCGCGGAGGACCTGCGGCTGCGCCGCCGGTACCGGGCCGCGTTCTGCGCCGCCGGGTCCTGGGGGCTCCTCGCCGGCGACGACGAGGTCGCCCGCGCCCTGGCGGCCGTCCGGGCGCACCTGTTGCAGGGCGGCGCGTTCCACTTCGAGGTCGAGACGGGGCCGGGGCCACCGGGCGCGCCCGACGGCGTGCTGTGGTGGACCCGCCCGGACGGCGCCGTGATCACCGCGCGCGGCGGGAACCGGATCGACCCCGTGACCGGCCTCGAGAGCGGGGTGGGGATCTACGAGCTGTTCGTCGACGGCGTGTTGGTCCACACCGAGCTGAACAACTGGGTGCGCCGGTTCTGGACGCCCGAGGCGATCTCGGCGGCGGTCGGGGCGGCCGGGTTCTCCGAGGTCACCGTCCGCTCCGGACACTCGGACGCGCCGCCCGGGCCGGACGACCTCGTGCTCACCGTGCACGCCACCCGATGAGTCCCGGCCGTCCCCCCGGTCAGCCCCGCATGAGCAGCCTCGAGAACGTCCTCGCCCCCTCCGTCGACGACGGCTCGATCCCCGGCGTCGTCGCCGCCGTCGAGCGCGGGAGGGAGCTGGAGGTCGTCGTGCTGGGCGGGACCGGCCCCGGCGGTCCGCCCCTGCGCCGCGACTCCATCTTCCGGATCGCGTCGATCTCCAAGCCGATCACGGCCGTCGCCGCGATGGCCCTCGTCGAGGACGGCACGATCCGGCTCGACGAGCCGGTGGACCGGCTGCTCCCCGAGCTCGCCGACCGGCGGGTGCTGCGGTCCGACACCGCCGAACCGACCGACACCGTGCCCGCGCCGCGCCCGATCACGGTCGAGGACCTGCTGACCTTCCGGTCCGGCCTCGGCGTCCCGCCGCTCGCCCCCGGCACGCTGCCCTGGCAGCGCGCCTACGCCGAGGCCCGGCTCGGCGGCGACGGCCCGCCCGGCTCGCACCCCGTACCGCCTCCCGACGAGTGGGCGCGCCGGCTGGGCACCCTCCCGCTCCTGGCCCCGCCCGGCGAGCGCTGGCTCTACCACACCGGGGCCGACGCGCTGGGCGTCCTGCTCGCGCGGGTCGCCGGCGCGAGCCTCGGCGCGCTGCTGACCGAGCGCGTCCTCGGCCCGCTCGGCATGGTCGACACCGGGTTCACGGTCCCGGTCGGGAAGCGGCACCGGTTCCAGCCGGAGTGGCGGGCCGGCACGGTGTTCGACCCGGTCGACGGGCAGTGGGCCCGGCCTCCGGAATTCGAGTCCGGCGGCGGCGGGCTCGTGTCCACGCTCGACGACCTGCTGGCCTTCGCCCGCATGCTCCGCCGCGGCGGCGATCCCGTGCTCCGCCCGGAGACGGTCGCCGCCATGACCTACGACCGGCTGACCGAGGAGCAGCGCGCCGGCGCGGGGATCTTCCTCGACGGCTCCGGCTGGGGCCTCGGTATGGCCGTCGAGGCCGACGGCCGCTACGGCTGGGACGGCGGCCTCGGCACCTCCTGGCGCAACGATCCCGCCCGCGACCTCACCGGCATCCTGCTCACCCAGGTGATGTGGCCCGACCCCGCGGGCTCGGCGGTGACCCACTCGTTCTGGAAGGCGGTCGGCTGACCCCGCGCCCGTCACGCTGAGCGACAGCGGTCCGGCGCGTCGCTCACGAGGCGTCGCCGACCACGCGGCCGGGTGCCACACGGTCGTGTGGAAGCGCTGTCCGATAAGGGCCTTGCCGCTGCGGACGGTGCACGCTCCCGGTTCGTGAGGGAGCACACGTCATGATCGTCGCCGCGCCACGGACCGCCGTCGCCGACCCACTCGTCCACCCGGCCACCGGGTGGGACGGCCGTGCCGCGCTGCTGGGCACGGCCCTCGGCGTCGCGGTGCTGGCCCAGGGCGCGTTCTACGCCGGTCCGTTCACGGTGGTGGCCGGCCTCGTCGCCGGGGCGGGTCTCCTCGCCCTCCTCCACCGCGCTCACCGGGTCCCCCGACCGCTCTCGCTCGGGGCGACCTGCTGGGCCGGTTTCGCGCTGTGGGCGCTGCTCCGGGCCCAGCTCGACGGCACCGTGGCCGCCGCGGTCCCGACGGTCGCCGTCGCGCTGCTGCTCGCCGTCGCCCTGCGGGTCGCGGCCGGGCTCGGCGGCGAGGGCCGGCGCCTACTGCAGACGGTCGCGATCGCGCTCGTCGTGGTCGTCGCCGCCTCGGGGTGGGTCGGCACGGCGCTGCACCTGTCCCCACTCTCGATGCCCTCCGCCGGGCTGTGGCGCGCCGCCGCCACGATCACCTACGCGAACGCGGCCGGCGCCGCGCTGGTCACCGGTCTGCTGCTCGCGCTGGTCGCGGCGCCCGCACACCGCCCGCTGCTCCGCCGGGCCGTGGTCGCCGCCCTCCTGCTCGGGCTCGCGGTCGCGATGAGCCGCGGCGCCGTGCTGGCCCTGGCGGTCGGGCTGGCCGTGCTGCTCGCGACCGCCGCCGGGCGTCGCAGCGTCCGGGGCCTGCTGCCCGTACTCCCGGCCGTTGCGCTGCCGTGCGCCGCGCTGCTGCCCGCCCTGCCCGAGGGGTCGCCGTCACGACCGCTGCTCGCGCTCGCGGGGCTCGCGGCGGGCGCCGCCGTGCTGCTCGCGGCAGGGCGACGGCGCCGGGCTGCGGGCGGCGCGACTGTGGCCGCCCTGCTCCTCGGCCTGGCCGACCTCGTCAGCGGCTCGTCGACCGGTGGCGACCCGGGCGTGGCCGTCGACGCCATCGCCGAGACCCGGCTGAGCGGCGCCTCGGCGGACCGGGTCGACCTGGCCCGCGAGACGCTGGCGCATTTCGCCTCCGCCCCGCTGACGGGCGTCGGCCCCGGATCGTTGGACCTGACCTACGTGGACCACGCCGGACGACTGGTGCACGCCTGGTTCACACATCTCGAGTACCTGCAGATCGCCGCGGAGACGGGGCTCGTCGGCCTGGCGCTCGTGCTGGCCGGCGCCGGCGCACTCGTCGGCGACGCGCTCACCACCCGCACCGACCGCCGTCCCCCGCCGGGCGCAGCCGGCGCGTTCGCCACCCGGACCCGTCGCCGCCTCCCACTGGGCGCGACCGGCGCACTCGAAGCCGGCGCACCCGCCACCCGACCTGGCCACCCCCTCGCGCCTGGCGCGGCCGACGCACTCGTCGCCGGCGCGCCCGCCCCCCGAACCGACAGCCGCCTCCCGCCGGCCGACGCCGGCGCACCCGCTTCCGGTGCGCCCGCCACCCGCAACGGCCACCGGCCGCGGGGCGGCGCCGGCGCACTCGGCTCGGGTGGGCCCGCCACCCGCACCGGCCGTCGTCTCCCGCTGGGCGCGGCCGGTGCGCTCGCCGTCCTCGGCGCGTTCGCCACGCAGAGCGCGCTCGACTTCCTCTGGCACGTCCCCGCGCTGCCGCTGCTGGTGTGCCTCGCCGTGGCCACCCTCCTGCCCGCCCCCATCCGCACCGACACCCACACGACGAAGGAGCTCCTCGGATGAGTCGCACGTTCTCCCGGCGTCCCCGCACCGCGCTGCGGGCCGGCCTGATCCTCGCCGCCAGCGGGGTGCTGGTCTGGGTCGGCGGGGCCGCACCGGCCCTCGCCCAGTTCAGCCCGCCCACCTATGTGACCTGCACGAACCTGCCGGGCCTCGGCACCGGTGTGGCCGTGGGGCAGGCCAGCGCGCCCGTTCCGGCCGGACTCTGCGGCCCGGTCGGCGGGTTCAGCGCACCGACCGCTCCGGGGGTGCCGCCCGCGCCACCCGCCCCGCCGATGGTGCCCGGCAGCCCGTTCTGACCCCGTGCGACGGTCCGGTCCAGCAGCGCGGCCGGATCGCCGCGGCCTCCCTACCGGTACCGCGAGTCGTAGCGGGCCCGGGCCTGCTCGCGGACCGCCCGCACCGCGGCGTCGCGCACGGCCTGCGCGTGGCCCGGCGGGTAGCCGGCCTTGCGCACGCGGTGGTCGACCGAGTCGTGCAGCAGGAAGATCGCGAACTGGGCGGAGACCAGCCAGCCCAGCAGCAGCCCGCAGAGCCGCACCCACAGCGGGCCGGGCACGAACAGCACGATCGGCACCGAGACGAGCACCAGCGGGACCGCTGTGCGCAGCAGGTGCCGGGCCACCCAGGTCGGGCAGGTCGCGTCGTACAGCACCCACTCGCGGTACCGCCCCGGCAACCGCCCGCCGACCGCGTACCAGACCCACCGAGCCGGCCCCGGCCGCCGCACCGCCACGTCTCCGAGGCTAGTCGCAAGAGCTAGATCGCCCGCCCCGGCCGCCGAGATCACCAAGATCGTCACCAAGGCGTCGTCAGTGCTGTCGGGCGGACCGTCGCGTCTCGCTCACAACGATCATGAACCGAACCAACGCGCTCAGATCGCTCGCCGCGCGTTCATGATCGCGGCGAGCGTGACGCCAGTGCTCCCGCCGGGGCCACCACGTGACACTCACACCGATCATGGGCCGGCGGAACGCTGAGTTCGCCGGCCGCGCCCATGATCGCGGTCAGAGTGACGCCACTGCTCCCCGCGGGGCCACCAAGTGACACTCACACTGATCTTGGAGTCGGGAACCGCACCGCCCGCATCCATGATCGCGGCGAGCGTGACACCAGCGCTTCCCGGACGACCATCCTGTGCCGCTCGCGACGACATGATCGGAACGAGCGCGCCATCAGCGCTCTCGACAGAACTGCTACGTCACGCTCACATCGATCATGAACCGGGGCCGACACGTCAACTCGTCAGCCGCGCTTCCGTGATCGCGAAGAGCGCGCGGTCAGCGCTGTCGGCAGGACTGCTACGTCGGCCATCGATCATGAACGGGGACCGACACGCCAGATCGCCCACCGCTCCCACGACTACTGCGAGGGTGACGCCAGCGCTCCCGCGACGACCGTGCTGTGCCACTCGCGACAGCATGATCGCGACGAGGGTGACGCCAGCGCTCCCGGGATGACCGTGCTGTGCCGCTCGCGACAGCATGATCGCGACGAGCGTGACGCCAGCGCTCCCGGGGGAACACCACGTGACACTCACGCTGATCTTGGCGTCGGGAACAGCACCGCCCGCACTCATGATCACTTCGAGCGTGACGCCAGCGCTTCCGGCGGTGCCACGACGTGCCACTCACACTGATCTCGGCGTCGGAACAGCACCGTCCGCATCCATGATCACTGCGAGCGTGACACCAGTGCTCCCCGGACGACCAACCTGTGCCGCTCACGACGATCATCGGTGCTGCCACGGCCGGCCGCCCCAACAAGGCCCGCATCTCCACCACGGCCGGCCGCCCACCACACCCAGCCTCCCCAAGCGACCGGCCCCCATCACAACCGGCCGCCCGGCACAACCACCCGCCAGGCACGGGCCGGGGCGGCTCGGTCCACGTGGCGACCTCGGTCAGTGACGCAGCCCCGCCTCCTTCAGCAGCGGCATGACGTTCTCGCCGAAGTACTTGAGCTCCTCGTTGTAGTCGATCAGCCCGAAGATCATGCCCTCCATGCCGGCCTCGTTGAGCTTGCCGAGCTCCTCGGTGACCTGCTCGGGGGTGCCGACGATCGGGTAACCGCCCCAGCCGGCGATGAACCGCTCCTGCATCTCCTTGACCGCATGGTCGAACGACTGTGACGCACCGGATCCGGCGATCTTGATGACGTTGCCCGCCGCCCCCCAGTCGCCCTCGTCGACGACCTGCTGGAAGGCCCGCTTGGCCTCGTCCTCGGTGTCGCGGCAGACGACCAGGCCGTAGGTCATCACGTGGATGTCCCGCTGGTAGTCGTCACGGGCCTTGGACTTCACCTTCTCCACGTACGCCTTGATGTTCTCCAGCGTGTCCAGCGAGGCGAAGTTGAAGTCCACGTTGCGCGCCGAGAACTCGATCCCCGACGGCGAGTTGCCCGCGTTGAGCAGCGCGGGCCGCGGGCCCTGGTGGGGCTTCGGATAGGCCTCGAGCAGCTCGGCGTCGAAGTACTTCGAGTGGATCGCGAAGGTGCCCTCCTCGGTCCAGAGCTTGTTGACGAAGTCGAGCCACTCCTGGCCGAACGCGTAGCGCTCGTCGTGCTCGCGCTGCTCGGAACCGAACATCTCCATCTCCGGCGGCACCCAGCCCATCACCATGTTCAGCGCGAACCGGCCGCCGGAGATGCGGTCGACCGTGGTCGCCTGCTTGGCCGCGACGATCGGGTGCATCGTCGGCAGGTGGCTGGTCGCGGCGACCGCGATCCGCTCGGTGGCCTCGGCGACCCCGGCCGCCCAGGTGTAGGTCTCGAAGCAGTTGCCGTTGAAGTTCGTCGACCCGCCGAAGCCCTTCCAGCGGGCGACGGGGACCAGGACGTCGAACCCGAGCCGGTCGGCGCGCTGCGCGATCTCCTTGGTGTGCTCCCAGGTGATCTCGTAGCTCGACGGCGCGTGGCTCATGATCAGCCCGTACGAGCAGTTGGTGCCGAACAGACCCAGCTTCATCTTCTGGTCGCCGAACAGCGGGTTGGTCTCGGTGCGGTCCTGCGCGGGCCGGGTCTCGCTCGCCGGACGGGGGTCGGTGGGGGCGAGGCCGAGGCGCTCGTTGGCGGTCACGGTCATGGTCGTCTCCTGGTCGTCGGCGGGTGCCGGCTCAGCCGAGCTGGAAGGGGTCGCGGGTGCCGCCGGTGAGCTCGACGAACACGGACTTGTTCTCGGTGTACTCGTTGATCGCGTCGACGCCGTTCTCGCGGCCGAGGCCGCTGGCGCCGAAGCCGCCGAAGGGCATGTTCGGGGCGATCACGCGGTAGGCGTTGATCCACACGGTGCCGGCGCGCAGCTTCGCGGCGACCCGGTGGGCCCGGTGCACGTCCTTGGTCCAGACCGCGCCGGCGAGCCCGTACGGGGTGTCGTTGGCCAGCTTCAGGGCCTCGTCCTCGTCGGTGAAGGTGTACGCAGCCAGCACCGGCCCGAACACCTCCTCGCGGACGATGGTGTTCTCCGGCGTCACGTTCGTGACGACCGTCGGCCTGACGAACAGGCCGCCGCGCTCGGCGTCCGGCTCGCCGCCGCAGGCGAACGTGGCCCCCTCGGCGGCCGCGCCCTGCAGGTAGCCGAGCACCTTCTCGTACTGCGGCTGGTTGGCAACCGGCCCCATCTCGGTGTCGGCCTCGGTGGGGTCGCCGAGCTTGATCTCGTTGGCTCGTGAGACCACCTTCTCGATCAGCGCGTCGTGCACGTCGGCGTGCACGATCAGCCGCGAGCCCGCCATGCAGGTCTGCCCGGTGGCCGCGAACACGCCCGCGACCAGGCCGTTCGCCGCGGCGTCGAGGTCGGCGTCGGGGAAGACGATCTGCGGGGACTTGCCGCCCAGCTCCAGGGTGACCCGGTTGAAGTTGGCCACCGCGGCCTGCGCGACCTTGGCCCCGGTCGCCGACGAGCCGGTGAACGCGATCTTGTCGACGCCCCGGTGGGTCGACAGGGCCTCGCCGGTGGACCGGTCCCAGCCCGTGACGACGTTGAGCACCCCGGCCGGCAGCCCCGCCTCGTGCAGGATCTCGGCGAACGCCACCGTCGAGGCGGGTGCGTGCTCCGACGGCTTGACGACCATCGTGCAGCCAGCAGCGAGCGCGGGGGCCAGCTTGAACGTCAGCAGAAGGAGCGGGGAATTCCAGGGCGTGATCGCCCCGACCACCCCGACCGGCTCGCGGGTGGTGAACCCGAAGTAGTTCGGGTTGACCGGCGGGACCGTGCGGCCCTCGACCTTGTCAGCCAGCCCGGAGAAGTAGTAGTACCACTGGGGCAGCGAGGTGAGCTGGCCGAGCATCTCGCGCAGCAGCTTGCCGGAGTCGTTGACCTCCAGGCGGGCCAGCCGCTCGGCGTTGGCGGCGATGGCATCGCCGCACCTGCGCAGGATGGCGGCGCGCTGGAAGCCGGTCATCTGCCCCCACTCGCCCTCGAAGGCGGCGCGAGCGGCGGCGACGGCCTCGTCGACGTCCTCCGGGCCGCCGTCGGCGAGGCGGGCCCACGGCTCGCCGGTGTACGGGTTGAGCGACTCGAACGTGCGGCCCGAGCGGGCGTCGACGGACTTGCCGCCGATGAAGAGCTTCAGCTCCTCGAGGGATGTCGTCATCGACCTCTCCTTCTCCACTGGTTCGGGGTGCGGCCGCGGATCCGGCGGCGGATGACGAGGGACGGTAGGGATCCGCCGGGGGCCGCCGATATCCGCGGACCGCAGGCGCTGATCCGTTCCGTGCGAGATCAGGGGCACAACGCCGCCGCCCGGCCCTGCACTCAGCGGATAGCGCGATGCGCTCTCGGGCTAGTAGCGGCCGCCCGCGGTTCCCTACTGTCGGAGGCGCCTTGATCGGGCGGCTGCCCCGCCGCCCGCAGCGCGGTGAGGGAGCGCGCCGCGCCCACGACACGAGGAGGTGTCCGGATGGAGGCCGTTGCCGAGCCCGTGCAGGTCCCTGCCCGTCTCACGCGGTACCCGATCCTGGACACCCGCAGCCTGGAGGAGGCCCGCGAGGCCGTGACCCGGGTGTACCTCGACCATGACCTGACGGCGCCGGACGACCGGCTCGAGATGACGCTGAACGCCACCTCGGACCGGCTGTTCACGCTGGGCTACCTGACCTACAAGTCCGCGGCCAAGCTCGTCATGCCGCCGACCGAGGACTGCTACCACGTCAACCTCACGACCGAGGGCCGCACCGAGGCCAACCGGACGGACGGCGGGCGCGCCACCACCACCGCGCGGACCAGCGGGATCGTGCTGCTCCCGGACCAGGAGAACACCGTCCGCTGGTCGCCGGACGCCGAGCAACTGATCCTCAAGATCCCGCGCCGCAGCCTGGAGGACCACCTGAGCGAGCAGCTCAACCGGCCGGTGCACGAGGTGCTGGACTTCGACTACGGGATCGACCTGACCACGGCCGCCGGACGCACCCTGCTGGCGTCGGTGGAGTTCTTCGTGCGCGAGCTCGACCGTCCCGGCGGCCTGGCCGACATGCCGATCGCGCGGGAGCAGTACGAGGCGTTCGTGATGACGCAGCTGCTGCACGCGGGCCGCCACCAGTACACCGACGCCCTCCTCGCGCCCGCCGACCCCGCCCGCTCGGGCCGGCTGCGACCGGTCCTCGACTACATGGAACAGCACGCCGACGAGCCGCTCACCCCGCAGGAGCTCGCCCGGGTGGGCTGCATGAGCGTCCGCACCCTGCACGCGACCTTCCAGCAGGAGCTCGGCGAGTCGCCGATGAACCACCTGCGCCGCATCCGCCTCGACCACGTCCGCGCCGAGCTGCTGCGCTGCGACCCGGCGTCGACGAGGGTCACGGACGTCGCGCTGCGCTGGGGCTTCTTCCACCAGAGCCGTTTCGCCCAGCAGTACCGGGAGCGGTTCGGCGAGCTGCCGCGCGAGACCCTGCGGGAACGCGCCGGATAGCACTGCACGGATATCCGGTCACCGTCTCCGGATAGCCCGCCCGCCGCGGGCCTCCTACCGTCACGGACGTGCCCGACGACGGAACCCCCGAGCCCGTGCCCGGCGCCCTGAGCGGTGTGCGGGTGCTGGAGCTCGGCACCCTCATCGCCGGCCCGTTCTGCGGCCGGCTGCTCGCCGACCACGGCGCCGACGTGATCAAGGTCGAGGCCCCGGACCGGCCCGATCCGCTGCGCGTGTGGGGGCAGGCCGAGCAGGACGGCCACCACTTCTTCTGGACGGTGCACGCCCGCAACAAGCGCTGCATCACCCTCGACCTGCGCCGCTACGAGGGCCGCGAGCTGTTCCTGCGCCTGGTCGACACCGCCGACGTCGTCCTGGAGAGCTTCCGGCCCGGCACCCTGGAGCGCTGGGGCCTGGGCTACGACGTGCTCTCCGCCCGCAACCCCGGCCTGGTCCTCGCGCGGGTCTCCGGGTACGGGCAGACCGGCCCGCTCAGCCGCCGGCCCGGCTACGCGTCGGTGGCCGAGGCCGCGGGCGGCATGCGCTACCTCAACGGCTTCCCCGGCGGGCCGCCGCCGCGCGCCGCGCTGTCGCTCGGCGACTCGCTGGCCGGCATGTTCGCGATGCAGGGCGTGCTCGCGGCGCTCTACGCCCGCGGGCAGCAGGGCCCTCGGCAAGGGAAGGGCCAGGTCGTCGACGTCGCGCTGGCCGAGGCCTGCCTGGCGATGCTGGAGTCGGTGATCCCCGACTACGACGCCACGGGCCTGGTCCGGCAGCCGTCGGGCACCCGCCTGGACAAGCTCGCGCCGTCGAACCTCTACCGCAGCCGCGACGGCCGCTGGCTGATCATCGCGGCCAACCAGGACACCGTGTTCGCCCGGCTCTGCACCGCGATGGGCCGGGAGGACCTGGTGTCCGATCCGCGCTTCGCGACGCACGTGCCCCGCGGCGAGCACCAGGACGAGATCGACGCGATCGTCGCCGAGTGGGCCGGGCGGCACGACACCGACGAGCTGACGCAGCTGCTCGAGGAGGCCGGCGTGGTCGTCGGGTCGGTGGACACCGTGGCCGAGGTGGTGGCGAACCCGCAGTTCCGGGCCCGGGACATGCTGGTGCCGCACTACGACGAGGCGATCGGCAAGGACGTCCTCGGCCCCGGGGTGATGCCCGTCCTCACGGGTACCCCGGGTGGCGTCCGGTGGGCCGGTCCGCCGGAGCCCGGCACCCACAACGCCGAGGTCTACACCGGGCTGCTCGGTCTCGACGTCGGCGAGCTCGAGGCGTTGCGCGCCGCGGGCGTCGTCTGAGCCCGCTGATTCGGAGGTGACCGTGCTCTCCCTGCCCCGCTCCGTGGACCTGCGCGAGGTCGGCCTGCGCGACGGCCTGCAGCTCGAGGCCCCCGTCCCGCTCGACGCCAAGCTCGCCCTGCTCGACGCGATCGCCGCCACCGGGGTGCGCCGGGTCGAGGTCACGTCGTTCGTCTCGCCGAAGGCCGTGCCCGCGCTCGCCGACGCCGAGCAGGTCGCGGGCGAGCTGCACCGCTGGCCCGAGCTGCACTTCTCGGCGCTCGTCGCCGGTCGTGGCGGCGCGCGCCGCGCGGTCGAGGCCGGGATGGCGAACATCGAGTACGTCGTCTCGGCCTCCGACGGGCACAGCCTCGCCAACGCCCGCCGTACCACCGAGGAGGCCGTCGAGGCGGTGGCCGACATCGCCGCACTGACCCACGGCGCCGGCGGACGGCTGGAGGCGATCATCGCCGTGGCCTGGGACTGCCCGTTCGACGGGCGCACCCCGGTGGAGCGCACCGTGGAGGTGGCCCGCCGGGCGGTCGAGCTCGGCGCCGACGAGCTGTGCCTCGGTGACACCATCGGCACCACCGTGCCCGGCCGCGTCGTGGAGCTGCTCGACGCCGTGCGCGAGGCCGTACCGGGCGTCGACGTGGGTGTGCACTTCCACGACACGCGCGGCGCCGGTCTGGCCTGCGTGCTCGCGGCGGCCCAGGCCGGGGTCACGAAGATCGACGCGTCGGTCGGCGGGCTGGGCGGGTGCCCGTTCGCCCCCGGCGCGAGCGGCAACATCGCGACCGAGGAAGTCGTCTACCTGCTCGAGGAGTCCGGCGTGGGCACCGGGCTCGACCTCACGGCGGCGCTCCACGCGGCGCGGGTCGCCGAGCGTGCCGTCGGGCACGAGCTGCCGAGCGGCCTGCACCGCGCGGGCGGCCCGAACCGCCCGCGCGGCCGCACGTCCGTACGCAGTCGGGGCTGACCGTCAGCCCGCCTTCCGGCCGAACCAGCGGCGCCGGGCAGGAGCGGCCGCCGGCGCGTTCTCGGGCGGCGCGATCTCGGACTTGAGCGGGGCCAGCTTCTCCCCGATCTGGCCGATCGTCTCGGCGGGAACCCCCAGCTCGGTGAGGGTCGCGACGAGATGCCCGACGACGAGGTCGAAGTGGTCGGGCTGGATGCGGAAGCGGGCGTGGGCCTCCTTCATCGGGCGGCCCGAGTACAGCTCCGGGCCGCCGATCGCCGCGGCGACGAAGCTGCGCTGGTGGGCCTTGAGCCGCTTCATGTCGATGCCGTCGAAGTAGCCGACCAGGGCCGGGTCACCGAGCACCCGGACGTAGAACCGGTCGACGGCGGCGGCGACGGCGTCGGCTCCGCCGATCTCGTCGTAGATGGTGGCGCGTTTGCTCGAGGTCATGAAATCGGTATACGGAGCGCGTATTTCTTGATCGTGTGACCGGCATGAACGGGTGTAAGGCGACGCTCACGGCCGCGTCCCGTCCGCTGTGAGCCCTATGCGGAGATGCCGTAGGCACCGCGGTGGAACAGGAGCGGCGCAGGGGACGGGCCGGCTCCCAGGTCCTGCACCCGCCCGACGACGATCGTGTGGCCACCACCCGGGAACGGTGACCGCCGTGACCACCACGACGCCGGAGGCGAAGTGGCCCAGTACCTCGCGCATGCGCCCCGCCGGGACCGCCGCCGGCACCTCGGTGTGCGTCGTGTCGTCCATGCCGACGGAGGTAGGCCGCCGGGCGCGGGAGCCGATATCCGAGGACCGCCGGCGAACAGCCGCGACGCGCCTGTGTCCGGCGTCTCCCCCGAACGGCCCGCGCTCCACGGATAGGAGTCGGCTCACATCGGATAGTCGGGGTGGCCCGCACTCTCCTACCGTCATCGTGTGCTCGACGATTCCGCCCGTCCCGGGTGAGGATCCGACCGTGAGGAACTGACGATGACGTCTCCGACCCCCGCCCTCCCCGGCACGCGGGCCGTCCAGCGGGCCGTGGCCGCGCTGGCCGCCGGCCGGATGGTGATCGTGACCGACGACGCCGACCGCGAGGACGAGGGCGACCTCATCCTCCCCGCCGCGACCGCCACCGCGGAGCAGCTCGCGTTCGTGGTCCGGCACAGCACCGGCATCGTCTGCGCACCCATGCCGGCCGCGCGGGCCGACGCGCTGGGCCTGCCGCCGATGGTCACCGACAACACCGACGCGCACGGTACCGCGTTCACCGTGACCGTCGACCACCTCGACGCGGGCACCGGGGTCTCCGCCGCCGACCGCGCCCGGACGTTGCGCGCCCTCGCCGACCCGGCGACCCGGCCCGACGAGCTGCGCCGACCGGGGCACGTCTTCCCGCTGCGCGCCCGTGAGGGCGGCGTCCTCGTCCGGGCCGGGCACACCGAGGCCGCCGTCGACCTGCTCCGGCTCGCCGGGCAGGAACCGGTCGGCGTGATCGGCGAGATCGTCGCCGACGACGGCACCATGGCCCGCGGCGAGCGGCTGCGCGCCTTCGCCGCCGAGCACGACCTGCCGGTCCTCGCGATCGCCGACCTGGTCCGGCACCGGCGGGCGACCGAACAGCTCGTCGAGCACGTCGCCACCTCGGCCATGCCGACCGTGTTCGGCGACTTCCGCGCCGTCGCCTACCGCTCCACGCTCGACGGCACCGAGCACCTGGCCCTGGTGTACGGCGACGCCGCCGCGGCGAGTCGCGCGGCCCAGGGCGCGCTGGTGCGGGTGCACAGCGAGTGCCTGACCGGGGACATCATCGGATCGCTGCGCTGCGACTGCGGCGCCCAGCTCGAACAGGCCCTGCGCGCGATCGCCGCCGAGGGCGCCGGGGCGGTCGTCTACCTGCGTGGGCACGAGGGCCGCGGGATCGGGCTCGCCCACAAGATCCGCGCCTACGCCCTGCAGGAGAGCGGCCTCGACACCGTCGACGCCAACACCGCCCAGGGCCTGCCGGTCGACTCCCGCTCCTACGGCGTCGGCGCCCAGATCCTCGCCGACCTCGGCATCACCCGGCTCCGCCTGATCACCAACAACCCCGCCAAGTACGGCGGGCTCGACGGCTACGGGCTCGAGATCGTCGGGCGGGTGGGCTTGCCCGCCAGCCCCTCCCCGCACAACCTCCGCTACCTCCGCACCAAGCAGGAGCGGATGGGGCACGTGCTGTCGCTGGAGGGTGAGGCGGGCTGAGGCTGCTCCTCCCGGTCCATCCCCGGTGATCAAGGGCAAAGGGGGTGCGGGGGGTGCGCGGAGCACCACTCCGTCCGGGGTGCGGGGGGCGCGGAGCACCACTCCGTCCGTGATCACGGCTGCCCCGACACCATGATCAACCGTCGTGCACGGGGAGGGTCGATTTCCGACCTCTCACGTCCACGACCGACGATCTCGGTCGGGTCAGCCCTGGCCACCGACCTGCCCTCCGACCAGCGGTCAGCTCGCGCCGACCCCACCATGATCGTGACTCGTGGACGTGAGAGGTCGAATTCCGACCGTCCACGTCCATGACCCGTGATCACGGACGGAACGGTGTGCCCGGAAGTGCCGAAAGCCCTCCTCTGCCCTTGATCATGGCACTGCCGCGGCCCTCCGGGCCGTGATCCCTCCGTGGGTGCCGAACACACGGGGCGCACCCTCAGACCCGACGCCGTGTCGTCCGTGGCCGGCGATCAACGGCCTCCGCTCGTTCGTGATCACGGGTCGTGGACGGGGACGGTCGATTTCCGACCCTCCCCGTCCATCGCCGATGATCACAGCTGACCCGGACCTCGCCACGATGACTTCTCCCGGTCCCAGCCGGCTCCCCGCGGCCCGAGGCCGACTCGACCTTGCCTAGTGGCACCGACACTAGTACCGTCGCCACTATGACCCAGCGGTCCGGACTCGCCCTCGCCGTGCTCGCGCTGGCGGCGGAGCGGCCGATGCACCCGTACCGCATGCAGCAGCTGATCCGGGAGCGCGGCAAGGACCAGGTGATCAACATCGGACAGCGGTCCCAGCTGTACAAGACGATCGACCGGCTGGTGCGCGACGGCCTGTTGGTCGAACGGGCGACCGAGCGCGAGCAGGCCCGGCCGGAGCGCACCGTGTACGCCGCGACCGAGACCGGGGTGCGCACGGCCGTGGAGTGGACGGTCGAGATGCTCGCGGCCCCGCGCCGCGACTTCCCCGAGTTCACCGCGGCACTGGCCTACCTGCCGTTGATCACGCCGGAAGTAGCACTCGGGGCGTTGGAGATCCGGCTCGCGAGCCGCCGGGCCGAGCTCGAGCAGCTGCGTGCCGACCTGGCCGAGGCGGGGCACCTGCCCCGGCTCGTGCTGATCGAGGGCGAGTACGCCGTCGCCCTCCTCGAGACGGACGTCCGCTGGGTCGCCGACGTCGTGGACGACCTGCGCAGCGGGGCGCTGACCTGGAACCGGGAGGACCTGCTCGAGCTCGCCGCGAAGTTCGAGCCGGAGACGCACGAGACCTGATCGGCACCAGACCGTCGACATCGGACCGTCGACGCCGGTTCGACAACGCCAGCTCGACGACGCCTGATCGACACCAGATCGTCGTCACCAGAACGACGACACCTGAGACACGACACCTGAGCGACGACTCCGGGGGGAGCCATGTCGACGACACTCAAGACCATCGTGATCGGGGCGGGCACAGGAGGGATGTGCCTGGCCCACGGCCTGCGGCAGGCCGGCCTGGAGGTCGCCGTCTACGAGCGGGACCGCACCCGCACGGGCGGCCTCAACGGCTACCGGGTGGGCATCTCGCCCAACGGCGCCCGGGCGCTGAAGGCCTGCCTGCCGCAGGACCTGTTCGCCACGTTCGTCGCCACCACGGGACTGCCGTACACGTACCTCACGATGTACACCGAGCGGTTCCGCGAGCTGGTCGGGATGCGGTTCGAGGACCTGCCGCAGACGGGGGACCGACCCGAGGACCGCGACCACAACGTCAGCCGGATGACCTTGCGCCAGGTGCTGTTCACCGGCATGGAGGACGTCATCACGTTCGACAAGACGTTCACGCACTTCGAGCAGCACGACGACGGCACGGTCACCGCGCACTTCGCCGACGGCGACTCCGCCACGGGCGATCTGCTGGTGGGTGCCGACGGCGCGAACTCGCGGGTCCGCACGCAGTACCTGCCGCACGCGCGGCACGTCGAGACCGGGCTGGTCGCGATCGGCGGGAAGGTCGCGCTCACCGAGCGGAACGCCGAGCTGCTGCCGGAGCGGGCGAGGAACGGCATGTCGATGCTGTTCGACCGACGCGGCCAGTTCGGGATCGTGCACGCCATGCGGCTGCCGTGGTACGACGGCGCCCCGCGGGAGGGCCTCGGCGCCAGCGACGCCGCGCTGATCGAGCGCTGGCCGGGCCTGCGCTACGACAACACCACGGACTACCTGTCCTGGGGCCTGTCGACCTCGCGCAGCCTCGCGCCGGCCGATGTCCTCGACCGCCGCGGCGAGGACCTGCACGCGACGACCCTGGCGCTCACCGAGGACTGGGACCCGCGCTGGCGCGAACTGGTCGCCACCTCCGACCCGAGCGCGGCCCTGGCGTTGAGCATCCGCACGTCGGAGCCGGTGCCGGCGTGGCGGCCGAGCAGCGTCACGCTCGTCGGAGACGCGATCCACACCATGACGCCCGGCCGCGGCGCCGGCGCCAACACCGCCCTGCGCGATGCCCGGGAGCTGCGGGACCGGCTCGTCCGGGTCCGCGACGGCGAGCTCACCCGCGACGAGGCCGTCGGCGGCTACGAGGAGCTGATGCGCCGGTACTCCGCGCTCGCGGTCGAGGAGTCCCTGGAGTTCATGAACGACGACGGCACCGCCCGCCGCCCCGTGGTCGGCCCGCTGAGCGTGCTGGCCCAGCGCACCGCCCTGCGGGTGGTCAACCACCTCCCGCCGGCCAAGCGACGGATGGCCCGGGGCTTCCAGAAGGTCCGGGACTCCGAGCTGGTGTGAGGGTCGGGATCAGGGGCGCGGGATCGAGCGCAGGTTGCTCCGGGCCAGCTCCAGCATCTTCCCCACCCCGCCGTCGAGCACGGTGCGGGTGGCGGCGAGGGCGAAGCCCCGGACCTGGCTCGCCGTGATGTGCGGCGGGATGGACAGGGCGTTCGGGTCGGTGCGGACGTCCACGAGGGACGGTCCGGGATGGTCGAGCGCGGACCGCAGGGCGGAGCGGAGCTCCCGCGGGTCCTCGACGGCCACGGCCTCGACACCGCACGCGCGCGCGATCGCGGCGAGATCGGCCACGCCGTGGTCGGTCTCGAACGACGGGTACCCGGCGACCATCATCTCCAGCCGGATCATGCCGAGGCTGCCGTTGTTGAAGGCCACGACCGTGAGCGGGCGCCGGTGCTCGTGCGCGGTGAGCAGCTCGCCCAGCAGCATGGTCAGCCCGCCGTCGCCGGACATCGACACGACCTGGCGGCCCGGCGCGGCATAGGTCGCGCCGATCGCGTGCGGCAGCGCGTTGGCCATCGTGCCGTGGCGGAACGAGCCGAGGATCCGGCGGCGGCCGTTGGGGGTGATGTAGCGGGCGGCCCAGACGTTGCACATGCCGGTGTCGACGGTGACGACCGCGTCCTCGGCCAGCTCGTCGTCGAGGACCGCGGCGACGTACTCGGGATGGATCGGGCGGTGGTCCTCCACGCGCGAGGTGTAGGCGGCGACCACCTTCTCCAGCGTGGCGGCGTGCTCGCGGAGCATGCGGTCGAGGAAGGTGCGGTCGGTCTTCTCCCGCACCAGCGGCAGCACGGCGCGCAGGGTGGCACCGACGTCGCCGTGCACGCCCAGCTCGAGCGGTGTGCGCCGGCCGAGCCGGCGCGCGTCGCGGTCGACCTGCACCGTGCGCGACCCGGGGAGGAAGGCGTCGTAGGGGAAGTCGGTGCCCAGGAGCAGCAGGAGATCGGCCTCGTGGGTGGCCTCGTAGCAGGCGCCGTACCCGAGCAGGCCGCTCATCCCGACGTCGTACGGGTTGTCGTACTGGATCCACTCCTTGCCGGCGAGGGAGTGGCCGATCGGCGCCTCGACCCGCGCGGCCAGCTCCATGACCTCGCCGCGGGCCTCGCGCACGCCCGCCCCCACGAACAGGGTCACGCTGCGGGCTGCGTTGATCTTCTCGGCGAGCGCCTCGACCCGCTCCCGCGCCGGCGTGACCACCCCATCGGGCGGGGTGACGTCGCCGAACCCGGTCGGATGTGCCGCCGGGAGCGCGCCGATGTCGCCGGGCAGCACCATCACCGCGACACCGCGCTCGGCCACCGCGGTCTGCATCGCGATCCGCTGCAGCCGGGGCAGCTGCTCCGGCCGCGCGATCAGCTCGCAGAAGGCGCTGCACTCCACGAAGAGGCGTTCGGGATGGGTCTCCTGGAAGTAGCCCGTCCCGATCTGGGTCGACGGGATGTGCGAGGCCAGGGCGAGGACCGGGGCCCCGCTACGGTGGGCGTCGTAGAGGCCCTGGATCAGGTGCGTGTTGCCGGGTCCGCAGGAGCCCGCGCAGACCGCGAGACGCCCGGTGACCTGCGCCTCCGCCGCCGCGGCGAGCGCGGCCGCCTCCTCGTTGTGGACGTGCACCCACTCGATGCCCTCGGTGCGCCGGAGCGCGTCCACCACGGGGTTGAGGCTGTCCCCCACGAGCCCGTAGATGCGCTGCACCCCGGCCTGGCGGAGCACCTCGATGATCTGGTCGGCCACGGTCCGGCTCACGCCCCGCGAGCGTAGGGGAGCCCGGGCCGGGCCGCGCGAGGGAGCGCGGCATGCTGGACGCCCGTCCGATCCTCCGAGGAGGCCCGCCCGTGTCCGGACCCTGGGCCCGCGTCGACGACCTCGTCGCGGGCACCGCCCGGCTCTTCCCGCGGGCGGAGGCCGAGCTGGTCGCATGGCGGCCGACGGAGGTCGCGGGCGTCCTCGACGAGGTGGAGCGGCGCACCGACGCCGGCTGGTGGGCCTTCGGCATGGTGACGTACGAGGCCGCCGGCGGGCTCGACCCGACGCTGGCGACCCGCGAGCCCGTCGACGGGCTGCCGCTCGCGTGGTTCGGGCTGACCCGCGAGGCGCAGACCGCGCCGGTCGTGACGCACGGCCCGCGGGTTCCCTACGCCGCGGGACCTTGGGTCGCGGAGTGGGACGCCGCGGCGCACCGGGCCGCCGTGGAGACCGTGCGGGCGCGGATCGCCGCCGGCGAGACCTACCAGTGCAACCTCACCACGCGACTGACCACGCCGGTCTCCGGCGACCTCACCCGGCTCTACCGCGACCTGGCGCTGGGCCAGCGCGGCGCCCACCACGCCTACCTGGACACGGGCCGGTTCGTGGTCGCCTCCGCCAGCCCCGAGCTGTTCTTCGAGACCCGTGGCGATCGAATCCTGATGCGCCCCATGAAGGGGACCGCCCCGCGCGGCCGCACGACCGCGGAGGACGACGAGGCCGTGGCCCGGCTGCGCGGCAGCGCCAAGGAGCGGGCCGAGAACGTGATGATCGTCGACCTCGTGCGCAACGACCTCGCGCGGCTCGCCCGCCCGGGCACCGTGACCGTGCCGCGCCTGCTCGGGACCGAGCGGTACCCCACCGTCCACCAGCTGACGTCGGACGTCACGGCGCAGCTGCGTCCGGGCGTCGGGCTCACGGAGACCTTCCGGGCCCTGTTCCCGTGCGGTTCGGTCACCGGGGCGCCGAAGGCCCGGACCATGCAGCTGATCCGCGAGGTCGAGGCGAGCCCGCGCGGCGTCTACTGCGGAGCGATCGGTGTCGTGGCGCCGGCCGAGCAGCCCGTGCGCGCCCGCTTCTCCGTCGCGATCCGGACCGTGGTCGTCGACCGTGAGCGGGGCACGGCGACCTACGGCACCGGTGGCGGCGTGACGTGGGGCTCGGAACCGGCCGCCGAGTACGCCGAGCTGCAGGCCAAGGCCCGGGTGCTCGACGCGCGCCCCGAGGACTTCCACCTCATCGAGACGATGCGCCACGAGGCCGGCCGGCTGCGCTCGCTCGACGCCCACCTCGCCCGCGTGCGCGACTCCGCGACGTACTTCGGCTTCCGGTTCGACGAGGCCGCCGTCCGCGGAGAACTGATCGCGCGCCTCACCGGCTGCGCCGACGCCCGCGTCCGGCTGCGTTGCTACCGCGACGGCACGGTCGGCGTCGACGTCGAGGACCTCCCCGCGCCCGGCGTCGGGCCGGTCCGGCTGGTGGTGGACCCGGAGCCGGTCGACGCGACGCAGTGCTGGCCGCACCACAAGACCAGCCGGCGCGAGCCCTACTCCGTGCGGCTGGCTCGCCACCCCGGCGCCGACGACGTCCTGCTCGTCAACGAGCGCGGCGAGGTCACCGAGTCCTGCACCGCCAACCTCGCCGTCCGGCTCGACGACGAGTGGTGGACCCCGCCGCTCGGCGGCGGCTGCCTGCCCGGCGTCGAGCGGGGGCTGCTGGTGGCCGCGGGCCGGCTGCGGGAGCGGGCGCTGCGGCCCGGCGACCTGCTCCGCGCCGACGAGCTCGCGCTGGTCAGCTCGTTGCGCGGGTGGCGGCCGGCGGCCCTCGTCCCGTCCGGCCAGCCCGCGGCCTCCCCGTGAGACGCGGTCCACCGATCACCCCGCCGGCCGTACCGACACGCCTGAGCCGGCCCGCGCCCGCCCACTCGCGGTGCCCGGGACCGAGGGCGGTCAGGGGTGTCGGCGGCGGGCGTGGAACCAGGTGGTGACGCGGTCGCGTCCGGCGCGGAGGGCGCGGCGGGAGAGGTCCCGCAGCGCCGCGGCGGCCAGGGCGACCGGGCTCGGCCCGGCGCGGAGTTCCGGGGCGCGGCCGGTGTGCGCGGTCTCGTCGACGGCCTCGGCGAACTGCTCGAACATCCGCCGCCCGACGTCCCCGGCGAGCGCCCGGCCGAACTGGGCGATCCGGCCCGAGAGGTGCAGGTCGGCGTCGGCGCGCAGGAGCGCCCCGCCGTCGGCGGGGTCGACCGCGAGCCTGATCACGGCCCGGGTGGCGCTGCCGCCGGTGTCGGCCCCCTGCGCGAGCACGCGCATCCGGTGCGCCTTCGGATCGCGCTCGACGACCTGGGCGAGGCCCTCGAACGCGAGCCGCACCGGACCGAGGGCGACCGTCGCCCGGCCGCGGTAGCGATCCCCGTCGAGGGTCTCCACGAGCTGCGCGCCCGGCAGGCACCGGGCCAGTCGGTCGAAGTCGGCGAGGACCCGCCACACCTCCTCCACGGGCGAGCGCAGCGTGCTCGCCACCGTCACCGTCGCGGAGGGGGCGCCGCCCGGTTCCCGGATCTCCTCCGGCACCTCGGGCACGCCACCCGCGACCGTCCCGGAACCGGTGACCGGAGGCACGGCGCTCCGGCCGACGAGCGTGCGCGCGCCGCAGTTGCGCGGTGGCGGCGGGCCGTCGGGACAGCTCTCGGCGACGTCGGCGACCGCGGCGAGGATGCCGCGGTACCCGGTGCAGCGGCACAGCACGCCGGACATCTGCTCGGCCGGCCCCTCCCCCGTCTCCCCGGGCGGGTTCGCAAGCAGGTCGTAGCTGCTCATGAGCATGCCGGGGGTGCAGAAGCCGCACTGCAGGCCGTGGTGGGCGGAGAAGGCTCGCTGCAGGGGGTGCTGGTCGTCGGCGGTACCGAGCCCCTCGACGGTCACGACCTCGGCGCCGTCGCACTGCACCGCGAACAGCAGGCAGGCGCGCGCGGCCTCGCCGTCGACGAGCACAGTGCACATCCCGCACACCCCGTGTTCGCACCCGAGGTGGGTGCCGGTCAGGCCGAGCCGCTCGCGCAGGACGTCGGCCAGGTGCATGCGGGCCGGCACGGCCACCGTGGTCTCCGTGCCGTTGACGGTCAGCGTGACCTCGGCGAGCTCGCCGGCCTCGACCCGCTGCGGGCGCGGAGCGGGATACCGGGCGCCGGTGGTGGCACGGTCGTCGAGCTGGGTCATGATCACTCCTGGGGGGTGGCGCGGCGCAGCGCGGTGGCGAGCTCGCGGGCGGCCAGCACGGCGAACAGGCGGCGCCGGTAGCCGGTGGAGCCGTGCGCGTCGCCGCCGGTGTCGACCATCTCGTCGGCCAGCACGGTCGTCGCCTCCCGCAGCGCGTCGGCCTCCACCGGAGAGCCGGCCTCCCGCAGGAGCGCGGTGACGTCGCGGAACACCGGCCGGTCGGAGATCCCGAACCCCGCGAGCCGCGCGTCCGCCAGGGCGCCGTCGCGGCCGACGCGCACCGCGGTGGCCACCCCGGCCAGGGCGAAGTCGCCGTGCCGGCGGGCGATCTCGCCGAACCCGAAGCCCTCCCCCGGCCCGGCGGCCGGGAACTCGGCGGCGACGACGACCTCCTCCGGGCCGGCCGCGGTGGTCATCGCGCCCCGGAAGAACTCCCGCGCACCGACGGCCCGCCGGCCCTGCGGGCCCGCCACCTCGATCGTCGCCCCGAGGCAGCACGCGACCGCGGGGAGCTCCGCGGCCGGGTCGGCGTGCGCGAGGCTGCCGCACGCGGTCCCGCGGCTGCGCAGCTCCCGGTGCCCGACGAAGGGGAGGGCGAGCCCGAGCAGCGGCACCGCGCGGGCCTGCGCCGCGCGTTCGACGGTCCGCTGCCGCACGGCCGCCCCGATCCGCAGCCGGTCGGGGTGCGCCCGCAGGTCCTGCAGCTCGCGGACCGCGGTGATGTCGACCAGCGTGGCCGGACGGCCGAGGCGCATGGCGAGCACCGGGACCAGCGACTGCCCGCCGGCGAGCACCTTGCCGGTGCCGTCGGCGAGCTCGGCCAGGACGTCGTCGACCCCGGCGGGCCGGACGTAGGCGAACGGCGCGGCCTTCATCTCAGCGCCCCGTGAACTCCGGCTTGCGCTTCTCCCCGAACGCCTTCACGCCCTCGGCGAAGTCGTGCGTGGAGCGCAGCATGGCGTACGCCTTCCGCTCGAGCTCGATGCCGGTGTAGAGCGGCCCGTCGACACCCTTGTCCAGGACTTCCTTGGCGGTGCGCTGCGCGGCCGGGGAGAAGTCCGCCATCGTCCGCGCGAGCTCGTCGGTGGCGGCGTACAGGGCCTCCCGATCCTCGTGCAGTGCGACGACCAGGCCCCAGTCCAGCGCCTGCTGCGCCTGGATCCGGGTGGCCGTCAGGATGTGGAACTTGGCGCGGGAGAGCCCGATGAGCCGGGTCAGCCGCTGGGTGCCGCCGGAGCCCGGGATCATGCCGAGGTTCATCTCGGGCAGCGCGAACTGGCTGCGGGGCGTGGCGAGCCGGATGTCGCAGGACAGCGCCAGCTCGAGGCCGACGCCGAAGCAGTAGCCGTCGATCGCCGCGATCACCGGCCGGGTGCTGCGCGCGGCCGCGGTCACGTTGTGGCCGAGGTCGGTGAAGTCGACGGGGTCGACCTCCATGAAACCCGCGATGTCGCCGCCCGAGGTGAAGTGCTGGCCGTCGCTGCGCACGACCACGACCCGGACCTGCGGGTCCGCCTCGATCTCCGCGAACCGCTCGGCGACGAGCCGGCGCATCTCCCAGGTCACCACGGTGTACCTGCCGTGGGAGAGGGTCAGGTGGGCGACGCGGCCGTCGCCGCTGCGCTCGAGGAGGACGTCTCCGCCGGTCAGCGCCATCAGTGGGTCTCCTTCGTGCTGGTCGTCCCGAACAGCCGGTGCAGGACCTCGCCGTGCACCGGCAGCCGGGTGAGCGTGATGCCGTGCGGGGCGAGGGCGTCGGCGACGGCGTTGGCGAACGCCGCCGGGAAGCTCATCGACGAACCCTCGCCGCAGCCCTTCGCCCCGAGCGGCGTCACCGGCGAGGGGTTGACGACGTGGTCGGTGCGCAGGTCCGCGAACGCGCCGCCCGTCTCGGCGCTCGTCGGGCAGAGGTAGTCGAGGAACGTGCCTGCGGTGGGCTGGCCCGAGTCGGCGTAGGTGAACTCCTCGTACATCGCCCCGCCGAGGGCGTGCGTGAGGGCACCGTGGACCTGGCCCTCGAGCAGGGTCTGGTTGAGCACCGTGCCCGAGTCGTGCACCGACGAGACGCGGTCGACCGTGATCTCGAGGGTGTCCGGATCGATCCGTACCGCCACGACCTCGGCGACGAGCCCGTAGCAGAGCGAGGAGTTGATCCGGTCGTCGCGGGTGGCGGCCCGCGCCTGCCGGGGTGTGAAGGCGGCCTCCTCGTACAGCCGCGCCGGCACCCCCTCGGGCAGCGCTCCCGGGTCCCAGTGCACGACGCCGGTGGCGTGCCGGAAGGGCACGGCCCGCTCCGGGTCGCTGCGGTGCCGGACCGTCCCGTCGGCCAGCTCGAGCTCCTCGGCCGGCAGGTCCAGCAGCACCCCGCCGGCGGCACGCACGGTCGCCGCGATCCGGTCGGCGGCCTCCACGACCGCGCTGGTCACCAGGGGGGCGAACCGGGAGGAGTAGCTGCCCGAGGTGACCGTCCACGGGGTCGTGGCGGTGTCCATGTCGACCACCACGCGCACCTGCTCCTCGGCGAGACCCAGCCGCCGGGCCGCGACGGAGCGGGCGACGGTCGCGTGGCCCTGGCCCTGCGGAACGCTGCCGAGCATCACCGTGACCTGGCCCTGCATGTCCACCGCGATCCGGACGTGCTCGGTCGACCCGGACTTGTCCCGCCCGGGCCTGCGTTGCTCGGCGGGGGTGGCGAGGCCGACGTAGCCGATGTTCGTGCCGGACGGGTCGACGACGAGGGCGACCCCGATGCCGTAGTGGACGCCGTCGGCGCGGGCCGCCTCCTGCCGGGCGCGCAGCTCGTCGAGGTCGGCGTTCTTCAGTGCGAGGTCGAGGGCCGCCGCGTAGTCGCCGGAGTCGTAGACGCCGCCGCTGGGCGTCTCGTACGGGAACCGGTCGACCAGGTTGCGCCGCCGCACCTCCACGGGGTCGAGGCCGGTCGCAGCGGCCACCGCGTCCATCAGCCGTTCCAGCCCGAAGTAGAGCTGCTGGCCGCCGAAGCCGCGGTTGAGCCCGGTCGGCATGGTGTTGGTGACGACCGCGCGCGCCCGGATCCCGACCGCGCCGATCCGGTACGGGCCGGTGATGTTGCCGAAGCAGCGGTACAGGGTGGACGGCTCGGGCGGGCGCAGGTAGGCGCCCACGTTGTCGACCAGGTCGACCGTCAGCGCGGTGACGGTGCCGGAGGCGTCCACGGCGGCCGCGCAGTGCATCGCCCGGTCGGCGCCGGTCGAGCTGGCCAGCAGGTGTTCGATGCGGTCCTCGGTCCACCGCACCGGCGTGCCGGCGTGCTTCGACGCGAGCGCCATGAGCACCACGTAGGGGTAGATGCCGGCCTTGATCCCGAAGCTGCCGCCGATGTCCGCGGGGACGTGCAGCCGCACCCGGGAGGTCGGCAGGCCGAGCGCACCGGCCATGACCGGGACCATGGTGAACGGGCCGTGGAAGTTCGCCCACGCCTCGACGGTCGGGCCGTCGCCCGTGTCGCGCCACTGCGCGATCACCGAGTAGCACTCCATCGGCACCGAGGAGTAGCGCGGGAAGTCGTAGTCCTGCTCGACGACGTGCGCCGCGGCGGCGAACGCCTCCTCGACCGGGCCGAAGGTGAAGGTGCGGTCCGTCCCGACGTTGCTGCCGGCGTCCTCGTGCAGCAGCGGTGCGTCGGGGGCGAGCGCCGGGCGGGGCGCGACCACCGCGGCGAGCGGCTCGTAGTCCACCGTGACGAGCTCGGCGGCGTCCTCGGCGGTGTACCGGTCCGTCGCGACGACGACGGCGATCGGCTCGCCGACGTAGCGGACCTTGTCCACAGCAGTGGGCAGATAGGGCATCGGGGTCGCGGTCGACAGCGGGAAGGGCCGCACCGCGGCGCGGACCTCGTCCGGCCCGATGACGGCGGCGACGCCCGGGTGCGCGCGGGCCCGGCCGAGGTCGACCGACACCAACCGCGCGTGCGGCTGGGTGGAGCGGACCACCGCGGCGACCAGGGTGCCGGGCAGGGGATCCAGGTCGTCGAGGAACGCGCCGGTGCCGCTGACCAGCGCGGCGTCCTCGATGCGGGCGGGCACCCAGCGGTCCGCGGCGCTGTCGACCGGTGCGGGCCGTTCGCGGCCGAGGTCAGGCACGGGCCTCCCCCTTCGCCTCGTAGTCGCCGGTCACGAGGACCCGGCGCAGCGTCTTGCCGACGGCGGAGCGGGGCACCGCGTCGAGGGCGATCACCTTCTTGGGCCGCTTGAGCGACGGCAGCGCGGTGCGGGCGAAGGCGAGGGCCTTCTCGGCGGCCGCCGCGGCGTCCGTCCCGCGGCCCGGTACCACGAAGGCGGTCACCGCCTGCCCCCACCGCTCGTCGGGCAGCCCGACCACCACGACGTCGTCGATCTCCGGGCACCGGGCCAGGACGGCCTCGATCTCGTCCGGGTAGAGGTTCTCGCCCCCCGAGTTGATCATGTCGTCGACGCGGCCGGAGACGTGCAGGTCGCCGTCGGGGTCCGCCACGGCGAGATCACCGGTGTAGTACCAGCCGTCCCGGATCGCCTTGTCGTCGGCATCGGGCCGGTTCCAGTAGCCGCCGAAGGCCTCCGGGCTGTCGAGCGACACGATGACCTGGCCCTGCTCGCCGTCGGCCACGACGGCGTCCGGCGGTGCACCGACCTGGGGGGCGACCAGCCGGACCCGGGAGAAGCTCCCGGCCCGGCCCGCCGAGTCCGGCTTGGCGGGGACGTCCGGGTTGATCGTGAAGGTGTAGATCTCGGTGCTGCCGAAGTGGTTGACGAAGGACGCGGGCCGCACCTCGGCCGCGAGGCGTTCGGCCAGCGCGGGGGCCATCGCCGCGCCGGCGTACGCGATCCGGGACACCGAGCGGGCCTCGCCGAGGCGGCCGGTGCGCAGCAACGACCAGTACATCGTGGGGACGAGGTAGAGCGAGCCGACGCCCTCGGCGAGGATCAGCCCGAGCGACCCGTCCGCGTCGAACGTGGACTGACCGACCCAGGTCCCGCCGACCACGATGCTCGCCAGCAGGGTCCGCAGGCCCATCGTGTGGAACATCGGCATGACCCCGAGCACGACCTCGCCGAGCCGCTGCTGGGTCTGCACGGCGTGGGCGACGGCGGCGGCGTGCTCGGCGCGGTGCGTGCGGGGCACGCCCTTCGGCCGCCCGGTGGTCCCGGAGGTGTACAGGACGACGCTCGTGGCGGACTCCGCAGGCGTGGTTCCCAGGTCGGAGTCCAGCTCGCCGGCGGCGGTCCGGTCGAGCTCGTCGACGGTCGCGAGCACGACCCCGGCCGCCCCGCCGGCGACCGCCCCGCGCTCCCCGTGCGGCTCGTCGACGACCAGCAGCACGGCCCCGCTGTCGCCCAGGCAGTACCGCAGCTCCTCGGGCGCGAAGCGGGTGGACAGCGGTACCGAGGTGGCGCCCAGCTTCTGCACCGCCAGGTGCAGGCTCGCGAGCGGCTCCCCGCCGCGCAGCACGAGAACGACCCGGTCACCCGGCCCCACCCCGCGGCCCTGCAGGGCCCTGGCCAGCTGGTTCGTCCGCGCGTCCCACTGCCGGTAGGTCAGGTGGCGACCCTCGCCCCGCACGGCGGGCCGATCCGGGAACCGTTCCGCGGTCCATCGCAACGCCGTCGACAGATCCATCGATCCTCCATGACCATCTGAAACATACGGTACAGTTCACATGGTCTCTGGACAAGCCGGGGTCGGCGGCTGCGCGCTCGCCGGTCCGTAGGCTGGATCGATCCGAGCGGTGGACGGGCCGCCGCCCGGGCGGAGGTGGGGTGCGGTGAGCGAGACCCGCGCGTCGGGCCGTGGGGGCGGCGGGATCAGGCTGTCGCCGACCTCGTACGTCGTACTCGGGATGATCGCGTTGCGCGGGCCGTCCACGCCCTACGACCTCAAGCGCGGCGTGGCGCACTCGGTCGGCTACTTCTGGAACTTCCCGCACGCGCAGCTCTACTCGGAGCCCGACCGGCTCGCCGCCCTCGGGCTGCTCGAGCTGTCCACGGAGGACGCCGGGCGGCGCCGGAAGACCTACTCGCTCACCGAGGAGGGCCGCCGCACCCTGCGTACCTGGTTGGCCTCGCCGACCGAGGAACACTTCGAGATGCGGGACATCGCCGAGCTCAAGCTGTTCTTCAACGAAGCGGGCGACCCCGGGGACGTCTCGGCGCTGGCCCGCGACCAGATCCGCCAGCACGAGGACCGCATCGCCGTCTACGAGGACATGAAGGAGCGCTTCGGCGGCGACGAGTCCCTGCGGCCGCGCATGCTCACCCTCGAGCTCGGCCTGGAGATGGAGCACGCCGCGCTGCGGTTCTGGACCGCACTCAAGGAGGGCGACCTGTCCTCGCTCGCCGAGGGCCGGCGCCGGCTCGCGCCCCCGGCCCCTGACGCCTGAGCAGCCGCTCCGCCGGTGACCCCCGCGGTCGCGGATGCCGAGCCGCAGCCGGTGGCGGCGGTGACCGCGGGCCGCGGGCTGCATCCCGGCGGTGCGAACGGGGACCGCAACCGCCGCTGAGCTGGCACGATCGTCGGGCATGGACACCGGACAGCTCGACCTCGCCCAGCGCGAGGAGCGGGCGGCGCGGGCGCGCAGCCTCGCCGAGCGGATGGCCGTCGAGCAGATCGCCGCGGTGGCGCTGACCTTCGTCGACACGGCCGGGATCACCCGCGTGAAGGGCGTGCCGCTCGCGGCGTTCGAGCACGCGGCGGCCTGGGGCGTCGGCGCCACCCCGGTGTTCGACGCCTTCGGCCACGACGACTCGATCGCCGCCACCCCGGTGGCGAACCCGACCGGGGACCTGCGGCTGCTGCCGGACCTGGACCGGGTCGTCGCGCTCGCGGCCCAACCCGGGTGGGCGTGGGCCCCCGCGGACCGCTGGACCCAGGAGGGCGAGCCGCACCCGGGTTGCGCGCGGCTGCTCGCGGCCCGGACGGTGGACCGCCTGACCGCGGCCGGGCTGACCGCCCGGAGCGCCTTCGAGGTGGAGTGGGTCGTGTACCGGGACGGGGCGCACGGGCCCGAACCGGCCGCGACCGGTCCCGCCTACGGCATGTCCCGGCTGGTCGAGCTGTCGGACTACGGCGTCGACCTGTTGCGCGCCCTCGCCGCCGAGGGTGTGGACGTCCGGCAGTTCCACCCCGAGTACTCGCCGAGCCAGTTCGAGCTGTCGGTCGCCCCGGAGGCACCCGTGGCCGCGGCCGACACCGTCGTCCTCGTGCGCACCACCATCCGCGCGGTCGCCGCCCGGCACGGGCTCGCCGTGTCCTTCGCGCCGAGCGTCGCGGACCCGGGCGTCGGCAACGGCGGGCACGTGCACCTGTCCCTCACCCAGGACGGCCGCAACGTCTTCGCCGGCGGCGCAGGCCGGTTCGGCCTCACCCCCGAGGCGGAGGCGTTCACCGCCGGGATCCTGCGGCGCCTGCCCGCGCTGCTCGCCGTCGGCGCGCCGAGCGTCGCGAGCTACCTGCGGCTGCTGCCCTCGCACTGGGCGGGGGCCTACGCCTGCTGGGGCCGGGAGAACCGGGAGGCGGCCGTCCGCCTGGTGACCGGCTCACAGGGCGAGGAGCCGACGGCGGCCAACGTCGAGATCAAGTGCATGGACCAGGCGGCCAACCCGTACCTGCTGGTCGCGGGCCTGCTCGCCGCCGGTCTCGCCGGCCTGGAGGAGGGCGGCACGCTGCCGGAGCCGGTGCACGCCGACCCGGCCGGCCTGTCCGACGACGAGCGGGCGCGCCTCGCCGTGGAACGGCTGCCCACCGATCTCGCCACCGCCGCCGCGGCGTTCGAGGCCGAGCCGGCCCTGACCGCGGCCTTCGGCCCGTCGCTGACGGAGACGCTGCTCGCGGTCCGGCGGGCCGAGGCCGGCGCGCTCGTCGGACGCACCGCCGCGGAGATCATCGACGCGACCCGGTGGCGGTGGTGACGACAGTGATGACGAGCTGGGCCGAGGAGCTGCGGCTGGTCGACCACCACTGCCACAGCGTGGTCCCCGACGAGCTCGACGAGGCGGCCTTCGGCGCCCTGCTCACCGAGGCTCCCGTGCCCGCACACGACCCGTGGGACTCGATGCTCGGCCTCGCCGTGCGCAGGGAGTGCGCACCGGTCCTCGATCTCGCGCGGCACGCCCCGCCCCCCGAGTACCTGGCCCGCCGCCGCGAGCTCGGCGCGGCCGAGGCGACCCGGCGACTGCTCGCCGCGACGGGCACGGACGCGCTGCTCGTCGACCACGGCCTGCGCGCCTCCGACCTGCTCGGGCTCGACGCGCTGTCCGCGGCCGCGGGCGCACCCGTCGCCGAGGTCGTCCGGCTCGAGGCCGTGGCCGAGGACGTCGTCCGGTCCCGCGTGGTCCCCGCGGACTACGCCGACGTCCTCGTCGAGGCGCTCACCCGGCGCACCGCGGACGCGGTCGCCTGCAAGTCGATCCTGGCCTACCGGCACGGGTTCGACGTGCCGCCGCACCGGCCCGCGGCCGTCGAGGTCACCGCCGCCGCGCAGGGCTGGCTGCGCGAGGGCGGCCGACTCACCGATCCCGTCCTGCTGCGACACGCGCTGTGGTGCGGCGTGGACCGTGGGCTGCCGCTACAGCTGCACACCGGGTTCGGCGACCCGGACGAGGACCTGCACCGGGCGAACCCGGTGCTGCTCACGGCCTTCTGCCGGGCCACCGCGGCCGTCGGCACGCCGATCGTGCTGCTGCACTGCTACCCGTACCACCGCGAGGCGGCCTGGCTGGCCCAGGTGTTCCCGCACGTCTGGTTCGACGTCGGGCTGGCCTCCACCTACGTGGGCCACCGCGCGGCGGAGGTGCTCGCCGAGGCGCTGGAGATCGGCCCGTTCGGCAAGCTCCTCTACTCCTCCGACGCCTTCGGGCTGCCCGAGCTGTACCTGGTCGCGGCGCGCGCCTTCCGCCGCGCCGTCGGCCGGGTGCTGGGCGGCTGGGTCGCCGAGGACGAGGCCACCGGACCGGACGCGCGCCGGGTCGCCGCGATGATCGCCGGCGGCAACGCCCGCAGGCTCTACGGGCTCTGACGCTCCACCGACGGTGACTCAGCCGAGCCCGAGGACCCGCACGGCGTTGTCCTTGAGGATCAGCGGCCGGACGTCGTCCTTGATCTCCAGGTCCGCGAAGTCGGCCAGCCAGCGGTCCGGGGTGATCACCGGGAAGTCCGACCCGAACAGCACCTTCGACCGCAGCATCGTGTTCGCCGCCCGCACCAGCTGCGGCGGGAAGTACTTCGGCCGCCAGCCGGACAGGTCGATGAACACGTTGGCCTTGTGCGTGGCGATCGAGATCGCCTCGTCCTGCCACGGCACCGACGGGTGCGCCATCACGATCGTGAGGTCGGGGAAGTCCGCGGCGACGTCGTCGAGCAGCATCGGGGCGGAGTACCTCAGCTTGATCCCGTGCCCGCCCGGCAGGCCCGCGCCGATCCCGGTCTGGCCCGTGTGGAACAGCGCCGGCACGCCGGCCTCGGCGATCGCCTCGTACAGCGGGTAGTAGCGCGAGTCGTTGGGCCCGAAGGCCTGCAACGACGGGTGGAACTTGAAGCCGCGGGCGCCCCGCTCGACGAGCGCGCGGATCCGGGTCACGGCGGCCTTGCCGGCGTGCGGGTCCACCGAGCCGAACGGGATCAGCACGTCCGGGAACTCGGCGGCGCCGTCGAGGATCTCCTCGCTCGACAGCGCCGGGTGGCCCGTGCCCGAGGCCGCGTCGACGGTGAAGACGACGGCGGCCATGTTCCGCTCGCGGTAGTGCTCCGCGATCGCGGCGACGGTCGGGGTGCGGTCCTGGTCGGCGCGGAAGTACTGCGCCGAGGCGTCCATCAGCTCCTGGTCCAGCGAGAAGCAGCCGTGTCCGTCCTGCTCGACATGGGTGTGCACGTCGATCGCGACCAGCCGGTCGATGTTCACGTGTCCTCCGGGTTCCGCTTTCGGTGCGACCCCGGCACGATATCAAGCTTCCTGAGATAGCGGGAGTCCGAGACGGACTCAGCGGGCGTCGGGACGGTCGACGAGGCGCAGGACCTCGGCAACCAGTCCCCGGTGCCGGTGCACGACCTCGACGCCCTCCTCGGCGGCGCGGGCGAGGTCGTCGGTCGCCACCCGCAGGGCCGCGTTGACCACGGCGGCCCGCGCCCGGACCTCCAACGAGTCGGCGGGCAGCCCGAACCGCCCCGCGAGCGCGGCGGCGATGGCCGGCTCGGCGCGCTCGTGCAGTACCAGCCAGACGGCGCGGAGGGCGGGTTCGTCGCATGTCAGGCGGACCACGGCGAGGACGGCGTCGAGGTCCGCCCACGAGTCCTCGGGCACCACCATGTATCCGTCGCGCAGGTGATCGGCGAGGGCGACGCCGGGCGGCCAGGTGACCAGTACGGCCTGGAAGGCCTCCAGGGACTGGGACAGCAGCGGCTCCACGCAGCTCTCCTTGCTGCGGAACGAACGCCACAGCGTGCGCTCCGAGACGCCCGCCGCCCGGGCGATCTGCTCCCCCGATGTCGCCGCCACCCCGTGCGCGCGGAACAGCCGGACGGCGTGCCGGGAGATCTCGAGACGTTGCGCGCGGCGCCGCTCCTCGCTGACCGGCGGCCGGCCCCGGCGGGTGCCGACCCGCGGCTCCGTCACCCCCATGGACGCCTCCGGATCCGTCGCGGAGGGGCCAGCCTACGGGGGTGTCCGGCACGTCCCTGGCGTCCTTTAATTGGCAGGCACTGCCATAAAATCGTACGGTCGGGGGTGCGTCCTTCCGGAAGGAGACCCATGACCGCCGCCGCCCCGCCCACCACGGACCACGCCGACCGCGACCGCCCGGACCGCCGACTGCCCTTCGCCCGCCCCAACATCCTCGACCTCGCGCCGCTGTACGAGGTGCTGCGGCGGGAGGCCCCGGTCGCGGCCGTGACCACCCCCGCCGGCGACCCCGCCTGGCTGGTCACCCGGTTCGACGAGGTGCGCACGCTGCTCGGCGACAAGCGGCTCGGCCGCTCGCACCCCGAGCCCGAACGCGCGGCCCGCATCTCCCATGCCGCCGTCCAGGACGGGCCGACCGGCTCCTACGAGACCGAGCAGGCCGACCACACCCGGATGCGGCGGCTGCTGACCCCGGCCTTCTCCGCCAAGCGCATGCTGCGGCTGGGCGACCACGTCCAGGAGCTCGTCGACGGCTACATCGACCGCATGATCGCCCTGCACGACGCCGGCGAGCCGGTCGACATGCACACCGAGCTCGCGCTCCCGCTCCCGGTCGCGGTGATCTGCCGGCTGCTCGGTGTGCCCGAGGAGGACCGTGAGCACTTCCGGTCGCTGTCCGACCGGATGGCCACCTACTCAGAGGACGGCGACGCCCACCGCGCCCGCGCCGAGTTCGGCCGGTACATGGCCGGGCTGGCCGAGGCCAAGCGCGCGAACCCGACCGAGGACGTCATCTCCGATCTCGTGCAGGCCCAGGCCGCCGACGAGGCCTTCGACCACGGGGAGATGATCCGGCTCTCGGTCGGACTGCTCTTCGCCGGCCACGAGACCACGGTCAACCGGATCGGGCTCGGCACCCTGTTCCTGCTCACCCACCGCGAGCACTGGGACCACCTCACCGCCGACCCGGACGGCCGGGTCAACGCCACGGTCGAGGAGATCATGCGGCTCGGCGCCCCCGGCGACCTCGGCCTGCTGCGCTACGCGCACACCGACCTGGACGTCGCGGGCGTGACGATCCGGCGCGGCGACGCCGTCATCCTGTCGATCAACTCCGCGAACCGGGACCCCTCGGCGTTCGCCGACGCCGAGACCTTCGACCCCGACCGGGACGAGCACTCCCACCTCGGCTTCGGCCACGGCGTCCACTTCTGCATCGGCGCGAGCCTCGCCCGCGTGGAGCTGCGGACCGTCTTCGCCACCCTCGCCCGCCGGCTGCCCGGCCTGCGCCTGAGGGCCGGTCTCGACGAGATCGGCGTCCGCACCGACCACCTCACCGGCGGGGTCACCGAGCTGCCCGTGACCTGGTGACACCCTGAGACGATCCGCCGGCCGTCGGGGTGTTCCGACGGCCGGCGGTCGCGTCGGGGAGCTCATGATCGCCGGGACCGGAACCGGCCGAATCCGGCGGCGAGCGGTCCGGTACGGCGACGAGCGGTCCGGGATGGGGGCGAGCGGTCCGGGACGGCGGCGAGCGGTCCAGGACGGCGGCGAGCGGTCCAAGACGGCAGCGAGCGGTCCAAGACGGCAGCGAGCGGTCCAGGACGGCAGCGAGCGGTCCAGGACGGCAGCGAGCTCATCCCGACCGCAGGCTCGGCTCTACCCGTGATCACCGGTGGGGACCACACCCGGCCACCCGCGGCCGCTTTCGGTCCTGAACGGCGATCATGACGCCCGGCGTGATCGTCGCCTGCGACCGCGGAGCCGACAGAACCGGCGGGCAACGGT
>NZ_JAJTTE010000048.1 GCF_021343995.1 Pseudonocardia terrae | reverse complement strand
GCACCCAACAAGCGCGGCCTCACCGCCTACGACCACTGAACACCAGCTTCAAGGAATCGATCATCTAGGCGGCACCCGCGGCCGTACCGGCCGGGGTGTGACGGACTACTGGCTCGCCTGGTCTCCCTGCTCCTGCTGCTGGCGGGCGACCTCGGCCTTGACCTCGTCCATGTCGACCTCCCGGACCTTGCCGATCAGCTCCTCCAGCGCAGGCGCCGGGAGCGCCCCGGGCTGCGCGTAGAGCACCACGCCGTCGCGCACCGCCATCAGCGTCGGGATCGACGAGATGCCGAAGGCCTGGGCCAGCTGGGTCTGGGCCTCGGTGTCGACCTTGCCGAAGGTGATGTCCGGGTGCTTCTCCGAGGCCTCGTCGAAGACCGGCGCGAACTGCCGGCACGGGCCGCACCAGGAGGCCCAGAAGTCGACGAGCACCGTGCCGTCGGCCGCCACGACCTCGTTGAAGTTGTCGGTCGTCAGTTCCACCGTTGCCATGTGGTGCTCAACTCCTCCGGGTCCGCGTGTGTTCCGGGCACCCGCGCAGCCCCTCCGCTCCGCCCAGCGCGGCGGGCAGCGGGGATCCGAGCCGGGAGCGGGCCTCCGGTCCGACCGGGTCGTGCGGCCGGAAGGCGCGGGCGTCGGCGTCGTAGACGAGGACGTCGGCGGTGCCCGCCAGCCACGCGTCGGGGCTGGGCCGGCCGGTGCGCAGCCAGTCGCCCAGGGACCCGAGCGCGCCCCTGCCGTGCCGGCGGGCTCGCTGACCTCGACCCGGCCCCCGGTGCCCCGGTGCCGCCGGGTCCAGGACTCGAGGTGGTCGTAGGCCGTGTGGTCGAGGTAGTCCACGACGAGGTCAACGCGCACGGGCTCGCCGCTCGGCACCTCCTTCAGCACGCAGGCCAGCGCCGGCACCGACAGGAAGCTCAACGTGCCCTCGACGACGACCCGGCGCGGCGCGGTGCCCGTCGGCTCCTCCACCCGCACCCGGGCGCGCGCGGCGCGACGCAGCATCAGCAGCCCGGCCAGCACGAGGCCGATCGCCACGCCCTCGAGCAGGTTGAGGAACACCACGCCGAGCACGGTCACGACGTAGAGCGGGAGCTCGCCGTGGGTCCGGGCGGTGCGGATGTCGGCGGGCTTGCGCCACGGTCAGCATGCCGCCGAGCACGCCGAGCCAGAGCCCGGAGTCGGGCAGCACCGGCAGCGCCACGGACTCGACGAGGTTCCCGGGCAGGTCGACGCGCGGCACGTCGGACAGCGCGACACTCAGCCCGGTGGCGGCGGCAACCGCGACGAGCGCACCCGGCACGGACTTCTGCGGCCCGGGCAGCCGCGGCCAGAGGCCCATGATCGCGATGGCGGTGAGCCCGACGAGGACCGCGCCGCCGTGCAGGTTCGTGAGTTGGGCCGGGAGCTCGCGCAGGTTGGCCGGCGCCCCGGTCTGCGCGCTGCCCCCGAGCACGACGTGCAGCTGGGCCAGCGCGATCGTGAGGCCGATGCCGGCGAGCATGCCGTGCACGACGGCGGGCGGGATGGCCTGGGTGAACCGCGCGAGCCGGGACAGCCCGAAGCCGAGCTGCAGGACGCCGGCGCCGACGGTGATCAGCGTGGTGACCTGCCAGCCGAACTGGTCGACCAGCCCGGCGACGATCACGGTCAGCCCACAAGCTGAACCTGTGGGAGAACGACACCGTGCAGGTCGAGGGCCTCGGGGTCTCGATCGCCGGACCGGCGGCACCCCCGCCCCGCTCCCGTTTCCGCCCCCGTGTCGGTGCCCGCACGCTGCGTCTGCCCACCGATCACATCGAACGGGGAGCCCGTCCGGTTCCCGGCCATTCGTTCCTGAACGTCCGATTCCTTCTGAATCGATCACCCTGCGTGGCCGGACCACCGGGATCGACGCCATCACGATCACCGCCGAACGCTTCGTTCGAGTGAGACCACCGCGCTGCGCGGCGCGCCGTACCCGCCCTCCCGGCGACCGACCGGCCCGATCGTGTGGATCATGATCGTCCGGACCACAGAAGCCCCGATCGGGTGATCGCGGTGTGAACGCCGTGTTACGCGGCGTCCACGACGGCGGCGACCCCGTCGGTGATCCGGGCGAGGTCCGCCGCGTCGCAGACGAACGGCGGCATCGTGTAGACGAGGTCCCGGAAGGGCCGCAGCCACACCCCGGCCTCCAGCGCCGTGCCGGTCGCGGCGGCCATGTCCACCTCGTGGTCCAGCTGGACCACGCCGATCGCGCCCAGGACCCGGACGTCGACGACGCCGGGTGCGGCCCTCAGCGGAGCCAGTCCGGTGGTGAGCGCGGATTCGAGGGAGCGGATCGTGCCGCGCCAGTCCTGGTCGAGCAGGAGCTGCGTGGAGGCGAGGGCCACTGCCGAGGCGAGGGGGTTGCCCATGAACGTGGGCCCGTGCATGAGGACCCCGGCCTCGCCGTCGGTGATCCCGCGGGCCACCTCGGTGCTGCACAACGCGGCCGCCATCGTCACGTACCCGCCGGTCAGCGCCTTGCCGACGCACATGACGTCCGGCGAGATCCCGGCGTGGTCGGCCGCGAACAGCTCGCCCGTGCGGCCGAAGCCGGTCGCGATCTCGTCGAACACCAGCAGCACGTCGTGGGTCAGGCAGAGCTCGCGCAGCACGTGCAGGTAGCGCGGGTCGTGGAAGCGCATCCCGCCGGCCCCCTGCACCACCGGCTCCACGATCACCGCGGCGAGCTCGTCGGCGTGCCGCTCGACCGCCTCCGCCAGCTCGGCGACGTAGTCGTGGGAGAACTGCCGCGGCGGCGCGCCCACGAACACCTGCTGCGGCAGCACGTCCCGCCACAGGCCGTGCATGCCGCCGTCCGGGTCGCAGACGCTCATCGCGCCGAAGGTGTCGCCGTGGTAGCCGCCGCGCCAGGTCAGCAGCCGGTGCTTGCCGGGGCGCCCGCGGGAGCGCTGGTACTGCAGCGCCATCTTGATCGCGACCTCGACCGACACCGAACCCGAGTCGGCCAGGAACACGTGCTGCAGCGGGCCCGGGGTGATCTCGACGAGCAGCCGGGCCAGATCGACGGCCGGGCCGTGGGTGAGCCCGCCGAACATCACGTGGCTCATCCGGCCCAGCTGGTCGGTGATCGCCGCGTCGAGCACCGGGTGGCGGTAGCCGTGGATCGCCGCCCACCACGACGACATCCCGTCCACCAGCTCCCGGCCGTCGGCCGTGGTCAGCCGAACGCCACGGGCGCCGACGATCGGGACCGGGTCCACGACCGCCGGCATCGGGGCGTACGGGTGCCACACGTGGGCGCGGTCGGCGGCCAGGAGGGCGGCGGTGTCGGTCCGGGCGGTGCCGTCGGTCCGGGCGGTGCCGTCGGTCCGGGCGGTGCCGTCGGTTCGGGCGGTGCCGTCGGTTCGGGCGGTGCTGTCGGTTCTGGCTTCGCTGTCGGTCCTGGCGTCGATGTCGAGGGTGGCGCGGGGATCGGCGGTGCTCACGCGGGGACCCTACGTCCCGGCCCGTCGTGCGCGGGGCGGCCGAGGAGGGGCACTATCCTGGGCCGACCATGTCCGCCGAAGCCAGCACGGACGTCGGTCCGGGGGGCGCCGACGTCGGGGATCTCGAGGGTCCCCATCCGGTCCTGTCCCGCCGCCGCGGCCTCGGCCAGACCAGCGCGCGCTCCCTGCTGCTGACCCTGCTGGGCGAGTTCGTGCTGCCGCGCGACGAGCCGGTGTGGACCCAGGTGCTGATCGACGTCCTGGGCGGGCTCGGGGTGGAGAGCAAGTCGGCGCGGCAGGCGCTCGCCCGCACCGCGGCCGAGGGGCTGGTCAGCTCCGACCGGGCCGGGCGCCGGGTGCGGTGGACGCTGACCGACGCCGGGCGCGGGCTCCTCTCGGCGGGCGCCGAGCGCATCTACACCTTCGGCAACCCCGCCCCCGCCTGGGACGGGCGCTGGCTGGTCCTGCTGGTCAGCGTCCCGGAGTCCCGCCGCCAGCTGCGGCACCGACTGCGCACCCGCCTGGCGTGGGCGGGCCTGGGCTCCCCCGCCCCCGGCGTGTGGGTCTCCCCCGACCCCGGCAAGGAGGCCGAGGTGGCCGACGTGGTCGCCGACCTCGACCTCGAGGCCGTGACCAGCTCGTTCGTCGGCCCGTTCGGCCGGATCGGCGAGCAGGCGGACGTCGTGGCCCAGGCCTGGGACCTCGCCGCCGTCGAGCGGGAGTACGAGGACTTCCTCGCCGAGTTCGCCGACGCGGCCCCCGCCGGGCCGGCCGACGTGCTCACCCACCAGGTGCTGCTCGTGCACGCCTGGCGCCGCTTCCCCTTCCTCGACCCCGAGCTCCCCGCGGAGCTGCTGCCGGAGGAGTGGGCCGGCACCCGCGCCGCCGCCCTCTTCGACACGCTGCACAGACGCTGGCAGCGGCCGGCCCAGGCGCACTGGCGCACGCTGGTCCAGCGCGCCGCCTGACCCATTGGGACGACGACCGGCGCCCCCGCTTCATCCGAGCGGGAGCCCCGGTCGTGTGTCCGGGCTCAGCCGGCTCCGGCCTCAGCCGACGAGCTCAGCTGGGTTCGGCTGACCGGGTTCAGCCCAGGCAGCCGGGGCCCAGGAGGGCCTTCAGGTCGCCCATCAGCGCCGGGGTGTTGGTGACCTTGAGGGTGTCGGCCAGCTTCCAGTGCGTGATCTTCGTGCCGTAGACCAGCGACAGGTGCACCTCGGAAGTGCCCGGGTGGTGGGTGAGCACCTCCCTGAGCTGGGCGACCCGCTCCGGGGTGCACAACTCGGTGCGCAGGCTGACCTTGACCGGCAGGCCCGCCTCACCGGCGGCCTGCAGCTCGGGGACGGCGAGGTCGTTGGCGATCAGGGACACCCGGTCGTCCCGCTTGTTGACCCGGGCCTTGACCAGCACGATCGCGTCCTCCGCCACGTCGACGCCCACCACCTGGTAGGCCCGCGGGAAGAACAACACCTCGATGCCACCGGCGAGGTCCTCGATCTGGGCCGACGCCCAGGGCTCGCCGTTCTTGTTCACCCGGCGGTTGACGTTGGTGAGGATTCCGCCGACGGTGACCTGCGCGCCCTCGCCGACCGTGCCCTCGAGGATCGCCGGGATCGGGGTGTCCGCCTTCGCGGACAGGGCCTGCTCGACGCCGTCGAGCGGGTGGCCGGAGACGTAGAGGCCCAGCATCTCCCGCTCGACCGCGAGCTTGTGCTTGGTGTCCCACTCCTCCTCGGGCACCTTCACGTCGAAGATCCCGCCGATGTCCGAGTCGTCGCCCCCGGAGCCGTCGAGCGAGCCGAAGAGGTCGAACTGGCCCATCGACGCGGCCTTCTTGCTACTCATGATCGCGTCGATCGCGTCGGCGTGGACGAGCAACAGACCCTTGCGCGAGTGGCCCAGTGAGTCGAAGGCACCGGCCTTGATCAGGGACTCGATGACCTTCTTGTTGCAGACCACCGCGTCGACCTTGCGCAGGAAGTCGGAGAAGTCGGTGAAGTCGCCCTTCTCCTTGCGCGCGGCGACGATCGCGTCGACGACGTTGAAGCCGACGTTGCGGATCGCGCCCAGGCCGAACCGGATGTCGTCGCCGACCGGGGCGAAGTTGCGCACCGACTCGTTGACGTCCGGCGGGAGGACCTTGATCCCCAGCCGGCGGCACTCGCCGAGGTAGACGGCGGCCTTGTCCTTGTCGTCCCGGACCGAGGTGAGCACCGCGGCCATGTACTCGGCCGGGTAGTTCGCCTTGAGGTAGGCGGTCCAGTAGGAGACGACGCCGTACGCGGCGGAGTGCGCGCGGTTGAAGGCGTAGTCGGAGAAGGGCAGCAGGATGTCCCAGAGCGTCTTGACCGCGTTCTCGGAGTACCCGTGGTCCTTCATGCCCTGGGCGAAGCCGGCGTACTCCTTGTCCAGGATCTCCTTCTTCTTCTTGCCCATCGCGCGGCGGAGCAGGTCCGCCTTGCCGAGCGAGTAGCCCGCCAGCTTCTGGGCGATCGCCATGACCTGTTCCTGGTAGACGATCAGGCCGTACGTCTCGCCGAGGATGTCCTTGAGCGGCTCCGCCAGCTCCGGGTGGATCGGCGTGACCTCTTGCCGCTTGTTCTTGCGGTCCGCGTAGTCGTTGTGCGCGTTCGCGCCCATGGGACCGGGCCGGTACAGCGCGCCGACGGCGGAGATGTCGTCGAACTCCGTGGGGGCCATGCGTCGCAGCAGGTCGCGCATCGGCCCGCCGTCCAGCTGGAAGACGCCGAGCGTGTCCCCGCGGGCGAGCAGGTCGTAGGTCTTCGGGTCGTCCAGCTCGACGTCCTCGATGACGAGCTTCGGCTTCCCGTTGAGCTCGATGTTCTCCAGCGCGTCGTCGATGATCGTGAGGTTGCGCAGGCCGAGGAAGTCCATCTTCAGCAGCCCGAGCGTCTCGCAGACGCCCATGTCGAACTGCGTGATGATCGCCCCGTCCGCCTCGCGGCGCTGGATCGGGATGACGTCGATCAGCGGCTTGCTGGACATGATCACGCCCGCGGCGTGCACGCCCCACTGCCGCTTCAGCCCCTCGAGGCCCCGCGCGGTGTCGATGATCTCGCGGACCTGGGCGTCCGCCTCGTACAGCGCGCGGACCTCGGTGGCCTCGGCGTACCGCTTGTGGCCCGGGTCGAAGATTCCGGACAGCGGGATGTCCTTGCCCATGACGGCCGGCGGCATGGCCTTGGAGATCCGGTCCGCCACGGAGTAGCCGGGCTGGCCGAACAGCACGCGCGCGGAGTCCTTGATCGCGGCCTTCGCCTTGATCGTGGAGTACGTGATGATCTGGGCGATCCGGTCCTCGCCGTACTTCTCCGTGGTGTAGCGGATCATCTCGCCGCGCCGGCGCTCGTCGAAGTCCATGTCGATGTCGGGCATGGAGATGCGCTCGGGGTTGAGGAAGCGCTCGAAGATCAGCTTGTGCCGGATCGGGTCCAGGTCGGTGATCTCCAGCGCGTACGCGATGAGCGAGCCCGCCGCGGAGCCACGGCCGGGGCCGCACCGGATGCCGACGGACTTGGCGTGCTGGATGAGGTCCGCGGTGACCAGGAAGTACCCGGGGAAGCCCATCTGGATGATCACGCCGAGCTCGTACTCCGCCTGCCGGCGGTACTGCTCGGTGACGCCGCCCGGGAAGCGCTTGTGCAGCCCCCGCTCGACCTCCTTGATCAGCCACGACTCCTCCGTCTCCCCCTCGGGGACGGGCGCGCGCGGCATGAGGTCCTGGTGGCCGAACGACACGTCGACCCGCTCGGCGATGGCGAGCGTGTTGTCGCAGGCCTCGGGGTGGATCGGGTCCCACATCGCGCGCATCTCGGCGGCCGACTTCAGGTAGAAGTCCTGCGCGTCGAACTTGAAGCGGTTGGGGTCGGCGAGGGTCTTGCCCGTCTGCACGCAGAGCAGCACCTCGTGCGGCTTCGTGTCGTCCGGGTACGTGTAGTGCAGGTCGTTGGTGGCGACGCCGGGGAGGTCGAGCTTCTTCTTCAGCGCGAAGAGGTCCTCCTGGACCCGCTTCTCGATCTCGATCCCGTGGTCCATCAACTCGCAGAAGAAGTTGTCCTTGCCGAAGATGTCCCGGTAGTCCGACGCGGCCTGGCACGCGTCGTCGAAGCGGTCCTGCTGCAGCAGGCGCGCCACCTCGCCGGACGGGCAGCCGGTGGTGGCGATGATCCCCTTGCCGTAGGTCTCCAGCAGCTCCCGGTCCATGCGGGGCTTGTAGTAGTACCCCTCGAGGCTGGCCAGGCTCGAGAGCCGGAAGAGGTTGTGCATCCCCTCCGTGTTCTCGGCCAACAGCGTCATGTGGGTGTACATCTCACCCGGGTTGTCGTCGCTGACCGTCTGCCCGCCGAGGGTGGCGCGCTTGCGCTCGTGCCGCGAGCCCGGGGAGAGGTAGCCCTCCATGCCGATGATCGGTTTGACCCCGGCCGCGTTGGCCTTCTTCCAGAACTCGTACGCCCCGTAGACGTTCCCGTGGTCCGTCATGGCCAGCGCGGGCATCTCCATCCGCGCGGCTTCCTCGAACAGGTCGTCGAGCCGGGCCGCACCGTCGAGCATGGAGAACTCGGTGTGCGTGTGGAGGTGGACGAAGGAGTCAGTCATGGTCCGCTCCGCTGTTCCCGCTCGCCGGGGCCATCTGTTGCCGAGACTCCCTTCACGCGCTCGCGCGCGGGTGGTGCGGCGGACCCGCGGGGCCCGACGGCGGCCGCCCGGCCGCCCTCGGGGTACGACGTCCGGGTGCACGGCCGGCGACCGGGCGGTGGCCCGTGCGGTGCCGGCGGGTGTCGGGTCCCCGGGTCCGGGGGTGCGGCCAGACTAGCCCCGGCCACCGACAGTTCCGTGACCGCCGCCGGGCCCGCCGCGAACCCGCAGCTCACCGCGTCGGGGTGTGTCGGGGGCCCGGCGCGTCGCCCCCGTCCGGGCGTGTCGCGGGCGCCGGACGGGGCTCCGCTCAGGCCGCCAGCGCGGGCACCGCGGGCCGAGCGGCGACCCGGTCGTAGACCTCCTCGAAGGCGTCGAGCGTGGCGTCGAGGGCGTGCCCGGCGACGAGCTCGCGGGCCGCCGCGCCCATCCGCCGACGGGCCGCCGGGTCGGCCAGCAGCGCGGCGAGGACCGAGGTGAGGACGTCGACGTCGCCCGGCGGGAAGAGCCAGCCGGTGCGGCCGGGCCGGACCAGGTGCGGCAGCGCCATCGCGTCGGCCGCCACCACCGGCTTACCCGCCGCCATCGCCTCCAGCGTGACCAGGCTCTGCAGCTCGGCGACCCCGGGCATGCAGAACACCGCGCACCGCCGGTACGCCGCGAGCAGGGTCTCCTCGTCGACGAACCCGTGGAACACCACGCGGCCGCCGAGCCCCAGCTCCCCCGCCAGCCGCTGCCACGCGCCGCGCTCGGCGCCGTCGCCGACGATCTCCAACCGGACGGGCGCCGCCAGCCGCGCAGTGGCGCGCAGCAGCTCGTCGACCCGTTTCTCCTGGTCCAGGCGTCCGACGAACAGGACGGTCGGGGTCGGATCCTCCTGACCGCCGGCGTAGCGGGCCGCGTCGACGCCGCAGGAGATCGCGGTGGCCGGCAGCCCGGTCGACCGGGTGAGCAGCTCGACGGCGCGGGGTGTGGGCGCGGTCAGGGCGTCGGCGCGGCCGAAGACCCGCCGGACGTCGCGCCACGCGAGGCGGGCCGCGAGCCGGTGCAGGGCGCCGGGGATCCGGGCGTGCGCGACCAGGTTCTCCGGCATGAAGTGGTTGGTCGCCACGAGCGGGCGCCCGGTCGCCGACGCGGCCGCCGCCAGCCCGCGCCCGACCGAGAAGTGCGCCTGCACGTGCACGACGTCCGGGTCCACCTCCGCCAGCACGGTCGCCGCCGCCGGGCCCGCGACCCACGGCAGGCACACGCGGAAGTTCTCGTGCAGCGGGTAGCGGTGCGACGGCACCCGGTGCACGGTGACCCGGCCGTCGCCGCCGCCGAAGCGGTGTACGGCGGACGGACCGTCCGGCGACGGGGCGGCCACGTGCACCTCGTGGCCGCGGCCGGCCAGGCCGGTGGCCAGGCGTTCGGCGAACCGGGCCGCGCCGTTGACGTCGGGCGCGAAGGTGTCGGCGCCGAGCAGGATCCTCACGTCGGTACCTCTCTCGGGGTGGAAGGGCGGGTGGACGGGTGCGGGACGGGCCGCGGGGCCGCGTCCGGGTGGTGCCGGGAGAGCAGGGCAACGCCCGCGGCCGCGACCGCGCCGGCGCCCAGCAGGAGAGCCACGCCGGCGGCGCCGAGCCCGCCGGCCTCGCCGAGCAGGGCCGTGCCGAGCCCGGTGGCCACGAGCGGGTCGACGACGGTCAGTGCGGCCACCACGACCGCGGGCGGGCCGGCCGCGAACCCCTGCTGCACGAGCCAGCCGCCGGCGGCGAGCGCGACGGCCAGAGCCGCGGCCGCGCCCAGCACGGTGCCGACGTCCGCGGTCCCGAGCTGCACGGAGACCGCCCGGAGCAGGGCGGAGACCAGGCCGAACGCGACAGCGCCCGCCGCGGCGAAGGCGACGCACCGGACCCTGCCGGCGGTCCTGGCCGCGACGACCGCGAGGGCGAGGCCCGCAGCCGCGGCGGTGGTCCCGGAGACCAGGAGGAACCGCCCGAGGTCGGCGGGCGCGTCCGGGGTGGCCGCGGCGGCCGTCCGGACGACGAGCGCGACCCCGGCCACGCACAGCGCGGCGCCGGCCACGACCCGCACGGGCGGCCGTTGGTCCCGCAGGCTCAGCGCGACCGCGATCGGGACCGCCAGGACCCCGACCGGCTGCACCACGCTCACCGGGGCGAGGACCAGGGCGAACACGTGCACGCCGGCGCCCGCGGCGGCGAGTCCGGCGCCGGCGAGCCAGCGCGGCCGGGCGAGGAGCTCGCGCAGGTCGACCCGGCGCCGCGGCGCGATCGCCCCGTGCTGGAGCACGGCGCCGCCGGCGAAGCAGAGGGCGCCCACCACGGCGAGCAGGAGGGCCGGCGCGGTCATCGGGAGACGCCCGGGATGCTCACCGGGCGCAGGGCGAGGGTGGTCGTGATCAGCAGCGCGGTCACCGCCCCGTACAGAACCCGCTCCACCCCACCCAGCAGGGGAAATGTGGATGAACCCGCGACGACGATCGGCAGATGGGCGAGGAGGAACGTCCCCGACAGAGCGGCGGTGAGGAGGGCGAGCGCCACGACGCGGCGCCGCGCGGCCTCCCGGATCGCGGACCCGCGGGCCAGGAGCAGGACGGCGACCGGCAGCACGGCGAAGATCCACGCCCCGGCGTAGCGGTGCACGGCGGCGGAGAGGTCCGGCGGGGTGCCCGGCGCGTTGGTGGGGACGACACCCGCCACGACCATCGCCACCGCCCAGCTCGCGAGCAGTCCGACGGGGGCGCGGGAGGCTCCTGCCCGCGCCGCCGCGCCCGCCAGCACCGTCGCGGCGAGGGCCAGCGCGGCCGCCGCGATCCCGAGCACCAGGTGCCCGCCCGGCAGCAGGACGTAGTCGCTCACGGTGTGCACCAGCGGGTCCACGACCGGGGAGTGCAACGCCCCCGCGACGTGCAGGACCGCTACCGCCCACACCGCCACCGCGACCCCCGCCGCCACCAGGGCGGAAGGGAGGGTGAGGGCGGGGCGCTCGGGCGCGGTGGCCGGCAGACGCCCACTACTCGTTGCCGGTGCGGCCGCCGCCGGTGCTGCCGTCGTCCTGCCGTGTGCCGCCCGCACCGAGAGCACCGCCGGCGCCGTCGCAGCCTGCGCCGTCGCGATCGTGGTCCTGGGCGCGACCACCGCCGCCCCGCCCGCCTCGCTCCCCCGCTGTTTCACGTGATCAACGCTCGCAGCGGGGCGGCTCCGCCGGAATCCGGTGATCCACCGAGCCGACCCGGGGGTCACCCCGACCTTTGCCGGGGTCGCCCGCCCCACCATCGGGCCACCAGGGCGCCGGAACCTGCTCGCACACCAGCGGGAATCTCCGCACATGAGCCCAGGCCGATGTGCGAGCCACCGCCCCTGTGTGCGAGCGGCACGGCACTGTGATCAAGGGCGGGAAGGCGTCAGTCGATCTCTCCTCGCACCCTTCCGCCCTTGATCACCGCGAGGCGGCGGGGTGCGGGCGCGATGCGCGAGCGGCGCGGTACGAGGCGGGCGGGGTGCGAGGGGCGGGCGTGATGCGGTGGCGGGCGCTCACGACGCGCCGGGCGCTGCGGGGACCGGGCCGTCGTCGGGGAGGGGGGTGGCAGCCGTGGTCTGCTCGGGCAGCAGCGGGGAGAGGGCGAGCTCGGGCGCCGTGACCCCGGCCGGCGCGGCCTCCACCGCCCGCACCCCCGGCGCCGCGGCGAGCGCCTCCAACCCGGCCCGGTCGGCCGAGACCACCAGCGCCACCACGCACGCACACGATCCCGCTTCGTACGCCGCCGCCTCCGCCCGGGCGACGGCGGCGGGGCGGTCGGTCGACCGGGAGGCATCGGCCCCGGCGGCGTGCTCCGCGCGCTGCCGGGCGGTGTCGAGCGCCGCCGCGACCGGTGCGCCGGCGGGGAGGGTCTCGAAACGCAGGGCCGTCTGCACCCGCGGGATCGGCACCCGGAACACGACCTCGGCCGGCGCGGCGGACCCGATCAGCGCGGCCGCGTCGGCGGTCGTGACCTCCCGGTCGAGCTGTACCAGGGCCAGCGCCTGCTCCCCCGGAGCGGGCAGGGTGGCCGGGAGCCGGGCGAGGTAGTCCGACACGGCCTCGCCCGAGTCGGGCCCGAGCCGCACCTGCCCCTGCGCGACCGCGGGCCCACGTCCGGCGGACAGCGCCCGGGACTGGGCCGTCGCGTACCCCACGGCGGCCAGCACCGCGAGCACGCACGCGATGATCAGCCAGCGGCGCCCCCGCCGGGTGAGCAGACCACCCTCGTCGGCGGAGTCGGGATCGTCCGGCTCAGTCACGCAGCCGCTCGAGGGCCCGGGCGAGATCGGCCGGGTACTCGCTGGTGAACTCGACCCACCGCCCGTCGGCCGGGTGGTCGAAGCCCAGCGAGCGGGCGTGCAGCCACTGTCGCTGCAGCCCCAGGCGCTTGGCCAGCGTGGGGTCGGCGCCGTAGGTCAGGTCGCCGACGCACGGGTGCCGCAGCGCGGAGAAGTGCACCCGGATCTGGTGCGTGCGCCCCGTCTCGAGGTGCACGTCGAGCAGCGACGCCGCGCGGAACGCCTCCACGGTGTCGTAGTGCGTGACGCTCGGCTTGCCGCCCGCGACCACCGCGAACTTGTAGTCGTGCTTGGGGTGCCGGTCGATCGGCGCGTCGATCGTGCCGCTGCTCGGGTCCGGGTGCCCCTGGACGATCGCGTGGTAGCGCTTCTCGACCGTCCGCTCCTTGAACGCCCGCTTCAGCACCGAGTAGGCGTGCTCGGACTTGGCCACGACCATCACGCCGGTGGTGCCGACGTCGAGCCGGTGCACCACGCCCTGCCGCTCGGCCGCGCCGGAGGTCGACACCCGCACGCCGAGCGCGGCCAGCCCGCCGACCACGGTGGGCCCCGTCCAGCCCGGGCTGGGGTGCGCCGCGACCCCGACGGGCTTGTCGACGACGACGATGTCGTCGTCCTCGTACAGCACCGTCATGCCGCCCACCAGCTCCGGCGGCGCGGCGATGACCGCCGGCGCCTCGGGCTCGGGCAGCTCGACCTCCAGCCAGCTGCCGGCGGTGAGCCGGTCCGACTTGCCGGCGGCGCGCCCGTCGAGCGCGATCATCCCGTCCTCGGCGAGCGTGGCGACGACGGTCCGGGACAGCCCCAGGAGCCGGGACAGGCCGGCGTCGACCCGCATCCCGTCGAGGCCGTCGGGCACCGGGAGCTGGCGGAGGTCACTCACCGGCCGGCTCCCGCTCGGCCGCCTTCGCCCGCGTCCCGTCGAGCTCGCGGCCGGTCAGCGCGAGCAGGACCAGCAGGATCCCGCCGCAGACGATGCTGGAGTCGGCGAGATTGAACACCGGGAAGAACGAGCCGTCCGTCCGGACCACGGAGATGATGTCGACGACGTGGCCCTGCAGCGGCCCCGGCGCCCGGAAGAACCGGTCGACCAGGTTGCCGAGCGCGCCGCCGAGCACGAGCCCGAGCGCGATCGCCCAGCCCACCGACCGCAGCTTGCGCGAGATCCGGATGATCACCACGACCACGGCGAGCGCGATGATCGACAGTACCCAGGTGTAGCCGGTGGCCATGGAGAAGGCGGCGCCCGGGTTGCGCACCAGCACGAGGTTGACCAGCCCGCCGAACAACCGCACCGGCGGCCGGTCCTCCAGCGTCGCGACCGCGAGGACCTTGGTCAGGATGTCCAGCAGCAGGACGACGGGCGCCACGAGCGCGAGCACCCACACCCGGCGCGGCGGGAGTGGGGCGGTGTCGGTGCGCTCGGCCGGCTCGTCACTCACACCGTCGATTATGCGGGCTTTCCGGGACCGTCCGGACGGGGGCCGGGATCGGTGTCCCGCCAGCGCACCAGCGCGCCGCCCCGGTCGACGGCGCGCAGCCGCTCCTCGGTGCGCTCGCGGACCTCGGCCGTGGCCACCACGAGCAGCTGGTCGTGCTCGCGCAACCGGGTCTGCCCATTGGGGGTGAAGGCCTCCTCGCCACGCACGACGAGGCTGACCGTGGCGCCCACCGGCAGCCGCAGCTCGCGCAGGTAGACCCCGCGCAGCCGGGAGCCCGGCGGTATGCGGACCTGCAGCAGGTCGGCGTGCAACTCGTCGAGCGGGGCGGCGTCGACCTCGACGTCCCGGGCCTCGACGGGCTGAGCCACCCCCAGCCGTCGGGCCACCCAGGGCAGGGTCGTGCCCTGCAGCAGGGTGAGGATCACGACGAGCACGAACACGACGTCGACCAGGTTCGCCGCGCCGGGAGCACCCTCGACCAGGGAGATCAGCGCGAGCACGATCGGCACCGCCCCGCGCAGCCCCGACCAGGACAGGAACGCCTGCTCCCGCCAGGGCACCGTGAACGGCAGGGCGGCCGCCATCACCGAGATCGGCCGGGCGAGCACGAGCAGGACGCCGGCGGCGATCAGCGCCGGGATCACGGCGTCGACCAGCCGGGCGGGGCTGACGTAGAGCCCGAGCAGCACGAACAGGCCGATCTGGGCCAGCCAGCCGGTGCCCTCGGCGAAGGACAGCACGCCCCCGCGGTGCGGCAGCCGCGAGTTGCCCAGCACGAGCGCGCAGGCGTAGGTGGCGAGCAGCCCGGACGCGTGGGCGAGCTGCCCGGCGGAGAACGCGAGCACGCACACGGCCAGCGCCGCGAGCGGGTACAGGCCGGTCGCCGGCAGCGCGGCCCGGCGCAGCGCCCAGCCGCCGCCGAACCCGAGCGCGAGCCCGATCAGCGCGCCCGCGAGCAGCTCGTAGACGACGAGCAGCGGTGTCATCCAGGTCAGCGGGTCGTCCGAGGCGAGCAGGAGGACGGCCAGGACCACCGGGGCGTCGTTCATGCCGGACTCGAGCTCGAGGGCCCCGGCGAGCCGTGGCGAGACCCCGACCCCGCGCAGCACGCTGAACACCGCGGCCGCGTCCGTCGAGGAGAGGACCGCACCCCAGAGGAACGCGACCCGCCAGTCCAGGCCGAGCACGTAGTGCAGCGCGGTGCCGGCCACCACGATGCTCACGACGACGGCGATCGTCGAGAGCCCGATGCCGATCCCGAGCGACGGCCGCACCGCCTGCCAGCGGGTGGTCAGGCCGCCCTCGACGAGGATGAGCACGAGCGCGGCGAGGCCGAGGTTCTCGGTGAGCGCGGCGTTGGAGAACTGGACGCCGAGGACCGCCTCGCCGAGCAGGATCCCGATGCCGAGGTAGAGCAGCAGCGAGGGCAGGCCCAGGCGGACCGACACCCGCACGGCGAGCACGCCGATCAGCAGGACCGCCGCGACGACCCCGAGCAGGACCTCCAGACTCATCCCCACCCCCGGCTCGTGCGCGAATCACCCTATCGGCGCAGGTCAACCGGTCGTGAGGCGGGTGCCGCCACTGAGCGGCGGCGATGCTCGAAACGCCTGAACAGGCAACACGGGCAGGGTGCAGCGCAGCCGGAGAGCGGACGCTCCTGGCGGGGATCCTGCCGTGCGCCGTGCGGCGCTCGGCGGGCACCTCGTCACGCCCGTGCCGGCGCGCCTGGCCGGCGACTCGCTCGGCGTGGTGTCCGCCTGGTTCCCGATCACGTGATCAGGGGCGCCACACCAGGGTGGCCGCGGTGCGCGGACGCGGGGGGATCGTCCCGAGCGCCGCGGCGACCTCGGGCTCCCGGTCCGGGGGCAGGCACAGCCGCCGGGTGACCCACTCCGGGGAGCTCGGGGCGCGCCGCGCCCGCTCCCAGCGCGTGACCTCCGGCTCGACGCCCAGCTCCCGCAGCACGGCGACGGCGTCGTCGACGGTCGCGGGCTCGGGCCGCTGCAGGTCGTGGAAGCGCACCCAGAGCGGGTCGAGCCAGGCCATCGGGTGCTCGGACAGCATCTCGACGACGACGCCGCGCCCGGCCGCCGCGGTCAGCGCGTCGAGGAAGGGAGGCAGGTCGACGACGTTGTGCAGCACGTGGTGCGACACCACGACATCGGCGGTGCCGGCCTCCCCCGCCACGTCGGGCCACGGGCCGAGGACGGTCCGGACGGGCACCCCGCGCAGGTCGGCGCCCTCCTCGAACAGCTCGAGCATGTCCTGCTGGCTGTCGACACCGGTGGCGTGGGTCAACGGCCCGACCAGCGCGAACGCCGCATCACCACCGCCGCACCCGATGTCGCTGACCGTGCCCGAGGCGCCCAGCAGGGCCAGGCCGGCGGCGCGCGAGGGCGTGTCCTCCGGGACGTCGGGCACGGTGAAGTCCGCGGGGTTGTGCCCCCACGGGCTCACCGGCGCCTGCGCCAGGATCTCCGCCGGGATCCCCCGGCCCGACTGCAGCTCACTCCACCGCGCGGCAGCACTCCCCACGCCGGATCACCCTAGCGATCCGCGGCTCCGCGAACCGGCCCGAGCACCCGCGAGTCGGGGCCTCGCCACCCGGGAGTCGCGCACGACTCGCGGCAGGGCAGAGCGCGACCCGCAGAAGCCCACAGCGCGACCCGCGGGAGCCCACAGCCCGACTCGCGGGAGCCCACAGCCCGACTCGCAGAAGCCCACAGCGCGACTCGCGGGAACCCGCAGCCCGACTCGCGGGTCAGGGGGCGGTGACCGCGACCCGGACCTCGGCGTTCTTCCCCTGCGGGTCGGAGACGCTGCCGGTGCCGGTCGGCTCGGCGACCGCGGCGTAGGCCACGCTCGTCGCCAGCACCTCACCCGTTACGAAGGCCTCGTGGGTCCGGACCGCGTCGAGCACCGGCTCCGGGGCGTCCAGGGTCAGGGCGATCCGGTCCGAGACGTCGAGCCCGGCGTCACGGCGGGCCTGCTGGACCGCGCGCACGACGTCGCGCGCCGTGCCCTCGGCCGCCAGCTCCGACGTGACCTCGGTGTCGAGCACCACGAGCCCGGTGTTGCCGGGCAGCGCCCCGGTGGACTGCGGGTCCGCCGCGAGCAGCCGCTCGGAGAACTCGCCCTCCAGCAGCCGGATGCCGCCGGCCGTGACCGTGCCGTCCTGGTTCGGCGTCCAGTCCCCCGCCTTCACGGCCTTGATCGCCGTCTGGGTCTCCTTGCCCAGGCGGGGACCGCAGGCGCGGGCGTTGACCGTCAGCTCGAAGCGGCCGTGGGTCGCGACGTCCGTGGTCAGCACGACCTCCTTGACGTTCACCTCGTCCCGCAGGATGTCGGCGAACGGCGCGAGGGTCTCCGCGTCGGCGGCGGCCACCGTCAGCGAGGCCAGCGGCAGCCGGACCCGCAGCTTGCGGGCCTTGCGCAGCGACAGCCCCGCCGAGGCCACCTGCCGGACCCGGTCCATGGCCGCGACCAGCGCCGCGTCGTGCGGCAGGTCGCCCGAGGACGGCCAGTCGGTCAGGTGCACCGAGCGGCCGCCGGTGAGCCCCTGCCACAGCTGCTCCATGGTCAGCGGCAGCAACGGCGCGGCGACGCGTGCGGTCACCTCCAGCACCGTGTGCAGGGTGTCGATCGCGTCCCGGTCCCCCGCCCAGAACCGGTCCCGCGAGCGCCGGACGTACCAGTTCGTGAGCACCTCGGCGTGGTCGCGGACCTGCTCGCACGCCCCGGCGATGTCGTAGGCGTCGAGCGCCGCGGTCACGCCGTCGACCAGGTCCGCCGTCTTGGCCAGCACGTACCGGTCGAGGACGTGCGCGGACATCTGCTCGGGGTCCGTCCGGGTGGTCCCGGTGACCCCCGCCGCCCCGGCGTAGAGCGACAGGAAGTACCAGGTGTTCCACAGCGGCAGGATCGCCTGCCGGACGCCCTCGCGGATGCCCTGCTCGGTGACGACCAGGTTCCCGCCGCGCAGGATCGGCGACGCCATGAGGAACCAGCGCATGGCGTCGGAGCCGTCGCGGTCGAAGACCTCGTTGACGTCCGGGTAGTTGCGCAGCGACTTCGACATCTTGGCGCCGTCGTCGCCCAGCACGATGCCGTGCGCCACGCAGGTCTCGAACGCCGGACGATCGAACAGCGCCGTGGCCAGCACGTGCAGCGTGTAGAACCAGCCGCGGGTCTGGCCGTTGTACTCGACGATGAAGTCGCCCGGGTAGTGGTCCTCGAACCAGTCCCGGTTCTCGAACGGGTAGTGCACCTGCGCGAACGGCATCGAGCCGGACTCGAACCAGCAGTCCAGCACCTCGGGCACGCGGCGCATGGTCGACTTCCCGGTCGGGTCGTCCGGGTTGGGCCGGGTCAGCTCGTCGATGAAGGGCCGGTGCAGGTCCGTCGGCCGGACGCCGAAGTCCCGCTCCAGCTCGTCGAGCGAGCCGTAGACGTCCGTGCGCGGGTAGCGCGGATCGTCGGACACCCACACCGGGATCGGGCTCCCCCAGAACCGGTTGCGGGAGATCCCCCAGTCCCTGGCGCCCTCCAGCCACTTGCCGAACTGGCCGTCCCGGATGTTGCCGGGCACCCAGTTGATCTGCTTGTTGAGCTCGACCATCCGGTCCCGGAACGCCGTGACCTGCACGAACCAGGAGTCGACGGCGCGCTGGATCAGGGCGTTGCCGCAGCGCCAGCAGTGCGGGTACGGGTGGTCGTAGGTCTCGTGCCGGAGCAGGACGCCCTTCACGTAGGGGGCACCGCTCTTCAGGTCGCGGATGATGTTCGGGTTGGCGTCGAACACCTGCTGGCCGGTGTATGGCGGCACCTCGACGGTGAACTCGCCCCGCGAGTCGACGGGGACGACGGCCTCGATCCCGGCCGCGTCCGTGACGACCTTGTCCTCCTCACCGAAGGCGGGGGCGATGTGCACGAGCCCGGTGCCGTCCTCGGTGGTGACATAGTCCGCTTCGAGCACCCGGTGCGCGTTCTCCCGGCCGACGAAGAAGTCGAACGGCGGGGTGTAGGACAGGCCGAGCAGCTCGCGGCCGGAGAAGGTGCGCAGGACCTCGGGCTCCTCGCCCAGCTCGCGGGCGTAGGCGCCGACCCGCGCGGTGGCCAGCACGTACTTCTCACCGTTCGCGGAGAGCAGCGCGTACTCGACCTCCGGGTGCACGGCCACGGCGAGGTTCGACGGCAGCGTCCACGGCGTCGTCGTCCAGACCAGCGCCAGGGCGTCGTTCAGCTCGGGGTCGTCGCTCGTGAGCCGCAACCCGACGGTGACGGCCGGGTCCTGCCGGTCCCGGTAGACGTCGTCCATCTTCGTCTCGGAGTTCGACAGCGGCGTCTCGCAGCGCCAGCAGTACCAGAGCACGCGGAACCCGGAGTAGACCAAGCCCTTGTCCCACAAGGTCTTGAAGGCCCACATGACGCTTTCCATGTAGTCCAGGTCGAGCGTCTTGTAGTCGTTGTCGAAGTCGACCCAGCGGGCCTGGCGAGTCACGTAGTCGCGCCACTCGCCGGTGTAGCGGAGCACGGAGGTGCGGCACGCCTCGTTGAACTCGGCGACGCCCATGCTCTCGATCTCGGACTTGTGGTTGATCCCGAGCTGGCGCTCGGCCTCCACCTCTGCGGGCAGGCCGTGGGTGTCCCAGCCGAAGCGGCGCTCGACGTGCTTGCCGCGCATGGTCTGGTAGCGCGGGACGACGTCCTTGACGTAGCCGGTCAGCAAGTGGCCGTAGTGCGGCAGGCCGTTGGCGAAGGGCGGGCCGTCGTAGAAGACGAACTCGTTGCTGCCGTTCTCGCCGGCGGGGCGCGCCTCGACGGAGGCGACGAACGTGTCGTCGGCCTCCCAGTACTTGAGGACCTCGCGCTCGAGCTGCGGGAACGAGGGATGCGCGGGAACCGGGGGGTAGCTCTCGCTCATGGCGGTCGGGTGCTCCTCGTGCAGTCCGTTGCTGTCTGCACGGGGACGACTCGATGGTGCTGAGCCGCGGTACCACCCCGCTTGCCCCGCTCGCGCGGGACCGCTCGTTCGACGGCTGTGACGGGCCGAACCCGTCCGGTTCTACTCCCCGGCCCTGCCGGGTTTCTTCCGGAGGCTCCCCGGTGATGGCCGGATCGGTGCCTGTGTGACCAGGGTAGCGCGCCCGGTCGACAGGATATTCCGCGGGACGTCGGGCGCGACGTCCCGCGGCGGCCCGGGGTGCGTGCGGACCGACCGGACGGCCCGGTGGGCCGGCGGACCGGCGACGGGCCGGGCGCGGGGTGCGCCCGGACGAACAGTCCGGACGACCAGGCAGAAGTGATCAGGCAGGGGCGATCAGTGGGCCGCGGCCTGGTGTCGGCCCGCCATGGTGCGGTCCGGGTTGCACCAGCCGCACGGGGTGAAGCCCAGCTCGACCGCCTCCTTGGCCGGCAGCGGGATCACCGAGCGCCCGGGCAGCGACCGGCAGCCGGCCAGGTGGTAGCGCGGCTGCTCGTCGACCACGACGACCTCGTCCTCCAGCTCGGCGACCAACGCCGCGACCGTGGCGTCCCGAGGTTCCTCCGGGGGCTCGCCGTGCGGCCCGGGAGGCGGCATCGAGCCCACCGGTGGCGGACCGCCGGCGGGCTGCTGCCCGGCCGGGGCCTGCTGAGCCGGCTGGCCCTGCTGGTCCGGGGGCTGGTCGGGCTGCCCCTCGGACGGCTGGCCGGCCTGCTGCGGCTCTGCACCCTGGGCGGAGCCGGTGTGGGCCGGCGTCGCCACCGTGGGGCCGTCGATGTCCGAGGCCGAGGCGGACGCCGCCCCGGAGCCCGGGGTCGACGCGCTCCCGGGGGCCGCCGCGGACTTCGCCGAGGTGTCCGGCGTGGTCACGTCGCCGGACGTGGCGCCCGTCGCCGATGCGGCGCTCTCCGCCGACACGGCTTCCGGAGCCGACGCAGCCAGGGCCGACGCGTCCGGTGCCACACCTCCGGGCGCAGCAGCGGAACCTGCGGCCGGGCCGGCTGCCGCCGTGCCGCCGGCCCGACCGGGTTCCGATGCCTGGTCCACCGCCTCGGCGGACACGGGGGACGCCGCCGGGGACCCAGCCGGAGCCGGGGATGCCTCTCCGGCCGGCTCCACGTCCGACTTCGCTGCGTCGGACTTCGCCGTTCCGGACCCTGCAGCGTCGGACCCCGCAGCGTCGGACCCCGCAGCATCGGACGCCGCAGTGCTGGACGTCCCTACTCCGGGCTCCGCCGCCGGATCCGCGGAGGACGCCTCCTCTGCCGCGCCCGCGCGGGTGCCCGCCTCGTCGGCCGAGGGGCCGGACGCCGGCTCCTCGCTCTCGTGCTTCGCGTGCGCCGCACCGGCTACCCCGGCAACCGCGGCTCCCGCCGCAACGCCGGCCGCACCGGCCGCCACTGCTCCACCGGGGACCGCCCCGGTCTCCCCCGACGGAGAGCCGGGATGCCCCGGGGCGTCGACATGACCCTCGTCGCCAGTCACGCTGCGTGACGCAGATTCGCTCGACCGTGTGTCGCCGCCGAGAGCGCCGGACGGTCGCTCGGCTGAGCCGGACGGTCCCACCCGGGGCATCACGGAGGTCGCCTCGGCGTCGGACCCGGAGTCCGGGACGACACCGTGGCCGGAGTCCGAGGAGGACTGTCCACGCTCCACCCCGGGCCGGCCCGGGGTCACGCGTCCGGGTGAGCCCTGGCCGAACACCGGGAGCACCTCGGTGACCGGCTCGATGTCACGCCGCGGCGCCTGCGGCCCGCCCTGCGGCGCCACGGGGGCGCCGGAGGCGGGTTGCTGCGACTCCGCGCCCGCCTTCACGGCCGAGCGGCGTTGCAGCCAGTCGACCAGCAGGGCCACCGCGGCCGCCACGGAGACGGCCACGGAGATCCACGCCCAGAGCACGCTGCCCGAGAGCAGCGCCACGACCAGCAGGCCGAAGGCGATGAGGACCAGAACGAGAACCAGCAGCAGCACTGTTCACCCCGTGTACGGCGGGCGGCGGCGCGAGTGACGCACTACCGCCCACCAGTCGTTCGGACGACGGGCCGGGCCGTCAGCTTCCGGCGTCCGCACGCTGGCCGTAGCCGCTGGCGGCGTACCCGCCGTTGGCGTTCGACCGGGCGGCGTCCGACGGCGCGGCCGAGCCCCGACCCTCGAGGTCGCGCAGCTGCGACTCCAGGTAGGTCTTGAGCCGCGTGCGGTACTCGCGCTCGAAGGTCCGCAGCTCGTCGATCTTCTTCTCCAGCACGCCCTTGTCGCGCGTGATGGTGCCGATGATCTCGGTCTGCTTGCGCTCGGCCTCGCTGACCAGCGACGACGCCTTGTCGCGCGACTGCCGCTCGAGGGTCTCGGCGCGGGTCCGCGCGTCGTTGAGCATCGTCTCGGCGCGGGCGCGGGCGTCGTTCACCAGGCCGTCGGACTTGGTCCGGGCCTCGCTGAGCAGCTGCTCGGACTTGGCGCGCGCGTCCGACAGCATCGAGTCGGCCTCGTTCTTGGCCTCGGCGGTGAGCCGGTCGGCCATCTCCTGGGCCAGGCCCAGGACCTTCGCGGCCTGGACGTGGTGGTCCCCGCCGGCGGCGTCGCCGTCGCCCATCGGGCCCATCGCGCGCTGCGGCTCGACCGGCCGCGGCGGCTGCGGCGGCTCCACGGGCCGGATCTGCTGCGTGGGCGGCGGGCCGGCCTGGGCCCCCATCCCGCCCTGCTGCGGGCGCGAACGCGCCTCCTCCAGGTCGGCCTCGGCGTTGCCGAGCCGCTGCTCGAGCTGGGAGACCTGCTCGCGCAGGTCCTCGTTCTCCTCGATCAGCCGGGCCAGCTCGGCCTCGACCAGATCGAGGAACGCGTCGACCTCGTCCTCGTTGTATCCCCGCTTACCGATCGGGGGCTTGCTGAACGCGACGTTGTGAACGTCGGCGGGCGTCAGCGGCATCGGATCACCTCATGCAGTCCTCGGCGGCAAACCGGCTGGCGGGTGACTGGGGCTCACGCCACCGCCGGTCTGGCAATGCTCATCAGTATGAACACCACCAGCAGCAGAACCATAATCGAGAGGTCCAGTCCGACGCCCCCGATCCGGACGACGGGGATCACTCTCCGCAACAACTTCACCGGTGGGTCGGTGACGCTGAACACCATCTCGAGGGCCGCGGCGGGGCGCCCGGCGGGCACCCACTCGCGCGCGAACGAGTGCACCAGCTCGACCACGATGCGCGCGACGAGCAGGAGCCAGAAGAAGAACAGGATGTAGTAGATGACGAACTGGAGGACGATCGGCACGCCCTAATCCTGGCGGAAGAGGCCCCGCTCTGCGAGCCTCCGGGCGTCGTCGGCCGAGACCTCGACGTCCGCCGGTGTCAGGAGGAACACGCGGCTCGTGACCTTGTCGATGGAGCCGCGCAGCGCGAACGCCAGGCCTGCGGCGAAGTCGACGAGACGGCGCGCGGCGGCCTCGTCGAGGTCGGTCAGGTTGATGATCACCGGGACGCCGTCGCGGTACCGCTCGCCGATCGTGCGGGCCTCGGTGAAGCTGCTGGGCTGCAGGGTCGTGATGCGGGCCAGGGCGGCCGCGCCGCGGTCGCGCTGCTCGGGCACGGAGGAGGACGCCGCGACCGGCGCGGGCGGCTCCGGAGCGGCCCGCAGGACGGACTCCTCCCGGTCCACGGCGAGGGCGCCGCGCGTCGTCGGGGACCCCGCCGAGAGGCCGCCGCCCGCCCCTCCGGACAGCCCGCCCGTCGAACGGACGGGTTCGCGCGGGGGGCGCGCCGGACGGACGGGCTCGCGCGCCGACCGGTGGCTCCAGTCGTCCAGGGGCCGCTCGTCGCGGCCGGTCTCGTACTCGGCATAGCTGCCCCGGGGGTCGGGCGCGTCGTCGAAGCGGTCGTCCGGGTCCGACCAGCGGTCGGTGCGGGCGCGGGGCGCGCGGCGCGGATCGGCGAAGGCGTCCGGCTCGTCGGCGTAGTCCATCTCCTCGGCGGGCACCATGCCGAAGTAGGCCTTGAGCCGGTACATCGCACTCATCCGTGCTCCCAATCCTCGACGCCCCCGATGCCGGTCCGCCCCCGCGGACCGGGCAGTCACCGGGAGGTTAACGTCCGGTCCCCCACAAGGGCCGTTCCGACACGCGCGACCGTCGAACCGTGACGGATCGCCACCTCCAGGTCCCCGCTCATCCCGGCCGACAGCACGGTCGCGCCGGGGTGCGAGGACCGCACCCGCCTACCCGCCGCCTCGATCGCGGCAAACGACTCCTCGACGTCGGCACCCAGCGGGGCGACGCTCATCAGTCCGTCGAGGACGAGCCCGGAGGCCCCTGCGACCTGGTCCGCGAGCTCCTGCAGGCCCTCGTCGGGCACACCGCCGCGGTCCGGGTCACCGTCCACGCTGTACTGGACGAGCACCGGCAGCGGTTCCGTCCGCAGGCCCTCGTCGAGCGCGCGGAGCACCGCCTTGTCCAACGCGGCGGCCAGCCGGGGCGAGTCGACGCTCTCGACCCGTGTCACCCACGGGACCACCAGCTTCGCCTTGTTCCGCTGCAGCCCGCCGACGAAGTGCCACCGCAGCGGCGCGTCCGGCCGCAGCGCGCGGAGCTCCTCGACCTTCGCCGCCGCCTCCTGCGCCCGGTTCTCGCCGAACGCGAGGAGCCCGAGGTCGACCAGCGCCGCGACGTCGGCCGCGGGGATCGTCTTGGTGACGGCGAGCAGCTCCACCTCGTCCGGCTCGCGCCCGGCCGCGGCACAGGCCTTCGCGATCCGGGCACGCACCTCGCCGAGGCGGCGCTCGAGCTCGGCGCGCCGTTCCGGGGAGGCGTCCTTCATCACGCGGCGAACCTTACGGAACGTGGCCACCGGGACCCGCGAGCCGAAGGGGTGGTGTCGCGAGCATCACGCAACCGTGATGTCTCCCGAACGTCCACAGCTCCATGACCGCGGGGTGATGTCCGGGGCCGTCGTCGTCGGTGCCGTTCCCGCGCGGCGTACTCGGGCACGGTCGTCAGGCGCGGTCGTCGAGCCAGATCACGCCGGCGAGACGACCGGTCCGCGCGTCCCGGCGGTGGCTGAAGAGGGCCGGGTCCTCGAGGGTGCAGCGCGGGTCGGCACCGACCTTCGTGACGCCGAGGTCGGCGAGCTGGCGATACAGGCCCGCACGGACGTCGACCGACGGCGTGCCCCGCCGGGTCGTCGCGGCGCTGCCGGGCAGCGCCGACTCCACCTCGGCGCGCATCTCCGCCGGCACCTCGTAGCAGAGCCCGCAGACCGCCGGCCCGAGCAGCACCTCGATGTCCCCGACGGTCGCGCCCAGCTCCTGCATGGCCGCCACCGTCGCCGGCACGACCCCCGCGGCCGCCCCGACCCGCCCTGCGTGCGCCGCGCCCACCACGCCGGCCAGGGGGTCCGACAGCAGCACGGGGGCGCAGTCGGCGGCCAGCACCGCGAGCCCGATCCCCGGGACGGCGGTGACGGCGGCGTCGGTCTCCGGGACGTCGGGTGCACTGCGCCGCGGGGGCTCGGTGACCGTGACCACGCGGGTGCCGTGCACCTGGTTCAGGAACACGGTGCCGCGCAGGCCCAGCTCGCGGGTGAGGCGGTAGCGGTTGGCGTCGACCGCGGCGGGGTCGTCGCCCACCGCGCGGGACAGGTTGAAGCTGTCGAAGGGCGCCGTGGACCGGCCGCCCGCCCTCGTGGTCACGACCCTGCGGACCCGCGCGCGCTGCGCCGTCTCACTCACCCCACGACCCTATCCACGGCGCATCCGGTGCCTCGCACACCACATCGCCCTCCCGCACAGCGGTTGGAGCTGGTGTGCCAAGGGGCGGAGCGGTGTGCGAGCGGTTCGGTGGTGGAGAGCAGCCGCAGCAGCCCGTGGGCGCCGGTCCACTCGGCGGCGGCACGAGGCGCCAGAACGGGCGGGGGTGCCGGACCGCGTCCGGCACCCCCCCGCCGGTACCTACGTCTCCCGGACCTCAGCGGCGCATGAAGGGCGGGACGTCGACGTCGTCGTCGACCTCCCCGTCCCGGCTCGGCGTGGCTGAGGGGGCGCTGGAGGACGTCGACGGCGCGCCGGGGGCCGGGTCCGGCTGCACGTGCATGCCGGACGACGGGGACGAGGGCGCCGGGCCCTCCGCCACAGGACCGCCCAGCTCCGTCATGGCCGGGTTCTGCCGGGCCACCTCCGGCTGGCGGGGCGCCGGCGGCGAGTACGGCGCCACGGGCGGCAGCGTGCCGCTCTGGTTCGCACCCGAGCCGAACGCCGTCGAGGATCCGGGCGAGTACCCAGTGTGGCCGTTGCCGGTGTTCCCCGACGACGGCGGGGTCTGCGGCGCGGGCGACGGGGCGGCCGGCGGGGCCGCGGCAGGCGGCGCCACGGGCGCGGCGGGCTCGGCCGAGCGGAAGGCGGAGGGCTCCAGCTTCTTGTGCGTGGGCGTGCCGCCCTCGAACCCGGCTGCTATCACCGTGATGCGCACCTCGTCGCCGAGGGAGTCGTCGATCACCGTGCCGAAGATGATGTTGGCCTCGGGGTGGGCCGCCTCCTGGACCAGCGACGCGGCCTCGTTGATCTCGAACAGGCCGAGGTCCGACCCACCCGCGATCGACAGCAGCACGCCCTGGGCGCCGTCCATCGACGCCTCCAGCAACGGTGAGTTGATCGCCTTGCCGGCGGCCTGCACGGCTCTGCCCTCCCCCCTGGCCGAGCCGATGCCCATCAAGGCGGACCCGGCGCCGGACATGACCGACTTGACGTCGGCGAAGTCCAGGTTGATCAGGCCCGGCGTGGTGATCAGGTTCGTGATGCCCTGCACACCGGAGAGCAGCACCTCGTCGGCCGAGCGGAAGGCGTCCATCAGGGAGACGCCGACATCGCCGAGCTGCAGCAGCCGGTCGTTGGGGATGACGATCAGGGTGTCGCACTCGTTGCGGAGCTGGGTGATCCCGTCCTCCGCCTGGCCGGCACGGCGGCGCCCCTCGAAGGTGAAGGGCCGGGTGACCACACCGATGGTGAGCGCGCCGAGCTTGCGGGCGATCGACGCGACGACCGGCGCGCCGCCGGTGCCCGTCCCGCCGCCCTCGCCGGCGGTCACGAAGACCATGTCGGCCCCCTTGAGGACCTCCTCGATCTCCTCGCGGTGGTCCTCGGCGGCCTTGCGGCCCACCTCCGGGTTGGCGCCCGCGCCGAGGCCACGGGTCAGCTCGCGGCCGATGTCCAGCTTCACGTCCGCGTCGGACATGAGGAGGGCCTGCGCGTCGGTGTTCACCGCGATGAACTCGACGCCCTTCAGGCCGACCTCGATCATGCGGTTGACGGCGTTGACGCCGCCGCCACCGATGCCGACCACCTTGATCACTGCCAGGTAGTTGTGCGGGGGCGTCATGCGCGGCACCTCTCGGTCGCTCGGGTCCGGGTCAGCTCCGTCCAGCAGGTCTGTCCGGGCCGTTCGCGGTCGAACGCTAGGTCCGAGGAGGGGCCACGGTCCAGCAGGCGCGCCGCGCGTCGGCAACACCTCGATGGTGTGGAGACCGCGGAACCGTGACCTCCTCGTGACCCAGAGCCCATCCGGCCTGACGGAGAGCGACAGGCTGGTCCGGACGGAGCAGTGGCTCTCTCAGGAAGCGACCGGTCAGCGGGTGACGGTCGGGAGCTCCGGGCTGGAGACGTCGTAGACGCTGCCCTCCTGGGTCAGCAGCGGCACGAGCACGGCGACCTTGCGGTCCGCGCGGTCGGTGGAGCCGAACAGCACCTGCCGCTCCCCCAGCCCGAGCCGGACGGTGGGCTCGGTGGCCGCATTGTCGACGTCGATCGTGGTGACCTGCCCGCGCAGGTCGGCCGGCAGCGCCTGGAGGACGGTGAGCGCGGCCCTGGTCGACGGGTCGTCCGGCCCGACGGCGCCGAAGCCCAGCATCGGCAGCGCGGGCGGCACCTCGGGCGCCTTCTGGTAGGCGACGCCGGTGGCGTCGACGAGCGTGATCCCCTGCGGGGTCCGCGCCAGCGCCACCGCCGTCCGCTCCACGACGGCGATCTCCACCGTGTGCGGCCACCCGCGGCTGACCTGCACGGAGCCGACCCCGGGCAGCTGGGCGACGCGTTCGGCGGCGGCCTTGGTGTCGACCTCGGCGAGCGGCCCCCCGGTCTCGACGGCCGCGGCGTCCAGGACCGCGTCCCGTGAGACGGTCAGGGTGCCCGTGACCTCCACGGTCTCCACGTCGGCGAGCCCGGAGCGGGTCAGCAGCAGCCACGACCCCACACCCAGCGCCGCGAGCAGCACCAGGACCAGCAGGGTCAGCGCGACCCGCCGCCGCACCCGGAACCGCCGGTCGCCGGGCCTGGCCGCCCGGACCGCCGCCTTGCGGGCCTTCCGGGCCTGCCGCGCCGAGACCTGCGCCGACCGCTGCGCCGTCCTGCGCGCCCGCTTCTCCTCCGCCCGTTGCTGCTGCGGCAGCAGCCGTCCCCGTTGCGCCGCCCGCTCCTCGCGGATGCGGCGGGCGCGCTCGGCGGCGGCCGGGCGCGCGGGCATGCGGTCGGCGGTGCGGTCACCGGAGCGGTCCGACGACCGGCGCCCGCGCCGGGTGGAGGAGGTCCGGGTCACGTCGCGGCCCGGTCCAGTTCGAGGAGGATCTCCGGGCCGAGGACGGTGACGTCGCCGGCGCCCATGGTGAGGACCAGGTCGCCGGGGCGGGCCAGGCGCGCGAGCACGCCCGGCACGTCCCCCCACGCCGGGACGAAGTGCACCTGCTCGGCCGGCAGCGGCACGGCGTCGGCGACCAGCGCGCCGCTCACGCCCGGCTCGGGGTCCTCCCGCGCACCGTAGACGTCGAGGACCACGACCTCGTCGGCCAGCGCGAGGGACCGCCCGAAGTCCTCGGCGAAGGTCCGCGTACGGGAGTAGAGGTGCGGCTGGAACGCCACGATCACCCGGCTGCGCTGTCCGGGCCCTCCCGCCGGGGGCTGCACCTCGCGCGCCGCGCGCAGGGTGGCGGCGACCTCGGTGGGGTGGTGGGCGTAGTCGTCGTAGACGGCGACCCCGCCGGCCCGGCCCTTGAACTCGAACCGGCGCCGGACGCCGTCGAACACCGCGAGCCCCTCGACCAGGCCGCCCACCGGCGCGCCGAGCGCGACCCCGGCCAGGAGCGCGCCGAGGGCGTTGAGCGCCATGTGCTCGCCGGGCACGGCCAGCTCCAGCTCCCGCTCGACGCCGGCGTGCCGCGCCCGCACGCGCGAGCCGGGGCCCTCCGGCCGGAAGTCGAGCAGGACCGCGTCCTCGGGGCCGGCGGCGGTGCGCCCGTACCGGCGCACCGGCACCCCGCCGGCCTCGGCGAGCGTCGCCAGCCGTTCGGCGCCCTCGTCGTCGGCGCAGGTCACGAGCGTGCCGCCGGGTGCGAGCCTGCCGAGGAACTCCTCGAACACGGCCCGGTAGGAGGCCTCGTCGCCGTGATGGTCCAGGTGGTCGGGTTCGACGTTGGTGACGACGGCGACGAGCGGCGCGTAGGCGGTGAACGAACCGTCCGACTCGTCGGCCTCGACCACGAAGACGTCGCCCTCGCCGTGGTGGGCCCCGGCGCCGGTGACCGTGAGGTCGCCGCCGATGGCGAACGACGGGTCCACGCCGCAGTGCTGCAGCGCGACGGTGAGCATCGACGAGGTGGAGGTCTTGCCGTGCGTGCCCGCGACGGCGGCGACCCGGTAGCCCTGGGTCAGCGCGGCGAGCGCCTGGGCCCGGTGCACGACCGTGAGGCCCCGCTCGCGGGCCCGCACGAGCTCCGGGTTGGACTCCCGGATCGCGGTCGACACGACCACCGTGGGCGGCCCGCCGAGCTGTTCGAGGTTCTCCGCGGCGTGCCCGACGGCGATCGACGCCCCCAGCGCCCGCAGGGCGAGGACGGTGCGCGAGTCCTTGGCGTCGGACCCCGAGACCTCGACGCCGCGGGCCAGCAGGATCCGCGCGATCCCGCTCATCCCCGCCCCACCGATGCCGATGAGGTGCACCCGGGGCCCCAGCACGGGGACGGAGCTGTGCACGGTCACCTGCCCAGCACCCCGAACACCACCTGGGCCAGCCGCTCGTCGGCGTCGGCGTGGCCGGAGGCGCGGGCCGCGGCGCCCATCGCGGCGATCCGCTGCGGCTCGCGGAACCACGGGACCAGCTCGGCCAGGACGCGGTCGCCGGTCAGCTCGGCGTCCGGGACGAGCACGCCGCCCCCGGCCCTGACCACCGGTTCGGCGTTGAGGGCCTGCTCGCCGTTGCCGTGCGGCAGCGGCACGTACACCGCGGGCAGCCCGACGGCGGAGACCTCGGCGACCGTCATCGCGCCGGCCCGGCAGAGCACCGCGTCGGCCGCGGCGTAGGCGAGGTGCATGTCCTCGATGTAGGGCAGCGGCATGTACCCCGGCTGCGGCGCGGCGGCCTGCCCCGTCGGGCCGTGCGCGTGCAGCACGCCGACGCCCTCGTGCAGCAGGCCCGGCAGCGCCTGCGCCACCGCGCCGTTCAGGGTCCGCGCGCCCTGCGAGCCGCCGAAGACGAGCAGCACCGGGCCCGTCGGGGGCAGCCCGAAGCGGCGGCGGGCCCGGTCGCGCAGCCCCGCGCGGTCGAGCGTGGTGACGGCGTGCCGCAGCGGGATGCCGAGCACCTGGGCGTCGGGCAGGCCACTGCCGGGCACGGCCGCGACGACGGCGGCGGCGAACCGCGCGCCGACCTTGTTGGCCAGCCCCGCCCGGGCGTTGGCCTCGTGCACCACGATCGGGACCCGCCCGCGGGCGCCGAGGTAGGCCGGCAGCGCGACGAACCCGCCGAAGCCCACCACGACGTCGGCCTCGACCTTGGTGAGCACCTCGCGCACCCGGGCCACGGCGCCGCGCACCTTGCCGGGCAGCCGGAGCAGGTCCGCGGTCGGCTTGCGCGGGAGCGGGACGGGCGGGATCAGCTCGAGGGGGTAGCCGCGGGCCGGGATCAGCCGCGTGTCGAGGCCCTTCTCCGTGCCCAGGGCCGTGACGGTCGCGTCGGGCCGCAGCCGCTTGACGGCGTCGGCGAGGGCGAGCGCCGGCTCGATGTGACCGGCGGTGCCGCCGCCGGCGACCACCACCGACGGGCCCGGGCCCATCCGCGGCAGGAACTGGGTGCCGTACTCGCTCATCGTCTCCGCTCGGGGATCTGCTGTTGTCGGGATGGTCGGCGCGGTCGTCCGCTCCGCGTGCTCCGCTCAGCGGCGCACCGTCCGCTGGACCGGCGGACGCGGCGCGGGCGCACGGTAGGGCTCCGGCAGCGGGAGCCGCAGGAACGAGGCGATCCGGCCCTGGCCGTCCGACCGCAGCGCCGCCACGGCCTCGGGCTCGTGCCGGGCCGCGTTCGTCAGCATGCCGAACACGAACATGGTCACGACGAGCGAGGTACCACCGGAGGAGATGAGCGGCAGCTGCAGACCGGTGACTGGCAGCAGCCCCACCACGTAGCCGATGTTGATCGCGGCCTGCACGACGAGGGAGGCCGTGGCCGTGGCGGTCACGAGCCGCAGCCACGGGTCGGTGCTGCGCTTGGCGATGCGCAGGCCCGTGTAGGCGAGCGTCGCGAACAGCGCGAGGACGGCGAGGGCCCCGACCAGGCCGAGCTCCTCGCCGATGATCGCGAAGATGAAGTCGTTGTGCGCGTTGGGCAGGTAGTCCCACTTCGCGCGGCCCTGCCCCAGCCCCACGCCGAACAGCCCGCCGTCGGCGAGGGAGTAGAGCGCCTGGGTGGCCTGGTAGGCGGGCCCGAGCGGGTCGGCGGTGTCCGAGGAGAGGAACGCCGTGATGCGGCTGACGCGATAGCCGGCGGTGAGCCCGAGGATCACGGCCCCGCCCAGCCCGCCCGCGGCGATCGCGGCGATCAGCTTCATCGGGGCGCCGCCGAACCACAGCAGCGCGACCATGACGATGCCGACCGAGACCGTCATACCCAGGTCCGGCTCGAGGACGAGCAGGGTGAGCAGCAGCAGCGTGACCGGGACCAGCGGGTTGAGCGCGTGCTTCCAGCGGTGCATGACGGTGCGCCGCGCGACGAGCACGTGCGCGCCCCACAGCATGAGCGCCACCCGCACGCCCTCGGAGGGCTGCAGCGAGAACGAGCCGACGGCGAACCAGGACCGGGAACCGTTGCGGACCACGCCGACGCCCGGGACCAGCACCGCGACCAGCAGCACGACGCCGCCGATCAGCAGCCAGGGCGCCAGGGCCCGCATCCGCCTCGGCGGGATCCGCAGCCCGAGGTAGAAGAGCACCAGGCCGACCGCACAGAAGCCCAGCTGCCGCACGAACACCGAGTACGACGAGCCGCCCGCGGAGTACGCCTCCACCGACGACGCCGACAGCACCATCACCAGGCCGAAGATCGTCAGCAGCCCGAACACGCCGAGGACCAGGTGCAGCGAGGTGAGCGGGCGCCGCAGCCATGCCTGCAGGGCCTTGGTGCCGCGCGCGACGGCGGCGCGTGCCGGCGCCAGGCCGTCCGCGCTGGTCCGGGCCGGGCGTCGGGGGCGGCGGGTGGGGGCACTCATGCGCCCGGCTCCCCGGCCTCGCTCCCGGCCCGCGTCTCCAGGGCCGCCACCGCGGCCGCGAACGCCTCGCCGCGCTCGGCGTAGTCCCGGAACTGGTCCATGGAGGCCGCCGCGGGTGCGAGGAGCACGACATCCCCCGGTCGGGCGAGTGCGGCGGCACGGCGGACGGCGGAGGACATGACGCCATCGTCGCCCTCGGTCACCTCGGTCGCGGGGATCTGGGGCGCGTGTCGCGCGAGTGCGTCGATGATCTCCGCCCGGTCGGTGCCGATCACCACGGCGCCGGTCAACCGGCCCGCGTGCCGGGCGACCAGCTCGTCGACGTGCGCGCCCTTGAGCAGCCCGCCGAGGATCCAGACGATCTTCCCCGCCGGCTGGGCGGCGAGGGCGGCGTCGGCGGCGTGCGGATTGGTGGCCTTGGAGTCGTCGACGTATCGGACGCCGCCGACCGTCCCGACCAGCGCCGAGCGGTGCGGTCCGGGCCGGAACCCCGCGAGCCCCTCCCGCACGGCGTCGGCCCCGACGCCGTGGGCGCGGGCCAGCGCGGCGGCGGCCAGGGCGTCCGTGAGGCCGGGCGGCCCGCCGGGCGTGACGTCCGTGACCTCCGCGAGCACCACGCCCTCGCCGGTGCTCGCGACTCGTGGTGCGGAAGCTCCCGACTCGCGCGGCCGGTCGTCCCGACTCGCGGGGAAGGCGCGGTCGACGAGCTGCTCCCCCACGATCCCCAGCTGCCCCGGACCGGGCTCGGCGAGCGTGGCGCCGATCTTGGTCGGGGCCGGGGACCCGCGGAGCAGGCGGGCCGCGATCGCGTCGTCGATCCCGGCGACGGCGACCGGTCCGGTGAGCGCGCGGGCCTTCGCCGCCGCGTAGGACTCGAGCCCGCCGTGCCAGTCCAGGTGGTCCTCGGCGACGTTGAGCACCAGGCCGGCGGCCGGCACGACCGAGGGCGACCAGTGCAGCTGGAAGCTGGAGAGCTCCACGGCCAGCACGGGGTGCCCCGCCGCGACCGCGCTCACCACCGGGTAGCCGATGTTGCCGCAGGCCACGGCGTCGAGCCCGGCCGCACGCAGGATCGCGGCGAGCATGCCGGTGCAGGTGGTCTTGCCGTTGGTACCGGTCACCACCAGCCACACCGGCGGGACCGCCCGCTCCCGCCCCAGCCGCCAGGCCAGCTCCGGTTCGCCGACGACCTCGATCCCGCGGGCCGCCGCCTCGGCGACGAGCGGGTGGTCGGGCCGGCGGCCGGGGCCGGTGACGATCAGCTCGACGCCCTCGGGCAGCCCGGTGACGGCCTCGGCGCCGGCCGGGAGGTCCTCCAGGGCCGCGGCCCGGTCGTCGGACACCAGGGTCCGGGCCCCGGCCGCGACGAGCACCTCCGCCGCGGCGAGCCCGGAGACCCCTGCGCCCGCGACGAGCACCGTGCGGCCGGCGAACTGGCTCGCCATCTCAGAACGCCGACGCCGCGGAGAGCCACTCGGAGTAGAAGATCCCCAGCCCCAGCGCCGCGCAGATCGCCGCGAGCAGCCAGAACCGGATGATCACCGTGGTCTCGGCCCACCCGGCCAGCTCGAAGTGGTGATGGAAGGGCGCCATCCGGAACAGTCTCCGCCGGGTGGTGCGGAAGACGATGATCTGCAGCGAGACCGACAGCGCCTCGACCACGAACACCCCGCCCATGACGACGAGCAGCAGCTCGGTCTTGGTGACCATGGACAGCCCGGCGAGCAGGCCGCCGAGGGCCAGCGACCCGGTGTCGCCCATGAAGATGCGGGCCGGCGCGGCGTTCCACCACAGGAAGCCGATGCAGCCGCCCATCGCGGCGGCGGCCACGATGGCGACGTCGAGCGGGTCGCGCACCTCGTAGCAGCCCGCGGCCGCGCCGACCGAGCAGCTGTTCCGGAACTGCCAGAACCCGATGATCGTGTAGGTCGCCAGCACCATCGCGGCGGTGCCGGCCGCCAGGCCGTCGAGCCCGTCGGTCAGGTTCACGGCGTTCGACCAGGCGGCGACGATCAGGTTGCAGAGGATCACGAACCCGACGACGCCGAACCCGAGCACCGCGATGTCCCGCACGAAGGACAGGTACTCCGACGCCGGGGTGAGGTTGCGGGCGTTGGCGAACCGGAGCGCGAGGATGCTGAAGATCGTCGCCGTGAGCACCTGGCCCACGATCTTCGACGTCTTGTTCAGGCCCAGGTTGCGGCGCCGGCGCAGCTTGAGGAAGTCGTCGACGAACCCGACGATGCCCAGTGCCGTTGTGAGGAAGAGGACCAGCAGGGCCGACGCCGTCATCGGCTCACCCGTGAGCAGGTGCGCGACCAGGTAGCCCACCCAGATGGCGAGCAGGATCGCGACGCCGCCCATGGTCGGCGTACCCCGCTTGGTCTGGTGGCTCTTCGGGCCGTCGGCGCGGATCTCCTGGCCGAAGCCCTGCCGCGCGAAGAAGCGGATCAGGTACGGGGTGAGCAGGATGGACAGGGCCAGCGCGACCCCGGCCGCGACGAAGACGCCCCTCACTGTCGGATCAGCTCCTGTTCCACCAGCGCCGCGGCGAGCCGGTCCAGGCCGGCCGAGCGCGAGGCCTTGACCAGCACGACGTCGCCCGGGCGTACCTGCCCGGCCAGCAGGGCGGCCGCCGCGTCGCGGTCGGCCACCCGCTCGGTCCCGTAGAGGTCCGTGCCGACGGCCACGAACCGGTCCACCCCCAGCTCTCGGACGACCGCCGCGACCTGCGCGTGCGCCGCCGGCGCGGTGTCGCCGAGCTCGGCCATCGGGCCCAGCACCGCCCACGTGCGGCGCCGCTGCCCACCGTCCCCGCCCCCGCCGATCGCGGCCAGCGCGCGCAGCGCGGCGGTCATCGACTCGGGGTTGGCGTTGTAGGCATCGTTGATCACGGTCACGCCGTCGGCCCGGTCGGTGACCTCCATCCGCCAGCGGGAGGCGGCGCCGGCACCGGAGAGCGCGGCGGCGATCGCGGTGACCAGACCCGCCCGCCCGCCTCCGAGCTCCAGCGCGACCGCAGCGGCGGCCAGCGCGTTCCCGACGTGGTGCTCGCCGACGAGCTTGAGCGCCACCGGCGCCTCGCCGGCCGGGGTGACCAGCCGGAAGGTGGCCCGCCCGGCCTCGAGCCGGACGTCGGCGGCCTGCACCGCGCCGCCCGTGCCGTACCCGACGACCCGGGCGGAGGTCCGGGAGGCCATGGCCGCGACCCTCGGGTCGTCGAGGTTCAGCACCGCGACCCCGCCCTCGGCCGCCGGCGGCAGGGCCTCGACCAGCTCGCCCTTCGCCTGCGCGATCGCCTCGGGCGAACCGAACTCGCCGACGTGGGCGCTGCCGACGTTGAGCACCACGCCGGTCCGCGGCGGCGCGATCCGGCACAGCCGCGCGATGTGCCCCGGCCCGCGGGCCGAGAGCTCCAGCACGAGGTGCCGGGTCGCGACGTCGGCGCGCAGCGCGGTCCACGGGTGGCCCAGCTCGTTGTTGAACGACCCGGGCGGGGCGACGGTCTCGCCGAGCGGCCGCAGCACGGCCGCGATCAGGTCCTTGGTGGAGGTCTTGCCCGAGCTGCCGGTCACGCCGACGACCTGCAGCTCCGGCAGGTGCGTGACGGAGTGCCGGGCCAGCCTGCCCAGCGCGGTCAGCACGGCGGCACCGGAGCCGTCCGGGTCGGCGTCGCCGAGGTCCGTGCCGGCGAAGGAGTCCTCCGCCGGCGGCGCGATCACGGCCGGCGCGTCGACCTCCCGCCCGGCGAGCACCGCCGAGGCTCCGGCCGCCACCGCCGCGGCCGCGAAGTCGTGGCCGTCGGCCCGCTCCCCGGGCAGGGCGAGGAACAGCCCGCCCGGCCCGACCTTCCGGGAGTCGAACTCCACCGCGGTGACGGGCTCGTCGCCCGTCGCCCGGTGCAGCCTGCCCCCGGTGACGGCGGCGACCTCGGCCAGCCGCATCTCGATCATCGTGCCTTCCTCGATCCCCGGATCATCGCCCGGCGGCGCGGATCGCCGCGGCGAGCTCGTCCACGTCGTCGAACGGGTGCTTGACCCCGTGGACCTCCTGGCCGGTCTCGTGTCCCTTACCCGCAACGACCACCACGTCGCCGGGTTTCGCCACCTCGACGGCGGCCGCGATCGCCGCGCGCCGGTCGCCGATCTCGAGGATGTCGCCGCGGGCGGGTTCGGCCTCGGCACCTGCGCGCATGGCGGCCCGGATCTCCGCCGGGTCCTCGGTGCGCGGGTTGTCGTCCGTGACGATCAGCACGTCGGACCGGGCGGCCGCGGCGGCCCCCATGAGCGGGCGCTTGCCGGTGTCGCGGTCGCCGCCGCAGCCGAGGACGGTGACGATCCGGCCCTGCGGCTGCTGGGCGCGCAGCGCGTCGAGCAACGCGGCGACGGCCGCCGGCTTGTGCGCGTAGTCGACGATCGCGAGGAACTCCTGCCCGGCCTCGACCCGCTGCATGCGGCCGGGCACGGCCAGCTCGGCGAAGCGCGGCGCGGCGACGGCGGCGGGCACCCCGGCCAGGTCGAGCACGGCCAGGGCCAGCACGGCGTTGGCGATGTTGAAGGCCCCCGGCAGCTGCAGCCGCAGCGGGATCTCCTGCCCGTCCGGCGCCACGACGACGGCCTGCTGGGCCCCGTCGGGGTCGGTCACGACGTCCCGCGCGGTCCAGTCCGCCGGGGCGGTGGTGGCGACCGTCACGGCGTCGGGGGCCATGCCGGCCAGCCGGCGGCCCCATTCGTCGTCGACGCAGACGACGCCCTTCGCCGCGCGCAGCTCGTCGTCGACGAACAGGCGTGCCTTCGCGGCGAAGTACTCCTCCATGTCGTGGTGGAAGTCCAGGTGGTCCTGGGAGAGGTTGGTGAAGGCGCCCACGGCGAAGCGGGTGCCGGCCACCCGGCCCATCGCCAGGGCGTGGCTGGAGACCTCCATCGCGACGTCCGTGACGCCGCGCTCGCGCATGACGCCGAACAGCGCCTGCAGGTCCGGCGCCTCCGGGGTGGTGAACGCGCTGGGCAGGCGGTCGGTCCCGATCCGGGTCTGGACGGTGCCGAGCAGCCCGGTCACGCGGCCGCCGGCCTGCAGCCCGGCCTCGAGGAAGTGGGCCACCGTCGTCTTGCCGCTGGTCCCGGTCACGCCGAGGACGGTGAGGTCGGCGGTCGGGTCGCCGTAGACGGCCGCGGACAGTGCCCCGAGGACGGTGCGCGGGTGCGGGTGCAGCAGCGCCCGCACGGCCCCGCGCTCGACGGCCGCGGCCAGCTCGGGCCGGGTCAGCCCGGCCGGGTCGGTGAGCACGGCCGCCGCGCCGGCGGTCAGTGCCGCGCCGGCGAAGTCGGCGCCGTGGGCCCGGGCGCCCGGCAGCGCGGCGAACAGGTCGCCGGGGCGGACGTCGGAGTTGCGGTGGGTCACCCCGGTGACCGCGACCCCGGGCCCGCCGGTACCCACCTCCGCCTCCGTGTTCATGGTCGGCTCCGCACGCTCCGCCTCCGTGTTCATGGTCGGCTCCGCACGCTCCGCCTCCGTGGCCGGGTACGGCTCGGCCCCGCTCACTGCGGCGAGGCGGGCGAGGGCGACGGGCGCGACCCGCGCGGGCCGCGGAGGAAGGTTCCGGGGGAGCTGCTGCCCGGCCGTCGCACGCGCGTCCGTCGGGCGGTCCGTGGGGGCGGAGCTGGCGGGCGGCACGTCGGGGAGGCTACCGAGGCCCGCCGGGCGCCCCTCCCCCGCACCACCCGCCCGTCGCGGGTCCGCGGGACTCGTCGGGCGGCCGGCGCGCACGCCGGAGCGGCCCCCGGTCTGCAGGTCCGGGGGCCGCTCCGACGGCGGTCGGGTCACGGCCGGAATCACACCCCGGTCAGCCCCGGCGTCTCGCTCCGCACGCTCCGCTCAGGGCCGATGTCCGCTCCGCACGCTCCGCTCAGGGCGCCACCAGGGTCTGCACCGGCGCCGGCGGGCCGACCGGGATGGTGTCCCGCTGCCCCAGGTAGGACGCGATGTCGTGGAACAGCGGGGCGGCGGAGGTGCCGCCCTTCGGCGCGTCGAGCATGATCGCCGTCACGAACCGCGGGTCCTGCGCCGGCATCATGCCCGCGAAGGTGATCCAGTAGGTCGACGAGGCGTAACAGCCGCACTTCGGGTCGACCTGCTGCGCCGTGCCGGTCTTGCCCGCGACCTGGTAGCCGGGCACCTGGGCGGTGAAGCCGGTCCCGTTCTGCCCCGGCGCCTTCTGCGTGACGGCGGTGAGCATCGTGCGCAGCTGGGCCGCGGTCTCCGGCGACACCACCCGGATGCCCTCGGGCTGCGGCGTCTCGGTCCGCGACCCGTCCGGGGCGACGGTGGCGGCGACGATCCGCGGCGGGACCCGCACCCCGTCGTTGGCCACGGCCTGGTACATCCCGGCCATCTGCAGCACGGTCATCGACAGGCCCTGGCCGATCGGCAGGTTGCCGAAGGTCGAACCGGACCAGGCCGAGCGTGCCGGGACCGAGCCCGCGCTCTCGCCGGGCAGCCCGACGTTCGTGCGCTGGCCGATGCCGAAGCGGGCCAGCATGTCCGAGAAGCGGTCCGGGCCCAGCTTCTCCGCGGTCATGATCGTGCCGACGTTGGAGGACTTCGCCAGCACGCCGGTCAGCGTGTAGTGGTCCAACCCGTGGTTCCAGGCGTCGTGCACCGTGCGGTCGGCGACCTTGATGCTGCCCGGGACGTCGAGGACGTCGTCGGGCTTGGCGACGCCGAACTCCAGCGCCCCCGCCATGGTGACGATCTTGTTGACCGACCCCGGCTCGAAGGGGCTGGACACCGCGGCGTTGCCGAGCGTCGCCGGGTCGGAGGTGGCGAGCTGGCGCGGGTCGAACGTCGTCCCGTTGGCCATGGCCAGCACCTGGCCGGTCTTCGAGTCGAGCACCACCGCCGAGCCGCCCTTGGCGCCGGTCCTGGCCACGTAGTCCTGCAGCTTCTGCTGCACCACGTACTGCAGGTCCGAGTCGATGGTCAGCTCGACGTCCGAGCCCGGGACCGCCGGCTGCTGGGCCCGCGTGCTGCCCGGGATGACGGTGTCGCTGCCCTCGGCGGTGTCGACGACCTGGAAGCCGTCCGTACCGGCGAGCACGTCGTCGTCGGCGCTCTCGAGGCCGACGCGACCCACCAGCTTCCGGTTGTCCGCGCTCCACGTCGCGGCACCGATGACGTTGGCCGCCAGCGTGCCGGACGGGTACTGGCGCGCCTCCCGCTTCTCCTCGGCGATCTCCGGGAAGCGCTGCTCGAGGGCGCGCGCCACGTCCGGGTCCGCGCTGGTGGTGAGCACGACGTAGCCGCGGTCGGAGTTCAGCTGCTCCTGGATCGCGTTGGGGTCGCCACCGGTGGCCTGCGCGACGGCCTGCGCCATCTCGGTCTTGTACGCGCCCGCCTGCTCCTTCTTCACCGAGCTGATCAGCCGCGGGTTCGTGACGAGCGCGCGGGACTCGGTCGAGAAGGCGAGCCGGGTGCCGTTGCGGTCGAGGATCGCGCCGCGCTCCGCCGCGATGGTGATCTTGGTGGTGCGCTGTTTCTCCGCACTCGCCGTCAGCTCGCCGGCGCGCACGGTCTGGATCAGCAGCAGCTGGGCCGCCGAGAGCAGCAGCAGCACGACGAGCACGAGCCGGCCGATCCGGAACCGCCGGTCCGCCTGCCCGACGCGCGAGGCCGGCCTGCGCGGCGGCCCCGGAGGGCGCCGCGGGCCGGAGCGCGGGCGGGAGCCGGGACGGGCGCGCGGGGGCGCGACTGCCATCAGCCCGCTCCGCCGCCGGTCGGGGCCGGGGCCTGGGCGGCCTGCTGGTCCTGGGCCGCGCCGCCCCGGGGCTCCTGCTGCTCCTGGGTGGCGGCCTCGGCGTTGGGGTTGGCGGGTGCCTGGGCGTCCTGCGGCGTCTGCTGCTGGGCCCCGGCGTCCGCGGCGTGCTGCGACGGCGCGGGCGCCTGGGCCGGCATCGGGTCTCCCGGCGCCGCGGCGGCGGGCTGGGCCGGGTCCGCCGGTGCCGGGGCGGCGGGCTGGGCCGGGTCCGCGGGTGCCGGCGCGATCGGGGCGACGGGCGCCGCGGGCCGGGTGGCCGCGGACGGCTCGCCGACGACCGTGACCGTGCCGTCGGGCGCGACGACCAACCGGGCCGGGTCCTGCACCGGGACCATGCCCAGCTCGGTGGCGCGCTGGGCCAGCGCCGGCGCCGACTCCATCCCCGCCACCTCGCGGTGCAGCCGCTCGCTCTGCTCGGTCAGGTCGCGGGCCGCGGTCCGGGCGTCCTGCAGGGTGTAGGAGTCCGCGGCGGCGGCCGTGGACAGCCACAGCGTGAGCACCAGCGCGGTCGCCAGCAGCGCCATGATCAGCAGGACGAACTGCGCGCGCCCGCCGGTCGTGACCTTCTGCCCGGCGCGGCGCGGCGCACCGACCAGCCGCCGGTTGCGCTGGTCCCGGCGTGCGTAGGCGGCCTTGGCGGCGCCGGACCCGCGGCGCTGCGCGGGAACCGTGACGCTCCCGCGCTGGGCGGGGATCCGCCGGGCCGGCGCTTCCCTGGTGGTGGTGGTGGATGCGGTCGGCCCGGTGCCCTTCCAGCCGACCGACACCGAGGGCCGACGGGTGCGGGTCCGGTCCGCGACCGGCGCACTCACGCCGCACCCCCGGTGACGCCCTCCGAGTAGCTGCGGATCATGCTGCGACCTCCCGGATGCGTTCGGCGGCCCGGCACCGCACCGAGGCGGCGCGCGGGTTGTCTTCGATCTCGTCGTCCGTGGCGACCTCGGCCCCACGGGTCAGCAGCCGCAGCTCCGGGCCGTGGCCCGGCAGCTCGACCGGCAGGTCCACCGGGGTCCGGGAGGTCGCACGGGCGGTGAACTCCCGCTTGACCATCCGGTCCTCCAGCGAGTGGTAGGCGAGCACGACGACCCGCCCGCCCACGGCCAGCGAGTCGAGCGCGGCCGGCAGGGCCGTCCGCAGCGCCTCGAGCTCGCGGTTGACCTCGATCCGCAACGCCTGGAACGTGCGCTTGGCGGGATGCCCGCCGGTCCGCCGCGAGGCGGCGGGCACCGCGGCGTAGAGCAGTTCCACCAGCTCGGCGCTGCGGGTGAACGGTGCCTGCTGCCGGCGTCTCGCCACGGCGGAGGCGATGCGCGCGGCAAACCGTTCCTCCCCGTACTCCCGCAGGATCCGGGTCAGGTCGGGCACCGGGTAGGTGTTGAGGACCTCGGCCGCGGTCGGCCCCGTGGTGGGGTCCATCCGCATGTCGAGGTCGGCGTCGCGGGAGTAGGAGAAGCCGCGCTCGGCGGCGTCGAGCTGCAGCGAGGACACCCCGAGGTCGAACAGGACGCCGTCGACGCGCGGAAGCCCCAGTTCCGCGAGCACCTCGGCGATCCGGTCGTACACGGCGTGCACCAGGTGCGTGCGGCCGGAGTGGGCGGTGAGCCGCCGTCCGGCCAGCTCCAGCGCCTGCGGGTCCCGGTCGAGGCCGACCAGGGTCAGCCGCGGATGGGCCGCCAGCAACGCCGCCGAATGGCCGCCGAGGCCCAGGGTGGCGTCGACCAGCACCGCCGGCCGGTCCCGGAGGGCCGGCTCGAACAGCTCGAGCACGCGCGGCAGCATGACCGGCACGTGGGAGTGCGGACCCGGCTCGTCCCCCGTCGTGGACACCTGGTCACCTCCCGCCGCGCCTCGGCCCCGCGCCCGCACACGGAGCCGCCCTGCATGCACAGCGGCCCGGGACCCGCCGGCGTCCCGAGCCGCTGCCGTCCCGCTCCAGCTCCCCAGCCTGGCGGGTGTGTACCGCTGCGCAACCCCTGCCGCCGCCGTCCCCACCTGGCCGCCGTGCGGCCGCCCCGCCCCGACGGACCTGGCACCGGGGAAGGTGCGCCAGGGCCGTCGGACCGGGAGGGCCTTCACGGCGTCCGGGTCGGGACGGCGACGGTGTCGCGTCGTCGAAGTGGTGGACCGTTCCGCACCCGTGTGGTCACGGGCTCAGATCAGTCCGGGCAGAACCTCCTCCTGCGCCTTGGCGTAGTCCTCCTCGTGCCGCTCCTGGTACTCCTGCCAGGACTGCGCGTCCCAGATCTCGACGCGCGTGAACGCGCCGATCACCACGCACTCCTTGGTCAGTCCCGCGTACCGGCGCAGCTCCGGGGCGATCGCGATCCGGCCCTGGCCGTCGGGGTTCTGCTCGTCGGTTCCCGCGAAGAGGTTCCGCTGGAAGGCACGGGCCGACTCGCTGGTCAGCGGCGCCGAGGCGACCTTGGTGGCCATCTCCGTGAAGGCCTCGCGGGTGAACACGTAGAGGCAGTGGTCCTGCCCTTTCGTGACCATGCACCCGCCCCGCAGTTCGTCCCGGAACTTCGCCGGCAGCGTGAGCCGCCCCTTGTCGTCCAACCGTGGGGTGTAGGTGCCGAGGAACACCCGCCCCACCTCATCTCGGAGCCCCGTCTCGCTCCAACGGCGGCCACATTACCCCACTTCCCCCCACCGTCAACTCGAACAGACCCCTTCAGCGGCCTCCGTTCGGTGTTTCAGCAGGTCGGATGACGTGGGGGGCGGTGGGGGGAAACCGGCGGTACGCGTGTCCGGGCCCCGCTCCCCACCAGCACGGCTCCGAGAAAACCGCAGGTCAGCGCGCCGAGGGTGCGGCGATGGGGCCCGGTGGGGTGCGGGATGGGGGACGGTGGGAGCCCTCGGTGGGGGGCCGTGGGGCGGCGGGTGGAGGCCCCCGGACGGACGCCCCGGCGGGGTACACGTGACACGTCCGGGGGAGGCGCCGCGCGGCCGTTTGACAGACTGGGGGCGCAAGTTCCCGCAGTTCCCCGTGTCCGACCCGTCCGCGGACGCCCACGAACAGGAGCAGGGTTGACCACCAGCAGCCGTCCGGGCCCGCCGGTGACCGGCGAGAGCGCACCCGAGCCCCCGCCGCTGGCCGCCGTCGCCGACCTCACCGGCCGCATCGCGCAGAACGTGCAGCGGATCATCGTGGGCAAGCCGGAGGTCGTCCGGCTCGCGCTGGTCACCCTGCTCGCCGAGGGGCACCTGCTGGTCGAGGACGTGCCCGGCGTGGGCAAGACGTCGCTGGCCAAGGCGCTCGCCCGCTCGCTCGACTGCTCGGTCAGCCGCGTGCAGTTCACCCCCGACCTGCTGCCCGGCGACATCACCGGCATGTCCGTCTACAACCGGCAGACCGGCGAGTTCGAGTTCCGGCCCGGGCCGGTGTTCGCCAACGTCGTGATCGCGGACGAGATCAACCGCGCCTCGCCGAAGACCCAGTCGGCACTGCTGGAGTGCATGGCCGAGCACCAGGTGACCGTGGACGGCGGGACCTACGGGCTGGCCAGCCCGTTCATGGTCGTCGCCACGCAGAACCCGGTGGAGATGGACGGCACCTACCCGCTCCCCGAGGCGCAGCGGGACCGCTTCACCGCACGGATCAGCGTCGGCTACCCCGACCCCGCCGCCGAGCTCGCGATGATCGACGAGCACGCGGGCGCCGACCCGCTCGACACCCTGCGCCCGGTCGCCGACGCCCGCACCGTCCGCTCGGTGATCGAGGCCGTGCGCCGGATCCGGGTCGGCCAGGAGGTGCGGCAGTACTGCGTCGACCTCGTCGGCGCGACCCGCCGGCAGCCCGAGCTGCGCCTCGGTGCCTCCCCACGCACCACCCTGCACCTGGTGCGGGCGGCGCGGGCGCAGGCGGCGCTGGCCGGGCGCGGCTACGTCGTCCCGGACGACGTCCAGGCGGTCGCCGTCCCCGTCATCGCGCACCGGCTGACCGTCGCGCCCGAGGCCGGCGCGTCCCGGGTCACCGCCGCCGACGTCGTCCGCGGGTTGCTGTCGCGCATCCCGGTGCGGGCACCCTCACGGGCGTGAGATCCCGTCCGTCCGTGGGTCGATCCGGGGCCCGCACGTTCGGGCTGACGGTCCGGGGGCGCAGCCTCCTGGCCGGCGGCGTCGCGACCGCGGTGTGCGCGGTCGTGCTCGACGAGCGCGACCTGCTCCGGGTCGGGCTGGTCGTGTGCCTGCTGCCGCTGGTCTCGCTGCTGCTCGCCGTACGCACCCGCCGCTCGGTGCAGGCCGCGCGCACGCTGCTGCCCGCGCGCAGCGCCACCGACACCCCGGTCGAGGTGGCACTGGACCTGCGCGGCGGCCCCGTGTTCGGCGCCCTCCGCCTCGCCGACACCGTGCCCGACGCCGCCGGCCCCGTCCCGTCGACGCCCCCGCGGTTCACCGTGCACCGGATCGGGGGCCGCGGGGCCCGCGTCACCTATCCCCTGCGGCCCGCCCTGCGCGGGGCGCACCGGGTGGGGCCGCTGACCGCGCGGGCGGTCGGCGCGCTGGGGCTGGCCGAGTTCACCCGCGAGATGCTCGCGCCCGACCGGCTGCTGGTGGTGCCGCGGGTCGTCGGGCTGCACGGGGCGCCGCGCGCGCTGGGCAGCGGCGAGGGCCTCCCCGGGGCCGCCGCCCAGCAGGGCCAGGGCAGCCCGGACGTCATGGTGCGGACCTACCGGCAGGGCGACGAGCTGCGGCGGGTGCACTGGAAGAGCACGGCCCGGCACGACGAGCTGATGGTCCGCCTCGAGGAACGGCCGTGGCACGCGGGCGTGACCGTGCTGCTCGACCGGCGCGACGGGGCGCACCGCGGCCACGGCGCGGGCGCCAGCCTGGAGTTCGCGGTCACGCTGGCGGCCAGCATCGGCGCGCACCTACTGCGGCGCGGCGAGCCGGTCGAGGTGGTCACCGAGGACGGCGCCCCGGTCGCCGCCGGTGCCGGCCTCGATCCCCTGCTCGACGCGCTCGCCGTGCTCCGCCCCGCCGCCCGCCCCGACCTCTCCGGCCCGTCGACGGCCGCCGGCCGGGACGTCGTCGCCGTGCTCGGGGCGTGCACGCCGGAGCAGGCCGGGCAGCTCGCCGGGCGGCACCCCGGCGGCGGGTACGCGGTCCTGCTCGACGTCGCGACCTGGGACGGCGCCGGCGAGCGGACACCCGACCCCGCCGCCGCGGCCGAGGTGCTCCGGCGCGCGGGCTGGCACGTCTCCGTCGCGGGCGCCCACCGCACGCCCGAGCAGGCCTGGGACGCGCTCGTCGCGGGCAGCCCCGTGAGCCCGGCGGGTGCGCCATGAGCGCACCCACCGCGCTCCGGCCGGCGCCGCCCGCGACCGCTCCCCCACCGGACCGTCCGCGGATCCGCTGGATCGCTGCGGTGGCCGGCGGGCTCGCGGTCCTGCTCGCGGGCACCTGCCTGGTCGCCGTCGTGCAGGGCGGCACCTGGTTCGCCGATGCCGCGCTGGTCGTGGCGGTGGTCGTCGGCCTGGGGGTGGCGCTGCAGCGGCTGCCGGGCCCGGCCGTCGCCGTCGGCCAGCTGATCGGCGCCCTCCTGGTGCTCACCGGCCTGTTCGGCGACGGCGCGGTGGCCGGCTTCCTCCCCGGGCCCTCGGCGTTCGGCGCCTTCGCCGACCACGTCGCGGAGGCCGCCGCGCAGATCGACTCCGGGGTGGCGCCCGTCGTGCCGACGCCGGGGATGATGTTCCTGATCGCGGCCGCGTTCGGCCTGCTCGCGGTGATCGTGCACGCCGTCTCGGTGTCCTCGGACGCGCCGGCCGCCGCCGGGGTGCCGCTGCTGTGCATGGTCGCGGTGCCGGCCGCGCTCTCCGACGCCCTGCTGCCCTGGTGGGCGGTGGCCTGCGCGGTCGCCGGGTACGGCCTGCTGCTCGTCGCGCGCGACGGCGTCGGGCGGCGCAGCGGCGCGCTCGTGACCGGCGGGATCGCGGTCGTCGCCGTGGCCGGGGTGCTGGGGCTGCTGCTCGGCAGCGCGGCGACCGTCGTCGGCACGTCCGGGCGGTTCGTCAGCGGCGGCGCGGGCGGCGGCAACGGCGGCGCGATCGGGCTCAACCCGTTCACCTCGCTGCGCGGCCAGCTCACCCAGAGCGACCCCGTCGAGCTGTTCCGCACCACCGGGCTCCCGCGCCCGACGTACCTGCGCGCGCTGACCCTCTCCGACTACCGCGCCAACTCCGGCTGGCAGGCGGCCCAGCCCCGGCCCGGGGTCCCGCTCGCCGGGCCACTCACGGAGGACCCGCCGGAGGGCGACCGCGTCCAGGTCGCCGTGCAGAACGTGAACTTCCGGGACTACTGGCTCCCGCTCTACGGCCAGCCCGGGTCCGTGACCGGAGTGGACGCCGACAAGTGGGCCTACGACCGCAGCAGCGGCATCGCCTACACCCAGCGCCCGCGCGAGGAGGAGGCCTGGCAGGAGACCGCGGTGCTGCCGGCGCCGTCGGCCGACGATCTGCGCTCCGCCTCCGGCCCGACCCGGGTCGACCCGGGGTACCGGGACACGACGGGCGTCGACGCGCGGGTCGCACGGATCGCCGCCGACGTCACCCGCGGTGCCGCGACCAACTTCGACAAGGCGATCGCGCTGGTCGAGTACTTCACCGGTCCGCAGTCGCAGTTCCGGTACAGCCTGGAGACCGCGCCGGGCAGCGGCGACGACGCCCTCGTCGACTTCCTCACCGTCGGGCACGCGGGCTACTGCGAACAGTTCGCCTCGGCGATGGCCGTGATGCTGCGGACGCAGGGCGTGCCGGCCCGGGTGGCCGTCGGGTTCACGGCCGGCACCGAGGGCGACGGCTACCGCAGCGTGAGCACCCGCGACGCACACGCCTGGGTCGAGGCCTGGTTCCCCGGCTACGGGTGGACGACCTTCGACCCGACCCCGCTCACCGACGGCCGCACGGTCGTCCCGCCCTACGTCCTCGAGGCCGTGGGCGACGCCCCGCCCGGCGCCGCGCAGCCCGCCGCGCCCCAGCAGGAGGTCCCGCAGCCCGCGCCGCAGGCCGAGGCGCCGCAGCCGACGCCGCAGCCGACGCCGGTCGACGTGCCGCAGCCGGATCCGACCGCGGCGGACCAGGACGGCGGCGTCCCGGTGCTGGGTCCGCTCGTGGCGTTGCTGGTGGTGGCGCTGCTGGCCGGCCCGACGATTGCCCGGCGGATGCTGCGCAGGCGCCGTCTCGCCGCCGCCGGGGCCGGCGGCCCGGGGGCCGGTCGCGCGGCGTGGGACGAGGTGCTCGCGACCTCGCGGGACCGCGGCTCGGCCGTGTCCGCCGGCGGCACCGTCCGCGGCACCGCGCGGGCGCTCGTGGGGGCGCACGAGCTCGACGGCCCCGCGAGCGCCGCCACGCAGGACGCGTTGCGCGAGATCGTGCGGCTGGTCGAGGCGGAGTGGTACGGCGACGCACCATCCACCGAGGGCGCCCTGACCGCTCCCCTGCGGATCGTGCTCGCCGCGATCGACGGCTCCGGTCGCGGGGGGTGGCGGGCGTGGGTGCGGACCCTGGCGCCCCGCTCCCTGCTCGATCTGCTCCCGACGAAGGACCGCCGCCCGAGCACGACCGGCTGACGGCGCTACCCGCGTTATGGCTCCATAACGCTCACGGCGCGCGAACGACGAGAGCCGCGGCCTCCCGGGCCGCGGCTCTGCTCGTGGTCTGTCGATCAGTCCTGTTCGAACCGACGCCGGAAGCGCTCTTCCATGCGCCCGGTGAATCGGTTCTTGTCCGGCTCGGCCTGCTTGCCGTCCGCACCGCCACCGCCCTTGCCGGCCCCGCGGGCGCTGAGCGCCAGCATCGTGCCGCCGAGCATGGCCAGGAACCCGACCACGCTGACGACGGGGACCGCGCCGACGAGGTCGCGGAGCGGGGCGACCGCCACGCCGACGACGAGCAGCACCAGACCCACCGCGAAGAGCGCGATGCCCTGGATTCGCCGGCGCCGGCTCGGTTTGCGCAGCTTGGAGCCGCGCACGGTCGAGGCGAACTTGGGGTCCTCGGCGTAGAGAGCACGCTCGATCTGTTCGAGCAGGCGCTGCTCGTGCTCGGAGAGGGGCATGACGTCCTCCGGCACAACGGTCACGGGATGTCCCGCCAACCCTGGTGCGGCGGGTGGCGGAACGAGCGCCCGGGCTGGGCGTCTGACCAAGAGAATACGAGGCAAAGGGCTGGTCCACTACCCGGAGGTCACAACCCGGGCACATCGATCTTCGAACGGCCTCCCCGCCCCGGACGAGAGGTGATCGACATCGCTTTCCTCGTCCAGGTCGGACGGCGCCCCACCACCGGCTGCGGCGCCGGAGCGCCGCACCCGGCTCAGGGCGTGACGGCGCGCGCCAGGACGTGCAGCCGCGCGGCGACCTCGCGCAGCGCCGGCACCCCGGCGGCGAGGTCCTCCAGCTCCGCCGCGCCCCGCATGTCCGCCGGACCACCGTCCCGGACGGAGTGGGGCAACCAGGCCTCGAGAAGGCCGTCGCCCTGGACGAGCTCGACGCGCAGCCGCCTCGTCTCCTCCAGCAGCGCGGTGACCGTGGGCCCGTCGAGCCGGCGGCGGAGGGTGTCGTCCGGGCCGTAGCGCCCGTCCGGGTCGGTGAGGACGGCGCGGGCCTCCTCGAGCCGCCCGCCCAGGACGTGCCAGAGGACGGCGGCGTTCCGGCTGGTCGCCAGCACCGACACGGCGGCGCCCGGGGCTGCGACCGCGGCGAGCGAGGCCGCGGCCCGCGCCGGGTCGTCGACCACCTCGAGCAGCCCGTGCCCGAGTACGAGATCGGCGCCACCGGAGTCGATGAGGTCGGCCACGACCTCGGGCAGCTGGTCGGCGTCGCCCTGCACCGGGGTGACGAGCGCGTGCACCTCGGCCTCGCGGGCGCGGCGCTCGAGCGCGGCCAGGGCATTGGGGCTGACGTCGACGACGGTCACCGCGCACCCCGCGGCGGCCAGGGGCACCGCCCAGGAGCCGCTGCCCCCGCCGACGTCGACCACCCGGGGCCGGCCGTCGGGCCGGGCGGACCGCGCCCGCTCGACCTCCGCGTCGAGGACGCGACGGACCGCCCCGCCGCTCACGGTTCCCGGACGCTCGCCTGCCACCGCGTTCACACGGGCAGCCTAGTGGTCTCGGGCGTTAGTTCGTCGGGGGTCTGAGGTCCTGCCAGGCGTTGGG
>NZ_JAJTTE010000047.1 GCF_021343995.1 Pseudonocardia terrae | reverse complement strand
GTTCGGGGGGCCCGCGTCCGCCCTCGGCGACCACTACTGCAGCGGCTCGGTGGTCGACAGCCCCGCGGGCGACCTCGTGCTCACCGCGGCGCACTGCGTGGCCACCGGCGACGGGACACCACCGCGCACCGGGATGTCGTTCGTCCCCGGCTACCACGACGGCGTCCGGCCCCACGGCGTGTGGACCGTGACGGGCGCCGCCGTCGACCCGCACTTCCTCGCCGACGCGGATCCGGACTTCGACGTCGCCTTCCTGACCGTCGAGCCCGCCGACGGCGCGGGGCCGATCGAGGACACGACCGGCGGCTTCCCGATCGCCTTCGACCCGGGCGCGGGTGACCCGGTCCGCGCGCTCGGCTACCCCGACGAGGACGCCGGCCCGACGGTCCGCTCCGGCGTCACGCAGCAGTTCTCGCCGACGCAGCTGGTCCTGCCCGCCCCGGGGCTGGAGGACGGGACCAGCGGTGGCCCCTGGCTGCGCGCGGGCGCGGCCGGACCGGAGGTCGTCGGGCTGACCGGCGGGTACGAGCAGGGCGGGTACAGCGCGGACACCTCGTACTCGACCTACCTGGCGGGCTCCTTCGCGGACCTGCGCGACGAGGCGCTGCAGCCGGACCCGCGGGCGTCGGGCTGAATCCGGACCTGCTCAGACCCGCAGCCGGCGGGCGTCGACGTGCCCGAAGGGCCCCTGCTCCCAGCCGCGGACGAGCGCGCCGGCCTCCTCGCGGCGGCCCTCGTCGAGCAGGCGGGCCAGGGCGAACACGCGGTCGGCGTGGCGGTGGGCGCGCTCGCGGGCGTAGCCGACCGTCGAGCCGGTGGTGACCATGAAGGCCCAGTCGCTGGACAGGGCGAGCAGGGCCTGCTCGGCGAGCGCGTCGAGCAGCGGGTCGCGGGCGGGGGACCGCCCCTTCCCGACGGCCGTGAGCACCGCGTCCTGCACGCGCCCGTGGAGCTCGACGAGATCGGTGACGGCCTCGCCGGCCCACACCCGCCAGTCCTTGCCCGATCCCCACGACGAGGGGGGCAGCTCCACCGGTTCGCCGATGAGGCCCGGATCGGCCAGCGCGCCGCGCAGCGTGGTCACCCGCACGCCGGCTTCCGGCAGCGCCCGCAGCACGGCCTCCAGCCACGCCGGGCCCTCGTGCCACCAGTGCCCGAACAGCTCGGTGTCGAAGGCGGCGACCGTCAGGGCGGGCCGGCCGTGCTTCTCCCGCAGGGCGTCGAGCCGAGCGCCGACGACGTCGACGAAGTCCACGGCGTCGCGCTCCACCTGGGCGGCCGCGCGGGCGGGGGAGTAGGGCGCCTTCTCGTGCGGCGGCACGTCGGGGCCCGTGACCCGGGCGGGTTTGAGGCCGGACGCGTGGTCGTAGGTGTGGAAGTCGCGGTAGCTGCGGTGCCCGGGATAGCCCTTGCGCGGCGACCAGACGCGGTAGGTCACCTCGAGGTCGCGGCCGACACAGTGGACAGTCCCGTCGCCGGGGACAACGCCGTCGACCGGGACGGTGCCGCCGACCGGGACGGTGCCGCCGACCGGGACGGTGCCGCCGACGGGCCGGGCGAACGCGGTGTCGCCGTGCAGCGCGGGCCCGTCGACGAGGAAGTGGGTCACGCCCGCCGCGGCGTACTCCTGCTCCATCCCGGGCGCGAAGCCGCACTCGGGCGCCCAGATCCCGGCCGGCAGCGCGCCGGTGCGCCACCGGGCGTCGGACAGGCCCACCTCGAGCGCGAACTCACGGACCCGCGGGTCGAGCAGCGGGCCGAAGGGATGGGTGGCCGGCCCGCCCAGCAGCTCGACGGCGCCCTCGAGGGACCGGAACACGGGCGAGCCGCCGTGGCGCCAGTGCGTCTCGAACTCGGCGAGCGCGGCGGCCGCGCGGCGGTGCTCGTAGCCGGCCAGCTCCGGCAGCCGACCGGCCGCCTCGTGCGCCCGCAGCTGCCAGGTCGCCAGCCAGGTGTGCACGCCCCGCAGGCAGTGCGGGTCGTCGAGCTGCGCGGCCAGCACGGGCGTGACGCCGAGGGTCAGCAGGTCGCGGCGGCCCTCCGCGGCGAGCCGGCGCAGCACGTCGGCCAGCGGGAGGTAGGCCTGCGCCCACGCCTGGTAGAGCCACTCCTCGCCGACCGGCCACCGGCCGTGGTGCGCGACCCAGGGCAGGTGGCTGTGCAGGACCAGGCAGAAGGTGCCCCTCACGGGCGGCTCGCCGTCACCAGCAGGTCGAGGCTCGCGTCGAGGTCGTCCGGGGTGAGGAGGAAGTCGTCGACGGTCACCGACCCGACGTCCGCGAGCAGGTCCGCGGGCCAGGCGCCGCCGGCGAGCGCGACGGCCACCTGGGCGTCGACGAGCGAGCCGCCGTGCCGCAGGTCGAGCGCCCGCAGCCGCGGCCCGTGGTGCAGGCCGAACACCTCGACGTCGGTGAACCCGGCCTCGCGCACCAGGTCGGCGAGCTCGCCGGGGGCGAGCTCGCGGGTGTGGAAGGGGTTGAGCGGGGTGTCGCGGCCGGGGGAGAAGGTGAGCCGGTTCGGTGTGGACACCATCGCCCGGCCGCCCGGCCGCAGCACGCGCAGGCACTCCCGCAGGAACCGGCCCTGATCCCACAGGTGCTCGACGACCTGCAGCGACACCACCGCGTCGAACCGGGAGTCCGGGGCGGGCAGGGCGACGAGGTTGGCCCGCGCGACCCCGACGCGCGGGTAGCGCCGCGCGACGTGCGCCGCGGTGAGCGCGTCGTGGTCCAGTCCCAGGACGCGGTCGGCGACGCCCGCGAGCAGATCCGCGCCGTAGCCCTCGCCGCAGCCCGCCTCCAGCACGGTCGCGCCGCCGCACTGCGCCGCGAGCGCGGCGTACACCGCCTCGTGCCGGCGGAACCAGTAGTTCTCCTCCGGGATCCCGGGCACGGTCCGCTCGCCGGTCAACGGGAGGGAGGAGGTGCTCACGAGGCCTCCGGCGGTCGGGACGGACGGGCCCCACGACGAAACCATGCGGGTCGCGCCACACCGCCGCCGGGCCCTGTGGACAACCCGGCGGCGGCGCGCGGAACTGTCGGGGCGGGCCGCGACCGTGCGAGCATGAGTTCCACGCATCCCGAGGAGGACGCGCCATGGCCACCCCCGAGCTCGCCGGGATCCTCGACCACACCGGCCCGTGGACGGAGGAGGACTTCCTCGCGCTCCCGGAGGACCGGCGCATCGAGCTGCTCGACGGGGAGCTGCTCGTGAGCCCGTTCGCGGGCTACGGGCACCAGCGCGTGGCCTCGCGGCTGTGGCGGGTGCTCGACGAGGCGGCGCCGCGCCAGGTCGAAGTGTTCGAGACGGTGAACGTGCGGGTCGGGTCGGGACGCATCCTGATCCCCGACCTCGTGGTCGTGACCGAGCCCGGCCTGGACGTGGCGATTGCCGACGCCGCACTCGTCGCGCTCGTCGTCGAGATCCTGAGCCCGGGAGCGGTCGTCGCGCATCGGGCGCTCAAGCCGCAGCTCTACGCCGCGGCGGGCATCCCGTCGTACCTGCGCGTCGAACTGGGCGCAGCGCCGTCGGCTGCGGTGTTCGCGCTGGCTTCCGGCCGGTACGAGCAGGTGGCAGCGGCTCCGCCCGGCGGTGTCCTGCGGCTCGACGAGCCCTTCTCCGCAGAGATCGACCTGGCCGCCCTCGTCGCCCGCCGCTGACCCGGGTCAGGCGGTCCGGGGATCGGGGCCGGGGTCGCCGGACACGGTGACGATGCCGCCGACGCACTCGTTCAGCCAGGCCAGCAACGTGTGGTCGTCGAGTGTGAGGGGAACCTCGGGCCCGCCCCACCCGAGCCGGGTGACGGGACGGTGGGCCAGCGCGTCGTCGAGGAGCAGGGCGAGGCCGTCGGTCAGCAGGACGGTCACGCCCTCGTGCGTGACCTCGCGGGTGCCCGCCTCGCGGTCACCCGCGGCCAGGTCGGAGCCCGTCCGCACGACGTACCCCTGACCCGTGCGGTCGTCGAAGCCCGTCACCAGCACGCGCGCACCCCCGTCCGCCGGCGCGGGAGCCGGCCGGCACGGGGATCCTAGGGCCGGTGGGCCTCCGGACGGGGCCGTCGAACCCCGTGCCCCGACGCGGGGAATGTCACTCCGAGGGCGTCGAGCCGCTGCTGGTGAGGGGTCTGGTGAGCAGGCTCACCCCGGGCGCCGTTTGCTGTTCGGATACCGCACGGTAACAATCGGGCCCAGGTCAGACGGCATGCCGCGGCCCCTGCGGGCCCCGATCCACGGGGTCCGGCGGGCGGCGCGGGGCCGGCGGACCGGTGGTCCGGGCGGTGTCGCGCCGGCCGCGGACGGGACCCGGAGAACCCGGCGTCACCCGCCCGCGTCGCGACGGCGCAGCCCGCCGGGATCGACGCTAGGTTCGCACGCAGGTTTGGCAGGCGAGTAGCCGCGGCGCCCCCTCGCAGGAGCGGGGCGGCCGCCGCGCAACCGGCAGGAGGTCGAAGAGGTCCGATGAACATCGTCGTGCTGGTCAAGCAGGTGCCGGACACCTACTCCGAGCGGAAACTGTCCTCGGGCGACCACACCCTGGACCGGGACGCCACGGACGCGGTGCTGGACGAGATCGACGAGCGTGCGGTGGAGTCCGCGCTGCAGCTCAAGGAGGCCAACGACGGGTCCGAGGTGACCGTCGTGGCCATGGGCCCGGACCGGGCCACGGACGCGATCCGCAAGGCGCTGTCGATGGGTGCGGACAAGGCGGTGCACCTGTCGGACGAGGCGCTGCACGGCTCGTGCGCGGTGCAGACCACCAGGGCGCTGGCCAAGGTGATCGGCACCCTGGGCGAGGTCGACCTGATCCTCGCCGGCAACGAGGCCTCGGACGGCCGCACCGGCGCGGTCCCGGCGATGATCGCCGACGTGCTCGGGCTGCCCGCGCTGACCCACGGGCGTGAGCTGACCGTGGAGGGCTCGACGGTCACCGTGCGGCGGGAGACCGACGACGGCGTCACGGTGCTGAGCGCCGAGCTGCCGGCCGTGGTCTCGGTGAACGAGAAGATCAACGAGCCGCGCTACCCCTCGTTCAAGGGGATCATGGCGGCGAAGAAGAAGCCGGTCACCACGCTCACGCTCGCGGATGCGGGGATCGACGCCTCCGAGGTCGGGCTGGCCACCGCGCTGTCCACGGTGACCTCCTCGCAGCCCAAGCCCCCGAAGTCCGGCGGCGAGAAGGTCGAGGACGAGGGCGACGGCGGCCAGAAGATCGCCGCGTTCCTGGTCGGCCAGAAGCTCATCTGAGACCACCCGTAGCGATCTGAGGAGATAGAGGAACATGGCTGAGGTTCTGGTCCTCGTCGACCATCTCGACGGGGAGATCAAGAAGAGCACGTTCGAGCTGCTGACCGCCGCCCGCGCGCTGGGCGAGCCGTCCGCGGTCGTCGTCGGCCCGGCCGGGTCGGGCGGCAAGCTGTCCGAGGGGCTCAAGGCCCACGGCGCGGCGAAGATCTACGTGGCGGAGACCGACTCGTCGGACTTCCTGACCCCGCAGGTGTCGGTGCTGGCCTCGCTGGTCGAGTCCAAGGACCCGGCCGCGGTGCTGATCGGCGTGTCCGCCGACGGCAAGGAGATCGCCGGGCGCCTGGCGGTGCGGACGAACTCGGCGCTGCTCGGCGACGTCGTCGGGGTGTCCGCTGTCGATGGTGGGGCGGGGGCGACGCACTCGGTGTTCGGTGGGGCGTTCATCGCCGAGGCCAAGGCCAACACCGCGCACCCGGTGATCACGCTGCGCCCGGGCTCGGTCGAGGTCGAGGCGGCCGACGGCGCCGGGGCCGAGGAGAGTGTCGAGGTCCCGGCCGCGTCCGGTCGGTCGGCGACGGTGCAGTCGCGGGAGCCGGTCACCGGCGGCGACCGCCCGGAGCTGACCGAGGCCTCGGTCATCGTCTCCGGTGGTCGTGGTGTCGGGTCGGCGGAGCAGTTCTCCGTGGTCGAGGGTCTGGCCGACTCGCTCGGCGCCGCCGTGGGCGCCTCGCGGGCGGCGGTGGACTCGGGGTTCTACCCGCACCAGTTCCAGGTCGGGCAGACCGGCAAGACCGTGTCGCCGCAGCTCTACATCGCGCTGGGCATCTCCGGTGCGATCCAGCACCGGGCGGGCATGCAGACCTCGAAGACGATCATCGCGGTCAACAAGGACCCCGAGGCCCCGATCTTCGAGATCGCCGACTTCGGCGTGGTGGGCGACCTGTTCAAGGTCGCGCCCCAGCTGCAGGAGGAAGTCACCAAGCGCAAGAGCTGACCTGCGCAGGGTTGCGTGCGGCCCCGTCCCCCTCACTCCCGGGGGCGGGGCCGCCGCGTTTCGGCCGAACTCAGCTGGAGGGCTTGGCCCAAGATCGGCGACACGGTGCGGTCAAGGCGCCTCGCGCCGCCCCTGCCGCACTCGAACGACGATCATGAGGCGGGCCGGGCTCGTCGTAGCGTCTCCGAGTTCTGCGCCGCCGGCTTGTCAATCGCCGCTTGAGGCAGCCGAACGTCGCTGCACCAGGTCTCGCCCAAGACCGGCGGCTCGGTGCGCTGAGGGTGCTGGGCAGTGCCACCGCCGCACCCGAACGGCGATCATCAGGCCGGGTCGAGCTTGTCGTGCCGCCTCCAGTTGCTGCGCCGACCTCCTGTTCGACCGCCGCCGTTGCAGCCGAGCGCCGCTGCACCAGCTCTTGCCACCTCAAGATCGGCGGCTCGGTGCGGTCTCGGCGGCCCGCACCACCCCTTCCCACTCGTGAACCCCGATCATGGTCGCCGTCGCCCAGCCGGCTCACCCGTCGGAGTGGCGGCGCGCCGAGGTTCACCGGGCCTTCACGCGCGAGACGCCGCCGGTGGCGTGCGTGTTCGGACCCGGCCGATACCAAGCACCCGTGACCTCATCCCAGGTTCTGGTCCGGACGCCCGAGGCGGCGGCCACGCGCTACTCGCTGCTGCTGACCACAGACTCCGCGGACGTCGAGGCCGCCCAGCGGCTCCGCCACCGGGTGTTCGCCGGGGAGCTCGGCGCGCGGCTCGACAGCCTGCGTCCCGGCCTCGACGCCGACCGGTTCGACGAGCTCTGCGACCACCTCGTGGTGCGGGAGGACGCGACCGGCGAGGTCGTCGGGACCTACCGGATGCTGCCGCCGCGCCGGGCGCGTGCCGCGGGGGGCCTGTACTCCGACGGAGAGTTCGATCTCACCGCCCTCGACCCCATCCGGTCGGAGCTGGTCGAGACCGGGCGCTCCTGCGTGCACCCGGACCATCGCGCGGGGGGCGTCGTCGGGTTGGTGTGGGCCGGGATCGCCCGGTACATGCTGCTCACCGGCAACCGCTGGCTGACCGGCTGCGCGAGCGTCCCGCTCGCCGACGGCGGGGCGCTGGCCGCCGGGGTCCGCGACACCGCCTTCGCCTCGCACCTCTCGCCGGCCGAGTACCGCGTGACGCCGCACCAGCCGTGGGACGCCGCGGCCGCCACCCGGCACCGCCGGACGGCACTGCCGCCGCTGCTGCGCGGCTACCTGCGGCTGGGCGCCTGGGTCTGCGGGGAGCCGGCCCACGACCCGGCCTTCGGCTGCGCCGACTTCCTCGTCCTCCTCGGCCTCGAGCACGCCGACCAGCGCTACCTCCGCTTCTTCCTGGGCGAACAGTGACCGAGCGGACCGCGCGCCTACCCGGGCGAGCAATGAGCGACCGGACCGCGCGCCTACCAGTGCGCGAGCAGCCCGCGCGCCGCACCACGCCGCTCGCGGACTCGCTGACCACAGCGCTGCGCCTCCGGCGCGCGACGCCCCGGTTCCCGGAGCACCTCCCGGCCGGCGGGGCCAGCCTCCCGCCCGCCGCCCTCCGCACCCTTCCCCCCACCCACCCCGGCCTTCCGCCCGCCGCGGACCGACCGGCCTGGGCACCCTGCTCGCCCTGCGGCCTCGACTGCCTCCCCGCCGCCGGTCGCCGTGCCGATCCGAGGGCCGCCCTCCGCGTCGCGCGCCGGCTCACCGCGCTGGTCGCCCTCCTGCTCGTCGCCCTGCCGGTCCTCCTCGCCGGCCCGAACCCACGGCTGTTCCGGGCCGTGCTGCGCGCCGCCGGCGTCCGCCTTCGGGTCTGCGGCACCAGCTACGGAGAGGGCGGGGTGCTCGTCGTCGCCAACCACCTGTCGTGGATCGACGTCGTGGCGCTCGGCGCGGTCGCCCCGGTCCGGATGATCGCGAAGCGCGAGGTGGCCGACTGGCCGTTGATCGGCCCGATCGCCCGCCGCACCGGAGCCCTGTTCGTCGACCGGGCCGGCCTGCGCGGGCTCCCCGCCGTCGTCGCGGGCACGGCCGGAGCCCTGCGCGGCGGCGCCGTTGTCGGCGTCTTCCCCGAGGGCACGACCTGGTGCGGCTCGGCGTCGGGCCCGTTCCGGCGGGCCCCGTTCCAGGCCGCGCTCGACGCCGGCCGCCCGGTCCGGCCCGTCCGCATCGACCTCACGCTGCCCGACGGACGGCCCACCACCGCCGGTGCCTTCGTGGGCGACGAGACCCTCTGGGCCTCGCTGCTGCGGGTCCTGCGGCTGGAACGCCTGGACTGCACGCTCACCCTGCTGCCCGTGCTGCCGCCCGAGGGGGACCGCCGCACCCTCGCCGCCCGGGCCGAACGCGCGGTCGCGGCCGCGTAGAACCCACCCGCGGGAGGGCCGGACCGCGGTCCGGCGTCTACCCTGAACGGCGATGAGCGACCAGGAGACCGCGCCCGCCACGGGAGCCCGACGCCGAGCGGGGTCCCGGCCGTGACGTACCTGGACCACGCGGCCACCACCCCGATGGTGCCCGAGGCCGTCGCCGTGATGGCGGAGGCGATGGCCCGCACCGGGAACGCGTCGTCGCTGCACTCCGCGGGCCGGCGGGCCCGGCGCGAGGTCGAGGAGTCCCGCGAGGGCATCGCGGGGGCGGTCGGCGCCCGGCCGTCGGAGGTCGTGTTCACCACCGGCGGCACCGAGAGCGACAACCTCGCGATCAAGGGCCTCTTCTGGGCCCGGCGCGCCGCGGATCCCCGCCGGACCCGGGTGCTGGTCTCGGCCATCGAGCACCACGCCGTGCTCGAGTCGGCGGAGTGGCTCGTCGAGCACGAGGGCGCCGAGCTGGTCCTCCTGCCCGTCGACGCCGGCGGCCGCGTGCGGCCCGAGGTGCTGCGCGCCGCGATCGAGGAGGCCCCCGACGCCACCGCGCTGGTCTCGGTGATGTGGGCGAACAACGAGGTCGGCACGGTCAACCCGATCCGCGAGCTCGCTGCCGTCGCGCACGGGCACGGCGTCCCGATGCACACGGACGCGGTGCAGGCCGTCGGGATCCTGCCCATCGACTTCGCCGCCAGCGGGGTCGACGCGCTGACCCTCACCGGACACAAGCTCGGCGGTCCCTACGGCGCCGGCGCGCTGCTGCTCGGCCGCGAGGTCGGGATGGTGCCGCTGCTGCACGGCGGCGGCCAGGAGCGCGACGTCCGCTCCGGCACGCTCGACACCCCCGCCGTCCTCGGCCTGGCCACCGCGGTGCAGAAGGCGGTCGCCGACGCCCCGCGCCGCGCCGCCGTGCTCACCGGGCTGCGGGACGAGCTGGTGAGCAGGATCCGCGCGATCGTCCCCGACGCCACGCTCAACGGCGACCCGGGCACGGCGGTGATCGACGGCGGCCCCTCGCGCCTGCCGGGCAACGCGCACCTCAGCTTCCCCGGCTGCGAGGGCGACAGCCTGCTCATGCTGCTCGACGCGCACGGCATCGAGTGCTCCACCGGCTCGGCGTGCACCTCCGGGGTGGCCCAGCCCAGCCACGTGCTGCTGGCCATGGGCGCGAGCGAGGCGGTGGCCCGCGGGTCGCTGCGGTTCTCCATGGGCCACACCACCACCGAGGCCGACGTCGCCGCGGTCGTCGACGTCATCGGCCAGGTCGTCGAGCGGGCCCGCCGGGCCAGCGCGGGCGCCACGCGCCGGCGGGAGACCGCCGGCAGCGCATGAGGGTTCCGGGTTCATGAGGATGCTGTGTCGATGAGGGTTCTGTGTCGATGAGAGTTCTGGCGGCACTCTCCGGTGGCGTCGACTCCTCGGTCGCCGCGGCGCGGGCCGTCGCGGCCGGGCACGAGATCGTCGGCGTCCACCTGGCGCTCTCCCGCACGCGCGACGCGCTGCGCTCCGGCTCCCGCGGCTGCTGCTCGCGCGAGGACGCCGCCGACGCCGCCCGCGTCGCCGACGTGCTCGGGATCCCGTACTACGTCTGGGACCTGTCGGAGGAGTTCGCCGAGGACGTCGTCGAGGACTTCGTGGCGAGCTACGCCGCGGGCGAGACGCCCAACCCGTGCCTGCGCTGCAACGAGAAGATCAAGTTCGCGGCCGTGCTGGACCGGGCGCTCGCGCTGGGCTTCGACGCCGTGTGCACCGGCCACTACGCCCGCCTCGACGGGGGTGTCCTGCGTCGGGCGACCGACGCGGGCAAGGACCAGTCCTACGTGCTCGCCGTGCTGCGCGCCGACCAGCTCGCGCACGCGATGTTCCCGGTCGGCGACACCGGCAAGCCCGCGATCCGGGAGGAGGCCGCGCGGCTCGGGCTGCGCACCGCGGCCAAGCCGGACAGCCACGACATCTGCTTCATCCCCGACGGCGACACCCGCGGCTTCCTGCGCGAGCGCCTCGGCGCGCGGCCCGGCGAGATCGTCGACGCGGTGACCGGGGAGGTCCTCGGCGCCCACGCCGGTGTGCACGGCTTCACCGTGGGCCAGCGCAAGGGCCTCGGCGTCGACCGGCCGGCCGCCGACGGGCGGCCCCGGTACGTGCTCGGCATCGAGCCGGTCAGCGGCACCGTGACGGTCGGCCCCGGGGTGGCGCTCGACGTCCGGAGCATCGAGGCCCGGCGCCCCGTCTGGTGCTCGGGCACCGCGCCCGACGGCCCCTTCGCGTGCACCGTCCAGGTCCGCGCGCACGGGGGCACCGCCCCCGCCGAGGTCACGCCGCTCGACGGGCCCGAGGACGGCGTGCGCGTCGCGCTCGCCGCGCCGCTCCGCGGGGTCGCGCCCGGCCAGGCCGTCGCGTTCTACCGCGAGGACCCGGCGGGCGACGTCGTGCTCGGCTCGGCCACCATCACCGCGACCGCGTGACGCCGGTTCAGGCCACCGACACCTCGGCGACCATGCCGCGCATGAGGTGCGGTGGCCCGTCGCCGCTGCCCAGCGGGCAGAGCACGATGTAGCGCCCCGCGGGCAGGTCGACCAGCATCCCGCCCTGCTGGCCGGGTGCCGCGGTCGTCGCGCCGGGGACCACGTCCACCTGCTGCGCCAGCAGCTCCGGCGTCGTCGCGACGACCTGCGCGACGGTCATGGCCTGGTCCTTCGGTCGCACGATCAGCAGCCCGTGGTACAGGTTGGCCGTCGACCGGTTCGTCAGCCGGAACGCCGCCGGGCCCGGGTGCAGCGTCGCGGGGACGCCGTCGAGCCGGAACTCCGTGGCCGTGACCTCCACCCGCGAGTAGCCGCAGTGGTCGTAGGCCCAGGCCTCGTACTGGTTCACGCTCTGCGCGACGACCGGGGCGTCCGTCGGGGCCGCGGTGCCGGTCGTCGCCGCCGACTTCAGCACGCCCTGCAGGGCGGTCAGGGAGGGCCGCACGTCCGCGGGTGCCGTCGCGACCGCGGAGTCGAGCAGCGGCAGGATGCGGCCCGCCCACTCCCGCACCGCGGCCGGGTCCGGTGTCGAGGGATCACCGGCGGGAGGGGGGACGGCGTCGACCTTCACCAGGGTCGCGCAGGTCGCGTCGACGGGCGCGGGGGCCGCCTCCGCGGCACCCGCGGCGGGGGCCGGGGCCGCACACGCGACCGCCCCGCCGACCAGCGCCGCGACCGCCGTCGCCGCGCCCAGCAGCCGCGTCGTCCGGATGCCCGTCCGTGTGCCCATGAGGTCCCCCAACCCTGAGGCGGCGCCGCCCACGCGAGGTCGAGCATGGGCGCGCGGCGGGCTGCCGGGCAGGGGCTGAGGACCCCGACCGGTACGCAGTTCCCGCACCGCGTCGCACCGCTCTGCAGAGAGTCCGCACGACGCCTCACACAGCGGGCCCGGCGCGGCACCCCGCCGGCCGCGGTGGGAGACGCAGTGTGAGACTCGACCCGTGAGCACGCCCGACGACCCGCTGGCCGCCCTCCTCGCCGCCGCCGGCCTGGGCGAGGAGAAGTCCGAACCCGACGACGACCCGTTGGCCGCCGCCCTCGCCGCGGCCGGCCTCGGCGACGTCAGGCCGGGGGAGACGGTCGCCCCCGAGCCGCGCATCCAGGTCAGCGCGGCCCCGGAGGAACCCGAGGAGGAGGGCCCGACCGAGCGCTGGCCCCCGGGCGCGGCGACCGGCGTCGGCTCGCTGCCCGGCACCGACCCGCGCGAGACCGCCGAGACCGTCGCGGGGGAGTTCCCGCTGCTGCCGCACCTGCCGGAGCTGCCGGCCCGGGGTGTCGGCGCGGATCCGGTCGGCCGGGCCGCGGGCCTGCTCGTCGACCTGGCGGTGGAGGTCGTGCCCACGGCCTGGCGGGTCACCGCGCGCCCGGGCAAGGACCACCGCCGCGCCGTCGACCTGCTGCGCGCCGATCTCGACGCCCTCGACGAGGCCTGCGTCCGGACCCGGCCGGAGTGGGTGAAGGTGCAGGTCGTGGGCCCGTGGACGCTCGCGGCGTCGGTCGAGCTGGCGAGCGGGCACCGGGTGCTCACCGACCACGGGGCCGTGCGGGAGTTCGCCGTGAGCCTCACCGAGGGGCTGCGCGCGCACGTCGCGGAGGTGGCGGAGCGGACGGGCGCCCACGTCGTGGTGCAGCTCGACGAGCCGCGTCTCGCCGCGGTGCTCGCCGGCGCGCTGCCCACCGCGTCGGGTTACGGCACGGTGCGCGCGGTGCCGGAGCCGGACGTGCAGGACACTCTGCGCGACATGATCTCCGCGCTGCGGGTGCCCGTCACGGTGCGGGTCCCGGGCGACCGCCCCCCGCTGCGGGTACTGCGCGAGGTCGGCGCCGCTGCCCTCGGCATCGACGCCACCCGGCCGTCGATCTCCGGCGACACCGCCCTGCCCGCGGCGCTCGACGCCGTCGGCGAGGTGTGGGACGCCGGCCTGCCGCTCTTCCTGGGACTCGTCCCGGTCCGCGACCCCGGCGAGCCGCTGGAGACCGCGACCCTGGCGCGGCGGGCCTTCGATCTGGCCGACCGGCTCGGGTTCGACCGGGTCCGGCTCGCCGAGCTGGCCGTCCCGACGCCGGCCGGCGGCCTGGCCCGTGCGACCCCGGACTGGGCGCGCCGGGCGATGGAGCTCAGCCGGGACCTGGGCAAGGCGTTCGCCGACCCCGACGAGCTGCCGAGCAGCGAGCAGACAGGCCGCTGACCGCCCGCACGCGAACGGCGCCCCCACCAGGTGGGAGCGCCGTTCGTGCGAGTCAGGAGGCGTGGACGGCCACCGGGGCGTCGGACGTCTCGTAGAGGTCCCGGCGGAACCGCTCCTTGATCGTCACGACGGCGATGAAGGTGATCGCCGCGCCGGCGACGATGTAGAGCGACACCGACCACGAGGCCCCTGTCGCGGCCAGCAGCGCCGCCATGATGAACGGCGCGAGCCCGCCCGCGAACACGGACGCGAACTGGTAGCCGAGCGAGGCACCGGAGTACCGGACGTCGGCCGGGAACATCTCGGCGTACAACGTGGCCTGCGGGCCGTACATCGTGGCGTGGATCGTGAAGCCGATCAGCAGCGCCAGGAAGACCAGCGGCACGGAGCCGGTGTTCACCATCCAGAACATCGGGAAGGCGAACAATGCCATCAGCACGGTGCCGGTCAGGTACAGCTTCTTGCGGGTGCCCATGCGGTCGGTGAGCCCGCCGAAGAAGGGCATCGTGACGACCTGGGTCAGGCCGGCGCCCATCACGCACCACAGGATGGAGGTGCGGGACATGCCGACGGTCTTGGTCGCGTAGTCGAGCATGCCGCTGATGAGGATGTAGAAGGTCGCGTTGACCACGAAGAACGCACCCGCGGCCTGGAGGATCTCCTTCCAGTACCGGCGCACCGCCTGGACCAGCGGCGCCTTGCGCAGCCCGGCCTCCCGCTTCGACTCGACGGAACGCTGCTGCAGCTCGCGGAACACCGGCGTGTCCTCGATCTTCAGCTGCACGTAGATGCCGATGAGGACCAGCACCAGGCCGGACAGGAAGGGGATCCGCCAGCCCAAGGAGTCGAACTGCTCCGGGGTGGTCACGGCGGTGATGACGAGGAAGAAGACGTTGCCGGCCACGGCGCCGAAGATCGCCCCGGTCTGCACGAGGCTGCCGTAGAAGCCGCGGCGCTCGATCGGTGCGTGCTCGGTGAGCAGCAGCGCGGCGCCGCCCCACTGCGCGCCGACGCCCAGGCCCTGCACCAGCCGCGCGACCACCAGCAGGACCGGCGCCCAGACGCCGATGGTCGCGTAGCCGGGCAGCACGCCGATCGCCGTGGTCGCGAGGCCCATGACCAGCATCGCGACGACGAGCGGGGGCTTGCGGCCGAACCGGTCGCCGACGTGCCCGGCGATGATGCCGCCCAGCGGTCGCGCGACGAAGCCGACGGCGAAGGTCGCGAACGAGGCGAGCGTGCCGGCGACCGGGCTGGCCGAGGGGAAGAACTGGTGGCCGAGCACGAGCGCGGCGGCCGTCGCGTAGATCAGGAAGTCGAACCACTCGAGGGTGGTGGCGAAGACCGCGGCCGCGGCGAGCCTTCCCATGCGCGGGGGAGCGGTGTGCTCCGCCCGGTCGAGCTTGTCGGGGGACATGTCGGCAACCTCCGCCACGGTGCGGCTGCGTCGCCCGCGGGGTGCGGGCGGCGGTACGAACGATCGTTCATACCGTAACCGCGGTGTCCCGGGTGGACAAGGGGCGGGGTGTCAGACGTGCGGCAGCGGGGCCTCGAGCAGCGCGAGCGCGTACCGGGCGTGCTGCTCGGCGAGCTGGCCGCGGGAGAGCCGGCCCTCCGGCCGGTACCAGGTGGCGACCGCGTTGACCATGGACAGGATCGCGCGCGCGGCGTCGGCGGCGTGCGGGGTGCGGAACTCCCCGCCGGCCACGCCCTGCTCCACGATGTCGCCGAAGATCGCCTGGGTGCGGTCGCGGTCGGCCACCAGTCGCGCCCGGTCCTCGCCCTGCAGGTAGCGCACCTCCGCGGTGGAGACGAGCATCGCGAGCTGCTGGTCCACCACGAACCCGACGTACGCGCGCACCGCCTCGCGCATCCGCGAGGTGGCGTCGTCGCCCGCGTCGGCGACCGCCCGCCTGACCCGCGCCTCGAGCTCGGCGTTGGCGTGTCGCAGCACCTCGGCGAGCAGGTGCGACTTCGAGGGGAAGTAGTTGTAGAGGTTCGACAGGCTGGTGCCGGCCCGCTTCGCGACGTCGCGCATCGAGGCCCCGTTGAACCCCTGCGCGCCGAACGCGGCCAGCGCGGCGTTGAGGATCGCGGCCTCGTTCCCGCGCCCCGTGTCGGCGACCAGGAGCACCGAGGAACGATCGTTCATGTCGCCCAGGCTAGTGCAGGACCGGCGCTTGACGGCGGGTGCAGGCGGGTGGTTTCGTCGAATATGCAAGAACGTTCGTTCGTGTAGCCGTCCGTACACTGTCGTCCACGAAGGGGGTCCGCGTGACGACCGAGCAGGTCCTGCGACCCGACACCCGGACCGGGCCCGGCCGCCGGTTCGAGGAGTTCACGGTCGGGGAGCGCTTCACCAGCGCGCCCCGGACCGTCACGGCCACCGACCTGGCGGAGTTCACCCGGCTCTCCGGTGACGACCATCCGTTGCACGCGGGCCCGGACGGCGTCCTGCAGGGGCCGTTCGGCATCGCGGTGGCGATGGGCCTGCTGCAGGGCCTGGGTCTGCACGGGTCGGCGGTCCGCGGGCTGCTGGACACGCACTGGAGCTACCGGCTGCCGCTGCGGGTCGGGGACACGGTGCGCCTGGAGCTGACGGTGGTGCGCTGCCGGCGCACGCGCAAGGGCGACGCCGGCGTGGTCACCCGGCACATGCGGCTGGTCGACGAGCAGGGCCGCACCGTGCAGGAGGGCACCACCTCCGCGCTGGTCGCGGCGGCGGGCCCGGGCCCGGACCCGGTGGGCCGCGCGTTCGGGACCCTCGGCTGGGGTGAGGCGCTGGTCGCGGCGCTCGCGCCGGGGTTCGCCGAGTCGCTGGCCACCTGGGACGGGGCGATCGGGCTGCGCGCGGGCGAGCACGAGGTGTGCCTGCGGGTGTACCGCGGCAAGGTCATCGAGGTGGCCGGGCGCGCGGCGCTGGGCCCCACCTTCACCGTCGAGGCCGACGAGCTGACCTGGACCGAGCTGGTCACGGCGCCGGCCAACGAGTTCACCCGCTTCGCGATGTCCGGCCGGTTCGGCATGCGGGGCAACGGCTACGAGTACCTGCGCCTGACGAAGGCCCTGCACCTGATCGTCGACGCGGCCCGGGGGATCGCATGAGGTACATCGACATCGCGGGCGCGTTGGCGTTCGTCGAGGAGCACGGCCCGGGCGGGGACGACACGGCCGGCACCCCGGTGCTGTGTCTGCACACGGCGGGCCAGAGCGGGGTGCAGTGGCGCCACGTGGCCCCGGCGCTGGCCGCCCGCGGTTTCCGGGTGGTGGTGCCGGACCTGCCCGGCCATGGCCGCTCCGAGCCCGCGCCGGGGGGCCCGGTGACCGAGCTGGGTGTCTACGCGGGCTGGTGCCTGGAGCTGATCGAGGCCCTCGGGCTGGAGCGTCCGTACGTCGTCGGCTGCTCGATCGGCGGGAAGATCACGCTGGATCTGGCCGCGCGGGCGTCGGGCCGGCTGGCGGGGATCGTCGCGATGGCCGCGAACGCCTGGACCGGGGGCACTCCCTCGGAGCGCGGGCTGCGCCGGGAGCTGGCCGACGTCGCCGCGCCGAGCCGGACGGACCGGACCTACCTGGGGACGCTCGCCGTCGTCGGGCGGTCGGTGCCGGCGGAGCGGGCCGAGCTGATCGCGACGATGCACCGGCGCGAGGACCCGGCGATCTCCAACTCGGACCTGATCGGCTGGACCACCCACGACCTGCGCGAGCGCCTCGGCGGGGTGCGCTGCCCGGCGCACCTGGTCGTCGGCGCCGACGACCTGTGGGTCCCGGCCGCCGGCACCCGGGCGGCGGCCGCGCTGATCCCCGGCGCGCGGTGCACGGTCCTCGACGGGATCGGGCACTATCCGATGGAGGAGATCGAGGGCTTCGACGGCGTCCTCGCGGGGTGGCTGGCGGAGCTCGGGAGCGAGGTGGCGGCATGAGCGGGGTCGCGGACGGAACGGACGTGGCGGTCGGCCAGGACGTGGAGCGCGAGCCGCTCGTCGCCCCGCACCGCGTCTCGCCGCTCCCGGCGTCGGGCCCCGTGCCGCGGGACCTCCCCGACCTGCTCGGCCGGCTCGCCGCGCGGGAGTCCGACCCGGTCGTCGTGGTGGACAAGGGCCCGGCGGGCGAGCGGATCTCGGTCACCCGCGGCGAGCTGTGGCGCCGCACCGGTGCGCTGGCCGAGGAGCTGCGCACCCGCGGGATCGGCGCCGGCGACTGCGTCGCCGTGTGGATGCCCAACTGGAGCGACGCGCTGGCCTGGCAGTTCGCGGTCGCCGCGCGCGGGGCGCACGTCATCGGGATCAACACCCGGTACAACGTCGAGGAGGTCCGGCACGTCCTCGAGCGCGCCCGGCCGAAGCTCGTCGCCCTGGCGCACGACTTCCACGGGCTCGACCTGCTCGGCCGGCTGAAGGAGGCGATCGGGGACGGGCCCGCCCCGCCCGTCGCGGTCGTCGCCGGACCGGGCCGGGAGGCGCCGGACCCGGCGGTCGCCGACGCCGGCGGCGGCGCCTGGGTGCCCACCCTGGCCGACGGCTCGATCGACGGCACGGTGCCTGCCTCGGACCCGGCGGACCTCGCCGTGGCGTTCACGACCTCCGGCTCGACCGGCATGCCCAAGCTCGCGGCGCACTCCGCCGCCGGCGTACTGGCCCACGCGGCTGCCGACGCCGCGACGCTCAGGATCGCCGAGGGCGACCCCGTGCTCTGCGCGCTGCCGCTGTCCGGGGTGTTCGGCTACCAGACGGCGATGGCCGCGCTGGCCGCCGGCGGGGTCTGCGTGTTCGCGCCGGTGTTCTCGGCCGACGCGGTGCTCGACGACATGGAGTCCCTCGGCGTCACACACGTCGTCGGGGGCGACGACCTGGTGCTGCGGCTGGCGGAGGCGTGGCGGGAGCGCCCGCGGGACCTCTCGGCCTGGCGCTGGTGGGGCGTCGCGGACTTCCAGGGCCGCTCCCGCGAGCTGGCCGCGTGGGCGCGCGACGAGTTCGGCACCCTCACCTCGGGGGTCTACGGCTCCTCGGAGCTGTTCGCGCTCACCGCCCACTGGCCGCACGACGAGCCGGAGCCGGCCCGCTGGGTCGGCGGCGGCCGCGTCGTCCACCCCGGCATCGAGGTACGGGTGGCCGACCCGGTCACCGAGGAGGTGCTCGCCACCGGGCACGAGGGCGAGCTGCAGTTCCGCGGGCCCAACGTGGTCGACGCGTACCTGGGCGCCGAGGTCCCCGGCGCCTTCACGCGCGACGGCTGGTTCCACTCCGGCGACCTGGGCACGATCGTCGACGACGGCGTGTTCGCCTACGTCTGCCGGATGGGCGACGCCCTGCGGCTGCACGGCTTCCTCGTCGACCCCGCGGAGATCGAGGTGCGGCTGGCCGCGCACCCGGACGTGCACACCGCGAAGGTCGTCGGCGTCCCCGACACTTCCGGAGCCACGGTCGCGATCGGTTTCGTGGTGCCCGAGGAGGGCCGCGCGCCGGACCCGGCTGCGCTGCGGGCCTGGTGCGCCGAGGGGCTGGCCAAGTTCAAGGTCCCGGAGACGGTGCACGTCATCGAGGCGATGCCGACCACCTCGGGGACCAACGGCACCAAGATCCGCGCCGCCGCGCTGCGGGAGTGGGCGGCCGCGGCACGGTGAATGGCGCGGTGAGCGGCGCGGTGAGCGGCGCCCGCTCGTCCGGGAAGTGTCGGTGGGGCCTACTAACCTGCCACCCGTGAGCGCGGACCGGACAGCGAGCCCCCCCACCAGCACCGTTCCCGACGACGTGCGGGAGCGGCACGCCGCGCTGGCCACCGAGGTCGCGGACCACCAGTTCCGCTACTACGTGCTCGACGCACCCGTGGTCTCGGACGGCCAGTTCGACGAGCTGTGGCGCGGGCTGATCGCGCTGGAGGAGGAGTTCCCCGAGCTCCGCACCCCGGACTCGCCGACCCAGAAGGTCGGGGGGAGGTTCTCCACCGAGTTCACCGCGTACGACCACCTCGAGCGCATGCTCAGCCTGGACAACGCGTTCAGCGAGGAGGACCTGCGCGCCTGGGCGGAGCGCACCGTCCGCGAGGTCGGGTCGGACCTGCACTACCTGTGCGAGCTGAAGATCGACGGGCTCGCGGTGAACCTGCTCTACGAGAACGGGGTGCTCACCCGGGCGCTCACCCGGGGGGACGGGCGCACGGGCGAGGACATCACGCTCAACATGCGCACCCTCGAGGAGGTGCCCGAGAAACTCACCGGCACCGCGGAGTTCCCGGTGCCCGAGCTCGTCGAGGTGCGCGGCGAGGTCTACTTCCGGCTCGAGGACTTCCAGCGCCTCAACGCCGCGCTCGTCGAGGCGGGCAAGCCCCCGTTCGCGAACCCGCGCAACACCGCCGCCGGCTCGCTGCGGCAGAAGGACCCGCGGGTCACCGCGTCCCGCAACCTGCGGCTGATCTGCCACGGGCTGGGCAAGCGGAAGGGCTTCACCCCGGTCACCCAGTCGCACTCCTACGAGGCGCTGCAGGCGTGGGGGCTGCCCGTCTCCACCCGCACCACCGTCTTCACCTCGATCGACGAGGTGGTGGCGCACGTCGCGTACTGGGGCGAGCACCGGCACGACATCGAGCACGAGATCGACGGCGTGGTCGTGAAGGTCGACGAGGTGGCCCTGCAGCGCCGGCTCGGCGCCACCTCGCGCGCGCCCCGCTGGGCGATCGCCTACAAGTACCCGCCCGAGGAGGCCACCACCACGCTCCTCGACATCCAGGTCAACGTCGGGCGCACCGGCCGGGTCACCCCGTTCGCGGTCATGGAGCCGGTGCTGGTCGCCGGGTCCACGGTCTCGATGGCCACCCTGCACAACGAGGACGAGGTGCGCCGCAAGGGCGTGCTGATCGGCGACCGGGTGGTCATCCGCAAGGCGGGCGACGTGATCCCCGAGGTACTGGGCCCGGTCACGGACGTGCGCACGGGCGAGGAGCGGGCGTTCGTCATGCCCACGCACTGCCCGGAGTGCGGCACCGAGCTGGTGCGGCAGAAGGCGGGCGACGTCGACCAGCGCTGCCCCAACGCCCGGTCCTGCCCCGCACAACTGCGCGAGCGCCTGTTCCACGTGGCCGGCCGCGGGTCGTTCGACATCGAGGGCCTGGGCTACGAGGCCGCCACCGCCCTGCTGAGGTCCGGCGTGGTGCACGACGAGGGCGACGTCTTCGCCCTCACCGAGGAGGACCTGCTGCAGGTCGACCTCTTCCGCACCAAGGCGGGGGCGCTGTCGGCCAACGGCCGGAAGCTGCTGCAGAACCTCGAGGCGGCGAGGGACCGGCCGTTGTGGCGGGTGCTCGTCGGGCTGTCGATCCGGCACGTCGGGCCCACCGCGGCGCAGGCCCTGGCCCGCGAGTTCCACTCCATGGAGGCGATCGAGCAGGCCGCCGCCACGGCGTGGGAGGAGACCGAGAAGGCCGGGGTGGAGATCACCTCGGACGGGTCCGCGGCCGAGGAGCCGGACGGGTCGGAGGCGCCGGCGGTCCCCGCCGACGCGAACGCCGGCGGCTCCGCCGACGGCTCGGCAGACGGCTCCGCCGACACCTCCACCGACGACGCCGATCCCGAGGCCCTCGCCGCCGAGGAGGAGAAGGCCCAGAAGACGGCCACCCGCGCGCAGGCGAAGGCGGTCGCAGCGGCCCTGGCGCCGATCGCCGGCGTCGAGGGCGTGGGCCCCACGATCGCCGCCGCCGTGCGGGACTGGTTCACCGTCGACTGGCACCGCGAGGTCGTCGCGAAGTGGCGGGCCGCCGGGGTGCAGATGGTCGACGAGGTCGACGAGTCGGTCCCGCGCACCCTGGAGGGCCTGTCGATCGTGATCACCGGCTCGATGGAGAACTTCTCCCGGGACGAGGCCAAGGACGCGATCATGGCCCGCGGCGGCCGGGCCGCCGGCTCGGTCTCGAAGAAGACGGCCTTCCTCGTGGCCGGCGACGCCCCGGGCTCCAAGTACGACAAGGCCGTCGAGCTCGGCGTCCCGGTGCTCGACGAGGAGGGCTTCCGGGTGCTGCTGGACCGCGGCCCGGAGGAGGCCACCCGACACGCCGGGGCCGCGTCGGGATCGTGACACGCGTCAGCACATGGAGGGACCTCCCGGCCCGGCCGCGCGGACCCGTACCGGCGGCCCACTAGGCTCGCGGCTTCCGCTCCCCGCACGGGCCTGACCGGTCGTCGCGCCGTCCGGTGCCGGCGTGGGGTGCGGTGCGGATCCTGGAGACGGAGGAGAGCACGGTGCTGCAGGCGGTTCTGAACGGTTCGCGTCCGGAGGACGCGCACCCGGCGCTGCCCGTCCTCGCCCGGCACCTCGCCCGCGACGCCCGCGCGGTCGCCCGCCTCGGCGTCAACTCCGTGCACGTCCACCCGCGGGACCCGCTCGGCCACGAGACGATCGACCCGGTCCACGTCGGCGACGCGGTGGCGCTGATCCGCCAGGAGGCCCCGGGCGTCGAGATCGGCGTGACCACGGGCCGGTGGATCCAGCCGGACCCGAACCTGCGCATCGAGGCCGTGCTCAGCTGGGGGCGGCTCGGGCTGGGCAAGCCGGACGTCTGCTCGGTCAACGTCCACGAGAAGGGCTGGGTGGAGGTCTGCCGCGCGGCGGCGTCGGTGGGCATCGGCGTCGAGCTCGGCGTGTGGACCAGCGGCGACGCCGTCACCCTGCGGCAGAGCGGCGTCCCGCCGATGACCGTGCGCGTGCTCGCCGAGTCGACCGTGGTGTCGGACCCGGAGACCGCGGTCGCCGAGGCGGTCCGGATCGTGCGGGCGCTCGGCCAGCTCCCCGTGCCGGTGCTGCTGCACGGCGAGGAGGACGGCGCCTGGCCGGTGCTGGAGTACGCGCTGCGGATGGGCGTCGACACCCGGATCGGCTTCGAGGACGTGCTGGTGCGGCCGGACGGCTGGCTCGCCACGGGCAACGACGACCTCGTCCGCGCCGCGCTCGCCATCCGCGTCTGAGGGCCGCCCGAACGACCGGGAAATCCCGGGAGTTCCCGCTCGGGCCGATCGTCACGCCCGTCCGTCGAGCTTGTTGGTTGGGCAACAGAAACCGGCCGCACGCCGTGGCCGTCGTCGTGGTCGTGACCGATCCGTGATCCCTACCGTTGACGCCATGAGCTCTGCAAGCCGGTTTCGGGACAGCCGCATGGCCCGGCGTGTCCGGGCCGCCGCCGGGCTGCTGATCACGCCCCTGGTACCCGACGACGTGCTGGGCACCCTGAACCCGATGTGGTCGCGGTCCGCGCCGCGCGCCCGCGTGGTGCGGGTCGTCCGCGAGACCCCCGACACCACCACGCTGGTGCTGCGGCCGGGCACGCCGTTCGCGCGGCACGTCCCCGGCCAGTACCTCGGGATCGGGCTGCAGGTCGCGGGCGTCTGGCACTGGCGGACCTACTCGGTCACCTCGCGGCCGGGCGATCGGCTGCTGTCGGTCGCGGTCACCGCCGTGCCGGGCGGGATCCTGTCCGGCCGGCTGGCGCACGACACCCCCGTGGGCACCGTCGTCGGGCTCGGGCCGGCGGCGGGGGAGTTCACGCTCCCCGAGCCGACGCCGGAGAAGCTGCTGTTCGTCACCGCGGGCAGCGGCATCACGCCCGTCATGGGGATGTTGCGCTCGCTCGACCCCGCAGCGCTCTCCGGCGCGGTCCTGGTCCACTGCGACCGCACGCCCGACGACGTGGTGTTCGGCCCGGAGCTGCGCGCGTTGGCCGCGCGGACCGGGCTCCGGCTCGTCGAGCGGCACACCGCGGGGGCGGGCCGGCTCACCCCGGACACCCTCGCCGACGCCGTGCCGGACTGGGCCGTCCGCGAGACCTGGGCCTGCGGGCCCGCCGGCCTGCTCGACACCCTCGCCGAGCACTGGGAGCGGGTGGGGGACCCGGAGCTGCTGCACGTCGAGCGGTTCGCCCCGAAGCGGGTCGGGAGCGCGACCGGGACCGGCGGGCGGATCACGTTCGCCGCCAGCGGCCTCGTCGCCGACGCCGAGTCCGACACCCCCGTCCTGCTGGCCGGGGAGGCCGCCGGCGCCCTGCTGCCCAACGGGTGCCGGATGGGGATCTGCCACACCTGCGTCGGGAAGCTGCAGGCCGGCGCCGTCCGGGACCTGCAGTCCGGCGACCTGATCGACGCCGCCGACCAACCGGGCCGTCCGGTCCGCACCTGCGTCTCCGCTCCCACCGGCGACATCACCCTCGACCTGTAGACCGTGAGCGCAGCCCCCTGCGACTCACGACCCACTGAGCTGGAGAGACACCGCATGCTTCGTCGCGACCCCCGGACCACCCTCGAGACCGTCCCCGAGGACGGCGGGGAGAAGGTCTCCGCCGCCGCCCACCTCACGGCCGAGCAGGTCGAGGCGCTCGGCGCGGAGCTCGACGCGATCCGCGAGGAGGTCGTCGCCACCCGCGGCGAACGCGATGCCCGCTACATCCACGCGGTGATCCGCGCCCAGCGCGGCCTGGAGTTCGGCGGTCGCGCCCTGCTGCTGTTCTCGAAGTTCCCGCCGGCGTGGATCGCGGGCACCGCCGCGCTGTCGGTCGCCAAGATCCTCGAGAACATGGAGCTCGGGCACAACATCCTGCACGGCCAGTGGGACTGGATGCGGGACCCGAAGATCCACTCGACGACCTGGGACTGGGACCACGTCGACCCGGCGGAGTTCTGGAAGCGCTCGCACAACTACGAGCACCACACCTTCACCAACATCCGGGGGAAGGACCGCGACCTCGGCTACACGGTCATGCGGATCACGCCGGAGGAGGAGTGGCGGCCGAAGCACCTGCTGCAGCCGTTCACGAACATCGGGCTGTCGCTGATCTTCGAGTACGGCATCGCGCTCTACGACATCGAGACCGACAAGATCAAGAGCGGCGAGAAGCCCTGGGCCGAGGCCAAGCCGCAGATCGCCGCGACCTTCCGGAAGATCGGCAAGCAGGCGGCCAAGGACTACGTGCTGTTCCCGCTGCTCTCCGGCCCGTCGGCGCTGTCGACGCTCGTCGCGAACCTCACCGCCAACACCGTGCGGAACGTCTGGTCGCACGCGGTGATCTTCTGCGGCCACTTCCCGGACGGCACGGAGACCTTCGAGGAGGAGCGGCTCGAGGGCGAGACCCAGGGCGAGTGGTACATCCGGCAGATGCTCGGCTCGGCGAACCTGACCGGCAGCAAGGCGATGCACCTGATGACCGGCAACCTGTCGCACCAGATCGAGCACCACCTCTTCCCCGACCTGCCCAGCAACCGCTACGCCGAGATCGCGCCGCGCGTGCGGGAGATCTGCGAGCGCTACGGCCTGCCGTACAACGCCGGCCCGCTCCCGACGCAGTACGCGAAGGTGTGGCGCAAGATCCTCCGGCTCGCCTTCCCCGGCGGCCACGAGCGCTACGGCGCCCCGAAGCCCACGCCCCGCAGCCGGATCGGGAAGGCCGTCCGCCGCGTCGCCCCCGCCCGCCTCGCCGCGTAGACCACGCATCATGGAGCCATGATGCGGTTTCCGATCCTCATCGACCGCATTATGGCTCCATAACGCGGATTCCACGGCAGGATCAGCGCGTTATGGTTCCATAAGGCGACATCGATGGCCGAATACGCGCGTCATGGAGCCACAACCCGTCAGGGTTTCGCGTCGAGGGCGCGGAGGCCGACCTCCAGCTCGAGGCGGCGGGCGGGGTCGTCGAGGGCCTCGCCGTAGACCTCCCGCAGGCCGGCGAGGCGGTAGCGCACCGTCTGCGGGTGCACGTGCAGGGCCGCGGCCGCGGTGGTGACGTCGCCGTGCGCGTCGAGCCAGGCCCGCAGCGTCTCCAGCGCGCGGGCCGCCGCGCCGGACGGCATGTCCTGCACCGGCCCGAGTACCCGCTCCCGCAGGTCCGCGGCCAGGTCGGGCGCCCCGACCAGCAGCAGCTCGACGAGGTGGGTGTCGGCGCGCAGCAGCGGGTCGCCGTCCCGGGCGAGCAGCCCCGCCGCGTGCGCCGGCCAGGCCGCCCGCGCCCGCGCCGCCGACCGGTGTGCCTCGGCCGCCGGCACGACCGGCCCCAGGACCGCCGTCCGGTCCCGCAGCGCGGCCCGCACCAGCTCGTCGAGCCCCTCGCGGACCGCGGGCACGAACGCGACCCCGGCCGGGTCGAGGTCGGCCGCGACCGCGCCGGGGATCCGGCCGGCGACCTCCACGGCGTCGTCGACGACGAGGGCCGCCAGCCGCGCCGGAAGCGGCCAGCCCGCCGCGGTGGCGAGCTTCTCGATCTCCGCCGGCGGGACCGGCGGCTGTGTGACCAGGGCCTCGACCAGGGCGTTGCGCCGGGTCTGCAGGGACCCGGCCCGCATGGCCTCCTCCTCGGCCCAGCCGGAGACCGACGCCGCCGACAGCTGCTCGACGTAGGAGAACAGCGCCTCGGCGAGCGCGAAGATCACGTCGGGCGGCAGGGCACGCGCGACCGGGCTCTCGCCGACCGCGCGCCAGACCGTGCGCGTGCCGACCTGGTAGGCGCTCTGCAGCGCGGCGAGCGTGCGGCCCTCGCGGTGCTCGACGCGGCCCAGCTCGGCGTAGATGCGGGTGTCCGGCAGCTCCGTGTCCGAGCCCAGCAGCCTGACGAACTGGTCCAGCGCGACCGTGACGCCCTGCGTGATCCGGTTGCCGAAGTTGCCCTTCAGCGGCCGCGAGTACTCCGAGACCTGCGCCCGGACCTCGGCGATGATCTCGTCGGTGGCGCCCACGACGTAGGGGCGCAGCGCCTTCCCGGCCGCCGGCGGGACGCGCGCCCAGGGCCGGTCCACGGCCGTCAGGACCCGAGGACCGTCGCGACGATGCCGGCGAGGTGGGCCAGCCGCGCCAGCTCCGACGGCCGGAACGCCGGCCCGCCCGGACGCCCCACGACCAGCGCCTTGGCGGGCAGCGAGGTGCCGAACGGTGCGGCGGCCAGCTCGGTGTCGAGCGCGCTCCACGGCTCGGGCACCCAGTGCACCTCGGGGTCGACGACCATCGCCTTGTCCAGCGGCAGCCACGGCAGGTCGCCCGCCCGCGTCTCCGGCGCCGCCGAGGAGTCGGCCACCCGGTAGGAGCGGCCCTCCTCGCGCACGGCGACGATCGCCCAGCCCGCCCGGAACAGCCGCGGGACCTCCTCGGCGAGCCGGGCAAGCCCGTTCGCGGGATCGGAGGCGATCGCGTCGACCAGCTCCAGCTCGCGGTGGGTGTCCAGGCGACCGCTGGAGGGCCGCACGGACTCCACCTGGACCCCGGGCACCGACTCGGCCGCGGTGATCAGGACGTCCGGCGGGCGCCCCGACGGCAGCTCGACGGCCAGGTCGTCGACCGCCTGCCCGTCCGAACGCTCGACGACGTCGACACCCAGGATGTCCGCCCCGGCGTCGCCGAGGGCCGTGGCGACCGCGCCCAGGATGCCCGGCTTGTCCGGCAGGACCACCCGGAGCAGGAACGACACTCCGCCACGCCTCCCTCTGACCGAATGCACGACACGACGACGCCCACCCGCCTCGACTGGGGCGTCGCCTCTCGCCCGATCCTGCCAAACCCGGGGCGGGTGGGGACAGGCGCAGGGGGTTGACAGCGGCGGCGAAACCCGTCGGCGGACTGTCGGTGGGCGCGAATAGACTGGTGGACGAGCGGGCGAGGTGCCCTCCGACCGACCCCAGGCGCGCCCCCGCTCGGGACCGAAGTTTCCACGGACCGCGGCGCACGGCTGCGGGTCCGCACCCGTCTCCTCGAGGAGGGACATGCCCGCCGACTCTGGGCCTGCCGTCTCCGGGCCCGATTCCAGGGGGCCCGATTCCACGGGGGCCATCTCCCGGGACGAGGTCGCGCACCTCGCCCGGCTGGCCCGGCTGGCCGTCACGGACGACGAGCTCGACGTCTTCGCCGGCCAGCTCGACGTCATCCTCGGCGCCGTCGCCCGGGTGGGCGAGGTGGCCGCCGAGGACATCCCGCCGACGTCGCACGCGGTGCCGCTGCAGAACGTCTTCCGGCCCGACGTCCGGCGTCCCGGGCTGAGCCAGGAACAGACGCTCGCGTGTGCGCCCGCCGCCGAGGAGGGCCGCTTCCGCGTGCCCCGGATCCTGGGGGAGGAACAGTGAGCGACCTGACCCGCCTCACGGCGGCGGAGCTGGCCACGCGGATCCACACCGGCGACGTCTCGGCCGTCGAGGCCGCGCAGGCCCACCTGGACCGGATCGCCGAGGTCGACGGCGAGGTGCACGCGTTCCTGCACGTCGGCGCGGAAGCCGCGCTGGCCAACGCCGCGCTGGTCGACGAGGCGATCAAGGCGGGCACCGCGCCCGCGTCGCCGCTGGCGGGTGTCCCGCTCGCGCTCAAGGACGTGTTCACCACCGTGGACATGCCCACGACCTGCGGCTCGAAGATGCTCGAGGGCTGGCGCCCGCCGTACGACGCCACGCTCACCGCCCGGCTACGCGCCGCCGGGATCACGATCATGGGCAAGACGAACATGGACGAGTTCGCCATGGGCTCCTCCACCGAGCACTCGGCGTACGGGCCCACCCGCAACCCGTGGGACCTCTCCCGGATCCCCGGCGGGTCCGGCGGGGGGTCCGCGGCCGCGCTCGCCGCGTTCGAGGCGCCGCTGGCGATCGGCACGGACACCGGTGGCTCGATTCGCCAGCCCGCGGCCGTCACCGGCACCGTGGGCGTCAAGCCGACCTACGGCGGGGTGTCCCGCTACGGCCTCGTGGCCTGCGCGTCCTCGCTCGACCAGGGCGGCCCGTGCGCCCGCACGGTGCTCGACGCCGCGCTGCTGCACGAGGTGATCGCGGGGCACGACCCGCTCGACTCCACCTCGATCGACGCGCCGGTGCCGGCCGTCGTCGAGGCCGCGCGGATCGGCGCGCAGGGCGATCTGTCCGGCGTCCGCATCGGCGTGGTGCGCGAGCTGGGCGGCGAGGGCTACCAGCCCGGCGTGCGGGCGTCGTTCGACGCGGCGCTGCGCCGCCTGGAGAAGCTCGGCGCCGAGATCGTCGAGGTGTCCTGCCCGCACTTCGAGTACGGGCTGGCCGCGTACTACCTGATCCTGCCGAGCGAGGTGTCGTCGAACCTCGCGCGGTTCGACGCGATGCGCTACGGCCTGCGCGTCGACAAGGGCGCCTCGGCCGAGGAGGTCATGGCCGCGACCCGCGAGGCCGGGTTCGGCCCCGAGGCCAAGCGTCGGATCATCCTCGGCACCTACGCGCTGTCGTCGGGCTACTACGACGCCTACTACGGCCAGGCGCAGAAGGTCCGCACCCTGATCAGCCGGGACTTCGCCGCCGCGTTCGAGCAGGCGGACGTGCTGGTCAGCCCCACCGCGCCGACCACGGCCTTCCCGATCGGCGAGAAGGTCGACGACCCGCTGGCCATGTACCTCAACGACCTCGCCACCATCCCGACCAACCTCGCGGGCGTGGCCGGCATGTCGGTGCCGTCGGGCCTCGCGGAGGAGGACGGGTTGCCGGTCGGTCTGCAGGTCATGGCGCCCGCGCTGGGCGAGGCCGTGATGTACCGCGTCGGCGCCGCCTTCGAGGCCGCGCGCGACGCCGACGAGGGCGGGCCGCTGATCGCCCGCGTCCCGGAGGTCGCGAAGTGACAACCACCGCTCCCGCCCTGGTCGACTTCGACGACGTGCTGGCCCGCTACGAGCCCACGCTCGGGCTCGAGGTGCACGTCGAGCTGTCGACCGCCACGAAGATGTTCTGCGGCTGCCCCACCGACTTCGGCGCCGAGCCCAACACCCAGGTCTGCCCGACCTGCCTGGGTCTGCCCGGCTCGCTGCCCGTGGTCAACCAGGCCGCGGTCGAGGCGGCGATCCGGATCGGGCTGGCGCTGAACTGCTCGATCGCGCCGTGGGGCCGGTTCGCGCGGAAGAACTACTTCTACCCGGACATGCCCAAGAACTTCCAGACCTCGCAGTACGACGAGCCGATCGCCGTGAACGGCTGGATGGACGTCCAGCTGGAGGACGGCGAGGTCGTGCGCGTGGGCATCGAGCGCGCGCACATGGAGGAGGACACCGGCAAGTCGCTGCACGTCGGCGGTGCGGACGGCCGGATCCACGGCGCGGAGTACTCGCTGCTCGACTACAACCGGGCCGGCGTGCCGCTGATCGAGATCGTCACGAAGATGATCCCGGACACCGGCGCCCGCGCGCCGGAGGTGGCGCGCGCGTACGTCACGCAGCTGCGGGACCTGATCAAGTCCCTCGGCGTCTCGGACGTCCGGATGGACCAGGGCTCCATGCGGTGCGACGTCAACCTGTCGCTCTCGCCCACCGGCTCCGGCGTGCTCGGCACCCGCACCGAGACCAAGAACGTCAACTCCCTGCGGTCGGTCGAGCGGGCCGTCCGGTTCGAGATGCAGCGCCAGGCCGGCGTGCTCGACGGCGGCGGGTCGATCGTCCAGGAGACCCGGCACTTCGAGGAGCAGTCCGGCTCCACCCGGCCGGGCCGGCGCAAGGAGACCTCGGAGGACTACCGGTACTTCCCGGAGCCCGACCTGGTCCCGATCGCGCCGAGCGCCGAGTGGGTCGAGGAGCTGCGCGGCACGCTGCCCGAGCTGCCCTGGGAACACCGCAAGCGCATCCAGGAGGCCTGGGGCCTGTCCGACGAGGAGCTGCGCGACCTGGTCAACGCCGGGGCGCTCGAGCTCATCGAGGCGACCGTCGCCGAGGGTGCGCCCGCCGGCGAGGCCCGCTCGTGGTGGGTGGCGTACCTGGCCCAGCAGGCCAACATGCGCGGCGTGGAGCTGGCCGACCTGCCGATCACCCCGGCCCAGGTCGCCCGCGTGATCGCGCTGGTGGCCGCCGGCGACCTCAACAACAAGCTGGCCCGTCAGGTGGTCGACGGCGTGCTCGCGGGCGAGGGCGAGCCGGACGAGGTCGTCGAGAAGCGCGGCCTGAAGGTCGTGTCCGACGACGGCGCCCTCATCGCCGCCGTCGACGAGGCCCTCGCGGCCCAGCCCGACGTCGTCGAGAAGATCAAGGGCGGCAAGGTCCAGGCCGCCGGCGCGATCGTCGGCGCGGTCATGAAGGCCACCAAGGGCCAGGCCGACGCCAAGCGCGTCCGCGAGCTGATCATCGAACGCTGCAGCTGATCGGCCCGTGCGGGGTCGGTGGTGCCCAGGAGCACCACTGATCACGCACGACCTGCCCACAGCTCGGCTCCACGGCCCCATCCACCGGCGCGCTCGCCGGAGGGTGGGGCCGTGCCCGTTCCACCGAGCTCCTCAGCCCATGATCGTCCGTTGTGGATGGGGAGGGTCGGAAAGCGACGCTCCGCGTCCACAGGACGTGATCATGGCCTGAGGTGGTCCGTGCTGTGGTTCGTGAGGATCGCCGCCCCGCCCCGGCCCGCCCCGGCCCGGGCCCGCGGCACGCCCGCTCGAGCAGTGATCACTGATCGTGGACGGGAAAGGTCGAAATTCGACGTCCCGTGTCCACGGGACGTGATCATGGCTTGGAGTGGGCCGTGCTGTGGTTCGTGAGGGGTCGCCGACTCCTCGCCGTGATCGCCGATCGTGGATGGGGAAGGTCGGAATTCGACGTCCCGTGTCCACGGGACGTGATCATGGCTTGGAGTGGGCCGCGCTGTGGTTCGTGAGGGGTCGCCGGCTCCTCGCCGTGATCGCCGATCGTGGATGGGGAAGGTCGGAATTCGACTGCGTGCGTCCACGATGAGTGATCATGGCTGTGGGTCTGTCCGTGGCCGCGTCGTTGCGGGCAGGGGCTGACCGGGCTCCTGGCCGTGATCACTGATCGTGGACGGGGAAGGTCGGAATTCGACGGTGCGCGTCCATGGCGGGTGATCACGACCCGGGACGGTTCGCGAGAATCACCGACCCCTGCTTCGACCCGCACCACGCCCGGCCCGTCGCAGTGATCACTGATCGGGGACCCGACTGCGGCCGCGGTCAGGCGCGGGAGGCCCCGCCCCCGCTGGGCGGTTGGATGCGGATGACGCGGTCGTCGCTGGCCACGGGCTTGCCGCCCGACTTGTTGACCGTGCCCAGCCAGAGCAGGCCGTCCGAGCCGAGGGTGGCGGCGTTGAGCCGGCCGTAGACGTTGACCAGGAGCGTCTCCGGGGCGCCGGAGAAGCTGCCGTCGTCGGCGGGGCGCAGCACCGACAGGGCCGCACCGCCGGTCAGCGCGACCGTGAGCACGCCCGGCTGGGCCATGCAGCCTGCGACGCCCGGCCGGTCCGGCCAGGTCCACGCCGCGGGGCCGAGGGGGCCGGGCGCGACCCGGTAGAGCACATCGCGTGCGGCAGTCCGGTCGGTCACCCACACCGACTCGCTGGCGGGGTCCGTGCAGATCCCGCCCGGCTGGGCCAGGCCCGTGCTCAGCACCGGCGAACCGGGGTTCGGGTTGGCCGCGGCGGGCCGGCCGAGGGTGTCGATCCGCAGGACCTTGCCGTTGAGCGCGGTGGGCGCGGGGGCGGGGTCGCCGGCGTTGCCGGTGGCGACGAGCAGCGTGTTGCCGGCGTCCGTGCCGAGCGCGCCGCCGTTGCCGGCCGGGCCCTTGGGGATACCGGTCAGCACCGGTTTCGGCGGCTCGTTCGGGGCGAGCCGGAGCACCCGGTTGTCCTCCGGCGTGGTCGCGTAGGCGTAGACGAGCCGGTCCTCCTCGTAGGTGGGGGAGAGCACCAGCCCGGTCAGCCCGCCACCGCCGGCCGTGTCGACCGGCACGGTGGTGACCAGCACCGGGTCCTTCCCGCGCTCGACCCGCAGCACCCGGCCGGTCGCGCGTTCGCCGACCAGCGCCGACACGCCGTTGGGCAGGACCGCGACCGCACCCACGGGATCCAGGCAGGTGGCGACGACCTGGGGGTCCGGGTCGTCGCAGCCCGACGGGGCCTGCGGGGCGCCGGAGTCGGGCGACCCGTCGCCGTTCTGGTCGCCCGGCTCGCTCCCGGGCGCCTCCTGCACCGAGGGCGGCCCGCCCAGCTCGCCCTGCCCCTCGGTCTTCTCCTGCCAGTTCCGCGGGCCCTCGTCCGGGAAGCTCGCGCAGCCCGCCATGAGCCCGAGCAGGCCGATCAGGGCGACCAGCGCGAGCCGCAGGCGGGGAGGGCGGTGGCGCACGTGATCAGGCTAGGCGCGCTGAGGTGAGCGGCCGGTGAGTAGCGTCGGCGTCATGACCGTGGTCCTGGTCCCGCACCCGCGCGGTGCCGACGCCCTCGCCGACCTGCCGAACCTCCGCCCCCTGGTCTACGACCCGAAGAAGCCGCTCCCGGCGGGCGCCGAGGAGGCCGAGGTCCTCGTGCCGCCGTTCCTCGCGATCGGGAAGGTCGTGGAGCTCGCGGACCAGCTGCCGAACCTCAGGCTCGTGCAGCTGCTCACCGCCGGCGCGGAGGCGTGGATCGGGAAGCTCCCCGACGGCGTCCTGCTCTCCGACGGCAAGGGCGCACACGGCGGCGCGACGGCGGAGTGGGTCGTCGCGGTGCTCCTCGCGGTGTACCGGGAGCTGCCGGGGTTCGTGCAGGCGCAGGAGCGCGGCGAGTGGTCCCAACACATCACCGACGAGCTCGGCGGCAAGCGCGTGCTGATCGTCGGGGCGGGCGACGTCGCGGAGAACCTCGTGCGCCGGCTCGAGCCGTTCGAGGTCACGACCACGCTGGTGGGCCGGCGCAAGCGCGAGGGCGTGCACGGCATCGACGAGGTCCACGACCTGCTGCCGCAGCACGACGTCTGCGTGGTGATCGTCCCGCTGACGGACGAGACCAGGGGCCTGGTCGACAAGGACTTCCTCGCCGCGATGCCCGACGGCGCGGTACTGGTCAACGGCGCGCGCGGACCCGTCGCCGACACGGACGCCCTGCTGGCGGAGCTGCGCAGCGGCCGGCTGCGGGCGGCGCTCGACGTCACCGACCCGGAGCCGCTCCCGGCCGGTCACCCGCTGTGGGAGGCGCCGGGGCTGCTGCTGACCCCGCACGTCGGCGGCAGCGTCCCCGCCGCGATGAGCCGCGCCTTCCGCGTGATGCGCGAGCAGCTCGGCTACTTCGCGCGCGGGGAGGAGCCGCCGAACGTGGTGAAGAACGGCTACTGAGAACGGCTACCGAGGCCGGATCCGAACCAGCTCCGACGCTCAGTCCTCGGTGCCGACGTCGTTGCTCTGGTCGACGAGGGTCTGCCGCTCGGGAGTGATCCAGAGGATCACCCGCTCGCTCTTGATCATGTCGGGCGGGTAGTCCTGGCCGTTGTACTTCTGCGAGAGCTCGTCGATGTGGGTGCGCGCCTCGTCGCCGGTCGTCGTGTCGGCGACGCGCCCGCGGACCTCGGCGTAGCGGTACGGGTTGTCCTCGTCGCGGATCAGCACCGTGATCCGGGAGTCCCGCCCGACGTTGCGCGCCTTCGCCCGGTGCGTCTCGGTGTTGAGCACCAGCTTCCCGTCCTTGATCCCGCACCAGATCATGTGGTTCTGGATCAGCCCGCTGGGGAAGACGGTCGCGACCGCGGCGAAGTTGGCGCCCTCGGCCAGTTTCAGCGTGTCGGGGTGCAGCTCGGGTCCGTCCTTGGTGTCCGCCATGGTCATCGAGTGCCCCGGCCCCACCGGGCGAAACCTGGCGAACACGCTGGTCGGCGACGCCTACGGCGGCCCGCGCGCCGATACCCTCGGGGCCATGACCGAGCCCACCAGGCAGTTCGACATCGGCACGCTCGGCGGGACCCGGCCCCCGGAGCAGGACACGGACCGGCGGCCGGTCGCGTGGAGCGGCGGGGCCGACGTCGGCATGCTGCTGCTGCGCCTCGGCGTCGGCGGGATCTTCGTGGCGCACGGCCTGCAGAAGGTCTTCGCGATGTGGGGCGGCCGGGGCATCGGCGCGACCACCGCGATCCTGACCGACCTGGGCTTCCGGCAGGCCTCGATGCTGGCGTGGGCGCTCGGCTTCGGCGAGCTGATCCTCGGCGCGCTGCTGGTGCTCGGGCTGTTCACGCCGCTGGCGGCGGCCGGCCTGCTCGCCGTCAAGATCTGCGCGGTCGCGGTCAAGTGGGGCAGCCCGTTCTTCGTCGCGGTCTCGCCGAACGCCCTGGAGCTCGACGTCGCGCTGGGCGCCGGGCTCGCCGCGCTGCTGTTCGTCGGGGCCGGGCGGATCTCGCTGGACAGCGGCCGGACCTGGCAGCGCCGGCCGGTGCCGTGGGCCGTGCTCTTCCTGGTCGTCGCGGTCGCGGTCGCGGTGGGCGTGCTGTTCGGCCTGCGGTGACGGACTGGCTCCCCGCCGTCGGACGACGGCTGGGCGGCCAGGCGGAGATCGTCGGCCGCGGCCCGCTGACCGGCGGATACGTCGCACAGGGGGTCGAGCGCGTCGACCTGCGGGTCGGGGACCGGGTGACGCCGGTCGTGGTCAAGCCCGCGGCCCCGGTCGAGGTCGCCGCGATGCGCGCGGTCGCCGTGGTCGAGGGGGTGACCGCGCCGCGCCTGCTCCATGCGGATCCGCTCGTGCTGACCTGGGTCGACGGGCAGCCCGCGGCGGAGGGCGACCCGGTGCCCGACGACGTCTGGCGGACCCTCGCGCGCGTGCACCGGCACTGGTTCCGCAAGCGGGCCCGCGGCGTCCCGGTGGTCGACGCCGCGTGGTGGGTCGCGCTCTGCGAACGGACCCTCGTCCCGCTGCGCGGCGGCGCCGCGCGCACCGGCGAGCCCGCGTACGAGCGGGCGGCCGGGCTGGTGGCCGAGTGGGCGCACGACCCGCGGATCGGGGCGGCGCTCGCCCTGCTGCCCCGGACGCTCTGCCACGGCGATCCGCACCGCGGCAACATCCTGGGCGGCGCACTGATCGACTGGGGCAACGCCCGGACGGCGCCGGCCGGGCTCGACCTCGCGGTCCTCGAGGCCCAGGGCCGGTCCGACGACTCGGCCTACCGCGCCGAGGCCCCCGCCCTGCCCGGCCCGCTCGCCGCCGTCGAACGGGAGTGGGCGCGGGCCCACGTGCACGTGCAGTACCTGGGGTTCGCGGCCGACCACCTCGGCGCGGACCGGGTCACGGAGATGATCGAGACGGCCGCGGAGTCCCTGGCCCGCCTCGATCCCGCACTCCGCGCCTGTGCGCGGTGAGTGGACCACTCACCGCGCACAGGCCGGGGGATCATCCGCCGCGGTCTCGGCGCCCGGACAGTCCCTCAGTGACCGACGTTGCGCTGGAGGTGCTCCGGGTACCGGGCGCCCGCCACCCCGGCGCCGACGGCGTCGAGCTCGCCGATCTCCTCGGGCGTGAGCTCCAGGGTCGCGGCCTCGACGTTCTGCTCCAGGTAGGTGCGGCGCTTGGTGCCCGGGATCGGCACCACGTGCTCGCCCTTGGCCTGCACCCACGCCAGCGCGAGCTGCCCGGCGGTGACGCCGCGCTTCTCCGCCAGCGCCTTCACGGTCTCGACGATCGCGAGGTTGGCGGCCAGGTTCTCCTCGCTGAAGCGGGGCAGGCCGGCGCGCATGTCCTTCTCGCCGAGCTGCGACGTCGAGGTGATCGAGCCCGTCAGGAAGCCGCGGCCGAGCGGGGAGAAGGGCACGATCCCGATCCCCAGCTCCGCGCAGGTCGACGCGATCTCGCCCTCGATGTCGCGGGTCCACAGCGACCACTCGCTCTGCAACGCGGCGACCGGGTGCACGGCGTGCGCGGCCCGGATGGTGGCCGCACCCGCCTCGGAGATCCCCGCGTACCGGATCTTGCCCGCCTCGACCAGCTCGGCGAGGGCGCCCCAGGTCTCCTCGATCGGTGTGTCCGGGTCGACCCGGTGCTGGTAGTAGAGGTCGATGTGGTCCACGCCGAGGCGGGCGAGGGACTCGTCGCAGCACTGCGTGACGTAGGCGGCGTCGCCGCGGGCGCCCTGGTGGCCCTCCGCGTCGCGGACGATCCCGAACTTGGTGGCGAGCACGACCTCGTCGCGGCGGTCCCGGATCGCCCGGCCGACGAGCTCCTCGTTGACCCCGGCGCCGTAGACGTTCGCGGTGTCGAGCAGGGTGACGCCCAGGTCGAGCGCGCGGTGGATCGTGGCGATCGACTCGGTGTCGTCCCCGGTGCCGTAGCTCTGGCTCATGCCCATGCAGCCCAGCCCCTGGGCCGAGACGGTGAGGGAGCCGAGGGTCCGCGTAGGAAGCGTCATGACCCCAACCTACGCCAGCATTATGGAACCATAATGCGTGTATTCCCCCGCCCCGAGCGCATTTATGGTTCCATAACGCGCTCGAGGGCGGTCGGAATGCGCATTATGGTTCCATAATGCGAACGGAATGGGGTTACGGGACCTGCCGGACGGCGCCGGTGTCGGCGCTGGTGGCCATGGCGGCGTAGGCGCGGAGGGCCTTGGAGACCACGCGGTCCCGGTCCTTCGGCGTCCACGGCCGCTCGGAGGCCTCCATCTTGGCCGAACGCTCGGCGAGCACCTCGTCGTCGACCAGGATCTGCAGCGTCCGCTCTCGGACGTCGATGAGGATCCGGTCCCCGTCCTGCACCAGCCCGATCGCGCCGCCGGCCGCGGCCTCGGGGGCGACGTGCCCGACCGAGATGCCGCTCGACCCGCCGGAGAACCGGCCGTCGGTGACCAGCGCGCACTTCGCGCCCAGGCCGGCGCCCTTGAGGAACGCGGTCGGGTGCAGCATCTCCTGCATGCCCGGCCCGCCCGCGGGGCCCTCGTAGCGGACGACCAGGACGTCGCCGGGCTGGATCTGCTTGGTGAGGATGACCGACACGGCCTCCTCCTGGCTCTCGACGACCCGCGCCGGGCCCTCGAACCGCCAGATGTCCTCCGGGATCCCGGCGGTCTTGATCACCGCGCCGTTCTCGGAGAGGTTGCCGCGCAGCACGGCGAGCCCGCCGTCGGCGGTGTAGGCGTGCTCACGGTCGCGGATGCAGCCGCCCGCGGCGTCGGTGTCCAGCGACGACCAACGGTTCTCGGTGGAGAACGCCTCGGTGGTCCGGACCCCGCCCGGCGCGGCGTGGTACAGCTCGACGGCCTTCTCCGACGGCTTCTCCGCGCGGATGTCCCACTCGGAGAGCCACTGCGCCAGCGAGGGGGAGTGGACGGAGTGCACGCCCTCGTTGAGCAGCCCGGCCCGCCACAGCTCGCCCAGGATGGCGGGGATGCCGCCGGCCCGGTGGACGTCCTCCATGTGGTAGTCCGAGTTCGGCGAGACCTTGGCCAGGCAGGGCACCCGGCGGGAGATCGCGTCGATGTCGGCGAGCGAGAAGCCGATCTCGCCCTCCTGCGCCGCGGCCAGGATGTGCAGCACCGTGTTGGTGGAGCCGCCCATCGCGACGTCGAGGGCCATGGCGTTCTCGAACGCCTCGCGGGTGGCGATGTTGCGGGGGAGCGCGGACTCGTCGTCGTGGGTGTACCAGCGCTTCGCCAGCGCCATCACGGTGCGGCCGGCCTCGAGGAACAGCTCGCGACGGGCGGCGTGCGTGGCCAGCGTGGAGCCGTTGCCGGGCAGCGAGAGCCCGAGCGCCTCGGTGAGGCAGTTCATCGAGTTCGCGGTGAACATGCCGGAGCACGAGCCGCAGGTCGGGCAGGCGGACCGCTCGACGATCGACAGTCCGTCCTCGTCGACCTGCGACGACGCCGACGCCGAGATCGCGGTGATCAGGTCGGTGGGGGCGTGCGCCACCCCGTCGACGACGACGGCCTTGCCGGCCTCCATCGGCCCGCCGGACACGAAGACGGTGGGGATGTTGAGCCGCATCGCGGCGTTGAGCATACCCGGGGTGATCTTGTCGCAGTTCGAGATGCAGACGAGCGCGTCGGCCGCGTGCCCGTTGACCATGTACTCGACCGCGTCGGAGATGATCTCGCGGGAGGGCAGCGAGTAGAGCATGCCGCCGTGGCCCATCGCGATGCCGTCGTCGACCGCGATCGTGTTGAACTCGCGGGGCACGCCGCCGGCCTCGCGGATCGCCGAGGCGACGAGGTCGCCGAGGTCCTTGAGGTGCACGTGACCGGGCACGAACTGCGTGTAGGAGTTGGCGATGGCGACGATCGGCTTGCCGAAGTCGTCGTCGCCCATGCCGGTGGCGCGCCACAGGGAACGGGCTCCGGCGGCGTTGCGGCCGTGCGTGGTGACTCGGGAACGAAGGGCCGGCATCTCGTCTCTACTCTCCAGCCGGGTCGGGCAGCCTGCCGCCGGACACGGCGGCCAGCGCGGGAAGGTCGCGGACGTGGACGGTCGGCAGCGGTAGCTCGGTCCCGTCCGTCAGCACCGCGCTGACCCGGGATTTCTTGCCCAGTCGCAGCGAGCTGATCTCCGGCCACGGTACGCGCCGTGCGGAGAACAGACGACGAGCGGTGACCGAGTCGGCGTCGACCACCGTGCGCACCCGCACGATCCAGTACGAGAACGCGAGCGGGAGCACGTAGACGAGCCACAGCCACGGGGCCCCGAAGGCGAACGGGATCGCGGCGACCAGGAAGAACGCGGCGCCGGCCAGGGCCAGCGGCGAACGGCGGAAGGACAGCCGCGTGGGCACCGCCCGCGGGGCGAGCTTGTCCGCCGAGGCGACGTGCCCCTCCGCGATGCCGGGCCTGCTGGTCTTCTCTGCGCTCACGTCCCCCATGGTCGCACCTCCCGCCGACACTTCCCGTGCGGTCCCGTGACCGGCGCCTCCGCGTGACCGGCGCCTCTCCCACGATGCGGGAGACGCCGTCCCAGCCGGTTGACGCCCGCTCCCGCGAGCGTGCTAGCGTCGTCGCCATGTCGGCCCTCCGAATTCTCGTACTTCCCAGGCGCGTCCACGCCTGAGTAGCTCCCGAGTACTCGGACCACGACGCGCCACCCTCGTCACGCCTGGCCCAGGCGGCGGGGGTTTTTTCATGTCCAGGGCAGACCCGATCATCGGCACCGACAGCAGCGAGGCAGCGCAGATGACCACCGCCACGCCCCGTCCCGGCACCCCGGGACCCAAACCGGCACCGCCGCCGGGACGCGCAGGAGTGCCCGGGGGCCGCCAGAACGGCGCCCCCGGCCAGCGCCCCGAGAACCGCGCTGACGTGCCCGGGCCGCGATCCGGCCCGGAGCAGGTGACCGGAGCCCAGTCGCTCGTGCGCTCGCTCGAGTCGATCGGCTGCGACACCGTCTTCGGGATCCCCGGCGGGGCGATCCTGCCGGCCTACGACCCGCTGCTGGACTCGACGAGCGTGCGGCACGTCCTCGTCCGGCACGAGCAGGGCGCGGGCCACGCCGCGACCGGGTACGCGCAGGCCACCGGCAGGGTCGGGGTCTGCATGGCGACCTCGGGCCCGGGCGCCACGAACCTGATCACCCCGCTCGCCGACGCGCACATGGACTCGGTGCCGGTGGTGGCCATCACCGGCCAGGTGGCCCGGCCGCTGATCGGCACGGACGCGTTCCAGGAGGCCGACATCACCGGCATCACCATGCCGGTGACCAAGCACAACATGCTGGTGACCGACGCCGCGGAGATCCCGCGGGCGATCGCCGAGGCGTTCCACCTGGCCGCCACGGGCCGACCCGGCCCGGTGCTGGTGGACATCTCCAAGGACGCGCTGCAGGCCCGGACCACGTTCTCGTGGCCGCCGGAGCTCAAGCTGCCGGGCTACCGGCCGACCACCCGGCCGCACGGCAAGCAGATCCGCGAGGCCGCGCGGCTGATCGCGGCCGCCCGCAAGCCGGTGCTCTACGTCGGCGGCGGCGTGCTCAAGGCCGAGGCCTCGGCCGAGCTGCGCGAGCTCGCCGAGCTCACGAACATCCCGGTCGTCACCACGCTGATGGCGCGCGGGGCGTTCCCGGACAGCCACCCGCAGCACGTCGGCATGCCCGGCATGCACGGCTCGGTGTCCGCGGTCGGCGCGATGCAGAAGTCGGACCTGCTCATCGCCCTCGGCGCCCGCTTCGACGACCGCGTGACCGGGCAGCTCTCGAGCTTCGCCCCCGGCGCGAAGATCGTCCACGCCGACATCGACCCGGCCGAGATCAGCAAGAACCGGCGGGCGGACGTCCCGATCGTCGGCGACTGCAAGGAGATCCTCGCCGAGCTGATCGAGGCCGTGCGGGCCGAGCGCGAGACCACCGTCGCCGACCTGACGGCCTGGTGGGCCCAGCTCGACCACTGGCGCACCACGTTCCCGCTGGGCTACGACTGGCCGGACGACGGCTCGCTGTCGCCGCAGTACGTCATCGAGCGGATCGGCGCCATCGCCGGCCCCGAGGCGCTGTACGCGGCGGGCGTCGGCCAGCACCAGATGTGGGCGGCGCAGTTCGTGAAGTACGAGAACCCGCGCACCTGGTTCAACTCCGGCGGCCTCGGGACCATGGGCTACGCCGTCCCCGCGGCGATGGGCGCCAAGACCGGCGCGCCGGACAGAGTCGTGTGGGCCATCGACGGCGACGGCTGCTTCCAGATGACCAACCAGGAGCTGGCCACCTGCGCGATCGAGGGCATCCCGATCAAGGTCGCCGTGATCAACAACGGCAACCTCGGCATGGTCCGGCAGTGGCAGACGCTGTTCTACGAGCAGCGCTACTCCAACACCGACCTCGGCACCCACAAGCACCGCATCCCTGACTTCACGCTCCTCGCCGAGGCGATGGGCTGCGTCGGGCTCCGTGCCGAGTCGAAGGACGACGTCGACCGGGTCATCCGGCAGGCCATGGAGATCAACGACCAGCCCGTCGTCATCGACTTCACGGTCGGCGCCGACGCCCAGGTCTGGCCCATGGTCGCGGCCGGCACCGGCAACGACGAGGTCATGGCGGCCCGGCACATCCGTCCGCTGTTCGAGGGCGACGAGCTGTCCGCCGGCGTCGACGAGGTCAACGAGGTCACCGAGCGTGCACTCGAGGACGGTGGCTCGGAGTGAGCGCCGACGTTCTCTCTCCCGCGGAGGCGCAGTCATGACCGAGACGCACACCCTGTCGGTCCTGGTCGAGGACAAGCCCGGCGTGCTGGCCCGGGTGTCGGGCCTGTTCTCGCGCCGCGGCTTCAACATCATCTCGCTCGCCGTGGGGCAGACCGAGACACCGGGGATCTCGCGGATGACGATCGTCGTCTCCGTCGAGGACTTCCCCCTCGAGCAGGTCACGAAGCAGCTGAACAAGCTGATCAACGTGATCAAGATCGTCGAGCTGGAGCCCGCCGCCTCCGTGCAGCGCGAGCTCCTGCTCGTCAAGGTGCGCGCCGACGCCGGCGTGCGCAGCCAGGTCCTGGAGACCGTGCAGCTGTTCCGGGCGAAGGTGGTCGACGTGGCCCCCGAGGCCCTGACCGTCGAGGCCACCGGCACGATGGACAAGCTGAACGCGCTGCTCCGGATGCTGGAGCCCTACGGGATCCGCGAGATGGTGCAGTCCGGGATGGTGGCCGTCGGCCGCGGACCCCGGTCCATCACCGCGACTTCCGCCCGCTGAGGACCTGCTTGTCAGGGTCCGAGCGTCGATACCGATACTTGCGCAAGACCCCTTCGGAGAGGATTCACCACCCGTCATGAGTGTCAACATCTACTACGACGACGACGCCGACCTGTCGATCATCCAGGGCCGCAAGGTCGCCGTGATCGGTTACGGCTCCCAGGGGCACGCGCACGCGCTGTCGCTGCGTGACTCCGGCGTCGAGGTGAAGATCGGCCTCCCGGAGGGCTCGAAGAGCCGGCAGAAGGCTCAGGACGAGGGTCTTGAGGTGCTCACCCCGGCCGAGGCGTCCGCGTGGGCCGACCTGATCATGATCCTGGCGCCCGACACGAAGCAGCGCTTCATCTACTCCGACGACATCGCGCCGAACCTGAAGAGCGGCGACGTGCTGGCCTTCGGCCACGGCTTCAACATCCGGTACGACCTGATCAAGGCCCCGGCCGACGTCGACGTCGTCATGATCGCCCCGAAGGGCCCGGGCCACCTGGTCCGCCGCCAGTACGTCGACGGCAAGGGCGTGCCGGCGTTGATCGCGGTCGAACAGGATGCGAGTGGCGACGCCAAGGCGATCGCGCTCTCCTACGCGGCCGGGATCGGCGGCGCCCGCGCGGGCGTCATCGAGACCACCTTCAAAGAGGAGACCGAGACCGACCTGTTCGGCGAGCAGGCGGTGCTCTGCGGTGGCGCGGCCGCGCTGGTGCAGACCGGCTTCGAGGTGCTCACCGAGGCGGGCTACGCCCCGGAGATCGCGTACTTCGAGTGCCTGCACGAGCTGAAGCTGATCGTCGACCTCATGTACGAGGGCGGCATCGCCAACGAGCGCTTCTCCATCTCCGACACCGCCGAGTACGGCGACCTCACCCGCGGCCCGCGCGTGGTCAACGCCGCGACCAAGGAGGAGATGAAGAAGATCCTGGGCGAGATCCAGGACGGCACCTTCGCTCGCGAGTGGGTGGCCGAGGACGAGAACGGCCGGCCGAACTTCACCCGCCTGCAGAAGGAGGGCGCCGAGCACCCGATCGAGCAGGTCGGCGAGAAGCTCCGCGGCCTCATGAGCTGGGTGGGCGAGAAGGCCAAGTAGGGCCCGTCCCGACGCTCGCGAACGGCACCTCCGCCCGGGGGGTGCCGTTCGCGCGTTCTCGGGGTGACCTGCGGAACGGGGCCCGGACGGAAGAGACGGCGACGCGCGGGCGTTGTCCAGCAAGTCTGTGTCCGCCGGAGGAGAGGTGCCCGCCGTGTCCCTGCCGCTGCCGTTGTCGATCCTCGACCTCGCCACCGTCTCGACGGACGAGAGCGTCCGCGAGGCCCTGGAGTCGAGCACCAGGCTGGCGCAGCGCGCGGAGCAGTGGGGTTTCCGGCGGATCTGGTACGCCGAGCACCACAACATGCGCTCGATCGCCTCGTCGGCAACCAGTGTGCTCATCGCGCACGTCGCCGCGCACACCGAGCGGATCACGCTCGGCGCCGGCGGCGTGATGCTGCCCAACCACTCGCCGCTGCAGGTCGCCGAGCAGTTCGGCACCCTCGCCGAGCTCCACCCGGGCCGCATCGAGCTGGGCCTGGGCCGCGCGCCGGGCACCGACCAGGAGACCTTCCGCGCCCTGCGCCGCGACCCCACGGCGTCGGAGCGCTTCCCGCAGGACGTCCAGGAGCTGCAGGCCTTCCTCGGCGACTCCAGCCTGGTGCCGAACGTGCACGCCTACCCGGGCCGCGGCACCGGCGTCCCGCTGTCGATCCTCGGCTCGTCCCTCTACGGCGCGCAGGTCGCCGCGCTGCTCGGCCTGCCGTACGCGTTCGCCTCGCACTTCGCGCCGGAGGCGCTGCAGCAGGCCGTCGCGCTCTACCGGCAGGAGTTCCGCCCGTCGGCGCAGCTGGCCGAGCCGCACGTGCTGGCCGGCGTGAACGTCATCGCCGCGGACTCGACGGAGGAGGCCGAGACCCTGCGCCGGGCCGTGCAGCGCCAGCGCGTGCGGCTGTTCTACAGCCGGGGCGGCCGCTCGCTGACCGACGAGGAGGCCGAGGCCGTGCTCGACACCCACGCGGGCGAGCAGATCCGGTCGATGACCCGGTACACCGCCGTCGGCACCCCGGACGTCGTGGCGAAGTATCTCGAGGACTTCGCCGCAACGGCCGATGCCGACGAGCTGATCGTGGCGAACCCCGTCGCCGAGCGCGAGAGCTGGTGGCGCAGCTGGGAGCTGCTTGCGGACAAGGTGCAGAACGCGGGCTAAGCTGTCCGATCCGGCACGTTTCATCCCCGCGTGGTATCAGCACGAGCACGCCGGGGGTCGTCCTGTCGGACCGTCCACCTAGAATCATGGTCGGTCCGAGTCCCGCCCGTCCCCGATCCGTGGAGCATCGCGTCGCCGTGAGTACCGCAGCCGCCACCCGTCCCGTCGTCCTGCTCGCGGAGAAGCTCGCGCCCTCCGCGGTCGAGATGCTGGGATCGGACGTCGAGATCCGCCATGTCGACGGCACGGACCGCCCCGCGCTCCTCGCGGCCATCGCCGACGCCGACGCCCTGCTCGTCCGCTCCGCCACCAAGGTGGACGCGGAGGCGCTGGCCGCGTCGACCCGGCTGAAGGTGGTCGCGCGCGCCGGGGTCGGCCTGGACAACGTCGACGTGCCCGCCGCCACCGCCCGCGGCGTGATGGTCGTGAACGCGCCGACCTCGAACATCGTCTCCGCCGCCGAGCACGCCATCGCACTGCTGCTCGCCACCGCGCGACACATCCCGCCGGCCGACTCGAGCCTGCGCCAGGGCCAGTGGAAGCGCAGCCAGTTCGGCGGCGTCGAGCTGCAGGGCAAGACGGTCGGCGTGGTCGGCCTCGGCAAGATCGGTCAGCTCGTGGCGCAGCGCCTCGCGGCGTTCGATGTCCGGCTGGTCGCCTACGACCCCTATGTCGCCCCGGCGCGCGCCGCCCAGCTGGGCATCGAGCTGCTCTCGCTCGACGACGTGCTGCGGGTGTCGGACTTCATCACCATCCACCTGCCGAAGACCCCGGAGACCCTGGGCCTGATCGGCAAGGACCAGCTCGCGCTGACCAAGCCGGGCGTGATCATCGTCAACGCCGCACGCGGCGGTCTGATCGACGAGGACGCGCTGGCCGAGGCGGTCCGTTCCGGGCAGGTCGGCGGCGCGGGGATCGACGTCTACGTCACCGAGCCCACCACCTCCAGCCCACTGTTCGAGCTGGACAACGTCACCGTCACCCCGCACCTCGGGGCGTCGACGGCCGAGGCACAGGACCGCGCGGGCACCGACGTCGCCAAGTCGGTGCAGCTCGCCCTGGCCGGCGAGTTCGTGCCCGACGCCGTCAACGTGCAGGTCGGTGGCGCGGTCGGCGAGGAGGTCCGGCCCTGGCTGCCGCTGGTGCAGAAGCTGGGCACGGTGCTCTACGCCGTCGCCGGTCGGGTGCCCACCTCGGTCACGGTCGACGTCGCCGGCGAGCTCGCCTCCGAGGACGTCTCGGTGCTGTCGCTGGCCGCGCTGCGCGGCGTCTTCACCCACGTCGTCGAGGACCAGGTCACCTTCGTCAACGTTCCGGCGCTGGCCGCCGAGCGGGGCGTCGCGGTCGAGCTGACCACGGCACCGGAGAGCGAGAACTTCCGCTCGGTCGTGCAGCTGCGGGCCGCGATGCCCGACGGCGAGGCCATCACCGTCTCCGGCACGCTCACCGGCCGCGCCCAGGTCGAGAAGCTGGTCGAGGTCAACGGCCGGCACTTCGACCTGCGCGCCGAGGGCGAGGTCCTGCTCCTCGAGTACGCCGACCGCCCGGGCGTGATGGGCCGCGTCGGCTCGCTGCTGGGCGAGGCCGCCGTCAACATCGAGGCCGCGCAGATCAGCCAGACCACGGACGGGGCGGACGCGATCATGCTGCTCCGCGTCGACCGCCAGATCGACCCGGGCGTGCTCGAGCCGATCGGTGCCTCGGTCGGCGCCCGCACCACGCGCCTGATCAGCTTCGACGACTGATCCCGATCCTCGCCGGACGGCGCCGTTGCTCACCGTGAGCCGCGGCGCCGTTCGTCTGTGCGGGCCCGCCCGTCAAGTCGGCCGTCGATGATCACACCCGCCCGTGTACGAACCGCTCACCCGATGCGGTGCGGGCAGCGCGGAAGCCCGGTCACCCAGCGTCGGTCGATCTAGGTTCTGCTCCGCCGCGCCGCGTCCGCCGGTCGGCGGAAGGGGTGGTCGGTGCAGGGCGCGCGGTGGCGGAGGGTGACCTGTCTCGGCGTCGCGGGGCTGACGGCCTCGCTGCTCCTGCTCACCGCCGGCCCGGCCGGTGCCGAGGAAAGGGCGCAGGAGAACACGTCGACGCTGCAGAACGTCTTCGTCGAGTTCGACGACACCTCCGCCGTCGCCGACTACACCTCGGCCCTGCCGCAGGGTCCCGACGTCGCCGCGCGGGCCGCCGCGAAGACCCGGGCCCGGATCGACTCGAAGATCGCCGACATCCTGGGCGGGCTGGGCGGCGCCGAGGGGGAGCGCGAGCTCTACCGCACGACCAACGCGGTCCCGGGGGTCGCGATCCGCGCCGACGCCGCCACCGCCACCCGGCTCGCGAGCCGACCGGGCGTGCGCTCCGTCCGCCGCATCACCGACGCCCGGCCCAGCAACGCCTCCGCCGACCAGCTCGGCCGCACCCTGCAGACCTGGCAGGACACCGGCCGGCTCGGCCACGGCGTCCGGATCGGCATCATCGACACGGGCATCGACTACACCCACGCGGACTTCGGCGGCACCGGCACCGTCGCGGCCTACGGCGCGGCCCGGGCCGGGCACGGCACCTTCCCGACGGCCAAGGTGGTCGGCGGCGTCGACCTCGCGGGCGACGACTACGACTCCGCGGCCACCGACCCCGCGAAGACCGTCCCGAAGCCGGACGACGACCCGCTCGACTGCGAGGGCCACGGCACCCACGTCGCCGGCACCGCGGCGGGCTTCGGCGTGAACGCGGACGGCACGACCTTCCGCGGCGACTACGCCGGCCTGACCCCCGAGGCGCTGAACGCGATGCGGATCGGCCCGGGCGCCGCGCCGCAGGCCGAGCTGTACGCGATCCGCGTGTTCGGCTGCTCCGGCGCCACCGCGCTCACCCCGCTCGCCCTCGACCGGGCCCTCGACCCGAACGGCGACGGCGACTTCTCCGACCGTCTCGACGTCGTCAACCTCTCGCTCGGCTCGGACTTCGCCCCGGCCGACGACCCGGTCAACGACTTCGTGCAGGAGCTGATCGACCACGGCGTGACGGTGGTCGCCGCCGCGGGCAACGGCGGTGACATCACCGACGCCGCCGGCGCCCCGGCCACCGCGCCCGGCGCCATCGCCGTGGCGAACGTCCGGGACGCCGGCGTGCTGCTCGACGGGGCGGACGTCGTCGCGCCCGAGCCGCGCCGGGTCACCGGGCAGTACAGCGTCGACTTCCACGGGACGCCCGACGCGACCGGCGACGTCGTCGCGCTGCCCGCGGACGACGCGCAGGGCTGTACGCCCTTCTCCGGCGTCGCCGGGAAGATCGTCTGGCTCGAGTGGCCGGAGGGCGACGGCGCCCGGACCTGCGGCTCCGCGGTCCGCGCGGACAACGCGAAGGCGGCGGGCGCGACCGGGGTGCTGCTGACCTCGTCGGCGCCGGAGCCGGGCGGCGTGGGCATCGCGGGCAACGCCACCGTCCCGATGTTCCAGCTCGACGGGGCCTCGACGGCGGCGCTGCGCCCGGTCCTGCAGGCCGGCACGCTACGGGTCCACCTCGACGGGACGCTCGCGCAGAGCGCCTCCGTGCAGGTCCCGGGCATCGCCGACACGATCAGCGAGAGCTCGGCCCGCGGCGGGCGCGGCCCCGGTGTGAAGCCGGACGTCGCAGCGCCGGGCGAGTCGATCGTCTCCGCGGCCGTGGGCACCGGGGCCGGGCGGTCGAGCAAGACCGGCACCTCCATGGCCAGCCCGTTCGTCGCCGGCGTCGCGGCGCTGGTGCGGGAGGCGCATCCGGAGTGGTCGCCAGCCGAGGTGAAGACCGCGATCGTCACCACGGCCGCCGACGTCCACGGCACGGCCGGGGGCCTGATGGCGCCGATGCGGGTGGGATCGGGCCGGGTCGACGCCCGCGCCGCCGTGGACCCGCCCGTGCTGGCCGCCGACGCGGGGGAGCCCGGTGCCGTCGGCGTCGCCTTCGGTGTCGTCGAGGTCCCGGCCGGCCGAACCGCCACGCTGACGAGAACGCTGCACGTCAGCGGGGCCGCGAGCCTGCGGTACGAGCCGCTCACCACCATGCCCGGCGTGACGATCTCGGTCGAACCCGCGCAGGTCACGGGCCCCGCCGACGTCACGGTGCGGCTCACTGCGCAGGCCGAGGCCCTGCGCAAGACCTTGGACCCGACCATGGCCGCGACCCAGGGCGGCCGGGCCCGCCAGTTCGTCGCCGACGCGTCGGGCCGGATCGTCCTCACCGCGGGCGGGCGTGAGGTGCGGGTCCCGGTGACCTCCGCGCCCAAACCCGTCGCGGACCAGACCGCCACCGTCGACGGCGACGCGCTCGTGCTGGCCGGCACCGCCGTGGACCAGGGGAGCGGCGCGCAGGCCTACCGCTCCCGGGCCGGGGTGTTCCGGCTGCTCGCGACCAGCCCGGAGCTGCCGCGCTGCCGGGCGGGCCTGTCGACCGGCTGTGTCGCCAACGACACGGGCCAGGGCGGCGACGTCCGGTGGGTCGGCGCGGCGCGGTCGGGCGACACGATCGGGATCGCCGTGTCGATGTGGGGCACCCTGCCCGACGTCGGCGCGACCACGGTCCCGACCGTCGGGTTCGACGTCGACGGCGACGGCTCCGTCGACCGTGCCGTCGGGCTGGTGAAGGAACCGGGCACCGATGTGCTGGTCGCCCGGGTCCTGGACCTGCGGCGGCAGACCCCGGACGGGCCCGCGGAGGTCGACTCCCAGCCGGTCAACGGGTTCGAGGGCGACACCGACACCAACGTCTTCGACACCGACACGTGGGTCCTGCCCGTGCGGCTGTCCGCGCTCGGCGTCGACCCCGCGGCCCGTTCCGCGCCGCTGCGTATGCAGGTCGTGGTCGAGGGCGACTACGGGCCCACCGACGTGACGAACCCGGGCGCCGAACCCACCGCGCCCGTCGACGTCGTCGACGTCCCGCAGGCATGGGATCCGCTGGCCGAGCCGCCGTCCGCGGAGCCGCTGCTGCGCCCCGCCGACGCCGGCACCCGCCTTCCCGCGCCGGCCGGCCCGCTGCTCGTCGTCCTGCCGCAGAACGCCACGGGGGCCCACGCGGCCGCGCTCGACGGACCCGCGCCGGTCGGGGCCGCCGCCCCCTCCGGCCGGGTCGTCACGGCCCCGCTCGCACCCGCGGCTGCTCCGACCGGGTGACGGGTGGCGCACCGCAGGGGACCCGCCGTCGGTCGCGGCGAGCCGGAGGCGCACAATCTGACCCGCTCGGGGGTGTGTCGGGCCGGATCGGGGTGCCGGCTGGCACGACTTCACCGTCCCGGGTGACCCCGACGGAGTGGACGGTGGCCGGTCCCCGCCGCTCCAGCGGGTAGCGTTCGATAGCCGCCCGATCGCACGTCGTGGTGGGGCGTATCGAGAGAGGACATTTCGCAGCATGCGCCTTGCGGTCATTCCCGGCGACGGCATCGGGCCGGAGGTCATCGACGAGGCCCTGAAGGTCTTGACCGAGGTCACCCCGGACGTCCAGACGACCACCTACGACCTCGGCGCGGCCCGGTGGCACTCCACCGGCGAGCTGCTGCCCGAGTCGGTCCTCACCGAGCTGCAGCAGCACGACGCGATCCTGCTCGGCGCGGTCGGCGACCCGTCCGTGCCGAGCGGCATCCTCGAGCGCGGGCTGCTGCTGCGCCTGCGCTTCGAGCTCGACCACCACGTCAACCTGCGCCCGGCGCGGCTCTACCCCGGGGTCCGCGGCCCGCTCGCCGGCAACCCCGAGATCGACATGGTCGTGGTGCGCGAGGGCACCGAGGGCCCGTACGTCGGCACCGGCGGCCTGCTGCGCAAGGACACCCCGCACGAGGTCGCGACCGAGGTCAGCACCAACACCGCGTTCGGCATCGAGCGCGTGGTGCGGGACGCGTTCGCCCGCGCCGAGCGCCGCCCGCGCAAGCACCTGACGCTGGTGCACAAGACCAACGTGCTCACCTTCGCCGGCGCGCTGTGGTCGCGGATCGTCGAGGAGGTGTCGCTGGAGCACCCGGACGTCTCGGTCGCCTACCAGCACGTCGACGCCACCACGATCCACCTGGTCACCGACCCGAGCCGGTTCGACGTGATCGTCACCGACAACCTGTTCGGCGACATCCTCACCGACCTCGCGGCCGCCGTGACCGGCGGCATCGGCCTCGCCGCCAGCGGCAACCTCGACGCCAGCGGTCGCAACCCGAGCATGTTCGAGCCGGTGCACGGCTCGGCGCCGGACATCGCCGGCCAGGGCATCGCCGACCCGACGGCCGCGGTCCTGTCGGTCGCGCTGCTGCTCGACCACGTCGGCCAGCAGGACGCCGCCCGCCGCGTCGAGGCCGCCGTCGCGTTCGACCTCGCGACCCGCGACCACAGCGCGACCGGGCACACCCAGGCGATCGGCGACCGGCTCGCCGCGCTGGTGTCCAGCCGCACCGCGGAGCCGGCCTCGAGCGAGGCCTGAGCCCCTTCCCGACGACGGCGGCCCGGCACCCCGAGTGGGGTGCCGGGCCGTCGGCGTCTGGGGGAGCAGCCTGGGCTGCTGCGAAGCGAACCGGCGGATTGCCCCCGTTGGAGGGGGCCTCGGCTTCGCGGCCGATGGGTTCTCAGTCCGACGGCGAGACGGCCTCGATGCCGCTGACGGTGAAGTCGCGCTCGGCCCGGCGCAGGAGGCAGAAGGACCGGAGCCACGGGCCGTACACCTCCAGCGGCACGATGCCGCGGACGGTCCGGTTGCCGGCGGCGTTCCGGTAGGTGACGAGCACCTGCCGGCGGTGTTCGAGACCGTCGGACAGGAGGGCGAGCTCGGCGGTGTCGAGGTGCGGGCCGAGCCGCTCGAGCTCGCCGTAGGCCGCCGGGCGTTCCTCGGCGGCCTCGCCGTGGAGCAGCCGGCGGGCCAGCTCGTCGGCGTCGGCCCGCCGCTCCGGACCGGCCCCGTTCATGGCGAGATCGACCTCCTGCGGAGCCTCGCGGGTTGCCGGCCCGGGCGGGCGGCCGCCGGCCGGATCCGGGTCGACGGCGGAAAGTTCGACGACGCCGTCGGCGCCGGCCGGCATCGGGGCGAAGCCCGCCTTCCGCAGCACCGCGAGGACGGTCTCCCGCGGCGCGGTACAGGCCAGGACCGTCGGGGCGAGGGCCCGCAGTCCCAGCTTTCGCAGGCTCCGGGTGTGCAGGATCTCCCGCAGCTCGGCCTCCGCACCCGTCAGGCAGGTCAGGCCACCCGTCACCAGCACGGACCCGTGGGTCCGGGCGACGTCGGAGAGCAGGTAGTCCAACGGCTGGGGCAGCGCCCGGCCGGACGCCGCCTCGAGCTCGCGTCGCAGGGCGTCCGCCGTCCAGCCCGCATCCATCGCGGCGCGGACGGAGGCCGCGGAGAAGCGCCAGGTGGTGGCCGCGCCCGCGGTCTCGGCCGTGGCGGCGGCGCCGAGCACCCGGACCGCCCCCGCCGGTGGCTGGCCGGAGGTGATCGCGGAGAGGTCGGACTGCAGGACGAGCGCTCCGCTGGGCGCCGGCAGCAGATCGGCCGCCTGGTCCACGATCCCGTCGGGGGCGACGACGAGGGCCTCCCCGAGGCCCGTCAGCCGGTCGCCGTGCACCACGCCGAGCAGCTCCGCCTCCCGCAGCGTGGCCGCGAGCACCTCGGCGAGCGGGTCCGCGTCGTCGTCCGGTTCGAACGGGTCGGGTCCGAGCCCGTGCAGGGGGCAGAACCAGCCGATCGCGGCCGCGGCGGCGGCGAGGGAACGCCCGCCCGCCGCCGCGGACAGCAGCGCGCGGCGGACCGCCCCGCCCCGGCTCACCACCGGGACCGGTGGCGCGATCTCGTCCGGACCGGTGCCGCGCACGGTCGGGGTGTGCTCCGCACGCCACCAGCAGCGGGTGAGCTCCGCCCACCGGCGGCCGGCCGCCTTCTCGCGCCATCGCGGATAGCCGGTGGAGGTGCCGTACCCGCTCCCGCGCGGGGAGAGCAGCCCGGCTGCAGAGGCGAGGTCGATCCACAGCGACGGCTCGGGGACTCCCAGCTTCTGCAGCCGCGTCCGCTCGCGGGCCCCGACCCCACCCTTCTTCAGCCCGGCGAGCGGGGCGCGTTCGGCGTGGTCGAGCAGGGTGGTCACCGCGAGGAGGGCGGCCTCGGCGGCGGTGCGGCCGTCGTCCGCGGGGATCGAGGCGGGCGGGAGGTCGGGTCTGCCCTGCAGGACCGGCAGGCCGACGAACCGCAGCTCGACGGCGACCTCCCGCGGGATCTCGAGGCCGGCGCCCGGTCCGGGGAGCGCGAGCCCGCTGTCCAGCGCGGCCTCGACGCGAGCACTGCGGCCGAACGAGAAGAAGCCGGTGACCGGGCCGCCGCCGTCGAGCAGGTCGAGGAGGAAGGAGTGCACCTCGTCGGGGAGGGCGGCGACCCGGTCGGCGACCGCGGCGGGGTCGGCCAGCCGCTGCTCGAGGAACCCGACCTTGTCGACCTTGCGCATCGAGCCCGGATCCCCGCCGAGCGCGCGGACGGCACGGTTCAGCTCGTCGGAGCGCACGTGCCGGGCGACCGCGAAGAGCGGACGGAAGGCGGCCGGGTCGGCGCCGAGCTCGGCCGCCAGCCGGGGCGGCAGCCCGACCCGTCCGTCGACCTGCCAGGCGAGGCCCAGCTCCAGCAGCTCGCCCAGGACGACGGCCACCTGCTCGTCGGCGCCGTGCAGGCGCGCCGCGACCTCCGCCTCGGTGGGCTCGCCGAGCCCCCCGATCACCTGGGCGACGAGCAGTTGGTCGCGGGTCAACCGCAGCTGGGCCGACACCAGCGAGGCCACGCCGTTCAGCCGGTCGCTCAGTTCCTCCAGCGTCCGCGGTGCGGGCTCGAGGAGGGTGTCCGGGCGGCGGCGCAGCAGGGCGGCGAGCCGCACCTCGTCGAGGTCACCGAGGTACCGAGCGTGTGACATGTCCCCGATCGCACCACAGCCGCGGTCCGGCGGAGGTGCGGGGCCGGAAGGTCCGCCCGGCCCCGCCGCAGGGTCAGACGACCCGGTTCTCCTCGCCGACGAGCATGGTCGCGCCGGCCTGGGCGAAGTTGGCGAGGTCGTCCTGTGCCGCCTTGCCCTGGGGGCCGCCCATGGCTCCCTGCATCGCCTCGGCCGACGGCCAGGTCAGGGTCGCGATGAGGTGGTACTGCGGGGCCGAGCCGTCGGGGCCGGGGCCCGGGCGGACGATCGTGAACGACTGGAGGTCCGGGAGCTTCGTCGCGAGGGGCGCGTGCACCTCGTCGTAGTGCTTGTCGAACGCGGCCGGGTCCGCGGGCGGGTTGTACAGGACGGTCAGGGAGATCGACACGAACGGTCCTCCGGGGGGTACGGGTCGCGAACACCGGCGTCCGCGACGTCGCCCCATCATCGAAGGCGAGTGCATCAGAACAACAGGGTCTCCCACGATGTGGGACGGCCGTGTGACATCGCGGGATCCGCGGGGCAGACTGCCCGCGTGCGCCTTTCCAGCGTGATCATTATCTGCTAGCGCGTCGGCAGCTCATCGGAGCCGACGCGCAGACCTCTCGCATCCGCGGGGGGTCTTTTTTGTTGCCCGATCCCGCCCCATCACCCCACGGAGAACCCGGATGTCCCGCACCACGCCCGCCGGCACGCCCCTCGGCGACGCCTTCCACGTCTACGACACCACGCTGCGGGACGGGGCCCAGCGCGAGGGCATCTCGTACTCCGTCGCCGACAAGCTCGCCGTGGCCCGGCACCTCGACGCGCTCGGCGTCGGGTTCGTCGAGGGCGGCTGGCCCGGGGCGCTGCCCAAGGACACCGAGTTCTTCGCCCGCGCCGCGGCCGGGGAGCTGCAGCTGCGGCACGCCGTGCTGGTCGCCTTCGGCTCGACGCGCAAGGCCGGTGTCCGCGCGGAGGACGACGAGCAGGTCCGCGCTCTGCTCGACTCCGAGGCGCCCGTCGTCACGCTGGTGGCGAAGTCGGACCGCCGGCACGTCGAGCGGGCGCTGCGCACGGACGTCGCCGAGAACTGCGCGATGGTCGCCGACACCGTGTCCTTCCTGCGCCGGGAGGGCCGGCGGGTGTTCGTCGACGCCGAGCACTTCTTCGACGGCTACCGGTTCGACCCGGACACCTCGCTGCGCGTGCTCGACGCGGCCATGACGGCCGGCGCCGACGTCGCCGTCCTGTGCGACACCAACGGCGGGATGCTGCCGCTCGGGCTCGCCGAGGTGGTGCGCGAGGTCGCCGACCGCACCGGCTTCCGGCTCGGCATCCACTGCCAGGACGACACCGGTTGCGCCGTCGCCAACTCCGTCGCCGCCGTGCAGGCCGGGGCCACGCACGTGCAGTGCACGGCCAACGGGTACGGCGAGCGGACCGGCAACGCCGACCTGTTCGCCGTCGTCGGGAACCTCGCGACGAAGCTGGACCTGCCCGTGCTGCCCTCGCTGTCCGAGCTCACCCGCGTCTCGCACGCCCTGGCGGAGATCGCCAACCTCGCCCCGGACACGCACCAGCCCTACGTCGGGACCTCGGCGTTCGCGCACAAGGCGGGGCTGCACGCGAGCGCGATCAAGGTCGACCCGGAGCTGTACAACCACATGGACCCGGCCGAGGTCGGCAACACCCAGCGGGTCCTGGTCACCGAGATGGCCGGGCGCGCGTCGGTCGAGCTCAAGGGGGCCGAGCTGGGCCTGGACATGGCCGGCAGCCCGGAGGCCGTGTCGGTGGTCGTCGGCACGGTCAAGGAGCGCGAGGCGCAGGGCTGGTCCTTCGAGGCCGCCGACGCCTCGCTGGAGCTGCTGATGCGCGGGGCGCTGGGCGAGGAGTCGCCCGTGCCGTTCGCGCTCGAGTCCTACCGCGTGATCATCGAGAAGCGGGCCGGGGCCGACGCCGTCGCCGAGGCCACGGTGAAGCTGCTGGTCGACGGCGAGCGGCGGATCGCGACGCGGGAGGGCAACGGCCCGGTCAATGCCCTCGACGCCGCCCTGCGGGCCGCCCTGGAGCCTTCCTGTCCGTGGCTCGCCGACGTCGAGCTGTCGGACTACAAGGTCCGCATCCTGACGCCCGGCGGCTCGGCGGGTACGCACGCCGTCACGCGGGTGCTGGTGGAGACCAGTGACCACCGCGGGGAGTGGACGACGGTCGGGGTGCACTCCAACGTCGTCGAGGCCAGTTGGCTGGCGCTGGTCGACGCCCTCGCCTTCGCCGCCCTCCGCACCCGCACCCCCGCGGCGGTCTGAGATCCCGGCGGTTCGAGACATGGGCGCGGCTCTGAGGTCTTGGCGGGGTCATGATCGCCGATCGTGGATGTGAAGGGTCGGGATTCGACCCTCTCGGTCCCTATGTGGTGATCTTGACCCGCCGGCGAGGCTCCCCGGCGGGCGAGGAGGCTCCCAGCGGGCCTGACCTTTCGGCGCGGGCCGTGATCACCGGTCGTGGACGGTGAGGCTCGGAATTCGACTCTCGCCCCCCACGGTCAGTGATCTTGAGATGGGAAGGGCGGCTGGCCGTCACGCCCACGATCGCATGATCGCCCGTCGTGGACGTCGAGGGTCGAATTTCGACCGTCTCAGTCCGGGGGTGGTGATCTTGGCGGCCGACGGGGCTTCCCGGGGGGCAGGGATCCGCTCCGCTGCATGATCACCGGTCGTGGACGTCGAAGGTTGAGTTTCGACCGTCTCCGTCCACGGAGAGCGATCTTGGCTGTCGGTGAGGCCCCCCGGGGGACGAGGGGTCGCTTCCCGGCATGATCACCGGTCGTGGACGTCGAAGGTTGAGTTTCGACCGTCTCCGTCTACGGAGAGCGATCTTGGCTGTCGGTGAGGTCCCCGGGGACGAGGGGTCGCTTCCCGGCATGATCATCGGTCGTGGACGTGGAAGGTTGAGTTTCGACCGTCTCCGTCCACGGAGAGCGATCTTGGCTGTCGGTGAGGCCCCCCCGGGGGACGAGGGGTCGCTTCCCGGCATGATCATCGGTCTTGGACGTGGAAGGTTGAGTTTCGACCGTCTCCGTCCACGGAGAGCGATCTCGGCTGACGGTGAGGCTCATGGGGAGCGGCGAGGTCCTCGCTCCCCGGCATGATCACCGGTCGTAGACGTGGAGGGTCGGAATTCGACCCTCTCGGTCCCTATCTGGTGATCTCGGCCTGTCGGCGAGGCTCCGAGCGGCGAAGGATCCGCTCCGCCCATGATCACTGCTCGTGGACGTCGAATGTCGGAACTCGACCTTCCTCGTCCAGGATCGTTGATCATCGACGGTGGACCCGGGGCTAGGTTCCCCCCGGGTCCGGGAGACCTCCGCCCCTCACACCCCCGCGGGCTCACTCACCGGGGCCTGCGGCCGCCGGGCCCAAGACGGGGCGTGCTCGGGGAGCAGGCCCAGCCCGAACAGCCGCGCGGGCACGATCTGCAGCCCGGGGTGCCGCTGGACGAACCGGACCAGCGGCGGGAGCTCGGTCGCCGGCGCCACCGGGGCGTCGGGGTCGACGTCGAGCGCCGCGCCCAGGATCACCCGGTGCAGCCCACGCTGGACGCCCTGGATCACCGCCGCCGGCAACCACCGCCGCGCCTGTACCCCGGCGAGTCGCACGGGGGAGACCGGGCCCGAGCGCAGGGCCGGCCCGACGATCCGGGCCGCGGCGACGGCGTCGGCCACCGCGAGGTTGATGCCGACCCCGCCGACGGGGGACATGGCGTGCGCGGCGTCGCCGATCAGCAGCAGTCCCGGCCTGGACCAGCGGCGGAGCCGGTCGAGCCGGACGTCGAGCAGCGAGACGTCGTCCCAGCTCGGCAGCGCGCCGACCCGGTCGGTTGTCCACGGGATCAGCCGCGACATCCGGGTGCGCAGGGTCTCGATGCCCTTCGCGCGCAGCTCCGCGTCGCCGCCCTTGCGGATCAGGTAGCCGCACTGCCAGTAGTCGCCGCGGTCGATCATGACGGCGAAGTGCCCGCGGGTGAACCGCCCGACGCCCCCGGCGGGGTCGCCCTCGAGGCGGGGCAGGCGGAACCACTCGACGTCGAGCGGCACGCCGAATGCCCGGCTGCGCAGCCCCGACGCCTCGCGCACGGTCGAGCCGCGCCCGTCGCAGCCGATGGTGACCGTGGCCTGCAGGGTGTGCTCCTCGCCGGTGACCCGGTCCCGCCAGCGGACGCCGGTGACCCGGTCTGCGTCGGTGAGCAGGCCGGTGACCTCGGCGTTGCGCACCAGAGTGAAGGTCGGCTCCTCCTCGGCGGCCGCCGCCAGCAGGTCCAGGAAGTCCCACTGCGGCGCGAGCGCGACGTAGGGCCGCGGGTGGTGGAGCAGCGAGAAGTTGCCGATCGGCACGGTGCCGCCGTCGAGCATCGCCGTGATGCTGTCGACCCGGCGGTGCGGCATCGCGTCGAACCGCGCGCCGAGGCCCAGCTCGTCGAGCAGCTCCAGGGTCGAGGGATGAACGGTGTCGCCGCGGAAGTCCCGCAGGAAGTCCGCGTGCTTCTCCAGCACGGTGACCTCGACGCCCGCCCGGGCCAGCAGCAGCCCGAGGACCATCCCTGCGGGACCGCCACCGACGACGCAGGCGGTGGTGCGGTCGTTATTCATCATGTGTTGAAATGTACGCCGGAACGGGTCGGGGCGCCAGGGCTACCCTGGCCCCACCATGAGTACAGTTCGCGTCCGCTTCTGCCCGTCGCCCACCGGCACCCCGCACGTGGGACTCATCCGCACCGCCCTGTTCAACTGGGCGCACGCCCGTCACCAGCAGGGCGACTTCGTCTTCCGGATCGAGGACACGGACGCGCAGCGGGACAGCGTCGAGTCGTACGAGGCGATCCTCGACGCGCTGCGCTGGCTCGGCCTCGACTGGGACGAGGGCCCCGAGAAGGGCGGCCCGCACGGCCCCTACCGGCAGAGCGAGCGGCGCGACCTCTACCGCGACGCCCTCGGCCGGCTCGTGCAGGCCGGCGAGGTCTACGAGTCCTACTCCAGTGCCGAGGAGATCGAGGCGCGGCACCGCGCGGCGGGCCGGGACCCCAAGCTCGGTTACGACAACGCCGACCGCGACCTCACCGAGGAGCAGAAGCAGGCCTTCCGCGCCGAGGGCCGCAAGCCCGTCTACCGGCTGCGCATGCCGGACCGCGACATCACCTTCACGGACCTGATCCGCGGCGAGATCACGTTCAAGCAGGGCCAGGTCCCGGACTTCGTGCTCGCCCGCGGCGACGGCACCCCGCTCTACCCGCTCACCAACCCGCTCGACGACGCCCTCATGGACATCACGCACGTCCTGCGCGGCGAGGACCTCCTCTCGTCCACCCCGCGGCAGATCGCGCTGCTGGAGGCGCTGCAGCGGGTCGGGATCGGGAACGGGCCGTTCGTCTACGCGCACCTGCCGCTGGTGACCGGCGAGGGCAACCGCAAGCTGTCGAAGCGCGACCCCGAGTCGAACCTCTTCCACTACCGCGACCGCGGCTTCGTCCCCGAGGGCCTGCTCAACTACCTCGCCCTGCTCGGCTGGTCGATCGCCGACGACCGCGACGTCTTCTCCCTCGACGAGATGGTCGCCGCCTTCGACGTCTCCCGCGTGTCGTCCAACACGGCCCGCTTCGACCTCAAGAAGGCCGAGGCCATCAACGCCGCGCACCTGCGCGCGCTGGAGCCGGCCGACTTCGCCCGACGCCTGGTGCCGTACCTGGCGGCCGAGGGCGTCACCGTCTCCGCCGACGACCCGGTCCTCACCGCCGCCGCCCCGCTCGTCCAGGAGCGCAGCCAGGTGCTCTCCGACGCCGCGCGGATGCTCAAGTTCCTGTTCGTGGCCGAGGAGGACTTCGAGCTCGACGCCGACGCCGCGGCCAAGACCCTGGGGCCCGACGCCGACCAGGTCCTCACCGCGGCCATCAAGGGCCTCGAGCAGGTCGACGGGTGGACCACGGCCGCCATCGAGGAGTCGCTCAAGACCTCGCTGGTCGAGGGGCTGGGCCTCAAGCCCCGGAAGGCCTTCGGCCCGGTGCGCGTCGCGATCAGCGGGCGGACCGTGTCGCCGCCGCTGTACGAGTCCATGGAGCTGCTCGGACGCGACCGGTCCCTGCAGCGACTGGGGGGTGCCGTGCAGGGCTCGGAGGGCGTGGTCTAGAGTCTTCTCTGCAAGGGACGCGGACACCGGAACTGCTCCGGCAGCCCGCCGGTGCGCGTGTCTCCTTGGGGTATGGTGTAATTGGCAGCACGACTGATTCTGGTTCAGTTAGTCTAGGTTCGAGTCCTGGTACCCCAGCGGAAACACACGGTTTCCACGCGGCCCCGTCGTCTAGCGGCCTAGGACGCCGCCCTCTCAAGGCGGTAGCGCGGGTTCAAATCCCGTCGGGGCTACTCGAAGGTTCTCATCCCGGTTCGCCGGGGTGGGCATCTTCGCTGGTGGTACGTACATGCTGTGTGTTGTTCGAGGCCCCGTCGTCTAGCGGCCTAGGACGCCGCCCTCTCAAGGCGGTAGCGCGGGTTCAAATCCCGTCGGGGCTACTCGAAGATCCCCATCCCGTTCTCCGGGATGGGGATCTTTGCATTTCCGGCCCATTCTCCGATGAATGTCGTGGGTCGGCTCACAATCTGCGCGGCTCCCGCTGCTGTGTGACGGGGCCTCAATGCGGCTCGGCGGGACAACGGGTCGTCCGATGAGCAACAGCGCTGTTCAGGAGACGCGGAAGAACAGTGGTGCTCATCTCACGAGAGTGGGACGCGATGGGGTGTGCGGAGGTCGGCGAGAGGCCGTGGCGGCACCAGATGATGATGTGTAGCTGAGCGCCGGCCGCCCCTGGTCGAGATGATCCTCAGGGCTGGTGGACGCGCTCCCCATAGCCCTGAGGTTCATCTCGCCATCAGAGGACGGCTACTAGTGCGAGCCGTCTCGCTACCGCAAGATCGCGGCACGCCTCATCCGAAGCACCTCCGCGTACCCAGAGAGGGCCACTGCGTTAGCAATGGCTAGACGGGCGGAGCCGCTCCTGAAGGCAATGGCGTCGTCGGCTCCGGCGTCGTGGGCTTCGGCGTCGTGGGCTTCGGCGTCGTTGGCTCGGTAGTCGGCGGCGGGGTAGTCGGCTGTGTCGTGGGCGGCGGCGTGGTTGGCTGCGGCACCGGCGGAGGTGCCACAGGGGGCTGACTGGGAGCCGGCCCCTGTGGACGCGGGTTGGCCCGCCCGGCCTGCTCCGGTGCTGTCTCCTCACGCGTCGGGTCGATCGTGGCGGTGGGTGCGGGGGTGGCGGGGTCGGGCGTGGGGACCGGCGCGATGGCGCTGCTGTCGATCCGGTTGGTGGCGTTGCTCACCGAGCTGTTGTCCGGCCACAACGCCACCGTGGCGACCAGCGCCACCGCCGCGACCAGCCCGCCCGCCCCGATCATGAGGAAGGGAGAGCGGCCCTTGCTCGGCGGGGCGTCGTCGTACTCCGCGTAGGAGT
>NZ_JAJTTE010000046.1 GCF_021343995.1 Pseudonocardia terrae | reverse complement strand
CTCCGACGGCTCCGACGGCTCCGACGGCTCCGACGGCTCCGACGGCTCCGACGGCCCTGACGGCTCAGACGGCTGCTCGCTGCGCACCGGGTACGACAAGCGGCTCATGCTCTTCTCGGGGCGGGCCAATCCCGCGCTGGCGGAGGCCATCGGCGCGCGGCTCGGGATCACGCCCGGACCGATCACGTTGAGGACCTTCTCCAACGACGAGGTGTACTGCCGGTTCGAGGAGTCGATCCGCGGGGCGGACGTCTTCCTCGTCCAGCCCATGTGCGGCAACCCCGAGACCGGCGTGAACGCCAACGACGCCTTCCTCGAGCTGCTCGTCATGATCGACGCCGCGGTCGGCGCGAGCGCGCACCGCGTGATCGCCGTGACGCCCTGGTACGGCTACTCGCGGCAGGACAAGAAGTCGGCGGCGCGCGAGCCGATCTCGGCCCGCGTCGTGGCCCGCACGCTCGAGGCCGTCGGCGTCGACCGGGTGCTGACCATGGACCTGCACGCCGGGCAGCTGCAGGGCTTCTTCCAGGTCCCGGTGGACCACATGACGGCGCTGATGATGCTGGCCGACCACTTCACGGGGCCGGCGGGCCTCGCCGGGGAGGACCTGGTCGTCGTCGCGCCCGATGCGGGGCGGGTCAAGCTGAACAAGCAGTTCGCCACGCGGCTCGGCGCCGGCCTGGCGATCCTGGACAAGGAGCGCCCGCAGCAGCAGGTCGCCCAGATCGGCCACGTGATCGGCGACGTCCGCGGCAGGACCGCGATCATCGTCGACGACATCATCGACACCGCGGGCACGCTGTGCGCCGCCGGAGAGGCCGTCGCCCGGGCGGGTGCGCGGCGGGTGGTCGCGGCCGCGACCCACGCCGTGTTCAGCGGGAAGGCCTACGAGAACCTCGCCGCGTCGCCCTTCGAGCAGATCGTCGTGACGGACACGATCCCGCTGAGGCCCGGCGCCCCGGACACCGTGCACGTCGTGTCCTGCGCGCCGCTGCTCGCCGACTCGATCCGGCGGATCTTCACCAACGACTCGGTCAGCGAGGTCTTCGGCGGCCAGAACCACCCCTTCTGACCTGTGGCTCCGCCGCCCGTGGGCGGTAAGTGGTGTTCCGGCACCACGTACCACGCACAGGTGCGTCAATGCGGTTCGGCGGGCACCTCGAGCAGCAGCGAGTGGCCCTGGCGCGGCTCCAGCTCCACGACGAAGGCCTGCAGGTCGTCGACGACGCCGCACTCCTTGTCCGTGAACATGTCGACGACCCGGCTGCCGGGGACCAGGTGCTCGGAGCGCACGGTGCCGGCCACGGCCTCGGCGGCGAAGTTCAGCACCGTGACGTGCATCCGGCGGCCGCCGTCCTCGCCCGGGTCGAGCTCGTGGACCAGCACGAGCATCCCGCGGTGCGAGACGTCCGGGATGTCGACCTGCCGCGCGACCGCGATCCCGTAGCGGGACCGGACGGCCAGGATCGCCTGCAGCTGGCGGGCGAAGCTGCGCTCGTCCTCGAGCTGCGCGGGCAGCGGCCCGTACAGCGAACGGCCCCGGGGCATCCCGGACGCCGACTTCACGGCGTGCGGCGCCACGCCCATGAGGTCGTGTGCGGCGCGGTGGATCCAGCGGGTGTCGCCCTCGCCGATCAGCTCGGCGACCTCCTCGGCCGGCAGGGTGAGCATGCCGGTGAGGTCCCAGCCGGAGAGGGCGAACACACCGGGCTGCAAGGCGTTGTACATGGCCAGCAGCAGGTGGACGCGCATGATCTCGGGGACGTCGTCGTCCGTGATCGCGTCGAGCGAGGACAGCCCGAGCGTCGCGGCAATGACGGTCGCGGTGGTGCAGGCGATGCCGTTGGTGGTGAACACCTGGTTGTACGGCGCGTTCTCGCCGGTCAGCGTCGCGGTGAGGTCGGCGCGGATCCACTCGGCGAGCTGCTCGCCGGTGAGCTCCTCGCCGGCGAAGGCGTAGACGTCGTCGCGGTGCCCGTTCGCCCAGTGCACGAGCTCGTAGGTCAGCTCGTCGTGGTTCTGCAGGGCGTGCACCAGCCCGGCCGGGTCGACGCCCAGCTCGAGCGAGGTCCGCTGGGTCAGCCGCAGGAACTCGGTGTCGCCGGTGACCAGCGCGTGGTGGTAGGCGGGGCGGTTGACGAAGTCGTACGACAGGTCCGGGCCGGCCTCGGCGGTGGCGCGGATGTCGTCGATCGTCAGGTTCAGCTCCTGGAAGGTGAACCCGCCCAGCTTGCGCACCATGCTGGCGATGAGGTGGTTGGCCGCGGAGGAGAGCGGGTGGCCCTCGGACCAGGCCGGCATGCCCTCGGCGCTCTTCTCGACGCCGAGGAAGCCGTTGGCGTCGAGCCGCAGCGCGCCGGAGCCGAGGTCGGCCAGCGAGTGCACGGCGTCGCCGATCACCAGGCGCATCCCGGCGAAGGACGGGTCGAGCCAGTTGATCGAGGGCTGGCCGTCCTTGAAGTAGTGCAGGTACACCCACCGGCGGGCCACCCCGTCGACGCCGACCACCGGCTTGGTCGCGCTCCAGTTCGTCTCCTTGACGCCCGGGGCGTAGAAGATCACCCGCTGCAGCCGGCCGATGATGTACCCGGCCTTCTCGAGGGCCTCCTCGGTGGGCCCGTCGAGGTTCACCGAGTCCCGGCCCGGCGGGACCTCGGGCAGGAGGTTCCAGTCCTCCTCCTCGATCTCCACCATGTGGTAGATGCCCGGGTAGTCGCCGTACTTCAGCTCGGCGAGCCGGAAGTCCGCCCCCTTGCCGGTGTGGCCGGGCACGATGTCGTCGATGATCGTGCCGCCGGACCAGGTGGCCATGCCGCACATCGCGCGGAACTCGGCCTCCGTGCCGAAGGCCGGGTCGATCTCGGTGCCGATCCGGTCGAAGTGGCCGTCCACGCTGGACGTGAACTGCCAGCCGGAGATGCCGCCCGCGCGCTTGACCGGTCCGGTGTGGATCGCCTCGATGCCGATGGTGCAGAAGGCGTTCCAGAGCGCCTCGTCGCCCAGCGCGCAGAGGAAGGACTCGCCGGGCCGCGTGATCAGCGAGATCGGGTAGGCCGTGAACCACACCGAGGCCGACTCGACGGCCTGGCGCGGACCCGGGTCGGCGAACGGGTTCTGCCACATCGTGCCCTGGCCGGAGAACTGTCGGGCGATCTCGTTGGCGTCGGCGAGCATCGACTGGCTGAGCAGCCACGACACGTACGCCGGGTTCTCGCCGGTCGCCGCGCCGTCCTTCGCGACCGACCGCCGGACGACGGGCGACTTGGCCCGGGCCCGGTGCCGGAGCGTGCGGGGACGCGCGGGATGCAGATGCTCCGCGTAGGTGATCTCGCTGGGCTCGTGGGTCTGCTGCTCCGCGCTCTCCCCGGCCTGTCCGTGGGCCAGCGCTGCGTCGTCTGCCATCTACTCTCCGTGCTCGCCGCGACCCGGTCGTCGCCCGGGGTGGGTGTACCACCCACGCCTGCGGGGAAACGACGGTGACGCGCCGACGATGCGCCCGTACACCCGACCGCACAGGCCGAGCGGTGTGCCCCGCCGCTCGGCGACGGGCACCCGCTGGTCCTGCTCGGCTCAGTGCCCGCAGGCCGCCCCGCCCGGCCCGGCGACGGCGCCGAGCCGCAGCGGGTCGAGGTCGCGCGGGTCCGGGGTCGGGGTCCAGCGGCCGTCGACCTCCCGGTAGTCCCACTCCGGGCCGGAGGTCGCGATCGCACGGACGGCCGCGACCAGCCCGTCGACGTCCTCCACGGTGGTGTTCAGGCCGAGGCTGACGCGCACGGCGTCGGCCCCGCCGGCGAGCCGCGCGAGCAGCGGGTGGGCGCAGAAGCGGCCGTCGCGCACCCCGATGCCGTGCTCGGCGGACAGCGCCGTCGCGACGAGCCCGGCCGGGACGTCGGCGACCGTGAAGGAGGCGACGGCCACCCGGTCCGGGGCGTCGGCCCAGATCCGCAGCGGGCGGACGCCGGTGATCCCGGACAGCCCGTCGACCAGGCGGGCGAGCAGGGCCCGCTCGTGCGCGGGCGCGACCTCGTCGATCACCGGGTCCAGGGCGCGGCAGGCGGCGGCGATCGCGGCGGCGCCGAGGACGTTCGGCGTGCCGGCCTCGTGCCGGTGCGGTGCCGGGGCCCAGCTGACCTCGGCGGTGCGGTCCGCCACGCCGACCGAGCGGACCGCGCCGCCGCCGGCGAGGTACGGGGTGGCGACGTCGAGCCAGTCCCGCCGCCCGATCAGCGCGCCGGCGCCGTAGGGGGCGTAGAGCTTGTGCCCGGACAGCACGACGTAGTCCACACCGGACGCGGCGATGTCGACCCGCCGGTGCGGGGCGAGCTGGGCGGCGTCGAGCACCACCCGGGTGCCCGCGGCGTGCGCGATCGCGCAGATCTCGTCGATCGGCAGGATCTCGCCGGTCACGTTGGAGGCGCCGGTGACCGCCAGCAGCGCGGTGGGCTCGGCGGTCAGCGCGTCGCGCAGGAGCTCGAGGGTCTCGTCGACGGTGTCCGGGGCCCGCAGCACGCGGTGGTCGGTGTCGCGCCAGGCGAGCAGCGTGGCGTGGTGCTCGACGTCCAGGCAGAGCGTCGCGCCGGGAACCGCACCGGCGAGCAGGTTCAGCGCGTCGGTGGTGTTGCGGGTGAACACGACGACGTCGTCGGCGCGCGCCCCGACGAACCGGGCCACGGTCTCCCGGGCGCCCTCGAGGACCGAGGTGCAGACCTGCGAGGCGTAGCCGGCGCCGCGGTGCACGCTCGAGTAGTAGGGGAGCAGCTCGGCGACGTGGTCGGCGACCGCGCGCAGGGCGGGGGCGCTCGCGGCGAGGTCGAGGTTCGCGTAGGGCACGGTGCGGCCGTCGACCAGCGGGACCGGGAGCCCGGTGCCGACCAGCTCTGGCAGGGGCGTGGGCGCCTGGGTCCTGGTGGGCGTCGTGGTGGGCGTCGTGGTCGAGGTTGCCGTCGCGCGGATTGTGGTGGTCGCGGTGCGCGTGGGCTCCTCCGCGGCGGTGCAGCCGGGAGCCTCGGTGCAGAGCGGCCCTCGGACGGCCTGGGTACGGACGTCGGACATCGTGGATCCTCCCGGATCACTCAGGACCCGGTACGGCACGAGGTGCCGGACGTGAGGGTCCGCGCTTGCCGGCCGCGGGTGCGCGGCGGCCCGGTCGTCACCCGGAGCACCCCACCGCGGAGGAGGGTTGCCGGCCAGCGAGCCGGGGCTTGGCGCTGGCGCTCTTGACCTGACGACGACGGTAGGTCGCGATCCGTGTGTCGGTCAAGTGTGATCCGGGCCGCGGAAAGGCGCGCGGGAATGACCGGACATTGCGTGATCGGGCGTTCCAGATCGACGGCAATTGTCCGATCGGCGATGGGTCGAGCCCATTCCTGTCGCTTTCCCGCTCCGATTCCGTCGGCCGGGCGGTACTGTTCACGCTGCGTGAAGATCCACCCGCGGAGCAACTGTCACCCACTCGGGGAAGTGGTCGGAGAACGGCAGGTCGGGACGCTGACAGGTGATCGGTTCCCGGCTCGGCCGACACGATCGCGTGAAGAATTCGGTGCGGGTCACAGGCCGCCGTTCGACCCGAAGAAGGCCCGGAGAACGGTCGATTCGAGTGGCCCCGGCCACGAAAACGGGTCCGAAATGGCTCCGGAACGGCGTGGGACGGCCCTCTGTCCGACCCCGGTGATCGTCACTGCTCCGTCCGGATGACACAGTTCCGGCCATGCGCCTCACCGACTGCTTCGCCTGTCGACGTCACGTCGACCTGCGTCGCGTGGCGAGCGCGCTGTGTAGCGCGACGGTGGGCTGAGGCCCGGGCCCCTCCGGGCCGCCCCTCGCCTCTCGCCCTCCCTCGGGCGCACCGTCCGTCCGGCCGAGTTCGTGACTCCCGGTGTGCCTCGTGCGTGCCCACCGCCGCCCGCCCCACCGTCGCACGTCCGTCCATATCGGACCCGGACGGATCCCCGGGTGCCGGTCCGCCGCCGTTCGCTCCCCAGATGAGAAGAAGTGGAGACACCCCGTGCCCCGACACCGATACCGACCACCCCGGTCGGCCCTGACCCGGCTCGCCGGGTCCGCGACCCTGGCGGGCGCCGCCGTCGTCGGACTCAGCGGCCCGGCCCAGGCCGTGACCCCGGACCTGGTGCCGGACCTGGCGCCGCTGCTCACCGCCCACTACGACGAGGAGCCCGCCCCGGCTCCGACCGCCCCGTACGTGGAGCCGTCGTACACGGCGTTCGAGCAGGGCGACCTGCTGAACCAGGCCCGCGACTTCGCTCCCGCCGGCGTCCCGATCGCCGGGCTGACCCAGTCGGCGGCGGGTGCGCCCGGCCGACTGCTGCCGAGCTGAGGCCGGGATGCGCGCACGGAGGCAAAGCTTGCGAAGCCGACCATCCACGCAGAAGAAGATCCTTCTGGGGCTGCTGGCCCTCGGTGTCGTCGCCGGGGTGACCACCCTCCCCGGCGGCGACGCGTACGCCGACGTCCAGACCGTCAAGTCCTCCCTCAAGGGGGCCGACGGCAAGGACTACTGGGTCGAGAACAACATCGACACCGACGCCGCCGAGGGTTCGCACGAGGCGTCGACGCGACCGGAGTACATGGTCGTGTGGGCCGGTGACGAGAACGTCGCCGACACCGCGGTCCCGGACGTCAAGAACCTGCCGGGCTCGTTGACCAACCCGACCGACAAGGTCCGCAACGCCCTGCCGGGCCCGGACTTCATGGCGGTCGTCGACGTCACGAAGGGCTCGCCCAGCTACGGCAAGGTCGTCAACACCGCGACCGTCGGCCCGCTGGTCGAGAACGAGCCGCACCACATGCAGTACTCGTGGCGCAAGGGCGACAAGATCTACGCCGGTGGCCTCTTCTCGGCGGCCACCTACGTCTTCGACGTGTCCGCGCTGCCGGAGCTCAAGCTGTCCGGCATCAGCCTCCCCAGCCAAACCCTCTGCGGGTCGGTGCCGGACGCGTACTGGGTTCTGAAGGACGGAACGGCCTACGGGACCTACATGGGCGGCCCCGTCGTCCCGGGTCCCTGCACCTACTCCAACGGCGAGGTCCGCACCGGCAACGGGTTCGCGGGCACGCCGGGCGAGGTCGTCCGGTTCGGTCCGGACGGGCAGAAGCTGGTCGAGGCCCCGGCCGCGACCAGCACGCCGGAGGACCCGACGCAGTGCCTCAACATGCCGGCGCTCGGCCAGCCCAGCTGCGCCAACCCGCACGGCATCCAGGTCCGCGAGGACCTGAACACCATGGTCACGAGTGACTACGCCGAGCCGCGGACGATCATCCTCGACCCGGTCAAGGCGCCGTCGCCGTACCTGCGTCGACCCACGGTCCGGACCTGGGACATCTCCGACCTGAACCACCCCAAGGTGAAGTCGGTGTCCTACCTGCCGACCGGCCCGCGGTCCAACGGCCAGGACCCGCTGCACAACGAGAACCGTGCGGCGATGGAGACGACGGTGACCAACCTGCCGGGTCACAAGGGCGCCTTCGCCCAGACCATGCAGGGTGGTGCGCTGTTCTACACGCCGGACATCACGGTGCCGGAGCCGCAATGGCGGGAGATCTACGACCTGTCCAACGCGGTGAAGGAGCTCGACCCGGCCGCCGGTGACAACGGCGGTCCGAGCTCCAACGGCGGGTGGCTGCAGACCAGCCCGGACGACACGACGCTGTACCACGCCATCATCGGCCGCAAGCCCGGCGCGCTGGGCGAGGACGACCCCGGCACCTCCGGCGGCGTGATCGCGCTCGACATCTCGAAGCTGGTCGAGGCGGGCGACAAGGCCACCTGCTCGATCGACACCGCCGACGAGATCGCCGGGGGTGGCGCGGAGTCCGACTGCCCGACGCTCAAGGGGCACCAGGCGATCAACCCGGGTGTGGCCGCCGGCGGCCCGCACTGGGGCGCCCTGGACACCCTGACGCTGGGTGACGACGGCTTCTACCACCAGACCGACCAGCCGAAGCGCCTGGCGACCGCGAACTACTTCGTGGCCCGCACCGGCACCGACGGCGACCACCGCGTCTGCATCGTGGACATCGAGAAGGACGGGCAGCTGAAGCTCGACGAGGACTTCAAGGACGAGAACACGGGGGACACCTGCATCTCGTTCAACCGGGAGCGCTGGCCGCACGGCGCCTTCGGCAACGCGAAGCCCCACTCGATGCTGTTCGTGACGAACGATGCCGACATCAAGTAACACCCGGCACCGGGTCTCCCGGTCGCGGCGCGCCCTGGTGCGCCGCGGCCGGGCGGCCGCCGCGTCGGTGGTGGTGCTCCCGCTCGCCCTCGTGGCGAGCGGGGGCACCGCCCTCGCAGCCACCGCCACCCCGGCCGCGCGTGCGGCAGCGGCACTGGGGGAGCAGGCGGGGGCGGGCGTGGTGCTGCTGCGCCTGGCCCTGCTGGTCGGCACCGCACTGGCGGGCGGGATCGCCCTGGTCCACGGCGTGGTCGGTGCTCGGCGGCAGGGCGGGGCGCGGGGCCTGTTCGCCGGATACGCCTCGCGCGGGCTGCAGGTGACGGCGTGGGTGGCGGCGGGCGTCGTGGCCGCCGCGGCCGAGGTCACGCATCTCACCGGATCGGTGTCGGTGCTCGGCACCGCGGCGCACGTGGTGCTCGCCCTGGTGGCCGCGGCCCTGCTGGGGACCCGCTGGTCGGCCGCCCCGGGGGCGCTGCTGCTGGTGCTGCTCGCGGCGCAGCTCGGGTCGGCGCACACCGGCCTCGCCTTCGCGCTCGACGGGGTCTACGCCGTCGCCTCGGGCGTGCTCGTGGGGGCCACGGCGGTCGCGGCCGCGGTGTCCCGGCGGGCCGGGCCCGCGCCGGGGCCGCGGGTGGGGGAACCCGCGGTCCCGGCCGGGTCCGTGCCGTCCGCGAGCAGGGTCACCGGGGTCGCCGGTGTGCCCGTCGCGGGTGTGCTCTCTGCCGGCGTGCCCTCTGCCGGTGTGCCCTCTGCCGGTGTGCCCTTCACCGGTGTGCGCAGCCGCGCCGCCGCGGAGGCGCCGACGGAGCCCTTCGCCGCGGTGGCCCGGCCCCCGGACGACGAGGGCGTGGCCCCGCGGTCCGGGGTGCTCGCCCGGGTCGCGATCACCGCGGGACCCGTCGCCGTCGCGGCCGGGATCGCGCAGCTCCTGGTCAGTGGGCCGGAGACCGCCCACGACCTCACGGGGAGCGGGTACGGCCTGGCCGGGCTCGCGGCCGTCGTGCTGCCCGCGCTCGTGGTGGTCGGGTGGCTCGCGACGCTGCGGCCCGCCGGCCGGCTGCGGGAGCGGGAGCTGTACCGGATCGCCGGGGTCGCCGGCGTCACCGGGCTCGCGGCGGCGGCGCTGCTCGCGGCGCTGCCCCTGCCGGGACCGGGTCCCGAGCCGGGACGACCGCTGCTGCGCACCGTCGACGCCGGGGCCGAGCGACTCGCGGTGCTGGTCGCCCCGATGCGGCCGGGCCCGAACCTGGTCCGCCTCTCCGGGACGGGCTACCCGGCTCCCGGCGGCGGCTCCGTCCGGCCCGTCGCGCTCGCCACCGGCGGCCACCAGCACGGCCCGACGCTCCCCTCCGGGGCGAGCGTCTCGTCCGACACGTCCGCCCCCGCCGTCCCGTTCACGGCGCGAAACGGTGCGGCGGGCGGCTGGGCCGTCGTCGACCTGCCCGCGGGGGCGAGCACGCTGACGGTCACGGCCGGCGGCGTGACGAGCACCGTCCCCGTGGACACCGGGTCGGCGGCGGCCACCCCCGCCGAGGGTGCGCTGACCGGCCCGGACGGGCCGGAGTGCGCGGCCGCCCTGCTCGGGGACCTCGTCGGGCAGCGGCCGGGCGAGCCGGCCCCGCAGGTCGGGGCCGGGGCGGGCGGGTGTCCCGGCGACGCCCTCTCCGAGGCCGACGCCGGAGCGCTGCGGGCCACCGTGCGCACGCTCACGGACCACGGGGTGCGCAGCGTGCGCGTGGTGGCGGACGACTCGCCCCGCTCGCGGGCGGCGGCCGAGCTCGTCCGGACCCGGGCCACCGAGGCCGGCGCCCGGCTCGTCGAGCGGCCCGACGCCGACAGCGCCCTGATCGTCGTGTCCGGCTGGGCGCCCGCCGCGGTGGCCCTGCAGGAGGCCTCGGCCCGGGCCCTCGAGACCCCGACCCATCTGGGCGGAACGTATCTGGCCCCGTGGTTGTTGACGGCAGGGGTCGTGACGCGGACGTCGTCGTCCGTGGTGCCGCTGGCCTTCAACCCGCAGGACCAGCTCGCCCAGCGCTACGCCGGTGAGGTCGGCGCGGCGTTCCCCGGCGAGGCGCCCTCGACCTCCGGGTACGCCCGCTGGGCCGCCCACTCGGGCGTCCCGCTCGACGACCGCCCCACCCTGTTCGGTGCGGCCCCCGTCGACGTCCCGATGACCGTGAACCCGCCGGGCGAGACCGACGGGCACCACGGCGGCGGCAACCCCGCCGCCTGGTTCCCGAACGGCACCGTCGTCCCGGTGAGTGCCCCCCTCGATCCCTCGTGAAGGAGAGACCAGTCATGTCCGTGCTCGACGATCCGGTGGGTGGGCCGGCGGGGAACCCGCTGGTGCGGGCCCTGCGCGGGGTCCCGGCCCAGGAGCGGGCCGCGTTCGGCCCGGCCGACCGCGCGGCGCCGCCGGTCAAGTGGATCCCCTCCGCCGTGGCGGTCCTGCTGGCGGCCCTGCTGCTGTGGGGCATCTCGCGGGTCGCCCCGGCCACCACGGTCGGCACCGGCGCGCTCGGCCTCGCCCTCGGGTTCACCCTGTTCCACTCCCGCTTCGGCTTCACCTCCGGCTGGCGCCAGCTCGTGGCCGTCGGACAGGGTGCGGCGATCCGGGCGCACATGGTGATGCTCGGCGTGGCCACGGTGCTGTTCGGCGTGATCTTCGCGACGGGCATCGGGCTCTCGGGCGACCCCAAGGGCTACGTCTCGCCGGTCGGGATCGGGCTGGTCGTGGGGGCCTTCCTGTTCGGTGTCGGCATGCAGATCGGCGGCTCCTGCGCCTCCGGCACCCTCTTCGCGGTCGGTAGCGGGCAGAGCGCGATCGTGCTGACGCTGATCGGGTTCATCGTCGGCTCGGTGTTCGCCGCGCTGTCCTTCCCGTTCTGGAACGACGTCGTGCCGCAGGGCCCCTCGATCTCGCTGATCGACGTCTTCGGCGGCGTCCCCGGGGCCGTCGCCGCATCGCTGCTGGTCCTGGCGGTGATCACGGGCGCGACGTACTGGGTGGCCAGGCGCCGCAACCCGCCGCCGGTCGAGCGGCCGCCGTCGGCCCGTGGGATCGCCCGCGTGCTGCGCGGCTCGTGGCCGCTGTGGGTCGGCGCGATCGTCCTGGCCGTGCTCAACGCCGCGGTGCTGTTCGTGTCCGGCCAGCCGTGGGGCGTGACATCGGCGTTCGGGCTGTGGGGCGCCAAGGTCCTGCAGTGGTTCGGTGCCGAGCCGCAGAACTGGGCGTTCTGGCAGCAGCCGGCCAACGCGAAGTCACTCGCCGGGCCGGTCCTCGCCGACCGGATCTCGGTGCTCGACCTCGGCATCATGATCGGCGCGCTGGTCGCCTCGGCCGTCGGCGGCGCCTTCATGCTGCACAAGCGGATCCCCTGGAAGATCGCCGTCGGCGCGGTGTTCGGCGGGATCCTCATGGGGTACGGCGCGCGGCTCGCGGGGGGCTGCAACATCGGCGCCTACTTCTCCGGGATCGCCTCGTTCAGCCTGCACGGCTGGATCTGGGGTGTGGTCGCGCTGGCCGGGACGTGGGTGGGGCTGCGGCTGCGGCCGCTGTTCGGGCACACGAACCCCAAGCCGGCCGACTCGATCTGCTGATCACCAGAAGGGAACCATCCATGATCCGTGTGACCTCCGGCGTGCTCGGCGGGCTCGCCCTGACCACGCTCGCCGGCGGTGCGCTCGCCGGCACGGCGAACGCCGCCCCGGTCATCGCCGAGCCGCCGACCGAGCCGGGCCCCGCCGTCGCCGGCAACCCGGTGTGGGCGACCGACCACGTGCCGGTCCCGATCGACGACCCCACCTTCGGGGTCTTCGACGCGATCGCGCCGGCCTACGGCCTCGTCGGCGGTGTCAACTAGCCGACCTGCCCACCGGGGACCGGAGCCGTCACGACCTCGCGAGCGGTCGTGGCGGCTCCGGTGTGTCCGGGGTGTCCGCGGTGGCCGCCGCTCGTCGGTCCACGGGGCCCGTTCGCGGACCCGCCGGGTGAGGAAGTCCCCGGGTCCTTCCCGGGGCAACCTTCCGGGCGTCAGGGTGGCGCCCATGCTGTACATCGGGCCGGCGGCCGACGAGTCGACGGACGAGCACGAGGGCTACGTCGCCGGGCTCGACGCCGCCGGCCGGGCCACCGACATCTGGACCGACGTCCGGGACCGCTGGTCCGCGTACGTCGCCGTGATCCCCCGGTGCGAGTGCGGCTGGTCGGGCCTGCCACAGCCGGCCGACGCCGCGGGGCACCGGGCCGCCGAGCGGGAGTGGATCGACGGGCACTTCGCCGCCGTCGTCGGGACGGGGCCGTGGCCGGACGAGATGTTCCTGCGGTCCCCGGTCCGGGCGGCCTCCGCCGTGACCTGAGCTCCGTGACCTGAGCTCCGTGACCTGAGCGCCGTGACGTGAGCCGGAGTTCATTGACGCGCCGCGCGCGCGACGGGCACGATCACGGGGACGAGGACTAGTCGATCGTTCGTTCAGTGGGGCTTCTCGCGGCCGGGCGCACCGGGCGGGTGCGGCCCCCGGCGGGCGGGGAGCGGAGCAAGGATGCGGACGCGCTTCACGGAACTGTTCGGGGTCGAGCACCCCATCGCGCAGGGCGGCATGCAGTGGGTCGGGCGGGCGCCGCTCGTCGCCGCGGTGGCCAACGCGGGCGGCCTGGGCTTCATCACGGCCCTCACCCAGCCCACCCCCGAGGACCTGCGGGCGGAGATCCGGCGGTGCCGGGAGCTGACGGACAAGAACTTCGGTGTCAACCTCACGATCCTGCCCGCGATCGTGCCGCCGCCCTACGCGGAGTACCGGCAGGTGATCATCGACGAGGGCGTGCCCTTCGTCGAGACCGCGGGGTCGAACCCCGTCGAGCACCTCGAGCACTTCCACTCCGCCGGCATCAAGGTGATCCACAAGTGCACCTCGGTCCGGCACGGGGTCAAGGCGCAGAACCTGGGCGTCGACGCCCTGTCCATCGACGGCTTCGAGTGCGCCGGGCACCCCGGTGAGGACGACGTCCCCGGGCTGATCCTGCTGCCCGCCGCGGCCGACGCCCTGGAGATCCCGTTCATCGCCTCCGGCGGCTTCGGCGACGGGCGCGGGCTCGCCGCGGCGCTCGCACTGGGCGCCGACGGCATCAACATGGGCACCCGCTTCATGGCGACCGTGGAGTCGGGCATCCACCAGAACGTGAAGGACCGCCTGGTCGAGGCGGGGGAGCGGGACACCCAGCTGATCTTCCGGCAGCTGCGCAACACCGCCCGCGTGGCCGACAACGCCGTGTCCCGCGAGGTCGTCGAGAAGCTCAAGGCCGGCGCGCAGTTCGAGGACGTCCGCGACCTCGTGGCGGGCAAGCGCGGTGCGGTCGTCTACGAGACCGGCGACCTCGACCACGGCATCTGGTCGGCCGGGATGGTGCAGGCGCTCATCCGCGACATCCCGACCTGCGAGGAGCTGATCACCCGCATCGTCCGGGAGGCCGAGGAGATCATCACCAGCCGCCTCGCCGGGTTCGTCGGGGCGCCCGCGGCGGTCTGAGCCCCTGCGACTCGACGGTTCCGGTAGCGCGAGTCGGGCTGTGGGCTCCCGCGAGTCGGGGTGTGGGCTTCCGCGAGTCGGGGTGTGGGTTTCCGCGAGTCGCGACGACCGGGGCGCGAGTCGGGGTAGCGCGAGTCGGTCGGGAGGAGCTGCGGTCGACGGGCGGGGCCGGGAGAGTGGAGGCATGCCTCCCGATCCCGGCCCCGACGCCGTCGCGCGCTCCGCCGCGGACCCTGGAGAGCCGACGGAGCTGTCGTCGGCCGGTCCGTCGCGCCCCGCCGACCGGATCGCGGCGGCACGCGCCGCCGCCGTCGCCCGGGCCGCGGCTCTCGAGGTGCAGGTCGCGGCGCTCGCGGAACAACAGGCGTTGACCACGCACGACGACGAGCACGACCCCGAGGGCGTCACGATCGGCTACGAGCGCGCCCAGCTCCTCGGCCTGCTCGGCGGCGCCAGGGACGAGATCGCAGCCCTCGACCGTGCCGCAGACCGCCTGCGTGAGGGCGGCTACGGCCGCTGCGCCCACTGCGGGGCCGTCATCCCCGAGGTCCGCCTCGAGGCCCTCCCCGCCGCCGACACCTGCCTGGCCTGCGCCGATCTCCGGCACGGCCGCCGTCGACGCCACTGAGCCGACGGCTCCCCCACCCGCCAGCCCTCTCACACCCGCTCCGGCGTCCGGACACGCGTGCAGAGCTCGGCACACCCCGTCGGCGACGGGTGTCGTGCGTTGGGGGTGTGCCGGCGTACGGGCCGTCCGGGGCATTGGCCCTGCAAGCCTCCGCGGTTGTTGCCTTCCCACCGGTCGGTTCCGGCCGACCGACCTCCACGACCGCCGACGCCGCTGAGGCGCTCCGGTTCGCACATCCACCGGATCCCGCATCCCGCCCCTCCCACACCCACTCGGGCCGTCCGACACAGCCGCTCGCCCCTCCCACACCCACTCGGGCGCCTGGTCACACCCGGGAGGGGCGCGGAACACCCCGTCGACGAGCTGTGTCGCGCCGCTCCGGTTGTGCCGCTCCGGCTCCCCCGCACAGCACGCAGCGGACGCCCGGGCCGCAGTGTCCTTCTGCGCCGCGGCTCCGGTTGTGCTGCGTCGTTCCGGTTGTGCTGCGTCGTTCCGGCTGCGCCGCGCCGTTCCGGCTGTGTGATCCGGTGCCGGTCGTTCGCGATCGTGACGGGATGGCGCGAGTCGACCCGGCACCGTCCCGTCGACCGGCACCCTCCCACCCATGGACCCCCACGGCCTCCGCACCCGGCGCTCCCTGCTCGACGCGGGTTCCACTGCCGCCGAGATCCGGCGGATGCGCAGCTCCGGCACACTCGCGCTCGTTCGACGCGGCGCCTCTACCGACCCGGCCGACGACCGTCTCGAGACGCCCGAGGCACGGCACGCCCTACTGGTGCAGGCGACGCTGCCGCTGCTGGCGAAGGGCTCGGTGATCAGCCACGCCTCCGCAGCCGTGCTGCACGGGCTACGGCTGTGGGCGGTCCGGCTCGACCAAGTGCATGTCACCCGTGACGCGACCAGTGGCGGCCGGACGTCGCGCCGCCTCCACCTGCACACCGCGCGGTTGCACGACGACGAAGTCGTCGAGGTCGACGGCGTCGCCGTCACCTCGCTGGCCCGCACTGCGGTCGACCTCGCCCGGACGCTGCCGTACGAGCAGGCCGTCGTCGCCGTCGACTCTGCGCTCGACCTGCGGCGAGCGCGCACGCCAGGGCGGGCACCGCTCACGCGAGTGGACTGGGACGACGCGATCGGCAGAGCCACCGGCTGGCCGGGTGGACCGGCGGCGCGCCGGGTCGGACGGTTCGCAGCCGACGGTGCGGAGAGCGCGGGGGAGTCCCGCAGCCGGATCGCGATCGTAGCGGCCGGTCTCCCGCCGCCGGTCCTGCAACTCGTCGTTCCCCGGGTGGCGCACGGTGCCGACGGGCGAGTGGACTTCGCCTGGCGGGAGCAGCGCGTGGTCGGGGAGTTCGACGGCCGCGTGAAGTACGGGCGGCTGCTCGCACCCGGGCAGGAGGCCGGCGACGCGGTCTTCGCGGAGAAGGTGCGCGAGGAGGCGATCCGCGCCGCCAGCTGGACGGTCCTGCGCTGGACCTGGGGCGAGCTCCGCGAGTTCGGCCCGGTCGCCGCCCGCCTCCGCCGCGCTCTCGACGGCTGATCGACGCTCGCACATCGGACGCCGTGTCTCGCAGCCCGTCGACAGCGTGTGCGACGGACACCGCAGTAGTGGCGCCGCGGACAACCGGTTGTGGCGCGCCGGATGGGGTGCGCAGTGGGCCCGCGCGGTTGGCGTGATCGACCGGGTGCCACCGGTTCGGGAGGCGTTGCGGTGCTCTCGACGACTGCCCGACCCGCGCACACCCGAAAGTGCTCCCCGCGGGCCGTCGACGGGGTGTTGCGACGAACTCTGCGGGTGTGGGACCGGGCAGGAGTGGGTGTGCCGCGCGGGAGTGGGTGTGTGACCAACTTCGCGGGTGTGCGGCCGGGTCGGAACGGGCATGCGACGCCGGGATGGATGTGGGACCGGCGAGCAGTAGGTGTGGGCCGAACCGGGTGGGCGAGCCGCACGTGCAAGGGCCGCGGCGAGTCGGTGTGCGAGCGAGCGGGCTCGCCCGCAGCGGGCGGAGCGACCGCGGATGAGGCGCGGTTCGCCGGGTACCCGGGCGCCGCCGCCATCGTGCGACTCCCGCCACGTGATCGGACGAAGCTTCCTGACCAGCGCGAACGCGCAACACGCCTGATCGTTCCGTCCTGCAATCCCGTGGTACCGCGACTAGCGTTCCCCGGCGGTATGACGGAAGGACATGTAGTGGCCGACGAGGGACACGACTCCGGGCTGACCCTGGACGAGATCACCATCACCGACGAGGCGACGATCCGGAGGGCGGTCGGCGCGGCCGCCATCGGCAACGTCACCGAGTGGTACGACTTCGGGGTCTACTCGTACCTCGTCGTCACGATCACCAAGGTCTTCTTCAGCGACCTGCCCCCCGCGACGGCGACCGTGTACGCGTTCGCGGTCTTCGCCGTCTCCTTCGTCGTCCGGCCGCTCGGCGGGCTGTTCTTCGGCCCGCTCGGGGACCGTGTCGGACGCACGAAGGTCCTCTCGATCACGGTGATCATGATGGCCGCCGGCACGACGATCCTCGGCCTGCTGCCCGGCTACGCGACGATCGGCATCGCGGCGCCGCTGCTGGTGCTGCTGGTCCGGCTGATCCAGGGGTTCTCCACCGGCGGCGAGTACGGCGGCGCGATGACCTTCATCGCCGAGTACGCCCCCGACCGGCGGCGCGGGTTCCTGGGCAGCTGGCTGGAGTTCGGCACGCTCACCGGGTACGCGCTCGGCGCCGGGCTCGTCACGTTCCTGACCTGGCTCCTCACCCCCGAGCAGCTGGTGAGCTGGGGCTGGCGGATCCCGTTCCTGCTGGCCCTGCCGCTGGGCGTCATCGGGCTCTACCTGCGGGTGAAGCTGGAGGAGACGCCCGCCTTCCAGGCGATGCTGAAGTCGTCGGAGTCCAAGGAGGGCACCCCGACCGGCCGCGCCTTCCGGCTCATCTTCACGAAGTACTGGAAGCAGATGCTGATCGCGGGCGGCGTGATCGTCGTCTGGAACGTCACGAACTACGTGTTGACCGCGTACGTCCCGACCTACGTCACGGAGACGCTGCCGCCGGAGGACCGGATCAGCGAGTCGGCGTCGAACCTGCTGCAGATCGCCGTGCTGGTGATCCTCATGGCCGTGATCACGTTCCTCGGACGGCTCAGCGACCGGATCGGCCGGCGCCCGGTGCTCATGATCGGGTCGGTCGCGCTGGTGGTGCTCGGCCTGCCGTCCGTGCTGCTGCTGCGCCAGGGCGGGGTCGGCACGACGTTCCTCGGCCTGCTGGTGATGGGCCTGATGCTGGTCTGCTTCTCGTCGACCTCGCCGTCGACGCTCCCGGCGCTGTTCCCGACCGAGATCCGCTACGGTGGCCTGTCGATCACCTTCAACCTCTTCGTGTCCGCCTTCGCCGGCACGGCCGCCACGGTGATCGGGGCGCTGGTGCTGGCCACCGGGGACCTCAACTGGCCCGGCTACTACCTGATGGCGGCCGGGGTCGTCGGGGCGGTCTCGGTGTGGCTGCTCGCCGAGAGCGCCCGCCGCCCACTCGCCGGCTCCCAGCCCGCGGTGTCCAGCGAGGCCGAGGCGCGCGAGCTGATCGAGAAGGACTCTGGGGGCGTCTAGGCGACGGCGCGGCGCGCGAGCCGGACCCGCAGCGTGTGGTCCGGCTCGGGCGCCGTGATGGCGCCAGGGACGCCCCCGAGGCACTCGAGCTCGCCGCGGTCGACGAGGTAGCGCACGTGGGAGGCGGTCTCGGCGAGCGCGCCGATCCGCATCGGGCCGACCTCCTCCCACGGCCGCGACCAGGTCAGCCGGGCGGCCAGCTCCCACATCGTCGGCTCGCCGGCCTGGCGGACGATCTCCGTGAGCTCCCGGCACCGCTCGGCGTGGTGCGCCTGCAGCGCGCGGGACCGCGCGGCGAGGCCCCGGAACCGGTACTCGTGCGCCGGCAGCGCCGTGAGCCCGCCGTGCTCGTCGTCGGTGACGGCCACGCGCTCGAGCGAGTCGAGGAAGGTGGCGAGGGCCGGGGCGTCGGAGCTGGGCGTGAGGCCGATGTTCGGGGTGATCCGCGGCAGGACGTGGTCGCCGGTCAGCAGGACCCCCGCGTCGGCCTCCAGCAGGCAGATGTGCCCCGGGGTGTGGCCGGGGGTCCAGAGCGTGCGGAGGGTGCGGCCCTTCAACGGGAGCACGTCGCCGTCGTCGAGCAGGACGTCCGGCTCGGCCATCGACCCGTCGGGTCCCCCGGAACGCGGCCCGGTCAGCTCGCCGACGTCGGTCTCCGACGCGCCGCAACCGCAGAGCCAGCCGGCCATGACCCGGCGGCGGTCCTCGGCGCTGCCGGAGCTCCACCGCTGGGGGAGCGTCGCGGCCTCGGCGGTGTGCATCGCGATCCACGCGCCGCTGCGCTCGGCGAGCCGGCCGGACAGGCCGTGGTGGTCGGGGTGGACGTGCGTCGCGACGATCCCGACGACGTCGTCGAAGCCCGCGCCCGCGGCCCCGAGCCCGGCGACCAGGGCGTCCCAGGTCTCGTCGGTGTCCCACCCGGGATCGACGACGACCACGCCGTCGTCGCCCGGGACGACGTAGCTGAGCGTGTACCGCAACGGGTTGTGCGGGATCGGGACCGGCACGGACCATAGGCCCGCCTCCAGCCGCTCGACGGGCGGGAGCACCTTCGCCGCCCACGCCTCGCGCTGCGCGGTCCCGACGACCTCCACACCCGCGGGGACACCGCCCGCGGGGACCCTCTGCACCACCCGGTCACCCACTTCCTGGACGCCGAACGTCCGAAAACCTGCTCGGACGGTAACCCGGGCCGGGTCGCTCACTCAACCGAGCGCAGGAGGAACGTGACGAGACGCTCCGCGTAGTCCTCGACGTCGATGTTCGGCCGCAGTCGCTCCGGGGTGGACGAGACGTGCAGCGCGACCCCGCCGCACAGGGTGTCGAGCAGCAGCGTGACGGGGGTGTCGGCGGCGATCTCGCCGCGCTCGATCCCGCGTCGGACCATCGCCCGCGCCGCCCGCACCTGCGCCTCGCGGTGCCGCTCCCAGCGCTCGGCCACCCCGGGGAGCTGCGGGGCGTCGAGTCCCATCCGCTCGAACGCGCGGCCGGACGGGCCGAGGTGCATGTCCAGGAGCTGCCGCGCCAGGCGGACGAGGTCGCCACGCAGGGTCCCGGTGTCGACGTCCGCGACGGGCGGCACCCGGTCGGCGAGCGCGCCCACCAGCAGCGCCTCCTTCGTCGGCCAGCGCAGGTAGATCGACGCCTTGCCGACGCCGGCGCGGCGGGCCACCGCCTCGACGCTGAACCCCGCCCAGCCCTGGCTGCCGAACAGCTCGACGGCCGCACGGGTGACCCGGCGGTCGACGTCGGGATCGCGCGGGCGGCCCGCGGTGGGAGAGGCGCTCATCTCGCGGCCAGGTTAGCCCCGCCGCGGAGGCGGTCCGAGCGGGACGGACCGGGAGGACAGGGCCCGGAGGACCCGATGGGGCGAAGGTGACGGACCAGAAATTGCATGGCGAAAGCATCAGAGTATCCTTGCGTGTAGCAACCAAGGGAGAGGGCCGTGATCAGCACGTCGACGGCGTCGGACCTCGTGGAGGCCATCCGGGAGTTCGTCGGCCTCGGCCGTCTCGCGCGCCAGCTGGCCGACGCCGAGCCACCCGCCGAGGGGTCGTCGTGCGTCCTGCACCCGACCCGTGCCGGGCTGCTCGGCCTGCTCGTGGCCGAGGGGGAGCAGCGCCTCGGGGTGCTGGCCGCGTCGCTCGACGTCGACGCGTCCGTGATCAGCCGGCGGGTCGCCGCCCTCGAGGAGGCCGGCCTCGTCGCCCGCCGTCCCGACCCGCAGGACCGCCGCGCCCACCTGGTGGGTGTCACCGACCGCGGGCGTGCCGCGCTCGCCGCGTACCGCGAGCACCGTGCCGAGCAGGTCGCCGCCGCCCTCGCCCACCGCACGGACGAGGAGGTCGGCCGGATCGCCGATGAGCTCCGCGGTCTGGTCGCGGACCTGCACCGGATCCCGCCCGCCCAGCGGCGGCGGTCCGAACCGGCGCCCACCCGGTGACCGCCGGCCGGCCCGGGCCACGCCCCGGCCGACACTCCCCGCACGCAGTCGCGACACCCCGAGACACCCCCCCGAGACACCCAGAGACGAGGAAGCACGCGTGTCCACCACCCGCGCCGAGACACCGGTCGCGCCGAGCGCGCCGGCAGCGCCCCCGACGAGCGGTGAGGCCGGCGGCATGACGCACCGCCAGGTCCTGCAGGCGCTCTCCGGCATGTTGCTGGCGATGTTCACCGCGTTCCTGTCGGCGACGATCGTCTCGAACGCGCTGCCGACGATCATCACGGACCTGCACGGCTCGCAGAGCCAGTACACGTGGGTGGTCACCGCGACCCTGCTGTCGTCGACCGCCAGCACCCCGATCTGGGGCAAGCTCGCCGACCTCTTCTCGAAGAAGCTGCTGGTCCAGCTCGGCATCGTCTTCTACATCGGCGGGTCGATCCTGGCCGGCTTCTCGCACTCGGTCGACATCCTGATCGTCTGGCGGGCGTTCCAGGGCCTGGGCCTGGGCGCGCTCCAGTCGCTGATCATGATCGTGATCGCCGCGATGATCAGCCCGCGGGAGCGCGGCCGCTACACCGGCCCGATCGCCGCGGTGATGTCGCTGGCCACGGTCGCCGGGCCGTTGATCGGCGGCGTGATCGTGGACAGCGCGCTGGGCTGGCGCTGGTGCTTCTGGGTCGGCGCGCCGTTCGCGGTCGTCGCGCTGATCGTCGTGCAGCGCACGCTGAACCTGCCTGTCGTCAAGCGGGCGGTGAAGATCGACTATCTGGGTGCGGCACTGATCGCGGCCGGTGTCTGCGACCTGCTCATCTGGGTCACCCTCGCCGGCAACGACTTCGCCTGGACCTCGGGCACCTCGTGGCTGCTCCTCGCGATCGGCGTCGTCCTGCTCGGGCTCGCCGTGTTCGTCGAGTCGCGGGCCGCCGAGCCGATCGTCCCGCTGTACCTGTTCAAGGAGCGCACGACGACGCTCGCGGTCGTCGCGAGCATCGCCGTCGGTGTCGCGATGTTCGGCGGTGCGGTCTTCCTGGGGCAGTACTTCCAGATCGCCCGCGGTTACTCGCCCACGGCCTCGGGGCTGCTGACCCTGCCGATGATCATCGGCTCGACGCTCTCGGCGACCGTCTCCGGCATGCTGATCACCAAGCTCGGCAAGTGGAAGGTCTTCCTCGTCGCCGGCGCGATCCTGATGGTCGGCGGCTTCGGCCTGCTCGCCACGATCGACCACGCCACGAACATCTGGCTGATGGGCGTCTACCTCGCCGTGCTGGGCATCGGCATGGGCATGACCATGCAGAACCTCGTGCTGGCCGTGCAGAACACGGTCAAGGTGACGGACCTGGGCTCCGCGTCGTCGGTCGTCACCTTCTTCCGCTCGCTGGGCGGCACGATCGGCGTCTCGGTGCTGGGCGCGATCCTGGCGACCCGGGTCGCGGACCTCACCACGCAGGGTCTGTCCTCGGCCGGCGTGCCCGCCACGGGCGCGGGGTCCGGCGAGGTGGGGATCGGCTCGCTGAACGAGCTGCCGGGCTTCGTCGCCGACATCGTCCGCGGCGCCTACGGCGACGCGACCGCCCGGATCTTCCTCGTCGCGGGCGCGCTGGCGATCGTCTCCCTGCTCGCGGTCGTGTTCATCAAGGAGGTCCCGCTGCGCACGCTGAGCGGGATCCAGCAGCAGGCGGAGGCGGACGGGGCGGCTCCCCTGCCGGCACCGGCAGGAGCCGTCGCCGCGGCCGCCGCGCCGGCGGGCGCCGTCGCCGCGCCGGTCACCGCGGCCGGTCCGGCCGAGCTCCCGACCGAGCTCCCGGCCGACGACCGGCACCGGGGCCGGCACGCCATGCTGCACCACGTGACTCTCGACCGCCCCACCGATCCCGGGGGCGTGGGGCCCGCGATCTACGGCTTCGTCGGCGGCACCGGCGGGGCGGGGATCGGGTACGCCGTCGTCACGCTGACGGCCGGCACAGGGGAGCAGGTCGCGCGCGCCACCACCGACCCGGACGGCGGCTTCGAGTTCCACCTGACCACCGGTGGCACGTACCTGCTGGTCGTGTCGGCCGGCTCGCTGCGGCCCTCCGCGTCGATGGTCGCCGTGGCCGACCGCCCGGTGCGGCACGACGTCACGCTCGGCGGCGGCAGCGAGGTGTCCGGGATCGTGCGGCAGGGTGACTCCGGCGTCCCTGCCGCCGGGGTCACCGTCACGCTGATCGACGCCCGCGGCGACGTCGCCGGTACCACCCGCACCGACGAGGCCGGCCGCTACCGGATCGCCGGGGTCTCCTCCGGCGCGTTCACCCTGGCCGCGGCCGGGCCGGGGGTGCCGGTGGCGACCTCCGTGACCCTGGCCGACGGCACTCCGCTGGTGCACGACGTCGTCGTGCCGAACCGCGCGGAGCTGCGCGGCACCGTCACCGCCGCGAGCAGCGGGCGGGGCGTGCCCGACGCCGTCGCGACCCTCGTCGGTGCCGACGGCCGCGTGGTCGCCTCGACCAGCACGAACGAGGCCGGCGGGTTCGCCTTCGCCGACCTGCCGAGCGGCACCTACACGCTGACGGCGGCCGGGTACGCGCCCGACGTCCAGGTCGTCCGGGTCGACCCGGGCTCGACGACCGAGGTTCGGATCGCGCTCGGCGCGGCCGCTCCGGGCGGAGTCCCGGCCCCGTCGGACCGCGCGCCGCAGCCGATCGCGGGCGACTGACGCCGGACGACGACGGGCCCGGCACCTCCGCGGCGGTGCCGGGCCCGTGGTGTGTCGGCAGGGTGTCTCAGGAGGTCACTCGACCGTCGCGTCGACGGTCACCGGGATGTTGCCGCGGGTGGCGTTCGAGTAGGGGCAGACCTGGTGGGCGGCCTGCACCAGCTCGTCGGCGGTGGCCTGGTCGACCCCGCCGATCTCGGCGTGCAGGGCGACGGTGAGGGCGAAGCCGCCCTCGTCGTTCGGGCCGATGCCGACCTCGGCGGAGACCGACGAGTCGGTGATGTCGATCTTCTTCTGTCGCGCGACGGCCTTGAGCGCGCTGTGGAAGCAGGCCGAGTAGCCGGCGGCGAAGAGCTGCTCCGGGTTGGTGGCGCCGCCGGCACCGCCCATCTCCTTCGGCGTGGCCAGGTCGAAGTCGAGGAGCCCGTCCGACGAGCGGACGTGGCCGTTGCGGGCGTCCCCACTGGACATGGCGGCGGCGGTGTAGAGGACCTTCATGATCGACTCCCAGGGTAGAACGAACGATCTTTCTGGCTGATGCCGACCCTGGCACGCTCCGCCGGCAATTGCAAGACCGATCGTTCTGTCTGTTAGGGTGACGGCATGCCTGCACGGCTCGCCGACTCCCCGTCCCACGGCAGCGCGCCCGGCCCGCCCGGCCGCTCGGTCGGCCGCTCGGTCGGCCGCTCCGAGGCGCGGGAGCGGCTGCTGCGCACCGCGTCCGCGCTGTTCTACGGCGAGGGGATCCGCGCCGTGGGCGTCGACCGGGTGATCGGCGAGGCCGCGGTCACGCGCGCCACGTTCTACCGGCACTTCCCGAGCAAGGACGACCTTGTCGTCGCCTACCTGCGGGCGGTGGACGAGGCGGTCCGTGCGATCGCGGAGGCTGCTCCCGACGGCGCGCCACGGCTGCGGGCCGTGATCGGGGAGATGGGGGAGCAGTCCTGTTCTCCCGGCTTCCGGGGGTGCGCGTTCATCAACGCTGCCGCCGAGTACCCCGACCCGGACAGCCCCGTGCACCGGGCGGTCGCCGAGCACCGGACGTGGCTGACGGCGCTGTTCGTGCGCGAGCTCGGCGCGGCCGGGCACCCGGACCGCGAGCAGGCCGCGGCGCATCTGATGATGCTGCGGGACGGGGCGATGGTGGCGGGCTATCTGGCCGACGCGACCCGGGCCCGGGAGACCTTGACCCGGGGGCTCGAAGGTCTGCTGGACTCTGTTTGAGAAGTCACGATCGCTGGGCTTCGTGATCCAGTTCGTGGCTGGCGGTGGGGTCGCCCGGGTGCCGCCGTGATCAAGGGTGCGTCGCTGCTCGGGAACGACGGCCGACACCGATCTGCCCATTCACGTGTGCTCCGAGGCGGCGGCCGCGGGTGGAAGGGCGCCACCCCGGCCCACCGGCCCATGATCACTGCTGCTGGACTGGGACGGTCGGTTTTCGACGTTCTCCATCCAACAACGGTGATCTTGGCTGGGGAGCCGGGGAACGATCGGGTGGGCGCGGTGTCGGGCGACATGGCCTGGCCGGCCTCGCCCGGTTCGAGGCTCCGGGCCGGACTCCCATCCATGATCATCGCTTCTGGACGGGGATGGTCGGTTTTCGACCTTCGCGGTCCGGCCTCGATGATCTTGTTCAGGGGGCCGGCATCGAGGCCCGCGCCGCCGCTCCCGAGGGGCCACAGGGCGGCGGTGTCGGCGGCACAGGTGCGGGTCGTCGTCGCCGAGCGACCCATCCGACCATGATCCCTACCTCTGGACCACGACGGTCGGTTCTCGACGCTCCCCGTCCACGAGCAGTGATCATGAACCTCCGCTCGCCCGACGACGAGGTCCCGGCCGGGCCGGTGCGCGCCGGGCGGCCCACGGGACCTGAAGCTCGCCGCACGCTAGCACCCGTACACCCACCGCCCCCCGATCACCGTCCCGCGCACCCGCACGGCGGAGGGGGCGGCGAGGGCCGGGGCGAGGGGGCAGTGCAGCAGGACGAGGTCGGCGAGGGTGCCGGGGACGATCCGACGGGGTCCGCCGCCGGGGTCGTCGGGCGGGGCGAGATACCCCGCCAGCGCCTGCCGCGCGTCCAGGGCCTCACCCAACCCGAGCGGCGCACCGTCCGGTGTACGGCGGGTCGCCGCCGCGGCGATCACCACCCACGGGTCGACCGGGCCGTAGGGAGCATCGGAGGAGAGCGCGACCCCGACACCCGCCTCCAGCAGCGTGCGGCACCGGTAGAGGTCCACGTGCTCCGCCGCCGGGACCTCCCGCCGGAAGAGATCACCCCGGTCGGCCAGGAACCCCGGCTGCGTGACGACGGCGAGCCCCCGCAGCGCCGGGACCAGCTCCTCCGGCACCAGCGCGGCGTGCTCGACCCGGTCCGCGGGGTGCCGTCCGGCCTCGTCGAGAGCCGCCAGCAGCAGCACCAGCGACTCGCGGGTCACGCTGTGCACGGCGACCCCGCGCCCGGCCGCGTGCGCCTCCCGGATCCGCGCCACCAGCTCGTCGAACGGCGGCAGCCCGGAGTCGGCGAGCACGATCTTCAGCGGACCGACCGCAGCACCCGGCGGCGGGGTCACCTCGACGGGTAGGCCGAGCAGCGTCATCCGCTGTGGTACTGCCGTGAGCGCCCGGGCCGCCGCCACGGTGAGGTCGGGCGTCGCGTCCGTGACCGCCGTGATGCCGTAGCACGCCAGCTCGACGCCGAGACTGGAGAGGTCGGGGAGGCCGGAACCGGGGAGTCGCGCGCGGAGCCAGTCGTCGGCGCGGAACAGCCGGCCGGTCGGGGTGCCGTCGGCCGCCCGCTCGACGCCGGGGTGGTCGAGCGGGCCGAGCGCCGCGAGCGCCCGGGAGTTGAGGACCCACAGCGCCCCGCTGCGGTGCTGGATCCGGACCGGGCGATCGGGGTGCAGGGCGTCGAGTCCCTGGACGTCGAGGTCGTCGCCGGGGTAGCCCGTGCCCCGGACCCACCCGTGCCCGTCGGCCGGGGCCGCGGCCAACGCCGCCGCGAGATCGGGCCCCGAACAGTCGACCGAGCGGCGAGCCGCGGCGAGCGCGTGCAGGTGCAGGTGGTGGTCGACCAGCCCGGGCAGCAGCGCACCTCCGCCGCAGTCGACCGCGGGCCCGCGCAGCGTTCCGACGGGCGAGACTGCCGCCACCAGCCCGTCCCGGACCCGGACGTCGACCCGCACACCGTCCACCTCGGCGTCGCGCAGGAGGAGATCGGTCACCGGATCCCCAGCTCGGCGAGGACGGTCGCGGTGTCGGTACCGGAGTCCGGCGCGGGGCCGGGCACCGGGCGGGCGCGGGGTGGCGCGACCGGCACCGGTCCCGACGGTGTGGCGACCATCCAGTCCGATCCCTCCCGGCGGGCGCACCCGCCGGGGCTGCCGTCGAGCGTCCGGGCGACGACCTCGGTCATCGCCACGTCGTGCAGCTCGCCGGGCGCGGTGAGGGCCAGGGCGGCCGCGGTGAGCCCGGTCAGCGGATCGGCGATCGCGTCGCCGACGAAGACCGGCAGGCCCGCGGCGTCGCGGGCGACGAGCCCGGCCGACGCCGCGACGTCGTCGCCGAACCCGATCCGGTTCGACGCCCGGCCCGCCGCTGTGATCGAGATCCAGGTGGCGCCGTGCGCGACCGCCGCCTCGGCGTCGAGCCCGAAGCCGCGCAGCGCCCGCGGCCGGGAGGCCTCGATCACGACGTCGGCCGCCTCGACCAGCGACGCGAGCGCGCGCCGGTCGCCCGGCTCGGACGGATCCAGCACGACAGACCGCTCGCCGGAGTGCAGGAGCGCGTGGAACCGCGGCTCGCCCCGGCGGGCGCCGTCGGGCCGCGTCGGCGTCTCGACCGTGACCACGCGCGCTCCGGCCCGGGCGAGCAGGTGCGCGCACAGCGGGCCCGCCCACAACGCCGCGAACGACACGACCAGCAGGCCCGTCACCGGGCGTGGGACGCCCAGCGACAGCGGGGCGGAGCACCCGGACCGCACCGGCGCCGCCGCGACCCCCAGCAGCTCGGCGCGGTCGGCGAGGTCCCGGGCGGGCATCCCGGCCAGGGCGGCGGCGAGGAGCGGCCACGGGTCGTCGTCGGGCAACGGGTGCTCGACGACCGCGCCGAGCAGGGCGGGATCGTCCGGCCGGGCGCACGAGACGGCGGCCCAGCCGTCGGCGATCGGCAGGAGCCGGCAGCTCCCGCCCACCGACACCCGGCCGGCCCGGCGGTGGCCCGTGAAGGCGGCGCGCTCGGCGAGGAGGGCGGCCCCGTCGATCCCGAACAGGGACCCCAGCTCGGCGGCGGTCGACGCGGCGCGGCCCGGCGGGACCTGGGGAGGGCCGTCCGGATGGCCGGTCAGCGGGACGACGCCGGACGCCGCCCAGTCCGCCGCGGCACCGTTCCCCACGGCTGCACCCTAACCGCTGGTCACGGGGCTACGCTCGGTCCGTCATGACGCCACCCACGGTCCGTCCCGCCGACCTCGCCGACCAGGCGCCGTTGCTCGGCGCGGACGCCCGTGTCGACGGCGCGGTGCTGGGCGTGGATCTCACCGGCCCGCCGATCGACGTCGAGCGGCTCGCCCGGATCGCGGAGGAGTCGGACCGGATCCTGATCGGGGTGGGCGAGCCGGGGCCGGGCTGGGCGCCGCTGGTCCGGGCCCTGGCGCTCACGCTGGTACCGGTGGGGCACGACGCCGGGCCGGAGCTCGTCGGCGTCCCCGATCCGGCCGCGGCGCTCGCGGAGCTGCACACCGCGGCCGGGGCGAACCCGCAGGCCGCGACCGTGCTGGCCGGGTTGCTGCGCTGGTCCGGCACGCTGCCCGTCCCCGCCGCGCTCGACGCCGAGTCCTTCGCCTACTCCACCCTGCTCGGCGGCCCGGAGTTCCGCGCGTGGCTCGCCCGCCGCGGGCCGCGGCCGGAGCCTCCGACCGTCGCCGAGCCCGTACGGATCGCGCGGGCGGGGCGCGTCCTGCACCTCACGCTCAACCGGCCCGAGCGGCGCAACGCCTATGGCCGGCAGCTGCGTGACGCCCTCGTCGGCGGGCTCGACCTGGCCCTGCTGGACCCGGACGTCGAACAGGTGGTGATCGACGGGGAGGGCCCGGCCTTCTGCGCGGGCGGCGACCTCGACGAGTTCGGCACCGCCCCCGACCTGGCCACCGCGCACCTGGTCCGGACCCGCGCGGGCGCCGCCCGGCCCGTGCACGCGCTGCGCGACCGCGTCGAGGTCCGGCTGCACGGGCCGTGCGTGGGGGCCGGGATCGAGGTGCCGGCGTTCGCGGGCCACGTCGTGGCGGCGCCGGACACGACCGTCCGGCTGCCCGAGGTCGGGATGGGGCTGATCCCCGGCGCCGGCGGCACGGTGAGCCTGCCGCGCCGCATCGGCCGGTGGCGCACCCTCCATCTCGCCCTGTCGGGTGCCCCCTGCGACGCGACGACGGCCCTTCGCTGGGGTCTCGTCGACGCCGTCGCCGCGCAGTGCCAGGCTGGCGCGCATGAGCCGTGACGACAACGGGCCGGACGTGGACACCGACCAGCTCGAACCCGAGGACACGCTGGACTACCACGGGGTGGAGGACGTCCTCGACGAGGGCTACTCGCCGCCCGAGCGTCCCTGGGCCGTCGACGACTACGGGGTCACGCCCGCCGACGAGCACACCGGTGAGGACCTCGACCACCGGCTCGCCCGCGAGGTGCCCGACGACTGGGGCGACGACGACGAGGACGCGGACTGGGAGTCCGACACCTCCGACACGGACGGCGAGCTGCGCGACGACCAGGTCGGCAACCCGCGCGCGGGGCGCCTCGTCGACGCGGCCGAGGGCGGCGTCTCGGACACCGACCCCGACGCCTGGGCCCGCGACGTCGGCATCGACGGCGCCGGCGCCTCGGCCGAGGAGGCCGCGGTCCACGTCGTCGACGACGCGGAGTAGCGGCCGACGGGCCGCCCGGGTGACCGACCGCGGTCAGGCGGTAGGCGGCTCGACGAGGCGGTGCCGGTACGCGAGGGCCACCAGCTGGGCGCGGTCGCGGGCGCCGAGCTTGGTCATGGCGCGGCTGACGTGGGTCTTGGCCGTGGCATGGCTGATGGTGAGCTCTCCGGCGATCTCGGCGTTGCTCAGGCCGTGGGCGACGAGCGCGACGACCTCCCGCTCGCGGGCGGTGAGCCGGGTCAGCGCGTCGGGGTCGGGTCGGGGCATCGCCGCCCGCGCGGTGAGCCGGGCGATCAACCGCCGGGTCAGGCCCGGGGACAGCAGCGCCTCGCCGCCGGCGACGACCCTGATGCCGCGCAGCAGCTGTGCCGGCTCGGTGTTCTTGATCAGGAAGCCGGCCGCCCCGGCACCCAGGGCGTCGACGACGTACTCGTCGTGGTCGAAGGTCGTGAGGATGAGGACGTGGACGCCCGCGAGGTCGGGATCGGCGACGATCCGGCGGGTGGCGCACAAGCCGTCGACGCCGGGCATCCGGATGTCCATGAGCACGACGTGCGGGCGACTCCGCCGGGCCAGCTCCACGGCGGTCGCCCCGTCGCCCGCCTCGCCGACCACGACCATGCCGGGTTCGGTCTCGACGAGGACCCGGAAACCGCTGCGCACGAGGGCCTCGTCGTCGGCGATGAGCACGCGGACGGGGTCGGTCGCGGACTCGACCGGTGGCTGGCCGTCGTCGCGGGAGGTCATCGCGGGCCCGGCACGGGCAGCTCGGCGCACACCTCGAAGCCGCCGTCGGGGTGCGGTGCGGCGGTGAGGCGGCCGGACAGCGCGCGGGCCCGCTCCCGCATCCCGGCGATGCCGTGTCCGCACCGGGTGTCCGTCGCGGTCCTGCGCCCGTCGTCGCGGATCCGGATGAGCAGTCGCGACGGCTCGTAGGTCAGCACCAGCCGCACGGTGCCGGCCCCGGCGTGGCGGATCACGTTGGTCAGCGCCTCCTGGACGATCCGGTAGGCGGCCAGGTCGACGGGGGCGGGCAGGGGCCGCGGCTCCCCGTCCACCACCAGATCCACGTGCAGACCGGTGGCCCCGGCCGTGTCGCAGAGGTCGGTGAGCCGGTCGAGCCCGCCCCGTGGCGCCCGCGGTTCCCCACCCGGGCCGTCGGCGCGCAGGATGCCGAGGATCGTCCTGACGTCCGCGAGGCCGTCGTCGCAGATCGTCTTGATCGTGGCGAGCGCCTCGCGGGCCTGCGCGGGTCGCTGCTCGGCGACGTGCAGGCCGACGCCGGCCTGCACGCTGACGGTGGCCATGGTGTGGCCGACGACGTCGTGCAGTTCGCGGGCGATGCGCAGCCGTTCCTCGGCCGCGAGCCGGCGTGCCCGCTCCTCGCGGGCCTGGGTCTCGCGGGCGTGCTGGGCGCGGGTGGCGGCGAGCACCGCACGGTGGTAGCCGACGGCCGCGCCGGCGCTGCTCGCCGTGGCCGCCAGCAGCACGGCGTCCGGGACCACACCGACGGTCTCGACATCGCCGAGCACGACCCGGATCGCGAGGATCTGGACGAGCGCGGTGACCGCGGCTGCTCCGACGCCCCACCGCCAGCCGCAGCGGGCCGCGACGGTGTAGCAGCCGATCAACGGGACCAACGCCGCGAGTCGTCCGGGATAGGGGCTGAGGAACCAGAGGAGCGGGACCGCGGCGAGCACCGCCGCGGCCACGAGGGGGTGGCGGCGGCGCACCGTGATCGCGCCCGCGACCGCGACGGCCAGCGCCGCCGCTCCGGCGTCGAGCGGGCGGGCGTCCACCACGGGCGGACCGATCCCGGCGACAGCGGTGACGAGGAGCGCGGCCGCGGCGCAGACGCCGAGAACCGCGTCGGTCGCGACCGGTGTCCACGGACCGCACCGCACCGGCTCACCCTTGGTGTCGACCATCCACCCGCCCTCGATCCGGCCCGTCCCCGGCTCCATGGTCGCGGGTGCCGACCCGGGAGCGCATCCACCGCGAGCGGTGTCTCGGCCTACCGCCCCGGGTCGACGCCGTCTACCACCGGCGGATGACGTACGACGCCGGCAGCAGTCGGAAGTGACGCCCCTCGCCCGACGCGTGGGCCCGGGCCCGGCGCCCACCATCGCTCCCGTTCGGGTCCGGCCTGCAGGCCGGCTCACCGCAACCGAAGGGAGTCCTCGATGTCCGTCCACCTGCTCGCCGCGCCGGACGGCGTTCACCTGTCCGTCGCCGGCGGCTACGTGCTCGGTACGGGGCGGACCGTGCCCACGGTCGCCGCCCTGCTCGCGCTGGTCGGCGTGGTCGTCGGAGGGCTGGCACTGGCCCGTTCCGCCGATCGCGTCGGTCCCCTCGGCAGGCGGGCCGCGGCGGTGGTCGGCCTGGTGCTGGGGCTGGTCGGCGCGGTCGTGGGCGGGCTGCACGCGGCCAACGCCGCCGGCGGCCTCGGTACGGGCAACGGGCTGGCCGGGGCCGTCGCGGCGCTGGTGCTGGGGCTGGCCGGGACGGTGGTCGCCGGGCTGGCGCTGGCACGCTGCCGCCGCGCCGTCTGACCGGCCCACACCAACCGGGTCGTCACACGGGGACGATCGCGGGGGTGGGACGAGGGCGTTCCGCCACCAGCCGGCGCCGGAACGTGTCGGTGTCGCCGAGCACCGGTCGGGTGGTGTGCAGGAAGTCGAGCAGCACCTCGGTGAAGCCGGCCGGGCGCTCGGAGTGGGGGAAGTGCCCGGTCCGCTCGAAGACCTCGAGGCGGCTGCTCGGGAGCCGGTCGTGCGCGGCGAGGCTGTGGGCGAGCGGGATGACCGTGTCGTCGGTCGCGCAGGCCGGCCGCGTAGGCACCGAGCGAGTAGTCGCCGGTCCGGGGTTTCGCGGGCTCCCTGTGGCCGAGCAGGTCCGGTGCGACGACGTGGGCGTGCCTCCCCAGCAGGGGCAGCACCGGCGACCAGGTGGCCGAGCTGCTCGCCAGCCCGTCGGTGGGGCGCCGGGGGCATAGCCGGGTTCCGTGATCGATAGTCGGGCCACGGCTGTCGGGGGCGTCACAGCGTGCGTCCGCTCCCGTGGCCCGCGGGCGTCAGGTCTCGCCGCGCGAGTCGACCACCACCTCGTGCCAGGTGAGCGCGCTGTCGCCCTCCTGCAGACCCTCCATCCGGGTGCGGGTCTCGGCGAAGGCCTCGTCCTCGTGCCAGGCCTGCCAGTCCGCGCGGCTCTGCCAGGTCCCGACCACGACCCTCGTGTTCTGCCCGTCGAGCGGGATGAGCAGCTGCCCGCCGACCCAGCCGGACCGGCCGCGCGCGGCCCCCAGCCGGTCGCGCATCGCGGCGTCCCATTCCGGCTCGGACCCGCGCCTGAGCGTGACCTCGGTGATCACCGTCATCATGTCGATCGCCCCTTCCGGTGCCGTCCCGCCCGGGGTTCCCGCTGCGGGCGCGGGCAGTCCGACCGCGACGGACGGATCCCGCGGAGGCGGGCAGGCGTCAGGCGCTCTCGCGCTCCACCACGCGGGCGGGGAAGCGGCGCACCGCGTGCCCCGGGTCCCACCGCCCCTCGATGGCGGCGAGGACGACCCCGGCGAGCGGGGTGTCACCGCCGGTGAGGTCGGCCGCGACCGAGGTCAGGCGCGGGCGGAGCAGGTCGCAGAAGGGATCGTCGTCCATCCCGATCACGGCGACCCGGCCGGGCACGTCGATCCCGGCGTCGACGAGGGCACCGAGGAGCAGGCCGGCGTGCCGGTCGGTCGGGCCGACGACGCCGTCGGGCATCCAGCCCCGCCGCCACTCCTCGACGACCCGGGCGGCCGCGTCGACCTCGGGGCGCATCGGCACGTAGCGGGCCTCCAGCCCGCGCTCGGCCGCGGTCGCGAGCACCTCGGCGATCCGGTTGCCCAGGACGTGGTCGGCGGACCGGTCGTCGTGCGACCCGAGGACGGCGATCCGCCGGCAGCCCCGGTCGGCGAGCCGGCCCGACGCGGCGCGGCCGAGCTCGCCGTCGTCGAGCACGACGGTGGCGGTGAGTTCCGACGACCGCCTACCGAGCGCCACGGGCACCGTGCCCGCCTCGGCGAGCATCGCGATGCTCTCCTCGGTGAACCGGTCGAGCGTCGCGACGACGGCCGCGGGCCGCAACGCCAGCCATGCCCGGGCCGCCGCGAGCCCGCTGACCGTGGGGTCGCCATGGATGAGGAAGGTGTAGCCCGCCTTGCGCACCTCGGAGGCGATCCGGACCAGGCCGAAGAAGGGCAGCCGGTCGCTGAGGATCGAGCTGCCGTCGACGTGCCCGACGACGAGGTCGCTGCGCCCCCGCCGCAGCGATCGCGCGCTGACGTGCGGGACGTACCGCAGCGCCTCCGCGGCCGCGAGCACCTTGGCGCGCGTCTGCTCCGGGATCCGGGCGCCGGGCGTCCGGTTGAGCACGTAGGAGGCGGTCGCCCGGGACACACCGGCCTGCCGGGCGACGTCGCTCATCGTCGCCGCTCGGGGTCCCGCCGTGCCGTGTGTTCCGTTCGGACCGGTCGTGCCGTCCACCTGGTCGATCCTGCCAGCCACCGTTCCGCCACGATCAGGTTCAGTACCCATGACGCCCGGACGGAGACACCGACGGCCTGCGCGATCACCGAGTGTGCACCGTCGGCGCCCGACAGGGCGTCCGGGGCGAACACCGCCAGGCGGATCGGTGACCGGACGCGGTCGGCCACGATGGACACGTCGACGCCACGCTGCGCACCCGGATCCAGGGTCGATCGGCTGCCCGCATGCCGGGGAGAGCGGAACCCCGCAGGTCAGGGAGCGACGTCCGCGGCGAGGGCCCCTCCGGGAACCCCCGGGGGAGCGGTGGTCCCCCGCACGACCAGCTCGGGGGTCAGCTCGGTCTCGCCCGGCTCGAGGTCGGGGTCGTCGAGGCGGGCGGCCGCGGCCCGCACGGCGTGCCGGGCGAGCAGGCCCGCGTCCTGGCGGACCGTCGTGAGGTCGACGTGCGAGAGCCGGGCGAGCCGGTCGTCGTTGTAGCCCACCACGGAGACCCGCCCCGGGACGTCGACCCCGTTGCGGCGCAGCGTGTCCAGTAGTCCGAGCGCGCACCGGTCGTTGGCCGCGAGGACGGCCGTCGGCAGCTCGGGGCCGGCGAGCAGGGCCTGGGCGGCCGCTATCCCGGCGTCCTCGTGGTAGGCGCCGGGCAGCACCCGTGCCCGGCCGCCGAAGCCGTGCGCCGCCATGGCCTCGAGGTACCCGGTCCGGCGGGCGGCGGCGTTGGGCCCGGTGCCCCCGTCGACGTGCACGACGTCCCGGTGGCCCAGGCCGACCAGGTGGTCGACGGCCTGGCGGACGCCCTCGGCGTCGGCGCTGTGCACGCTGTCGAGCCCCGGGGCGGCCCGCCCCACCACCACGGCCACGGTCCGGGCGCCGAGCTCGGTGAGGAAGGCGTCGCCGACGTCCGGCCCGAGCAGGACGATCGCCTCGCAGCGGTGCGCGAGCAGGCCCTCGACGGCCGTCGCCTCGTCCCGGCCGGGGGTGCGTGCGGACAGCAGGACCTCGTAGCCCAGCCGCTCGGCCTCGGGGTAGATGGCCTCGACGAGGTCGGCCTCGAACGGCTCGCGCACCGTCATCAGCACGCCGAGGGTGCGGCTGCGCCCGCGGGCGAGCAGCCGGGCGGCGCTGTCCGGCCGGTACCCGAGCTCCTCGGCCGCCGCGAGTACTCGCGAGCGGGTCTCGGCGGAGGCCCCGGGCTGGCCACGGAAGACCAGGGAGACCAGCGCACGCGAGACGCCGGCGCGGGCGGCGACGTCGACCATCGTCGGCCGGCGACGCGGCGGGAGGGGCGTGGCCATGGCGGCATCCTCGCAGGTCATGCAGGGGTCGGGAACTTCGGTGCGGTGCGTTCACTGGTATGTCTTGACATGCGCACCTTGCGGTCACCATAGTGTGCCACGGAGCGACTAGAGCGCTCTAGTCACACGACGAGGGCGTCCGACCCGGGCACCCTCGCACACGGCACCGAGGACGACCGGGAGAGCAGTAGCGTGGCCCCTTCATCGACGATCCGGATCGGCTCCGCGCCCGACTCGTGGGGTGTGTGGTTCCCGTCGGATCCCGCCCAGACCCCCGCGGACCGGTTCCTCTCGGAGGTCTCCGGCGCCGGCTACGAGTGGATCGAGATCGGCCCGTACGGCTACCTCTCCACCGACCCGAACGAGCTCAAGGACCAGTGCGACGAGCACGGCCTGAAGATCTCGGCCGGCACGGTCTTCGAGCACCTGCACCGCCCCGACTCGTGGGACGACGTGTGGAAGCAGGTCACCGACGTCGCCGCGCTGACCGCCGCGGTCGGCGGCGAGCACATCGTGGTCATCCCCGACACCTGGCGCGACCACAAGACCGGCGCGCCGCTCGAGGACCGGGTCCTCTCCGACGAGCGCTGGAAGCGGCTCACCACCGGGATGGACGAGCTGGGCCGCCGCATCCTCGAGGAGTACGGCCTGCACGTGCAGTTCCACAGCCATGCGGACAGCCACGTCGGCTACCAGCACGAGATCGAGCGCTTCCTCGAGAACACGAACCCCGAGTACGTGAACCTCTGCCTCGACACCGGGCACGTCTCGTACTACGGCGGCGACAACGTCGCGCTGATCAAGAAGTACCCCGAGCGCATCGGCTACCTGCACCTCAAGCAGGTCGACCCCGCGATCATCGCCCGGGTCGAGGCCGAGGACCTGCCGTTCCCGGAGGCCGTCAAGCTCGGCGCCATGATCGAGCCGCCGCTCGGCGTACCGGACATGCGCGAGGTGATCACCGCGGTCGAGGGGCTGAACCGCGACATCTACGCGATCGTCGAGCAGGACATGTACCCCTGCCCGCCGGACCACCCGCTGCCGATCGCGCGGCGCACCCACACCTACCTCGCCGGCTGCTCGGGCCGGCTCGACATCGGCACCCCGAAGGCCTGAGAGGACGACACGACATGTCCGAGGATCTCCGCATCGCAGTGGTCGGCGTGGGCAAGATGGGCTCCTTCCACGTCGACAGCCTGACCCGACGCGTCCGCGGCGCCCGCGTGACCGTCGTCAACGACTTCTCGGCCGAGCAGGCGGAGAAGGTCGCCGGCCCGATCGGGGCCCGCACCGTCGCCGACCCGTTCGAGGCCATCGGGGCCGACGACGTCGACGCCGTCGTGCTGGCCAGCCCCGGCTTCGCCCACGAGAAGCAGGTCCTGGCCTGCCTCGAGCGCGGCATCCCGGTGCTCTGCGAGAAGCCGCTGACGATGGACGGCCCCTCCTCGTACGAGGTGGTCAAGGCGCAGGCCGAGAGCGGCCGCGACCTGATCCAGGTCGGCTTCATGCGCCGGTTCGACAGCGAGTACGTCGCGCTGCGCGAGCTGATCACGAGCGGGTCGGTCGGCGCCCCGCTGATGCTGCACTGCACGCACCGCAACCCGACCGTGCCGGACTCCTTCAACTCGGAGATGGCCATGGCCGACTCCGTGGTGCACGAGGCCGACTGCACCCGCTTCCTGCTCGGCGAGGAGGTCGTGGCCGTCACCGTGCTGCGCGGGGCGGCGACGTCGGCGGCGCCCGAGGGCGTCTCGGACCCCATGCTCGTGCTGTTCGAGACCGAGTCCGGCCGGCTGGTGACCGTCGAGAGCTTCGTGCGCACCCAGGTCGCCTACGAGGTCCGCACCGAGCTCGTCGCCGAGAAGGGCAGCGCGACGATCGGGCTCGACCAGAACCTGGTGGTCAAGCAGGCAGGTCGCTGGGGCGGCACCATCGCCCCCGACTTCGTGGTCCGCTTCGGCCAGGCCTACGACACCCAGATGCAGCGCTGGGTCGACGCCGCCCGCCGCGGCGCGATCGACGGCGCGGGCGCCTGGGACGGCTACGCCGCCGCCGCCATCTGCGAGGCCGGCATCGAGGCGGTCCGCACCGGCCGGCGCACCGAGGTGAAGCTGGAGGCGCGGCCGTGAAGCTCGCCCTCGACCCGCAGATGTTCTACGCCACGCACTCGGTGCACGAGCTGCCCGACGTCGTGGCGAAGATGGGCTACCGCTGGATGGAGCTGTCGCCGAAGGCGGATTTCATCCCGTTCTTCGGCCACCCGCGCGTCGACGACGCCGGGGTGGCCACGTTGCGCAAGCGGGCCGCCGACGCCGGGGTCGGGATCGCCTCGGTGCTGCCGGTGCTGCGCTGGTCGGGTCCGGGCGAGGAGGAGCGGCAGGCCGCGGTGCGGGCCTGGAAGCGCGCCATCCAGATCACCGTCGACCTCGGCGTGGACACGATGAACTCGGAGTTCAACGGCCGTCCGGAGGGCGCGGAGTTCGCCGAGGCGCAGTTCCTGCGCTCGCTCGACGAGCTGCTCCCGGTGTTCGAGCGCGAGGGCGTCAAGCTCGTGCTCGAGCCGCACCCGGACGACTTCATCGAGGACGGGCAGGCCGCCGTCGACATGGTGCGGGGGCTGAACAAGGACTGGATCTCCTTCCTGTACTGCACCCCGCACACCTTCCACCAGGGCGGTCCCGGCGGAGACGCCGCCGGGATCATCGCCCACGCCGCGGAGAAGGTCACCTACGTGCACCTGGCCGACACCCTGGACCACACCGCGTCGAACGGGCTGCGCTACATCGTCAACCCGCCCGCCTCGACCGTGCGGGTGCACCAGCACGCCGAGATCGGCCGCGGCGAGGTCGACTTCGACGCGGTGTTCGCCGCGCTGGCGTCGGTCGGGTTCGACGGCGTGGTCTCCTCCTGCGTGTTCGGCTGGGAGGAGGACGCCGAGGGCATCAGCGTGCGGCAGCGGGAGAAGGCCACCGCCCTGATCGAGAAGCACTTCGGCGCCGACCGCCTGACCGTCTGACCGCTCGGCCGCGAGGGGCCGGTGCCCCTCGCGGCACCGTCCCCTCGCGAAGGATCGTTTTGTCCCACGACACGCACGACGCCGTGCAGACCGACACGACGCCGTCGACCCCCGGCCGGCACGCCCGCCGGCTCACGCTCCTCACCGTCGTCGCCACCTTCGGCGGCCTGCTCTTCGGCTACGACACCGGCGTGATCAACGGCGCCCTGCCGTACATGACGGACGACCTGGGTCTGACCCCGGCCACCGAGGGCGTCGTCACGAGCTCGCTGCTGCTCGGCGCGGCCCTCGGCGCCTTCCTCGGCGGGCGCGTCTCCGACCGCCGCGGACGCCGCACGATGATCCTCTGGCTGGCGGTGCTCTTCGCCGTCGGCACCCTGATCTGCACCTTCGCGCCCGGTGTCGGCGTCATGGTGCTCGGCCGGGTCGTCCTCGGCCTCGCCGTCGGCGGCGCGTCCGTCACGGTGATCGCCTACCTGTCCGAGGTCTCGCCGGCCGAGCGGCGCGGCCGGCTCGTCACGCAGAACGAGCTGATGATCGTGAGCGGCCAGCTGCTCGCGTTCGTGTGCAACGCCGTCATCGGCGGGATCTGGGGCGAGGCCGGCGGCGTCTGGCGCTGGATGCTGGTGATCGCCACGCTGCCCGCGGTCGCGCTGTGGGTCGGCATGCTCGCGATGCCCGAGAGCCCGCGCTGGCTCGCCTCGCGGGGCCGGTTCGGCGAGGCGCTCGCCGTGCTGCAGCAGGTGCGCGACGCGAAGCGGGCGGAGGCCGAGCTCGCCGAGGTCCGTGCGCTGGCCGAGGAGGACAAGGCCGCGCAGACCGCCGGTTGGCGCGACCTCGCCGTGCCGTGGATCCGCCGCATCGTGGTCGTCGGGCTGGCGATCGCCGTGATGCAGCAGATCACCGGCGTGAACTCGATCATGTACTACGGCACGCAGATCCTCACCCGGTCCGGTTTCGACCGGGACGGTGCGCTGATCGCCAACATCGCCAACGGGGTCATCTCCGTGCTGGCCACGTTCGTCGGGATCTGGCTCCTCGGCCGGGTGCGGCGCCGGCCGATGCTGATCGTCGGGCAGATCGGGACCTTCTGCGCGCTGCTGCTCGTCGGCGTGTTCTCGCTGGTGCTGCCCGAGGGCGTCGGCCGCGCGTCGGTGGTGCTGGCGCTGACCGTGACCTTCCTGGCCTTCCAACAGGGCGCGATCTCCCCGGTGACCTGGCTGATGCTCTCGGAGATCTTCCCGCTCAAGCTCCGCGGCCTCGGGATGGGCGTGTGCGGGCTGATGCTGTGGATCGTGAACTTCCTGGTCGGCCTGCTCTTCCCGATCCTGGTGGCCGCCATCGGGATCTCCGCGACCTTCTTCCTGTTCGCCGGCCTCGGCGTGTGCGCCATGCTGGTGGCGAAGGCGATCGTGCCGGAGACCAAGGGGCGCACCCTGGAGCAGCTCGAGCGCGAGTTCAAGCACGCGAGCGGGCCGGCAGCGGAGACGGCGGAGGTGACGCGATGACGGTGATGGTGGCGGTCCCGGACTCGCCCGAGGGGCGGACGGCCCTCTCGGCCGCGATCGACGAGACGCGCCTGCGCGACACGGACCTGGTCGTGCTCAACCTCGCCCTCGACCCGCTCGACGTCGTCGGGATGCCGAGCGACCTGCCCATCACCGTCCGGGAGCGCACCGGGCACGCCGACCTCGCCGACTGCGTCCTCGCCGCCCTCGACGAGTACGCCGGCAAGGTCGACCTGCTGGTGATCGGGATGAAGAAGCGCACCCCGATCGGCAAGGCCCTGCTCGGCAGCCTCTCCCAGCGCCTGCTGCTCGAGGCCGACGTCCCGGTGCTGGCCGTCAAGCGCTGAAGGGGCACCGCCGCGGTCCACGGCGGTGGTCATGTCGGCTGGCCCGGTCTCGCCTGGCCCGGGTCGCGGGTGGGAACCATGATCATCGGTCGTGGACCGGGGCGGTCGATTTCCGACCGTCGCCGTCCAGGATCGGTGATCACAGCCGCTCTCTCCCTTGTGCGGGAGCCATGATCACCGAGGCCGGGCGGGGACCGTCGACCTCCGACCGTCACAGTCCAGGATCGCTGATCACAGGCTGGGCCCTCCCCGGTATGGGATCCATGATCATCGGATCCGGGCGGGGACCGTCGATCTTCGACCGTGGCGCTCCGGGATCGGTGAACAGAGCGGGGCTCGCCCCACTGTGACGAGGCATGATCATTCGTCTGGAGCGAGGCCGTCGATCTCCGACCAGTGCGCTCCTGAGCTGGTGATCAGGCAGTGTTCTGGGTGCGGAGGGGCCGTGATCGGCGGTCGTGGACGGAGAGGGTCGCTTTCCGACGTCCGCGCTCCACAAGCGGTGATCATGCGAACGGGTCGTGACCGTGCTGTGAGCCATGATCACGGGTAGTGGACAGTGCCGGTCGATTTTCGACTGTCGCGGTCCACGACCGGTGATCAACGGAGTACGGCGCCGGGATGGAGCGGCCCCGTTCGGTACCGGCGCGGCCCGAGAACGGAACGGCACCCCGCCCATCGGGCGGGGTGCCGTCGTCACTCCTCGGTCGGAACCACCCGACCGGCCGTTCCGTGCCGGGCGCACCGCCGCGACCCAGGAAGGCCACAGCGATGTCGGTCGGAACCACCCGACCGGCCGGGATCACTCCTGCTCGGAGCCCGGCTCGGAGCCCGTCTCCGCGGTCTCGTCCTGCGCCGGCAGCGCGGCGGTCGGGACCTGCACCGGAATGCTGGTCACGCCCGGCTTCTGCGGCTCGACGTAGGCGCCGGCCACGCGGACCTTGAGCACGCCGGCCTCGTAGGAGGCGCTCACCGTGTCGGCGGTGACGTGCTGCGGCAGGGCGAAGCTGCGGCGGAAGGAGCCGTAGCGGACCTCGCGGAACCGGCGGCCGTCGTTCTCCTCGTCGCGCTCGTCACGGCGCGCGCCGTGCACGACGAGCCGGCCCTCCTCGACGTCCACGTGGACGTCGGTGGCGGGGTCGAGGCCCGGGACCTCCAGGGAGACCAGGGCGTCGTCGCCGTCGCGGGCCACCTCGGCGGCCGGGGTGAACCCGGTCTCCGGGCGCGCGAAACGCACGGGGGAGGGACCGAAGGCGCGGCGGACGAGGGCGTCGAACTCGGCGAAGAAGGGGTCGCGGCGCGGGATCAGGGTGCTCATGGTGTGTCTCCTCGATGCTGGTCGCTGGCGGGGTTCGCAGCGTCTGACTGAGCAAACGTGAGTCGACCCGACTCAATTCCCACTTCGAGGAGGTGGAGCACGTCACAGTGGTGGGATGACAGAGGAGCGCGGTCACGATCGGGACGACGAGCCGGGCGGCGACCCGGTCTGCTGGCTGCACCAGCTGTGCCCGGCCTGCGGGGCCATGCCGACGGACGACCCGTCCGCCCCGCGGGACCGGTGCTGGCGGTGCGGCGAGCCCTACCCCGAGGACGAGTGAGGGTTTCGTGGCGCAACCACCGAGGTAGCACCCCCGACGAGGGGGCCGACAGCCCGCGGCCCACGACGATCGAGGAGGACCCACCGGTGAGGAGCGCGCGCAGCCGGATCTTCGACCCCCGCCGCCCGGCCGCGACCCCGCGGCACCGCGAGGTCTACGGCCGCTACCAGAAGGTCTACACGCTGGTGGAGTTCGCGGCGGCGGTCGCGTTCGTGATCGGCAGCGTGTGTTTCTTCTCCGACGCCCTCACGCTGCAGGCCGACTGGCTCTTCCTCGTCGGCTCGATCCTCTTCGCCGTGCGGCCCACGGTCGCCGTCGCACGCGAGGCCCACCTCGCCCGCATCCCGATCCCCGGCCTCGACGAGCAGCACCACCCCGAAGCGACGCACGCCGGCTGACAGCGGACAGCCGAGCCACACCGCTGGACGGCCGAGCCGCCCGACAGCGCCTGGCGGCTGCGCCCGACACCGGACAGCACTGTGCGCGGCGAGGAGCGCTCCTGCACCACTCACCGCGCACAGCCTGCGGAGCCGCGGGTCTACTCCATCCAGATGATGATCATGTCGGCGACGCAGGCGGGGCGGTCGGAACCCTCCAGCTCGACGACGGCGCGGAAGGTCACCTTCGCCCCGCCGGGGACCGGGTCGGCGGCGACCACGCTGACGGCGGCGCGGACGCGGGAGCCGGTGGGCACGGGCGCGGTGAAGCGGACCTTGTCGAAGCCGTAGTTGAGGCCGAAGGTCGCGGAGGGCACGGTCGCGACCTCGCCGATCATGGTCGGCACCAGCGACAACGTCAGCATGCCGTGGGCGATCGTGGTGCCGTACGGCCCGTCGGCCGCCCGGGCCCGGTCGACGTGGATCCACTGGTGGTCGTCGGTCGCGTCGGCGAACGTGTCGACCCGCGGCTGCTCGACCACGCGCCACGAGCTGTGGCCCAACTCGGTGCCGGGGGTGACGGCGAGCAGGTCGGGGACGGCGGCGAAGGCGGTCAGCGCACTCAACTCCTCTGGGGCGGCGAGACGACGGCGAGCGCCTCCTGCAGCGCCGCGGCCAGCTCGACCGGGTGGTCGATCATCAGGTGGTGGTGGGCGCCGGGGACGTCGAACTGCGGCACCGGGCGCCCGGTCAGTGCGGCCAGGTCGGCCCCGGCCGAGGGCGGGACCAGCACCGACAGCTCGCCGCGGACGACCGCGACCGGGCCGGGCAGGTCGGGCAGGCGCGTGCACATGCCCGGTCTCCCGACCGCGCCGAAGATCAACGGGTCGACCTTCCAGGCGTAGCCGCCGGGCACCGCGCGCACCGAGCCCTCGGCGATCGCGCGCAGCACGCCCGGATCGGCCTCCGGCTGGGGCGGGGTGAGCCGGAACCGGGAGGCCACCTCGTCGAGATCGGCGAAGATCCGCGACGCGCGCGGCGGCCGCCACTCCGAGGCCTGGGCCGGGCTGCCGTCGACCACGATCGAGTCGACGAGCACGGTGGCCGCGACGGCGGCCGGGTCGAGCACCGCCGCCCCGGCCACCACGAGCCCGCCGACGCTGTGCCCGACCAGCACCGCCGGCCCGTCGAACGCCTGCCGGACGACGGCCAGGACGTCCTCGGACCAGGAGTCCAGGTCGTACACCGCGCGGCGCCCGGAGTCGCCGTGCCCGGCGAGGTCCATGCTCACCACGGCGAACCGGTCCGGCAGCGCGGGCAGGAGATGTTCCCACCAGCCCGCGTGTGCGGACGTGCCGTGGACCAGCACCAGCGGCACCGTCCCGGGACCGGGCCGGCGCCGGTAGGCGATCGGGACCCCGTCGGTGGAGGTGGCGGTCGTCGGGCCGAGGACGGCGGTCATCCGGCGAGCGTGCCCTCCGTGTCGGCGAACTGCTCCGCGCCGAAGTAGGCCGCCTCGACGAGGTGCCGGTCGCGGAGCAGGTCGCCCGCCGCCCCGGTGAGGACGACGCGGCCGTGGTTGAGGATCACGCCCCGGTCGGCGATCGACAGCGCAAGCTCGATGTGCTGCTCGACCAGCACGAGCCCGATGCCGTCCTCCTTGGCGAGGTCCCGGATCGCCGGCAGCATCTCCTGCACGATCTTCGGCGCGAGCCCGAGGCTCATCTCGTCGATGATCAGCACCTTGGGCCGGGCCAGCAGCGCCTTCGCGATCGCCAGCATCTGCTGCTCGCCGCCGGACATCAGGCCCGCCCGGCGGCCCTCCAGCTTCCGCAGCACGGGGAAGCGGTCGAGGACCTGCGTCTCGCGCTCCGCATCGGCCTTGCGGGCCGCGAGCCGCAGGTGCTCCCGGACGGTGAGGCCGTAGAAGATGCCGCGGTCGTCGGGCACGAGCAGCACACCGGCCCGGGCGATCTGGTGCGGGCGGCGCCGGCCCAGCGGCGCGCCGAGCACCCGGACCTCCCCGGCGAGCGGGCGCACCAGGCCGACCATCGCCAGCAGTGAGGTCGTCTTGCCGGCACCGTTGGGTCCCAGCAGCGCGACGACCTCGCCCGGCCCGACCGACAGTGACAGCCCGCGGATCGCGGCCACGCCGTTGTACCCGGCGGCCAGGTCGACGGTCTCGAGCAGGGGCTCCCGCGAAGCCTCTGTGGGTTCCTGTGCGGGGGACTCAGGCATGGCTCGCCTCCACCGGGGCGCCCAGGTAGGCCGCCACCACCGTCGGGTCGGTCCGGGCCTCGGCGGGAGTGCCCGTGAAGATCTGCTTGCCGAACTCCAGCACGGTGACGATGTCGCAGACGCCCAGGACCAGGGACATGTCGTGGTCGATCAGCAGGATGCCGGGACCGGAGTCCGCGATCGACCGGACCCGCGCCGCGAAGGCCTGGCTCTCCATGGAGTCCAGGCCGGCGGCCGGCTCGTCGAGCAGCAGGACCTCGGCGCCGCCGGCCAGCGCCCGCGCGACACCGACGAGCTTCTGCTGGCCGAGGGTGAGGTCGCGGGCCAGGGTGTCGGCCACCCCGTCGAGCCCGACGACCTCCAGCGCCCGGGCCGCGACCTCGTCGCCCGCCCCGCGCCGGCGCCGGACGAAGATGTCGCGGGCCAGGGTGCGCCAACCACCGGTCCGGGCCGCCACGAGCAGGTTCTCGGCCACCGAGAGGTTGCCGAAGAGCTCGCCGGACTGCCAGGTCCGGGACAGACCCGCCGCCCGCCGCTCGTGCGGCGGCAGGGCGTCGATCCGCGCGCCGTCGAGGGTGATCTCGCCCTCGGCCGCGGTGAACCCGCTGACGGCGTCGACGAACGTGGTCTTGCCCGCGCCGTTGGGGCCGATCAGCCCGACGACGCGGCCGGGCTCGACGTCGATGGTCACCGAGTCGTTGGCCACCAGCCCGCCGTAGCGGACGGTCAGCTCGCGGGCGTGCAGCCCGCGCTGCGCGGAGGGGGCGGACGCGGAGTGGTCAGACACGGGACGGCTCCTTCCGGGGTGCGGCGGACCCGGTCTCCGCGGACGGCCCGGCTGCCGGGCCGCGGCGGAGCTTGCTCCTGACCCAGTCGACCTGCTCGCGGGTGGCGCCGGCGATGCCGACCGGGTTGAGGATCGCGGTGAGGATGAGGCCGAGGCCCGAGATCAGCGGGTAGTACTCGCCGAGGTCGAACACGCCCCGCAGCAGGACGTAGACGATGCCGAGCGGGCCGAGGACGCCGGCCACGATCGCACCGCCGACGCTGGTGATGCCGCCGAGGTAGGCGACGGCGAGCACCTGCAGGCCGGCGAACACCGTGAACGACTCGGCGGAGAGCTGGCCGCGGCTGAACCCGATGAGGCAGCCCGCGATGCCCGCGATGAACGCCGAGATCGCGAAGCCGATCAGCTTGGTCTTGCGGACGTTGATGCCGCTCGACGCCGCAGCCCGCTCGTTGGCGCGCACCGCCAGGAAGGTGCGGCCCGTGTCACCGGACGCGACCCTGATGAACACCCACACGAGGATGGCCGCGACCACCAGCACCATCAGCGAGAACGCCATGCGGGACAGGTCGCGCCCCTCGCGGACGCCCAGGTTGAGGCCCAAGAGGGTGGCGTCGGCGATCGGGTTTCCCTCGGGCGGCGTGAGCGTGTAGTTGTTGAACACGAAGCGTTCGATGGCCAGCGCCGCCGCGATCGTGATGATCGCCAGTTGGGCGCCCCGGATCCGGAAGGCCGGCAGGGCCACGAGCATGCCCAGCGCGGTGGCGACCAGGGCGCAGAGGATCAGCGACAGCGGGAACGGCACGCCCCACTCCGTGGTCACCTTCGACAGGCAGAAGCCCGCGGCGCCGGCGAACGCACCCTGGGCCAGCGAGATCTGCCCGAGGTACCCGGTGATGACCACGTAGGACAGCGCCAGGAGCATGACGATGATCGACGTCGTGACGCCGAACCGGTAGGTGCCGGTGGTGAGCGACAGCGCCGCCACGCCCAGCACCAGCAGGATCACGGCCGGGATCGGCTTGAGCTTCGGGATCGCCACGTCGGGCAGCCGCAGCGTCTGCAAAGAGCCGCGCGACGGCAGGCGCTTGCCCTGCACGAAGAGGATCACCATGACCACGGCGAACGGGATGACCTGGTCCAGCCCCGACTGCGCCCACACCGGCCACCAGGACTTGGTCACCAGCAGGCCGATCACCGACTGGAACGCGCCGAGCAGCAGCGCCGCGACCACCACGACCCCGATGGACTCCATCCGCGCGACCAGCAGTACCGCCAGCGCGGGGACGACCAGGAGCGTGTAGTTGTCCGGGTTCAGACCGGTCAGCGAGCTGCCGAGCATCACGGAGATGGTGCCGATCATCACCGCGACGACCTGGGCGACCGCGGCGAGCCGGTCCGGCGAGAAGCCCATCAGCACGGCGGCGCGCTCGTTCTCCGACGCCGCGCGGGTGGCCACGCCGGCGCGCGTGAACCGCAGGTAGGCCCAGACGGCCGCGGCGAGCACGACCATGATCGCCGCCATGATGATCTCGCGCGTGGGCAGGTCCACGTCGAGCACGTGGATCGTGCCCTCCGGGAGGATCGACGCGACGTCGATGTTGTTCGCCCCGAAGCGCAGGACCACCAGCGCCTGAAGGGTGATCATGACCGCGACGGACACGACCACCTGGGCCAGCACCGGGGCGTTGCGCACGGGCCGGAACACCAGGTAGTGCACCACGAGGCCGAGCACGAAGGCCGTCACGAGACCGATCACCGCCGCGACCGCGACCGTGGGCCGGCGGGCGAACTCGATCGAGCCGATCGGGAAGACGAGCCGCCCGTCCACGCGCAGCTGCGCGAAGACGTAGGCGCCCCACATGGCCATCGCGCCCTGCGCGAAGTTGATGATGCCGGTGGCCCGGTGCACGAGCAGCAGGCCCGTGCCGAGACCGATGTAGATGGACCCGAGACCCAGGCCCAGGACCACGAACTGCAGGAACGTCCCCACTGCTTTCCTCCTCGTCGGACCGCCGGCGGCGGGTCCGCTCGTGGTCCGCCTAGGAGGCGGCCGTCATCTTCGACGGGTCGAGGTCGATGAAGCCGTTCGGGTCGACCGGCTTCATCGAGCCGTCCGGCTGGACCTCGAAGAAGATGCCCTGGTGGCTGCACGACGACGGGCGGCCGGCCCACTGCTTGCCGTCGCAGGTCACGGGCGGCCCGGCGAAGGTGGGCATGTCCTTCACCTTCTTCATCGCGTCGGTGATGCTCTCCGGCGTGATGTCGCCCTGAATGCCCTTCAGGACGTTGGCGAGGTTGACCATCCCGGCGAACGAGTAGAGCGAGCGCGCGGACTGCTGGTCGCCGCGGTCGATCTCCTGCATGGCGGCGTCGAAGTCGCCGAGCTGCTTCTGGACCTCGGCGGGCGCGCTCGCCTTGGACTCGGGCACCCAGACGCGGGGCTGGATGATGGCGCCCGCCGCCTGCTGCTTCATCTGCGCGATGAACTGCGAGCAGGAGCCCGCGAACAGCGAGCCCTGGTAGCCCTGCTGGCGCAGCGCCTTGAACAGGCCGGTGCAGCCGTCCTCCGGCATCGCGATGATGCCCGCGACGTCCGGGTTGCTCGACAGCTCGGTGGCCGCCAGGACGTTGAAGTTCATGTTGTTGCCGGGCGCGTACAGCGGCGAGACGTTCATGCCGAGGTTCTTCGCCGCCGGCATGACGAGCTTGTCGACGTACCCGTGCGAGGCGGGGGAGTCGGTGACCGCGAGCGAGGCGTTCTTCTTGCCCAGCTGGTCGAGGATCGTGACCATGCCCAGCGCGCTGGTCTCCAGCGGACCGGTGAAGTAGAAGGCCTGGCCCCAGGGCAGCGCGTCGGCCGTGGCCTGGCCGCCGAGCTCACCGATGATCGGGATCTTGGCGGAGGTCAGCACGGGGACCGCCGAGCCGATCGAGGCGTCGTAGGCGTCGAACACCGCGGCGACGTTCGACTGCACGAACTGGTTGGCACAGTTCACGGCGGTCTCGGGGCTGCCGTCGCCCGCGCAGAGCTGGATCTTCACGGGCCGGCCGTTGATCCCGCCGAGCTTCTCGTTGACGTAGCGCTCGGCGGCCTGCGCGCCGTAGCCGGTCTGGGGGTACGCCGTTGCGCCCTCCATGGGGGCCTGGACCCCGATGGTGACGGGCTGGCCGGAGAGGCCGCCCGAGGCGTCGGAGGAGCTGTCGCCGGAACTGCATCCGGCGAGCGCGAGGGCCACGGCCGCGGCGGAGGCGACCGCGGCGAGCGTTCTCTTCATCGAGATCCATCCCTTTCGGCGGGACACGCTGGGTTCATCGGGGGAAGTGCGCGGGCAGGGGAGAGCGACCCGGCGGGGCGCCCACGTCGTCGGGGGCGCGTCCCGCCGGGCCTGCTTCCCTCGGGGGACCGGAGCGGGCCGGTCCCGGTCAGCTGGACAGGCCGGCGGCCTTCATACCCAGGGCGCGGGCCCGGTCCAGGTCGTAGTTCTTGCGGGTGACCAGGCGCTGGGCGTAGAGCCCGCCGCCGGACTGGATGTTGGTGACCAGGTGCCACCCGCCGTACGCGTCCGCGGTGGTGTCCCGGATCGCGTGGAACAGCTTGGAGCGGTACTCGCCGGAGATGCCGCCGCCCGTGCTCATGTACTTCTCGAGGAAGGGGTGCAGCGTCGGGTTCTCGAAGTCCGCCATCGACGGCGCGGTGACCACGGCCCCGCCCGCGATGTCGTGCAGGTGGCGCACCATCACGCCGAACTGCGAGGCGCCCTGGTACTTCGTGACGTTGGTGAACATGTCGTCCGGGTAGAAGTAGCCCTCGGGCGTGCTGTGCGCGTTCGCGATCGCGGCCTCGAGCCCGGCCCGCAGCAGCGTCGCGTGGATCATCATCTCGTCGATCTTCTCCCGGACGTGGGAGACCCTCGCCGTGCCGTTGGCCTCGGCGATGAGGTGCGCGAGCCCGACGAGCTCGTCGGCCTGCTGCACCATGAACGAGATGCCGCCGAGGCGCTCCCACAGGCCCAGGGAGTGCGCGAACACCGCGGCGTGCTCGGTCTCGCCGTCGAGGAAGACCCGCTCGTTCGGGACGAACACGTCGTCGAAGATGCACATCGAGTCCGGCATGGACTCGTGGGCCGACACCGGGAAGTCCCGCGGGTCGCCGTGCAGCGGGTGGTAGGTGGTGTTGGTGATGTGCACGCCGGGGGAGTTGACCGGGACCGCGCACGCGATGGCGTAGTCCTCCTCGCCGGGGCGCATCGTCTTGGTCGGCATGACCATCAGGTCGTGGCCGAGCGCGGCGCCGCTGATGTGCAGCTTGGCGCCCCGGATGACCACGCCGTCGTCGCTGCGGGAGACGACCCGCACGTACGCGTCGGGGTCCTCCTGCTTGCCCGGGTGCAGGCTGCGGTTGCCCTTGGCGTCGGTGATGCACTCGGTGATCCGGATGTCGTCCCGGCGGGCCTTCTCCACGTAGGCCTCGATGCGCGGGATGTACTGCGGGGCGGCGCCCTCCAGCCGGCCCGCGGCGACCAGGACGGTCATCAGGGACTGGTAGGTCACGTTGAGGACCAGGTCGAGCTCCATGAGCTCCGGGATGCGGTCCCGCAGCTCCTCGGCGCTGCGCGGAGCGGTGACCACGGGGTTCACCGCGTCCGGGGCGGACGAGTAGTACTTGTCGTAGCCGTCGGCGACGGCGTTGAGCGGGACGGACAGCCCGGGCTCGGCGTCCATGTCCTCGATGAGCCTGCCCTGGAAGTAGACCTTCCGGCCGTCCTTGAGGGACTCCTTGTACTCCTGGCCGGTCAGCATGCGTTGGCGCTCCCGATCGTCGGCGGATGGACGACGCCGGCGGCCGGCCCAGGGGCGGACCGGCGAGTGATTGTGACGTCGTCGTCATGTGGCAATATCGACCGTGATCCCAGTCATGTCAACCACCAGTTTCCGACGATCCTCCAGCTCGCAGCCGGTACGAAAATGTGAGATTGACACCGACGTCACATCCGCTGCACGCTGTCGGCCGTGTACGCAGAGCAGCGTGAACCCGAGTTCGGGTGGACCGACGAGCACCGTGGGCTGCGCGAGACCGTGCGGCGGGTCCTCGCCGATCGGGCGCCCGTCGCACGGGCCCGTGAACTGGCCGAGGCGGGGGAGCGGCACGACCCCGCGCTGTGGTCCGAGCTCGCCGGGCAGGTCGGGTTGCAGGGCCTCGCCCTCCCCGAGCGGTACGGCGGGTACGGCGGCACCCTGCTCGACCTCGCGATCGTCGTCGAGGAGATGGGCCGGGTGCTGCACGGCGGCCCGTTCCTGCCGACCGTCGGGCTCGCGGCCCCGGTCCTGCTCGCCGCCGAGGACCCCGGGGACGGGAACGCCGACGGGAACGGGCCGGCCACCGAGTACCTGCCCCGGATCGCCGACGGCTCCCTGACGGCCGCCCTCGCGGTGGAGGCCTGGGACGCGGCCGGCGGCCCCGTCACGTCGACCACGGCCGACGCCTCCGGGCGGCTGACCGGCACCGTTCCGGTCGTCGTGGACGGCGGCGACGCCGACCTGCTGGTCGTCGCCGCGCAGGGGCCCGCCGGACCCGCGCCGTACCTGGTCGAGGCGGGTGCGACCGGCCTGACCCGGACGCCGTTGGAGACCCTGGACCTCACCCGGCGCGCCGCCCGGATCACGTTCGACGGCACGCCCGCCCGCGCCCTCGGCGACCCGGCCCGCGGCAGCGCCGTGCTCGCCCGGGCCCGGGCGGTCTCGTCCGTGCTGGTGTCGGCCGAGCAGGTCGGTGGCATGACGGCGGCGACCGAGCTGACCGCCGAGTACGCCCGCACCCGCCGGCAGTTCGGCAGACTGATCGGCTCCTTCCAGGGCGTCAAGCACCGGCTGGCCGACATGGCCGTCCGGCAGGAGATGGCGCACTCCGCGGCCTACTTCGCCGCATGGCAGGAGCCCGGCACGCCGGAGTTCGTCGAGGCCGCCGCGATCGCACGCTCCTACTGCGGCGACGCCTTCCTGCAGACCGGGCTCGACGCCATCCAGCTGCACGGCGGCATCGGCTTCACCTGGGAGCACGACGCCCACCTCTACCTGCGCCGGGCCCGCGCCGACCGGGCGCTGCTCGGCTCCCCGCAGCAGGCCAGGGCCGAGCTGGTGCCCGCCCTGCTGTCCCGCGTGACCATCGAGGGGGTCCCCGCATGACCGTGACACAACCCGGAACCGAACCCGTCACCGAGCGGGTCACGCTCGCCGCCGACGCCTCGGACGCCGAGATCATCGCGACCGTCGAGGCCTGGTTGCGGGCCCACCTGCCCGAGGACTGGCAGGCCGCCGTCGCGCGCGGCGACCTGGCCGCCGTCGAGGCGATCCGCGAGGACCCGGAGCGCGGGCCCGCGTGGTTCGACCTGCTCGGCGACTCCGGGCTGGCCACGCCGACCTGGCCGGCCGAGCACGGCGGACTGGGGCTCCCGGCGGACCGCGGCGCCGTCGTCACCGAGACGCTGGCGCGCTACCGGGCCGAGCGGCACAACCGGGACTTCGTCGGACTCGTCCTGGCCGGGCACACGATCCTGGACTGGGGCAGCGACGAGCAGAAGGCCGAGCGCCTGCCCGCGCTGCGCCGGGGCCGCGAGTTCTGGTGCCAGTTGTTCAGCGAGCCGGGCGCGGGCTCCGACCTGGCCGGGCTGTCCACCCGGGCCGTCCAGCAGGCGGACGGCACCTGGCTGGTCAACGGACAGAAGGTCTGGAACTCCTACGCCCACCTCGCCGACTTCGGGCTGCTCATGGCCCGCACCGACCCGGCGGCGCCGAAGCACCGCGGGATCACGTACTTCCTGCTGGACATGCGCACGCCCGGCGTGGAGCCGCGGCCGCTGAAGCAGATGACCGGCAACGCGGAGTTCAACGAGACCTTCCTGACCGACGTCGTCGTGCCGGACTCGGCGCGGATCGGCCCGGTCAACCAGGGCTGGTCGGTGGCGATCACCACGCTGATGCAGGAGCGCAACGGGCTGTCCGGGCGCCCCGCCGTCGGACCGGGGGAGGCGGACGCGCTGATCGCCCGCGCCGTCGGGAACGGGGCCTGGGAGAACCCGGTGCTGCGGGACCGGCTGCTCGAGGCCTACGTGGAGGAGAAGGTCCTCCAGATGACGACCGTGCGCAGCTTCGTCGCCTCCGGCGACGCCGCGCCGACGGCCGAAGGGTCGATCCGCAAGCTCGCCCACTCGGTGCTCGCCGAGAAGCTGGGCGTGCTCGGCACCGACCTCGAACCCGACGACGCCGTGGCGTGGGACCCGGCGGAGGGCAGCGAGGCGGCCGACCGGTTCCTCGCGATGAAGACCTACTCGATCGCGGGCGGCACGTCGGAGATCCAGCGCAACATCATCGCCGAGCGGGTGCTGGGGCTGCCGAAGGACCCGGACCCCGAGCGCCACCTGCCCTTCAACGAGAGGGGCCGAGGGTGACCGAGCCGGTTCGCGTCACCGTCCCGGCCGAGGGGGTCCTGCTGGTCACCCTCGACCGCCCCGAGGCCCGCAACGCGGTGAACGTCGCCCTGGCCGAAGGTGTCTCCGCGGCGATGGACCGCCTCGACTCCGACCCCGACCTGCGGGTCGGGATCGTCACCGGCGCGGGCGGCACCTTCTGCGCCGGTGCGGACCTGAAGGCGTTCGTCCGCGGCGAGCGGCCCTACGCCGGTCGCCGCGGGTTCGCCGGACTCGTCGAGCAGCCCCCGGAGAAGCCGCTGATCGCCGCGGTCGAGGGCTACGCGCTGGCGGGCGGCTGCGAGATCGTGCTGTCGTGCGACCTGGTCGTCGCGGCGGAGACCGCCACCTTCGGCATCACCGAGGTCAAGCGGGGCCTGGTCGCGGCGGGTGGCGGGCTGCTGCGGCTGCCCGAGCGCATCCCGTACCACGTGGCGATGGAGCTGGCCCTGACCGGCAACCACGTGCCCGCCCCGCGGATGGCGGAGCTCGGGCTGGTCAACCGCCTAGTGCCGACGGGCGGGGCGCTCGACGCGGCCCTCGCGCTGGCCGCGGAGATCACCGCCAACGGACCTCTCGCGGTACGGATCAGCAAGCGGATCATCGCCGAGTCGCTCGGCTGGCCCGCCGCGGAGAAGTGGACCCGCCAGGCCGAGCTCGCCGCGCCGATCCCGTCCTCGGACGACGCCCGCGAGGGCGCGACCGCGTTCGCCGAGAAGCGCCCGCCGGTCTGGACCGGCAAGTAGCACCCCTTCCCGACCATCGGTCTCGACGAGGAGATCCCATGACGGCCCCGCTCGCGTTCTCCCTGGGCGAGGCGCTCCCGCTGTCCGCGGCGCGCCACCCCGACAAGGCAGCCTTCCTGTTCCCCGACGGGACGGAGCACACGTTCGCCCTCACCAACTCCCGGGTCAACAAGCTGGTCTCGGCGCTGCAGGCGCAGGGGATCGGGCGCGGTGACCGGCTGGCGGTGCTGGCGCTCGACTCGCACCGGTACGTCGAGATCGTGCTGGCGTGCCTCAAGCTCGGCGCGGTCTACATGCCGCTGAACTACCGGCTCATGCGGCCCGAGGTGGACGTCTTCCTCGAGCGCGGGCAGGCCGTCGCGATGTTCCACGACGCCCGGTACGCGGACCTGCTGGCGGGTCTCGCCGACCAGCACCCGTCGCTGCGGCTCGTGATCGAGATGGAGACCGCGTTCGACGAGTTCGTGGAGACCGGGCAGGACGCCGAGCCGCCGGTCGTCTGCCGGGACCGCGACCTGCTGGGCCTGGCGTTCACGTCCGGCACGACGGGGACCCCCAAGGGTGTGCTGCAGTCCCAGGGGATGATGAAGGCGATCGTCGAGCACGGGATGATCACCAACCAGCCGCGGCCGGACGACATCCGGTACGTCGCCGCGCCGGCCTTCCACGTCACCGGTATCGCCGGGCTGCTGGGCGGGGTGGCGACCGGGTTCACCTCGCTGCTCCTGCCGCAGTTCGACCCCGCCACCGTGCTCGGCTTCATGGCGGAGGACCGGATCACCGGGGCGTTCCTCGTCCCGACCATGATCAGCACCCTGCTCCAGCAGCCCGGGGTCGCGGACCACACCTACGACCGGTTGCGGCTGATCTACTACGGCGCCGCGCCGATGTCGCCGACGCTGCTGCGCCGGGCGATGGACGTGTTCGACTGCGACTTCCTGCAGCTCTTCGGTGCTGGCACCGAGGCGGGCCTGCAGGCCTTCCTCACCCCGGAGGAGCACCGGCTGGCGCTGGCCGGGCGGCCGGAGCTGCTGGGCTCGATCGGGCGGCCCGGGTACGGCATCGCGCTGCGCCTGCTCGACGAGGACCTCAACGACGTCCCCGACGGCGAGGTCGGCGAGATCGCGACCCGCAGCGACATGGTGATGGACGGCTACCTCGACATGCCCGAGGAGACCGAGCGGGCCTTCACCGGCGGGTGGTTCCGGGCCGGTGACATGGCCTACCGGGACAAGGACGGCTATCTCTACCTGCACGGACGCAAGAAGGACATGATCATCCGGGGCGGCGAGAACATCTACCCGGTGGAGATCGAGACCGTGCTCGCGGAACACCCGGCCGTGGTGCAGTGCGCCGTGGTCGGTGTGCCCGACGAGCACTGGGGCGAGATCGTGCGCGCCTTCGTCAGCGCGCCGTCGTGGACCGGCACGGACGAGGAGCTGGCCACCGAGCTCGTCGAGCTGTGCCGGGGCAGGCTCGCCCGCTACAAGGTGCCCGCCGAGGTGGAGCGCCGCGACGAGCTGCCGATGAACGCGAGCGGCAAGATCCTCAAGCGCGAGCTCAGACGGGCCGGGTCGTGACCGCCCGCGCGGCGACCCTGCAGGTCACCGCCGGTAGACTGGTCCGTCCGGACGGTGTGACGCGCGGCCGTACCCCACCCCGGGGGCCGCGATGACAGGGGGCCGGACGGCTCCGAAGGGACGGACCATGGCATCGCGCGGCGGCAGTACCCGCGGCAGGCGGGTCACCGGCGCCAGCGACCCACAACAGCAGCGTCGGGAGAGCGGCCCGCAGACCGACAAGGGCCAGCAGCGCCGTGACCAGCTGCTCGAGGCGGCGCACGTCGTCTTCGAGCGCAAGGGGTTCGTCGACGCCCGAGTCGCCGACATCGTGGCCGAGGCGCGGGTCGCGCAGGGCACCTTCTACAGCTACTTCGACTCCAAGGAGACGATCTTCCGCGAGGTCTGCGAGAGCGTGGTCCAGCGGATGATGGTCGACGTCGCGGCGGCCACCGTGGTCCCGCGCGACGCGTCGATGCTGGAGCGCATCCGGGCCGGTCTGCGCGGCTACATCGAGGTCTACCGGGAGAACGCCCGGATGATCGCGCTGATGGAGCAGGTCGGCACGTTCAGCGCCGAGATGCGCGAGATGCGGTTGCACGTCCGGGAGGCGTGGCTGGCGCAGCTCGAGCGGGTGCTCAAGCGGCAGCAGGCCGACGGGATCGCCGACCCGACGCTCGACCCGTCGATGACGGTGCAGGTGCTGGGCGCGATGGCCGACCACACCTGCTACGTCTGGCTCTCCCTCGGCAAGCCGTTCGAGGAGGAGGACGTGCTCGAGTCGCTCACCAGGGTGTGGGCGCGCACGATCGGCGTCGACGACTCCACCGCCTGGCGCACCGCCGGCGGTTCCGCCCCCGCCTGAGCTGAGCCCGCGAGTCGCGCCGTCGGCTCCCGCGAGTCGCGCCGTCGGCTCCCGCGAGTCGCGCTGTGGGCTCCCGCGAGTCGCGCTGCGGGCTCTCGCGAGTCGGGAGGTCCAATAGCGCGAGTAGGGAGTTCGGGTGGCGCGAGTCGGCGCGCCCTCGACGCGTGGGCGCGCCCGGCGTGCAACCGATCGGGCAGTACCGCCGTCTCACACCCGGTCGACCGCGATACACGCCGTCGACGGGGTGTGCGACGCGCTCGGGTGATGTGAGGTCGCGCCCGGACGGGTGTGACGCACGAGAACGGGTGTGCGAGCGGAGCAGCCAGGAGCACCCGCCCGACCGACATCCACGCGGTCGACGAGGTGTGCGAGACGACCCGCGAGCTCCAGCAGCGCGAGTTGCGCTACTGGAGCCCCCGACTCGCGCTACCCGAATGCCCGACTCGCGCCGCTCGAAGTCCGACTCGCGCCGCTCGAAGTCCGACTCGCGTTGCCGGATCGCCCGACTTGCGCTGCCGGAAACCCCGACTCGCGCTGCCCGAGCTCCCGACTCGCGCTGCCGGGCGTTTCACCAGGTCCCGGCACGGGCACTGCTCCCGCATGACCGAGCCCGCCACCGACGGCCCGTCCGTGACCGACCTCGACCGGCTCGCGGAGGCCGAGGCCGGGTGCACCGGGTGCGAGCTCTACAAGGCCGCCGGGCCGACGGTCGGGGGCGAGGGCCCGCGCGGTGCCTGGCTCATGCTCGTCGGCGAACAGCCCGGCGACCAGGAGGACAAGGCGGGCAAGCCCTTCGTCGGGCCGGCGGGCCGCCTGCTCGACCAGGCGCTGGACGAGGCCGGCATCGCCCGCGACGAGGTGTTCGTGACCAACGCGGTCAAGCACTTCCGCTTCGAGGAGCGCGGCAAACGCCGCATCCACAAGCAGCCGACGGTGCGCCAGGTCCGCGCCTGCCGCCCCTGGCTCGACGCCGAGCTGCGGCTGGTCGGACCGCCGGTCGTCGGGGTGCTGGGCGCGGTCGCGGCGAAGTCCCTGCTCGGGCAGGACTTCCGGATCACCGACCACCGCGGGGAGCGGCTGGAACAGGACGGGCGCACGGTCGTGCCGACGGTGCACCCGTCTTCGATCCTGCGGTCGGACCCCCAGGAGCGCCAGGAGCGGCTGGCGGCCTTCGTCGCCGACCTGAAGATCATCGCCGCGGCAAGGCCCTAGACCTAGACCTAGACCTCGACGTCGACCTCGCCGACCTCGACCGCCTCGACGCCGCCCCCGGTCCGCGCGGCCAGCCAGGCGCGGAAGGTCTCCGGCTCGGCGGCGGTGGCGGTGATCTCGACGTCCCGCCCGTAGCCGACGTCGACCACGGGGTACCCGGCGGCGCGCAGGGCGTTCTCCAGTCGCCCGGCGTCGGCGTGCGGGACGGCGAGCAGGAACCGGGTGTGCCGGACCCGGCGGAGCACGCCGACGGCGTCGACGGCCTCCGACACGGCCCGGCCGTAGGCGCGCACCAGCCCGCCGGCGCCGAGCTTCACGCCGCCGAAGTACCGCGTGACCACGGCGACGACGTCGGTGAGCTCGCGGCGCAGCAGCACCTCGAGCATCGGGACGCCCGCGGTGCCGGCCGGCTCGCCGTCGTCGGAGGAGCGCTGGACCTCACCGGCACGGCCGACGCGGAAGGCCGTGCAGTTGTGGGTGGCCGACCAGTGCGCGCGCCGGACGTCGGCGATGACCGCGGCGGCGGCGTCGGCGTCGGGCACCCGGGCCAGCCGGCAGAGGAAACGGGAGCGCTGGATCTCGATCTCGTGCTCGCCGTCCCGGGCGAGCACGAGCAGCGGATCCGGCATTCCGGCGACGCTACCGGCCGGCGCGACCACCCGGCCGTCATCGCCGCTTTCGGGTACGCGGTGTGACACGACTCGCGTTGCGGAGGGCCTCGGTAACGATTCAGAAGATCAGGTCGTCACACAGGGCGAGGGTCGGCGACAGGCCCTCACGACAGAGAAGGTCACACAGGGAAGATCCCGATGGGAAGGAAGAGATGACCGCGTTCTGGACTTCGGTCCGCACCACCGCCCGCCGTTTCGACGACTGGACGCTCCACGCGTTCAACCCGCAGTACCCGGTCGGCTCCCGCAGCTGACGCCCCCGCGGAGCCGACCGGGCACGGTCCGGCTCTACTGTCCGGGGGGACCGGCAGTGTCGCCGGCCGTCCCCTCGATCTCCTCGATCGGCGCCTTCACCGGTCGCAGCCGGACCCACACGGTGAAGAAGATCGCGATCACGAGCATCGCGATCCCCGTGACGAGGTTGATGTTCCAGCCCCCCGCCTTCGCGATGTCCGCCTCGGTCGTCGAGACGAGGCCGACGATGAGCAGCACGATCCCGTAGACGTAGAACAGCAGCGCGAGCACCGTGCGCAGGTCGAACAGCCGCGACGCGGTGGTCGAGACCGCCGTGTCCTGACCCGTCGCGGGGCCTTCCGGTTCCGTCATGGCCCGTCCCTTACCAGAAGATGATGTAGAGGATGGTGGTCAGCGCGAGCACGCCCACCGCGAGGACCTTCGGGTCGCGGTACCAACCGCTGTCCTCGCCGTGGCTCTCGTGGGTACGCTCCTCCTTCGAGGTGAGGCTCCAGACCAGCCCGCCGAGCTCCGCCGCCGGCTTCGGGGTGCTCACCATCGAGACCCCGATGGCCACCAGGACGCCGACGATGAACGCGGCGCTGGCGCCGACGAAGCTGCCCGCCTGGCTCGACAGGGCGAGGACGTTGGTGGTGACCAGGATGTTCACCACCACCGCCGCCGCGGTGCCCGACAGGAGCCCGATCCAGGCCGACGTGCCGGTCATCCGCCGCCAGAACAGGCCCAGGATGAAGATGGCGAACAGCGGTGCGTTGAAGAAGCTGAACAGGGACTGCAGGTAGTCCATGATGTTGCCCGAGCCCGAAGCGATGAACGCGGTGGCGATGGCGAGCACGCAGCCGATCACCGTGATCCACCGGCCGACCTGCAGGTAGTACCGGTCCGACTTGCCCGGCTTCACCCAGTCCTGCCAGATGTCGTAGGTGAACACCGTGTTGAACGAGCTGATGTTCGCCGCCATGCCCGCCATGAACGCCGCCAGCAGGCCCGCGATCGCGACGCCGAGGATGCCGTTCGGCAGGACCTCCTTCATCAGCAGCGACAGCGCGTTGTTGTAGGTGACGTCCGTCGTGCCGCCGGCCTTGAGCACCTGCAGCTGCGGGACCAGCACGGCCGCGACCATGCCGGGGATGATGATGACCAGCGGGATGAGGGCCTTCGGGTAGGCGCCGATCAGGGGCGTGCGCTTCGCGGCGGACATGCTCTTGGCGGAGAGCGCGCGCTGGACCTCGGCGAAGTTGGTGGTCCAGTAGCCGAAGGACAGCACGAACCCGAGGCCGAAGACGATCCCGATCACCGACAGCGCCGGGTTCGCGATCTCCGTGAGTGACGTGCCCGGCCAGGACGAGAGCTGCTCGGCGCCGCCGGGGCCGTTGGTGACGGCCGCCTTGAGTCCGTCCCAGCCGCCGACCCGGGCCAGGCCGGAGATCGTGAGCGGAATGAGCAGCGCGAGGATCACGAAGAACTGCAGGACCTCGGAGTAGATCGCCGCGGACAGTCCGCCGAGGGTGATGTAGGCCAGCACGATCACGGCGGCGACCGGGATCGCCACCGCCAGCGACCAGCCGAGCAGGGCCTCCAGCAGCAGGCCGAGCGAGAACAGGTTGACGCCGGCGATCAACACGGAGGACAGCGCGAAGATCACGGCCTGCACGCGCTGGGTGGTCCGGTTGAACCTCTTGTAGAGGAACTCGGGGACGCTGCGCGCCTTGCTGCCGTAGTAGAACGGCATCATCACCAGGGCGAGGAAGACCATCGCCGGGATCGCGCCGATCCAGTAGTAGTGCACGGTCGGGATGCCGTACTGGGCACCGTTGGCGACCATGCCGATGAGCTCGAGCGCGCCCAGGTTGGCCGAGATGAAGGCGAGGCCGGTGACCCACGCCGGCATCGAGCGGCCGGACAGCAGGAAGTCCAGGCTCGACGACACCGACCGGCGGGCCGCGTAGCCGATGCCGAGCACCAGGAGGAAGTAGAAGGCGACGAGCAGGTAGTCGAGGACAGAGGCGTTCAGCCGGAGGTCCGTCTGTCCCCCCTGCGCAAGGATGGTCGTCATGCGAGTCCGCCTCGCAGCCGGGCCGCCGTGCGGCCCCGTCCGGTTCGCGTCATAGCGGCTCCCTCGCCGGTCCCGGTGCGGTGGTACGTGTCGGGACGCAAGGTACCCCTTCCCGCGCGAAACTGAACATTATCCGACAGGCTGAATCGGTCGAGGATGTGCGAACGGGGAGGATCGTTCGACCCCACGGGCCCAACGATCTGCGCCGATACTGCACGAATCTGTCCGGACGGCCCGTTGACGCCCGTGTGGTGGCGTTGCATTGTGTGCGATGTGGTGCGGAACGAGGGTGGGCGGTCGTGAGCCTCCTCGCGCGCCAGCGTCAGGCGCTCATCCTCGAACAGGTGCGGGAGCGCGGCGCCGTCCGCGTCTCCGATCTGGCCGAGCGTTTCGGCGTCTCGGACATGACCGTCCGCCGCGACCTCGACGTCCTCGCCCGGCGGCGGCTTGTCGACAAGGTGCACGGCGGCGCGACGGCGGTGGGACCGGTCGCGGCCAGCACGGACGAGCCCGGCTTCGCGGTCAAGTCCGGCCGGCAGCAGGCGGAGAAGGAGGCCATCGCGGAGGCCGCTGCCCGGCTGGTCGAGCCCGGCACGGCGGTCGGGCTGTCCGCGGGCACCACGACGTGGGCACTGGCCCGGCGGATCGCCGACGTCGCCGACCTGACCGTCGTCACCAACTCGATGGCGGTGGCCGAGGTCCTGCACGCCGCCCGCCGCCCGGACCGCACCGTCGTGCTCACCGGCGGGATCCGGACGCCGTCGGAGGCGCTTGTCGGGCCGGTCGCGGTGGCGGCACTGCGCTCGCTCAACCTCGACGTCGTGTTCCTCGGTGTGCACGGGATGAGCGCGGCCAGCGGCTTCACCACCCCGAACCTCATGGAGTCCGAGACCGACCGCGCGCTCGTCGAGGCCGGTCAGCGGCTCGTGGTGGTCGCCGACAGCACGAAGTGGGGGACCGCCGGCATCTCCACGATCGCCGAGCTCTCCGAGGCCGACGTGCTGGTCAGCGACGACGGCCTCGACGCCGACGCCCGCGCGGTGCTCGAGGGCGAGGTGGACCAGCTCGTCCTCGCTCCCGCCCGTGAGTGAGGCCTGGACAGGGCGCCGGGGTCATGATCGCCGGTGGTGACGGACGCCGCCGTGTGTGGCGGAGAACGGTCCCGGGTGACGATCACGGGTCCGCGAGACGGAAGCCGGCGGTCGGCAGGCTGCTCGACATGATCGCCGGTGGTGAGCGTACGCCGCCGTGTGTGGCGGAGAACGGTCCCAACTGATGATCACGAGCTGCCGGGAGGGCCGCGGCGGGGCGCGCGCTCTGGCCATGATCGCCGCTTGCGACCGCTGAGCCGTCATATCCGACGGGAAACGGTCGCAGGTGGTGATCTTGGCGAACCCGGGGCCGGCCGCGGCGGTGCTAGGCCGTGTTCAAGAATTCCCTGATCGCGGTCTTCGCGCCCAGATCGCGCCTGGTGGCGTTGCCGCCCGCGGCCGAGTACGCCCGGTACGAGGCCGGTGTGGCGCCTTGCCAGCCGCGATCTGGATCAAGAAGCCCATCGATCGTGACTTCTTGAACACGGCCTAGGTGGCTGGTGTCGAACGGTCGGTTCGGCAGTGTGGGCTGCTCGGTTGGCT
>NZ_JAJTTE010000045.1 GCF_021343995.1 Pseudonocardia terrae | reverse complement strand
GTCGTCAGCAACGCCCAGGCCCGCTGGCCCGCCGTGGAGTTCCGGATCGAGAACACCGCCACCCAGGGCGGACTCGCCGTCGCGCAGATCCTCGAGGCACTGGGGATCCTCGACCGGGACCCGGCGGTCGACGTGATCGTGCTCGCCCGCGGCGGCGGCAGCGTCGAGGACCTGCTGCCCTTCTCCGACGAGACGCTGTGCCGCGCGGTGGCCGCGTGCCGCACGCCGGTGGTGTCGGCGATCGGGCACGAGCCGGACACGCCGCTCGTCGACCACGTGGCCGACCTGCGGTGCTCCACGCCCACCGAGGCGGGCCGCCGGCTGGTGCCCGACCTCGCCGAGGAGATCGCGCGGATCACCGGGCTGCGCGACCGCGGCCGGCGCGCGCTGCACGGCTGGGTCGACCGCGAGCAGCGGCTGCTCGACGCGTTGCGGGCCCGGCCCGTGCTCGCCGACCCGTTGCGGGACATGGCCCGTCGGCACGAGGAGCTGGAACGCCTGCGGACGGCGACCCGTGCGGCCGTCGAGCGGCGGGTGGAGCGGGACGGCACGGAGATCGCGCACCTGCGGGCCCGCCTCACCGCGCTGGGCCCGGCCGCGACGCTGGCCCGTGGCTACGCGATCGTCCAGCGGTGGACCGGCGACGAGATCCTGCCGGTGCTGCGCTCGACCGCCGAGGTCGCGCCGGGTGACCGGCTGCGGATCAGGGTCGGCGACGGGACCGTCGGGGCGGCCGTGGAGGATGGCCGCGATGAGTGAGCGTCCCCCGGTGGGCGGGCTCGGCTACGAGCAGGCCCGCGACGAGCTGGTCGAGGTCGTGCGCGCCCTGGAGACGGGCGGGCTGGGCCTCGACGAGACGGTCGCGCTCTGGGAGCGCGGCGAGGCGCTGGCCAAGCGGTGCGAGGAGTGCCTGGCCGGGGCGCGGGAGCGGGTCGAGAAGGTCCTCGCCGACGCCGAGGCCGAGGACTGACCCCGCGGGACGACATCGCGCCCTGGGCAGGAGCTCAGTTCTGCTCGGCGCCCGCGGGAAGGAGCTGCCCGGCAACGGTCGCCTGGGCCAGCGCGGCGAAGTCCGCGTCGGTGCCGCTGCCGGTGATCAGCCAGCGGACCTGCGGGTCGTCCGGCGCCGTCGCGACGCGGAAGGGCTCGCCGCCGTCCTTCTGGTAGGTCACCCACCGCAGTCCGGCGGCGTCGGTCACCCCGGTCCCGGCGAGCGGACCGCCGGCCTCGCTCGCGACGACGGACTCCTCGGCACCGTCGCTCTGTACGAGCCGCAGGTACCTGCCGTCCGGGGCCAGGTACCCGACGCGGACGGCGGTGCCGCCGTCCTGGACGGGGCTGCGGTCGGTGGAGTTGCTCCGCCAGCCCTGCGGGACCGCCGGGACGCGCAGCGGGAACTCGGAGGCCCGCGCGAAGTCGGCCAGCTCGGCCGGCGCGTCGATCGTCGGCGCGGTGCCCGAGTCGATGGTCGGGCCGCCGGGGGCGAAGGAGCAGGACCGCACGCCGCCGCCGACCGCGACGACCACCAGCAGCACCGCGAGGCACATCAGCATGTCCCGCACGCGCAGCGATCCCCGCGAGGGCTTGCCCGGCGGCGGAGGTCCTGCCGGGGGGCTCTGCGGGGTGGGGGTCGGGTCGGCGCTCACCCCTCCATCGTCCCCCACCGCGTGCGGCGTTGTGCATGGCGTCCGTCGCTCTGCACCCCGTACCGCCTCCGGTTCTGCGAGGATCGGGAACGGATCCCCCGCCGCCGAGCCCGCCGCGCGTGACGGGGCCGGGGGTCGGCCGCGGCGCCGACCCCTGTGATGCGACCGGCACACCCGAGCCAAGGAGGCCCGATGACTGGACCCAAGCCCGAGCGACGCCGCGAGGCCCCGGACCGCAACCTGGCGATGGAGCTGGTGCGGGTCACCGAGGCCGCCGCGATGGCGGCGGGCCGCTGGGTCGGCCGCGGCGACAAGAACGGCGGCGACGGGGCGGCCGTCGACGCCATGCGCCACCTGATCGGGACCGTGTCGATGCGCGGGATCGTCGTGATCGGCGAGGGCGAGAAGGACGAGGCGCCCATGCTCTACAACGGCGAGCAGGTCGGCAACGGCGAGGGCGCCTGGTGCGACGTCGCCGTCGACCCCATCGACGGCACCACCCTGATGGCCAAGGGCATGCCCAACGCCCTGGCCGTGCTCGCCGTCGCCGAGCGGGACGCGATGTTCGACCCGTCGGCCGTGTTCTACATGGAGAAGCTCGCCGTCGGCCCCGACGCCGCGGGCCACATCGACATCACCAAGCCGGTGGGCGACAACATCCGCGCGGTCGCCCGGGCCAAGGAGATCGACGTCCGCGACGTCACGGTCACCATCCTCGACCGCCCCCGCCACGAGCAGCTCGTCAAGGACGTGCGCGACACCGGCGCCCGGATCCGGTTCATCTCCGACGGCGACGTGGCCGGCGCCATCGCCGCGGCCCGTCCGTCCACCGGCGTCGACATGCTCGTCGGCATCGGCGGCACGCCGGAGGGCATCATCGCGGCCGCCGCCCTGAAGTGCATGGGCGGCGAGATCCAGGGCCGGCTCTGGCCCAAGGACGACGAGGAGCGCGCCAAGGCGATCGCCGCCGGGCACGACCTGGACCGCGTACTCACCACGAACGAGCTCGTGACCGGCGAGAACGTGTTCTTCTGCGCCACCGGCGTCACCGACGGGGACCTGCTGCGCGGCGTGCACTACCGCGCCGGCGGCTGCACCACGCAGTCCATCGTCATGCGGTCGAAGTCCGGCACCGTGCGGCTGATCGACGGCTACCACCGGCTCACCAAGCTGCGCGAGTACGCCTCGATCGACTTCGACAGCCCCACCCACGAGGACGTCGAGGCCCCGCCGCTGCCCTGACCGTCACGCCCGCACGGCACCCGCGCCCACCGGCCGGGTGCCGTTCGGGTTCTCAGGAGAGGCTCACGGAGGACGGGCGACGGGATGCCCGGCGCGGGGCCGTGCCCTGCCCCGCGCCGGGTCGGACACCCGATGGGTGCCACCCCTGGGCCGCCGCCCCTTCGACGGCTCGAGCACATCGTGCTCTTCCGCCCCGGACGGGGGCATCGACAACTTTGCGTATCCAGCCGTTCGGCCGAACGAGGGAGGCTCTACGCCTCTCAGGGTCACATCCACTGGGGCCGGTGTCTCAGGCGGCCACCAGCCCCAACCGCTGCGCGGCCAGCACCGCGGTGAGTCGGTCCGCCACCCCGAGCTTGGAGTAGCAGCGCTCCAGGTGCTTGTGGACGGTGCGCTCCGCGATGTCGAGCCGCCGGGCGATCGCCCCCGCGGTCAGCCCCTCGGCGAGCAGCCCCAGCACCGCGCGCTCACGCGGGGTGAGGCGGATGGAGCGGGCGACGGCCCGTCCCGAGGGCGAGGCGTTGCGCAGCGCGGCCGAATAGGCACGGGCCTGGCGGTCGAGGCCGATCAGCAGCTGCCAGATCCGGTCGGCGAGGCGGAGGTCCGCGGCCGTGAAGGGCCGCGCCCGGCCGACCACCAGCACGTGCGTCGCGGCGCCGTTGCGACCGGTCGGCAGGCCGAGCTGCTGCGGCACCCCGCAGTCCCTCGCCAGCGCTGCTCCCTCGCCGTACACGCGCCGGTCCGCGACGGTGGCGGGAACGTCCGCGATCTGCACCGGACGGATGTCCGTGGTGGCCAGGAAGTACTGGGCGATCGGGTTGTCGACGGCGTGGAGGCGCCCCCAGGCCAGCATGTCCTCGCGGTGCCCGCACAGCTCCGCGTCGAACGGATAGATCTCGTCCCCCACCGGGCCCTCGGGCCCGATACCGCCGGTCCCGATCGCCGGCGCATCGAACGTCTCCCGCAGCATTCTCGTGACGCGATCCAGCGGCAGCTCCGTCAGCGGCTCCCGGAGCAGCTCGGCCGTGAACTCCAGCCAGTCCCCGTCGTCACGGTCCCCCATGGCGTCTCGACCCCCTCCGTCGACACCGCCTGCGTAGTGGCTCCGATACGGAGAGCTGATCGTTACCGCTGGACATACCCGGTTCGGCGAATCCGGCCGCCCGGTCCAAGCCTCTCCGCCGGGCGCGCGGACCGGATCCCACGGAGGATGTAATCCCGGTCATCGGACCGAGCGGTAAGGGCACCCTCAGGCGGAGGATGAGGCCATGAGCGACGACGCGGCCGGGGACACCGGCGACTTCCGCATCGAGCACGACACCATGGGCGAGGTCCGGGTCCCGGCGACCGCCCTCTACCGTGCGCAGACCCAGCGTGCGGTCGAGAACTTCCCGATCTCCGGGCGCGGCCTGGAGCGCGCCCAGATCCGCGCACTCGGCCTGGTCAAGGGCGCGGCGGCGCGGGTGAACGGGCGGATCGGCGCGCTCGACGAGAAGCTGGCCGGCGCGATCGCCGACGCCGCCGACGAGGTCGCCGCCGGCGAGCACGACGCGCACTTCCCGGTGGACGTCTTCCAGACCGGCTCCGGCACCTCGTCGAACATGAACGCCAACGAGGTCATCGCGACGCTGGCCACCCGGGCGTCGGGGCAGGACGTGCACCCGAACGACCACGTCAACGCCTCGCAGTCGTCGAACGACGTCTTCCCGACCACGATCCACCTGGCCGCCAGCGAGGCGCTGGCCACGGATGTGGTGCCGGCGCTGGAGCACCTCGCCGCGACGCTGCGCACCCGTGCGGAGGAGTGGGCCGACGTCGTCAAGGCCGGTCGCACGCACCTCATGGACGCCGTGCCGATCACGCTGGGCCAGGAGGCCGGCGGCTGGGCCACGCAGGCCGAGTACGGCGCCGCCCGCGTCCGCGACGTCCTGCCCCGGCTCGGTCAGCTGCCGATCGGCGGCACCGCGGTGGGCACCGGGTTGAACGCGCCGCAGGGCTTCGGTGCGGGCGTCGTCGAGGAGCTGAGGGCCGCGACCGGGCTCGACGCGCTGTCCGAGGCCCCCGACCACATCGAGGCCCAGGGCTCGCGGGACTCGCTGGTGGAGGCGTCGGGGGCGCTGCGCACCGTCGCCGTGTCGCTCTACAAGATCGCGAACGACCTGCGGTGGCTCTCCTCGGGCCCGCGCACCGGGCTCGCCGAGGTGCACCTGCCCGACCTGCAGCCCGGCTCGTCGATCATGCCCGGCAAGGTCAACCCCGTGATCTGCGAGGCCACGATGATGGTGGCGGCGCAGGTCATCGGCAACGACGCGACCGTCGCCTTCTCCGGCAGCCAGGGCAACCTCGAGCTCAACGTGATGATGCCGGTCATGGCACGCAACGTCCTCGAGTCCGCGCGGTTGCTGTCCAACGTGGCCCGGCTGCTCGCCGACAAGGTGGTCGCCGGCGCCGAGGCCGACCTCGACCGCACCCGGGAGTACGCCGAGTCCTCCCCGTCGATCGTCACGCCGCTGAACAAGTACATCGGCTACGAGGAGGCGGCCTCGATCGCCAAGCAGGCGCTGAAGGAGCGCCGCACGATCCGCGAGGTCGTGCTGGAGCGCGGGCACGTGGAGAACGGGAAGCTCACCGAGGAGCAGCTCGACAGCGCGCTCGACGTGCTGCGGATGGCCCGCGGAGGGCGGTAGCCCGACCCTCGGCGCGGGCGGCCGCTAGACCAGGCGCAGCGCCTGGGCACGCAGCACGGCGGAGAGCCGGTCCGTCACGCCGAGCTTCACGTAACAGCGCTCCAGGTGCTTCTGCACGGTGCGCGGGGAGATGTCGAGCCGCCGCGCGATCGTGCCCGCGGTGAGGCCCTGCGCGAGCAGCCCGAGCACGGCCCGCTCACGCGGGGTCAGCGGGATCTCCGCCGTGCCCAGGCCCTTGCCGGCGGTCACCACGGCCAACGCCGTGATCTGCCGTTCCAGCCCGGTGAGCAGCCGCCACAGCCGTTCGACGAAGGCCTCCTCGGCCGGGGACCACGGCTCGGGCCGGCCGAGCACGAAGGACCGGCTCAGCCTGGGGGTCGCGCGCAGCGGCAGCGAGAGCTGGTTCGGCGCGGCGCATGACTCGGCCAGGTCGCGGCCGCCGTCGCTGTTCCACCGGTCCGTGTACTCGGCCGGGACGGCCAGGGTCTGGCGCGGCACCCAGAGCCCGGAGGCGAGGTGGAAGCGCAGCAGCGGGTGCTCGGCGGGCGCCCGGTACGCGCTCCACTCGGCCAGCTCGGCGAAGTGCTCGCCGAGCCCGCCGTCGAGCCAGACGTGGCGCAGCGGCTCGTCGGGCACGACCTCGCTGTAGGTGACCCCGGCGGTCTCGAAGGTGCGGGCGACCGCCTCGGCCAGCCGGTTCACCGGCATCTCGACCAGCGGCTCGGCCATCAGTGCGGCGACGAGCTCCATCCACTCCCGCTCGGCCCGCGTCCCCATCGCCCCTCCTGCTCCGCCCCCGGGGAAGAGCACGCGGCCCCACCCCGTGATGCGCCGCCGCAGACTGTTCGGCCGACGGCGGCGCGGGGTTAACCGGTCACGGCGTCGCGGGCCGGCGATCCCGACGATCTCCCGTCACACCTCGGTAACGGCCCTCCCTGCGGGGCGCCCGGGGGTATAGGTACTTCCTGTGCCGTCGGCCCGACCCTCCCCCGGCCGGACGACCGCGCGCCACCCGATCGACCGCCGACGGCCACCCACCCGTCGCCCGGACGGGTGAGGCTTCGCCGGGCGGCGTGGGCCGCCGGAGATGTGCGTGAGGAGAACGATGGACGTGCGGAAGAGGTGGAGCCGCGCCGGCGCCCTGGCGGCGGGCGTGGCGGCGGTGGCCCTGGCGGCCACGGCGTGTGTGAGCTCGGGCGGTGGCAGCGGCTCGGGCGGCGGCTCCTCCGCGTCCGGCGGCTGGGCCACGGCCACCTCGGCCCAGGCGGGCGGCGGCATGGACGCGCTCCTGCAGGCCGCCAAGCAGGAGGGCCGGCTCAACGTCATCGCGCTCCCGCCGGACTGGGCGAACTACGGCGCGATCATCAAGGCGTTCGGCGACAAGTACGGGATCACCGTGAACTCGGCGAACCCGGAGGGCTCGAGCCAGGACGAGATCAACGCCGTCACCCAGCTCGGCTCCCAGGACCGGGCGCCCGACGTGCTGGACCTCGGCCAGGCCTTCGCCACCGGCAACACCCAGCTGTTCGCGCCGTACCAGGTCGCCACCTGGAACGACGTCCCCGCGGCGAACAAGGACGCGAACGGCGCCTGGGTGAACGACTACGGCGGCTACATCTCGATCGGCTGCAACGCGAAGCTGGTCGCGAACTGCCCCACCACGATCGCGGACCTCGCGAAGCCCGAGTACAAGGGCCAGGTCGCGATCAACGGCGACCCGACGCAGGCGGCGGCCGGGTTCGCGTCCGTCTGGGCCGGCGCGCTGGCCAACGGCGGATCGCTCGACGACATCAACCCCGGCGTGAACTACTTCGGGCAGCTCGCGAAGAGCGGCAACCTGCTCAAGGTCGACCCGAACGCGGCGACGATCGAGAGCGGGCAGACCCCGATCGTCCTGGACTGGGACTACACGAACGTCGCGCAGGCCGAGAAGGTCAAGGCGAGCTTCGAGTGGAAGGTGAACGTGCCCGCCGACGGCCTGTTCGCCGAGTACTACTCGCAGGCGGTCAACAAGAACGCGCCGCACCCGGCCGCCGCCCGGCTCTGGCAGGAGTTCCTGTACTCCGACGAGGGCCAGAACCTGTGGCTGGCCGGCAAGGCCCGTCCGGTCCGCCTGACCCAGATGCAGCAGGCCGGCACCGCCACCCCGGAGCTCGTCGCCGCGCTGCCGCCGGTCCAGGGCACCGCGCAGTACCCGACGCAGGCGCAGACCGACAAGGCCAAGCAGGTGGTCGCCCAGCAGTGGGCGTCGGCCACGGCCTGAGTCCGGCCGTCGCACCGTGACCTCCCTTCTCGACACGCCCACCGCCGCTCCGGACGCGCCCGCCGCGCGCCCGGAGCGGCGGTGGTGCGCCGCGCTGGGCCTGCTGCCCTTCGCGCTCTACTTCCTGGTCTTCCTCGGCGGACCGCTCTACTTCGTGATCAGCGGCGCCTTCACCGACGCCGACGGCCTGCCGACGGTGGGCAACCTCGTCGCCTCCCTGACCTCGCCGCAGTACCTGCTGGCGTTCCGGCAGAGCCTGGTGCTGTCCGCGGTCACGGCGGTGATCGGCGCCGTGTTCGGCACCTTCCTGGCCCAGGCGGTGCTCACGGCCCGGCCGCGGTCGCCGTTGCGCCGCATCGTCTCCACGGCCTCGGGCGTACTCGCCTACTTCGGCGGCGTGCCGCTGGCGTTCGCGTTCATCGCCGCGCTCGGGCAGACCGGGCTGGCGACGGCGTGGCTGCGGTCGGCGGGGCTCGACCTGTACGCGTCGGGTTTCCGGATCGACTCGCTGGCCGGCCTCGCGCTGACCTACGTCTACTTCCAGATCCCGCTCATGGTCATCCTGATCACGCCGGCGCTGGAGGGGCTGCTGCCGCAGTGGCGGGAGGCGGCGGAGAACCTGGGCGCCTCGGCGTGGTCGTACTGGCGGCTGGTGGCGCTGCCGGTGCTGGCGCCCGCCTTCGCCGGCGCCACGCTGGTCCTGTTCGGCAACGCGTTCGCCGCCTATGCCACGGCACTGGCCCTGACCAGCGGTTCCATCCCCCTCGTGCCGACGGCGATCGCGTCGGCGCTGTCCGGCAACGTGCTCGTCGGGCAGGCCAACGTCGGCCTGGCGCTCGGCCTCGACATGGTGGTGGTGATCGCGGTCGTGATGGTCGCCTACCTGTGGCTGCAGCGGCGCGCCGCGCGCTGGAGCCGGCGGTGACGCGGGGGCGGCGCTGGCGGGTCGTCGTGCTCGCCCTGGCCGCGCTGTACTTCCTGATCCCGCTGATCGCGTCGGCCGAGTTCAGCCTCCGTGCGCCCGGCGGCGGCTACGGCGTCGCGAACTACACCCGCATCGCCGAGGACCCGGTCCTGCTCTCCGCCCTGTTCACGTCGCTGCGGATCGCGGTGCTGACCGCCGTGGTCGTGCTGCTGCTGGTGGTCCCGACGGCGGTATGGGTGCGCCTGAGGTTCCCGTCGCTGGCCGCCGTGCTGGAGAGCGCGACGATCCTGCCGATCGTCATCCCGCCGGTGGTGATGGCGGCCGGCATCGCGTTCGTGCAGGCCAACCTGGGCGGCCCGGTGTTCCGGGCCCTGTTCGACTCGTCGACCAGCGCGCTGACGCCCTTCTACGTGATCCTCGCGCTGCCCTTCGCCTACCGGGCCGTGGACAACGGGCTGGCCGCCATCCCGCTGCGGACGCTCGTCGAGGCCGCCCGCAACCTCGGCGCGGGGATGACGACGGCGCTGGTCCGGGTGGTCCTGCCGGCCGTCCGCAGCGCCGTGCTCGGCGCCGCCTTCCTCACCCTGGCGCTGGTGCTGGGCGAGATCGTGATCGCGCGGATCCTGCTCTACACCGACACCTTCCCGATCGCGGTCGTGGAGGTCGGCCGCAGCGCCGCGGGCGTGTCGGTCGCCCTGTCCCTGGCCAGCCTGCTGCTCACCTGGGTGCTGCTGCTGGCCGTGTCGTTCGTGGGTTCGCGCCGGAGGCGGAGCTCGCGGAGCCGACCGTCCGCTCCGAGGCGGAACCCGTGAACCGGTTATCGCTGCCGAGGAGAACACCGTGACCGCTGTGCAGAAGTCCCCCGCGGAGACGGCGACGGACGCCGCCGTCGAGTTCCGCGGGGTGAGCCGGGTGTTCGGCGAGACCCGCGCGCTCGACGGGCTGGACCTCGCGCTGCGCCGCGGCGAGCTGCTCGCGCTGCTCGGGCCGTCCGGCTGCGGCAAGACGACGGCGCTGCGCCTGCTCGCCGGGTTCGACCGGCCGACGAGCGGGGAGATCCGCATCGACGGCACGGACGTCACGGGCGTCCCCGCGAGCAAGCGGGACACCGGGATGGTGTTCCAGGCCTACAGCCTGTTCCCGACGATGACGGCGGCGGAGAACGTCGCGTTCGGGCTGCGGATGCGCAAGGTCGGCGGGGCCGAACGCAGCCGTCGGGCGGCCGAGCTGCTGGAGCTCGTCGGGCTCGGCGACCGTGGCGGTTCCTACCCGCACGAGCTCTCCGGCGGGCAGCAGCAGCGGGTGGCGCTCGCGCGGGCGCTGGCGGTGCGGCCCAGCGTGCTGCTCCTCGACGAGCCGCTCTCCGCGCTCGACGCCCGGGTGCGGGTCCAGCTGCGCGACGAGATCCGCCGGCTGCAGCTCGCCGAGGGGATCACCACGCTCTTCGTCACGCACGACCAGTCCGAGGCGCTCGCCGTCGCCGACCGGGTCGCGGTGCTCAACGCCGGGCGGATGGAGCAGGTCGACGTGCCGCAGGAGGTCTACGCGCGGCCCGCGACCCCGTTCGTCGCCGAGTTCGTGGGCGTGATGAACACCGTCCCGGTCTCGGGGAACCGGATCACCCCGGGCGCGGCGGAGACCGCGCAGGTCCGCCCGGAGGCGCTGCTCGTCGGCGCCCCCGACGGGCTTGCCGGCACCGTGCTGACCAGCACCTTCCTCGGCCCGGTGACCCGGCTGGTGATCCGCACCGAGGTCGGCGAGCTGACCGCCGACGCCGTCACCCGTCCGGGCCTGCCCGGCATCGGCGACGCCACCACGGTCCAGATCAGCGGCTGAGCCAGGCGCGGTGGCTGGTGCTCCCGCACCGCTCACGGCGTGCGCGCGCCGGAGGCCCGGAGGAACCGCTCCCCCCACTCCCGCACCCGGGCGGTCAGCTCGACGGGCGAGCGGATCTCGAACTCCGCGCCGCAGCCGCCGAGGGCGAGCAGCGGCCAGTCGAGATCGTCGGTGGCCATCCGGAGCAGGCAGCGGTCGGGACCGAGCGGCTCGACCGTGGCCCAGCGCCCGAGGTGGGCCAGCCGCTCCGCGGGGGCCTCGACCAGCGCCTCGACGGTGTAGGTGGAAGGGCGGTTGCGGATGCCGGCCTGGACGAAGTCGGCGGCGTCGGCGGTCGGCAGCTCGCGCGGTCGGAACCGGGCCCCGGTGCGGCGCGGCTCGGCGAGCCGGTCGAGCCGGAAGCTGCGCCAGTCGTGCCGGTCCAGGTCGTAGGCCACCAGGTACCAGCGCCGGCCGAGGGGGACGAGCCGGTGCGGCTCGACGTGCCGGAGGCGGAGCGTTCGGAGCCGACCATCGGCACTGCTCGCCGGATCTGCGCCGCGGGCGGTGTAGCCGAACTCGATCCGCTCCGAGTCGCGGCAGGCCTGGGCCACCACGATCAGCGCCTCGGGGTCCAGGGCCTCGGCCCGGGGTGCGCTCCAGGTGCTCGGCACCGTGACCCCGCGCAGCGCGTCGACCCGGCGGCGCAGCCGCGGCGGCATGACCTGCACGACCTTCGTCAGCGCGCGCAGGGCCGGCTCCTCGATCCCGGCCACCGCGCCCTGCGTCGCCGCCTGCATGCCGACGGCCAACGCGACCGCCTCGTCGTCGTCGACGACGAGCGGCGGCAGCGCGGCGCCCGCCGCGAGCTGGTAGCCGCCGTCGACACCCCGGGTCGCCATGACCGGGTACCCGAGCTCGCGGAGCCGGTCGACGTCCCGGCGCAGGGTCCGCACGGACACCTCCAGCCGGGACGCCAGCTCTGGTCCCGGCCAGTACCGATGGGTCTGGAGGAGCGAGAGCAGCCGCAGCGTCCGCGAGCTCGGTGAGGTCACCCGGTCAGTATCCGGCCCATTGCGGCCGGATACTGACCGCATTCCCGCCGGTCTACGGCTCGACGACCGCCTTGCCCAGCACGCCCCGCTCGCCCAGCAGCGCGACGGCCTCGCCCGCCTTCTCCAGCGGGTAGGTCCCGGCGATCGGCGGGTCGACGATCCCGGACTCCAGGTACGGGATCAGCTTGTCCCACTCCGCGCGGGTGTAGCCCTCGCGCGGCATGGCGTAGGCACCCCAGCCGACGCCGCGGACGTCGATGTTGTTGAGCAGCAGCCGGTTCACCTTGACCGTGGGGATCTCGCCCGCGGTGAACCCGATGACGAGCAGCCGGCCGAGCGGGGCGAGGGAGCGCAACGAGTCGGTGAACCGGTCCCCGCCGACGGGGTCGACGACCATGTCGACGCCGGTGCCGCCCGTCAGTTCCTTGACGGCGTCCTTGAACCCGTCCGTCAGCACCGCCTCGTCCGAGCCGACGGACTTCACGAAGTCCGCCTTCTCCTGCGTGGAGACGACCGAGATCACCCGGGCGCCGAGGGCCTTCGCGAGCTGGATCGTGGCGGTGCCGATGCCGCCGGCGGCCCCGTGCACCAGCACGGTCTCGCCCTTCTGCAGCTGGCCGCGCGTGATCAGTGCGAAGGTCATGGTCAGGTAGTTCATCGGCAGGCAGGCGCCCGCGGCGAAACTCACGTTGTCCGGCAACGGGAACACCGACAGCGCCTGAGCCGTCGCCAGCTCCGCGAACGCCCCGGTCGACGTGCTGGCCGCGACCCGGTCGCCCGGGGAGAACTCCGAGCCCTCCGGGGCCTCGCGGACCACGCCCGCCAGCTCACCGCCGAGGGTGAAGGGCAGCTCCGGCTTGTACTGGTACTTGTCCTGCGTGAGCAGCAGGTCCGGGAAGTTGACCCCGGCCGCCTTGACCTCGATCAGCACCTCACCCGGCCCCGCGACCGGGTCCGGCACCTCGCCGATCTCCAGCGCCTGCGGACCGTCCGTGCGGGTCACCCGTGCTGCGCGCATGCATGTCTCCTGTCGTCGCGTTCGTCGTCGAACATGTCAGGTCCTCGGTGGGGGCGCCAGGTACCGCGGGTTCGCCACGGCGACCTGCGCGGTGATCGACGCCCGGACGGCGCCGACGACGTCGGGGCCGTCGGCGGGCAGCGCGCCGTCGCGGATCCGGGCGGCCAGCTCGGCGTCGTCGGTGCAGCCCAGGGCGTGCAGCCGGGCGCGGTGCTCCGCGCGCTGCGCCGGGCCGAGCCGCAGCTCGCGGCGGGCGATCGTGAGCGCGTTGGCCGCCACCTTGGCGAGGTAGGCGGTGCGCGGGTCGGGCGGGGTCAGCTCCTCGCGCAGGAACCCGGTCACGGCCTCGAGCAGCTCGTCGACCGACGGCCGGTCGTGCACCCCGGGCTCCTCGACCGGCACCGGACCGCGCATCGCATCGGCGACGACGGCGGGCTCGGTGAGGCCGAGCGCCAGCAGCGCGTCGTGCTCCGCCTCCGCGATCCGGCGGCCCAGCACGGCCATCTCCACCGACCGCTCGGTCCCGCCGAGGTGCCGTTCGGCCTGGATCCGGCAGATCACCGCCCAGCGAGCGCAGGCGAACGCCTCCCACCAGCGCACCGCCTCCGGATCGGGGCGGGCGCCGGTCGATGCCTCGTACCCGGCGAACAGCTCCTCGCGGGAGCCGTAGCCCCCGACCTCCGGGGCCGCGCCGAACCGCCAGGCCCGCGCGCACACCCAGCCGAGGTCCTCCCGCGGGTCGCCGACGTGGGCGAGCTCCCAGTCGAGCACCGCCCGCACCCCGGTGTCGTCGACGAGCAGGTTGCCGTTGCGGAAGTCGCCGTGCACCAGCGCGGGGGACACCGGGTCGGGGCGGGTGTCGGCGAGGCGGCGGAACACCAGCTCCATCGCGGGCCGGGGCTCGCCGAACGCCGCGTGGGTGTCGCGCAGCAGCGCGAGCGGGTCGGCGTGGTGCTCCAGCCGTGGTGCCTCCGCGGGGTCGACGGCGTGGATACGGCCGAGGATCTCGCCGAACTGCCGCGCCAGCCGCGGCCGGACCGTGGCCCACCGCTCGGAGCGCAGCAGCCGGGGCGGCAGGGTCTCCCCCGCCAGCCGCTCCATCAGCAGGTAGGGGCTGCCGACGCCGTCCGTCCCGTCCCCCGCGGCCAGCAGCTCCGGGATCGGGACGCCGGCGCGGGCGGCCGCGCGGAAGCACTCGGCCTCGCGCGCCATCCCCTCGGGTTCCGGGGCCTCCGGCGGGTCGCGGCGCAGGATCAGGCCGCGCCCGCCGGCGTCGAACGACCAGGTCTCGCGGCTCGCCCCGGCCGACAGCCGGCACAGGTCGGTGACCGGGGCGCCCACCACGCGTCCGAGCGCGGCGGCCAGCGAGTCGGGGACGACGGCCGTCATCGCCGGTACCGCACGGTGTCCAGCGCGAGCTCCTGGTGCCGCACCACGATCTCCCCGGGTCCGAGCGGGCCGCCGGCCCGGTACCAGGAGGCCACGCTGGTGCAGGCGGCGCTCACGAAGCGGGCCGCGTCGGCGGGGTGCTCGGTGCCGAACACCCCGCGCCGCACCCCGTCGCGCACCACCCGGTCGAAGTTGCGCTGCTGGACGTCGCGCTTCGCGACCACGAGCGCCAGCGCCCCCGGCTCGAGGGAGCGCAGCTCGCTGTTGCCGAGCAGGCTCTCCCGCTGCGACTCCAGGTGCACGCGCACGTGCGCCCCCACGACCGCCCGCAGCCGGTCGGCCGGGTCCTCGCCGGCGAGGTCGAGCGCCTCCTCGGTCGCGGCGATCAGGACGTCCAGCCCCCGGTCCAGCATCGTCGCGAGCAGGCCGTGCTTGGAGGTGAAGTGGTGGTAGAGGACGGCCGGGCTGGTGCCCGCGGCCGCGGCGATGTCGCGCACCGAGGTCCCGTGGTAGCCGTGCACGGACATGACCTCGACCGCCGCGGCGATCAGCGCGCCCGCCGTCGGCTCGTCGCCCGGCAGCACGAGCGTGGTGGGTGACAGCCCCTCCCCGGGGCTCCCGCGGCGCGCCCCGGCGGGCGCGACCGGCTTCTCGGCGCTGACCATGCGGTCCACCCTAACCGCTCTGAACGAGCGTTCAAAGCACTGTTGACGAAGCTGGTGAGTCGTCCTAACGTGCGCTGAACGAGCGTTCGGCGACAGGCCGGACCCGGGCACCGACGGAGGTGCGATCCCATGGCCGGTCCCTACGCGGGGTTGAGGGTCTTCGATCTCAGCCACGTGATCGCCGGGCCGTTCTGCACGCGCATGCTGGCCGACCTGGGCGCCGACGTGATCCGCGTCGAGCAGCCCACGGGCGACCTGATGCGGGCGCTGCCGGTGGCCGTCGGCGACCCGGAGGACCACGTCTCCAGCGCCTACGCCCAGTACAACACGGGTAAGCGGTCGATCGGCCTGAACCTCAAGGACCCGCGCGGGCTCGACCTGGCGCTGCGGCTCGCGGACTGGGCCGACGTCGTGGTCGAGAACTTCGCGCCCGGGGTCCTGGGCCGGCTCGGCCTCGGCTGGGACGTGCTGCACGCCCGCGACCCGCGCACGATCCTCTGCTCGCTGTCCACCTTCGGCGCCGAGGGCCCCTACTCGCACCTGTCCGGGTTCGGGCTGGTCGCCGAGGCGTACTCGGGGCTGATGTCGCTGACCGGCGAGGAGGGCGGGCCGCCGATGCACTTCGGCACCGCGCTCGCCGACGTCAACTCGGCGGTGCACGCGCTCGCCGCGATCGGCGCCGCCCTGCACCACCGGTCGAGCACCGGGCAGGGCAGCCACGTCGACATCTCGGCCTTCGACTCCCTCTTCGCCATGATCGACCAGCAGCCGGCCGCCGGCGCCGTCACCGGCGGCGAGGCGGTGCGCGGCAAGTACGGCAACCGGCACACCACGAGCGTGCCCTCGGGGGTCGCGACCTGTGCCGACGGCACGCACCTCGCCTACGGCATGAGCGGCGACGTCTTCTTCGCACGGCTGGTGAAGGCCATGGACGCGCCGGAGCTGCAGGAGGAGTACGGCACCGTCGCCCAGCGCGTCGGCAACCCGGGACCGCTCTACGACCGCATCGAGGCCTGGGCGGCCACCTGGCCCACGGCCGACGCGCTGGTCGAGCACCTCGTCGCGCACGGGCTCTCCGCGGCCCGGGTCCGCACCGTGCGGGAGAACCTCGCCGACCCGCACCTCGTCGCCCGCGGCACGCTCAGCCCGGTCCGGCAGCCGGGGCACGGCGAGGTCCTCCTGCAGACCGCGCCGTACCGCTTCTCCGGGTCCGAGGTCCGCCCGGGGCGACCCGCCGGACCGATCGCCGCCGACACCGCCGACGTCCTCGCCGACGTGCTCGGCCTCGACGACGCGGCGGTCACGGCCCTCTTCGACGACGGGGCCGTCCACGGCCCCCACGACACAGGGAAAGGAGCCCGATGACCGTCACGCTCGACCGGAACGCCGACGGCACGATCGCGACCCTCAGGTTCGCGAGCGACCACCCGATGAACGTCTTCACAGTCGACACGCTGGAGGCGCTGCGGGAGAAGGTGGCCGAGGTCGCGGCGGACCGCGCCGTCCGCGTCCTGGTGCTCACCGGCAAGGACACCGTCTTCTCCGGCGGCGCCGACCTGGGCTACCTCGGGTCGCTCGACGACGACGCCTACAAGCACTACATCGCCACCGAGTACACGCTGTTCGCCGAGGTGGAGGACCTGCCGCTGATCACCGTCGCGGCGCTCGCGGGGCCCTGCGTCGGGAACGCGACCGAGCTGGCGCTGGCCTGTGACTTCCGGATCTGCACGCCGGACGTCCGGATCGGGCTGCCGGAGATGAAGGTCGGCTTCGTCTCCCCCGCCCAGCGCCTCACCGCCTACGTCGGCATCGGCAAGGCCAAGGAGCTGATCTACGGCGGCCGGCTGGTGCCCGCCGCGGAGGCGCTCGAGCTGGGCCTGGTCACCACGGTGGCGGACGACCTCGCCGCCGAGGTCGAGAAGGCATCGCAGCGGTACGCCGCGTACTCCGCGTACGCCCTGCCGCTCACCAAGCTGGGCATCCACCGCTGCTACGGCCTGGCCGGCGACGGACCCAGCCGGGCCTACGACGCCGAGGAGCAGGCCGCGGCGTTCGCCACCTTCCGCGGGCCGGACTACGCCGAGGGCGCGGCGGCGGCGCTCGAGGGCCGCCGGCCACGGTTCACCGCGCAGCGTCCCGCGTCGACCGACGAGATCCTGAAGGGCGAGTAGATGATCGTCGACTTCCTGGCGGGCGCCGTGCCCGACGAGGACGCGTTCACCCTCTCCGAGGCCGTCACGAACGGCCGGCTGCGCGGCTACGCCGAGCACTTCGGCGGCACCGTGAAGCCCGCCCGCACCCACGCCGAGGTCACCGAGCGCTGGCAGGCGGCCCGGGATGCGGCCCGGGAGCGGGTGCCCTCCGAGGAGGACTTCCTCCGGATGCTCACCGATGGCGGGATCGGTCTCGCCGGCGTCTACACCGAGTCCTTCGGCTCCCGGCTGGGCGTGCCGACCGCGGACAACGGCGTGGTCGCGGACTTCGTGAAGCGGCACTCCGACAAGGTCGTCGGCTTCGGCGGCGTGGACCCGTGGGAGATCGACGCGGCCCGGACCGTCGACGAGGCCGTCGAGCTGGGGCTGTCCGGGGTCGTGCTGTCCCCGTTCAAGCAGCAGCTCCTGCCGGACGACCCGCGGATGGCCCGGGTCTACGGCCGCTGCGAGGCCCTCGGCGTCCCCGTCCTGCTGCACACCGGGATCAACTGGTCGCTCGACGCCGCCTACGACGTGGGGCACCCGCGGTACATCGACGCCGTCGCCACGGCGTTCCCCGACCTGAAGCTCGTCGCGCTGCACGCGGCGTGGCCGTGGGTCGAGGACATGATGATGGTGACCTGGCGGCACGACAACGTGTACGTCGACCTGTCCGCCCACCGCCCGCGGACCTTCACCCGGCCGAACTCGGGTTGGGAGCCCCTGCTGCAGTTCGGCAACCGGCAGCTCGCCGACAAGGTCCTCTTCGCCTCGACCTGGACGCTGCTCGGCATCCCGCCCGCCGACCTGGTCGCCGAGGTCCGCGCGCTCCCGCTGAAGGACGACGTCATGGACAAGTGGCTGGGCGGCAACGCCCTCCGCCTCCTCGGGAGGGGGTAGCGGTGCTGGTCTCCGACATCATCCGGAACAACGCCCGGGCGCGCGGCGGCTCCGTCGCGCTCGTCGTCGACGGGCGCGAGATCACCTACGCGGCCCTGCAGGAGCTCGTCGAGGAGACCGCGGGGGCCCTGACGGCCCGCGGGATCGGCTACGGCGACCGGGTCGCGGTGCTGGCGAAGAACAGCCTGGAGTACGTCCAGCTCTACTTCGCCACCGCGTCGCTCGGCGCGATCCTCGTGCCGCTCAACTTCTGGCACCGCGGTGCCGAGCACGCCTACACGATCGGCGACTCCGAGCCGGCACTGTGGTTCGTCGAGGCGCAGTACGACGAGGTGTCGCAGGAGGCCCGCGCTGCGCACCCGGACCTGCCGGTGCTGCGGATCCCGGGGCCCGAGGGCGACCGCGCCGACTGGGACGCCTTCAGCGCCGCCGCCGTCGACGTGCCGACCGTGACGGTCGACGAGCGCGACCCGCACATGATCCTCTACACCTCGGGGACCACGGGGAAGCCCAAGGGCGCCATGCTCTCCCACCGCCGGACCGTCGACGACGGGCTGGCCATGGCGGCCACGCTGCGGGTGCACGACCGCGACGTCTTCATGAACTACTTCCCGCCCTTCCACGTGGGCAACTGGGACCACATGAAGCCGTTCCTGATCATGGGCGCCACGGTCATCCTGCTGCGCGAGTTCGATCCCGACGTGGTGCTGGACCTCCTCCCGCGCCACCGGGTCTCGGTGATCCTCGGGGTGCCGACGATGCTGCACGCGCTGATCACGCACGAGCGCTTCCCGGCGACGGACACCTCGTCCGTCCGGCTGCTCTACTACGGCGCCTACGACCCCAGCGGGATCATGGACCGCACCGCCGACGCCTTCGGCGCCCGCGAGGGCAAGGTGCAGTTCGCGCACACCTACGGCCTCACCGAGGGCGGCCCGTTCGTCACCTGGTGCCCGCCGGAGGACGTCTTCGACCGCTGGGGCTCGATCGGGCGCGCCATGCCCGGCGTCGACGTCGCCCTGCTCGACGACGACGGCAACGAGGTCCCGCCCGGCGAGCCCGGCGAGATCTGCGTCCGGGGCCCGCGGATGAGCGGGTACTGGCGCAACGAGGAGGCCTCGAAGACCGCCCTCGCCGGCGGCCGGCTGCACACCGGCGACATCGCCGTGGCCGACGCCGACGGCTTCCTCACCATCGTCGACCGCAAGAAGGACATGATCCGCTCGGGCGGCCAGAACGTGTGGTCGAAGGAGGTCGAGGACTGCCTGGCGAAGCACCCGGGCGTCGCCGACGCAGCGGTGATCGGCCTGCCGGACCCGGTGTACGAGGAGCAGGTGGTCGCGGTCGTCGTGCCGAAGGGCGAGCCCTCGGAGACCCTCGCCGCCGAGCTCACCGCGTTCGTGAAGGAGCGGCTGGCGGGCTACAACACCCCCAAGCAGGTCCACTTCGTCGACGAGTTCCCCCGCACCGCCGTCGGCAAGATCCAGAAGCACGTGCTCCGGGAGAGGTTCGGGGCCTGACCCACCCGCGAGTCGGGGGCTCCCGCATCGCGAGTCGGGAGCTCCCGGACCGCGAGTCGGGAGCTCCGGCCCACGGCGGGCGCCCCTGATCACCACGAGCGTGCGGCGGCGGCGATCCGCGCCGCCGTCACGACACACCCATCGCGATCACCCGCCCGGTCCGGGCGGGTCCGCGCCGTGCCCTCCCCACCGGTCGCCGGTGTGGTGCAGCGGCACCGCTCGACGTTCCGCACGACCTCCCGCACGACCCCTGCGACGAATCAGGAGAGGCACCCATGACCGACCACGCCGAGCCGCCATCCCCGGCTCCCGACGCCCCGTCCGCGCGTGCACGCGTCGCCGCCGTCACGGCGACGCCGGCGTTCGCCCAGCTGGTCCGCAGCCGGAATCGCTTCGCCGTCCCCGCGGCGGCGATCGGCTTCGGCGCCTACCTGCTCGTGATCGTGCTGTCCGGCTTCACATCCGTACTCAACGGCAAGGCGGCGGGCCAGTTGAGCTGGACCTTCGTGCTCACCGCGGTGATCTTCCCGCTCGTCTGGCTGCTCTGCGGGCTCTACACCCGGCGGGCCGCGCGGTGGGACGAGCTCGCCGACGGGGCGATCGCGGAGTCCGGCATCGAGGCCCGTGCCACCGCTCCCACCGCCGAGAAGGGGCTGCACCGGTGAGCGCCGACCCGATCACGATCGCGATCTTCGTCGCGGTCATCCTGGTGACCCTGGGCATCACGGCCTGGGCGGGCCGGCGCAACCGCGACGCCGGCTCGCACTACGTGGCGGGCGGGCAGATCACCGGCTGGCAGAACGGCCTGGCGATCTGCGGCGACCTGCTCTCCGCCTCGACCTTCCTCGGCGTGGCGGGCATCCTCGCGCTGCAGGGCGTGTACGGCTTCTACCTCGTCGCGGGCGGGCTCGTCGCCTTCCTGCTGGTCCTGCTGCTCGTGGCCGAGCCGCTGCGCAACCTGGGCCGCTACACGATCGCCGACGTGCTCTCGAGCCGCTTCCGCTCGAAGGGCGTCCGCGCGGTGATGGCGGTGAACACCCTGGTGGTCACGGTCTTCTACATGATCGCCCAGCTGGTCGGCGCGGGCGTGCTGATCAGCCTGCTGATCGACGTGCCGTACTGGGTCGCGGTGATCGTCGTCGGCGTGCTGATGGCCGTCTACATCACCGTCGGCGGCATGCTCGCCACCACGTGGATCCAGATCGTCAAGGCCGTCATGCTGCTCGCCGCGATGGCCCTGCTGGTGGTCCTGGTGCTCGCCCGGTTCGGCTGGAACCCGATGGCGCTGTTCCAGGCGGTGTCCGAGGCCTCGCCGACGGACCTGTTCTCGCGGGCCACCGGCGTCGTCCCGGGGCTGGACCTGCTGTCGGTGGCCGTCGCCCAGGTGCTGGGCACCGCGGCGCTGCCGCACATCCTCATCCGGTTCTTCACCGTGCCCGACGCCAAGGTGGCCCGGAAGTCGATGAGCGTCGCGCTGTGGATCCTCGGCCTGGCGTTCCTCGCGATGCCGTTCATCGGCTACGGCGCGGCGGCGATCGTCGGGCAGGCGCAGGTGGCGGCGGCGAACAAGGCCGGGAACCTGGCCGCGCCGCAGCTGGCCGAGACGCTCGGCGGGCCCGTGCTGTTCGCGGTGATCTCCGCGGTCGCGTTCGCGACGATCCTCGCGGTCGTCGCCGGCCTCGTGATCGCGGGCTCCGGGGCGGTCGCGCACGACATCTACAGCTCGCTCATCCGCAAGGGCAAGGCGTCCGACGCCGAGCAGGTCAAGGCGGGCCGGATCGCGGCGGTGGCCATCGCCGCCGTCTCGATCGTCCTCGCCCTGGGCGCGCAGAACACCAACATCGCGCTCCTGGCGCTGATGGCGGTCGTGGTCGCGGCCAGTGCGAACGTCCCGGTGCTCGTGCTGCTGCTCTTCTGGCGGCGGCTGAACACCACGGGCGTGATCGTCGGGGTGGTGGCCGGCCTGGTCAGCTCGGTCGTCCTGGTGCTCGTCGGACCCGGGGTGATGGGGACGGCGGCGCTCTACCCGCTCTCGTACCCCACGCTCGTGTCGGTGCCGATCGGCTTCCTCGGCTGCTGGCTGGGGACGATCCTCAGCCGGCCGCGCGTCGAGGCGGAGGCGCCCTACGACGAGATGCACGTCCAGGCGATGACCGGGCGCGCGGTCGTCTGACCTGCGGTTCCGGGCCCGTCCGAGGTTTCTCGGGCGGGTCCGGAATTGAGGACAGGATCTGACCGCTGGGCTCCGTAGCGTTGTCCTCGTCACCAGGAAGCGACGAGAGGCGGACGCGATGACCACCACCGAGATCCCCGGCCTGACCAGCGAGAAGACCGACCTGCTCGGCACCCTCGCCCTGCACCGCTCCCTGTTCCGCCACACCGTCCAGGGGTTGACCGACGAACAGGCCGCCGCGACACCGACGGCGAGTGAGCTGTGCCTCGGCGGGCTGATCAAGCACGTGGCGTACGGCGAGCAGAGCTGGATCACCTTCGTGCTGGAGGGCCCCTCGGCGATGTCGTTCACCGAGGAGAGCCTCGTCGAGCACGCGAAGACCTTCCGGATGCTCCCGGGCGAGACGGTCGAGGGCCTGCTCGCGGAGTACGACCGGATCGCGGAGCGCACCGAGGCCGTGGTCGCCGCACTGCCCTCGCTCGACCTCTCCCACCCGCTGCCCGAGGCGCCCTGGTTCACCGAGAAGGCGTGGTCGGCACGCCGCGTCCTCGCGCACATCATCGCCGAGACGACCCAGCATGCCGGGCACGCGGACATCCTGCGCGAGACGATCGACGGCCAGAAGACCATGGGCTGACCGGCCCCGCGGTGCGCCGCCGGACCGGGCGGGGGGCCGGTCCAGCGGCGCGCGACTGTCGGTGGGCACTGGTCTAATGCGGACCGTGCTGCTCCACCACGTCGTCCGGACCTCCGCCGCGGTCGGCGCCACCCGCTCCCGCAAGGAGAAGTCGGCGGCGCTGGCCGCGCTGCTGAACCTGGCCGCGCCGGAGGAGGTCGCCCCGGCCACCGCCTGGCTCGCCGGCGAGCCCCGGCAGGGGCGGATCGGCACCGGCTGGCGCACCCTGTCGGGACTGGCCGGGGCGCCCTCCGCGGAGCCCACGCTCGGCGTCGCCCGGGTCGACGCGCTGCTCACCGAGCTGGCCGACACCTCCGGGGCGGGCTCCGCCCGGCGGCGCCGCGAGCTGCTGGAGTCGCTGTTCGGCGCGGCGACCGAGGAGGAGCAGGCCTTCCTCGTCCGGCTGCTCACCGGGGAGCTGCGGCAGGGGGCGCTGGAGGGCGTGATGCTCGACGCGATCGCCACGGCCGCCGAGGTCCCCGCGGCCGTGGTGCGCCGGGCGTTCATGCTCTCCGGCCGGCTGCCGGAGACGGCCGCGCTGGCCCTGGCCGAGGGCGCCGCCGGGCTGGAGGCGGTGCGGCTGGAGGTCGGGCGGCCGGTGCGGCCCATGCTCGCCAGCCCGGGCTCGTCGCTCGACGCGGCGCTCGAGTCACTCGGCGGGGAGGTCACCGTCGAGTACAAGCTCGACGGTGCACGCATCCAGGTGCACCGCTCCGGCGACGAAGTGCGGGTGTGGACGCGGACGCTGCGCGAGGTCACCGACGGGGTGCCGGAGCTGGTCGCCCGGGTGCGGGAACTGCCGTGCACGACCGCGGTGCTCGACGGCGAGACCCTCGCGCTCGACGACGACGGTCGGCCCCGCAAGTTCCAGGACACGATGTCCCGCTTCGGGTCCGAGGGGTCCGAGGACGTGCTGCTGAGCCCGTTCTTCTTCGACCTGCTGCACCTCGACGGCCGCGACCTGCTCGACGAGCCCCTGGCCACCCGGCTCGACGCCCTGGCCGGCCTCCTCGTCGACCCGGCGCAGGAACCGCTGCGCATGCCCGGGATCCGCCGGCCGACGGCGGAGCAGGCGGCCGACGTGCTCGACGGGGCGCTCTCGGCCGGGCACGAGGGCGTCGTCGTCAAGGCGCTCGGCGCCCCCTACGCGGCCGGGCGGCGCGGGAAGAGCTGGCAGAAGGTCAAACCGGTGCACACGCTCGACCTCGTGGTGCTCGGCGCGGAGTGGGGCTACGGCCGCCGCACCGGCACGCTCTCGAACATCCACCTGGGCGCCCGCGACCCCGACGGCGGCCCGCCCATCATGGTCGGCAAGACCTTCAAGGGCATGACGGACGAGCTGCTCGCCTGGCAGACGAAGGAGTTCCCCGGCCACGCGGTGCACGACGACGGGCACGTGGTCGAGATGCGCCCCGAGCTCGTCGTCGAGATCGCCCTCGACGGCGCGCAGCGCAGCATCCGTTACCCCGGCGGCGTCGCCCTCCGCTTCGCCCGGGTCCTCCGCTACCGCCCCGACAAGACCCCCGCCGAGGCCGACACGATCGACGCGGTCCGCGCCCTGCTGTGACCCCGCGAGCCGCCACGGCCGGGCGACCGAGTTGCCCGGTTCGGGCCCAGAGGACTACGTCCTTCCACGAAGAGGTCGGTCGACCGCTTTGTCCGGGATACCGGAGTCGGTAGCCTGCCGGCCCACGGCCGTGCCTGCTCCTACCCCGGTCGCTTCCGCGATCGGCACGTCACACGACCGCCCTCCGGGGCGGCCGGGTTGAGAGGTGCGCCATGACCGTCACGCTGACCCGGGCCGATGGTTCTCGCGAGCGACTGTCCGACGATGTCCTCGACGAGCTGAGCACCGCCCTGCGTGGGCCCCTGGTGCCCGGCAGCGACACCGGCACTCCCGAGCCACGCGCGGAGTGGAACGCGATGTACGGGAGCCGGGCGGCGCTGACCGCGCGGTGCACGGGGACCGCCGACGTCGTCGAGGCCGTGCGTTTCGCCCGCTCGCACGGGCTGCTGGCCGCGGTGCGCGGCGGCGGCCACTCGGTCGCCGGGCTGTCGAGCAATCCCGAGGGTCTGCTGATCGACCTGTCGGGCATGCGCGGTGTGCTGGTCGACCCGGAGCGCAGGCTGGTCCGCGTGCAGGGTGGCGCCGTCCTCGGCGCCGTGGACCGGGAGACCCAGGCGTTCGGGCTGGTGACGCCGTTGGGCCGGGTGTCGGAGACCGGGGTCGCCGGACTGACCCTGGGTGGGGGCTACGGGAATCTCGACAAGAAGTACGGCCTGGCCTGCGACAATCTCGTCGAGGCGCAGGTCGTGTGCGCCGACGGCAGCGTCCGGACCGCGTCGGAGACCGACGACCCGGACCTGTTCTGGGCGATCCGGGGCGGCGGCGGCAACTTCGGCGTCGTCACCACCTTCACCTTCCGGCTGCACCCGGTCGGCCCGATCGTCGCGTTCGCCGGCGTGATGTACCCGCTGGAGGACGTCGCGGCGATCGAGCGCGGCTGGCGGGAGTACGCCGACGCCGCGCCGGACGAGGTCACCACCGCCGTCTTCACCTTGACGTTCCCGGCGGCGCCCGGCATGCCCGAGATCATCCACGACCGGCCGGTCGCGGTCGTCGCCGCGGTGCACAGCGGGCCCGACCCGGAGGCGGGGATGCGCGTGCTGCAGCCGCTGCGCGAGCTGGGCACGCCGCTGTTCGACCTCTCCCAACCGATGCCCTACGCCGTCGTCCAGTCCTCGTTCGACGGGCTCTTCCCCCGCGGCGGGCACCGGGCCTACTGGAAGTCCCAGTACCTCGACGAGCTCACCGACGACGCGATCGACGCGCTCGCCCGCCTGTCCCAGGACCGGCCCGCACCGCTCACGCTGGTGAACACCTTCCGCATCGGTGGTGCGGTGCACGCCGTGGACCCGGAGGCCACCGCGTTCGCCGAGCGGACCTCGCCCTACATGGTCTCGTTCGACACCATGTGGACCGACGCGGACCAGGACGAGGCCGCGATCGCCTGGAGCCGGTCGGCCTTCGAGGAGATGACGAAGTACGGCAACGGCCGGGTGTTCCTGAACTTCACCGGCCGGCAGGACGAGCCCCTGCAGGCCGGCACGGACACCGCCTTCGGCCGCAACCTGCACCGCCTCGGCCGGATCAAGGCCGCCCTCGACCCGGACAACGTCTTCCAGCTCAACAACAACATCGTCCCCACGCCCGACTGACGGCTCCGGAGGGGCCTGGCCGGGCGTCCGCGACCCGCCGGGGCGCGAGCGGTCGGAACCTGTCGCAGATCTCTCGCCCGCTCCGGCGGCGCGCGGCCGATCGGGCCGCTACCCTTGGCTCCTCGTGCGCTTCATCGACGGGCACCGGCCCACCTCGGATCTCACGTACGACGACGTCTTCCTCGTCCCGGGGCGGTCCTCCGTCGCCTCCCGTTTCGACGTCGACCTGACCACCGCGGACGGCACGGGCGCCACGGTGCCGGTCGTCGCGGCCAACATGACCGCGGTCGCGGGCCGCCGGATGGCCGAGACACTGGCCCGCCGCGGAGGGCTGACCGTGCTGCCGCAGGACGTCGCGCCGGAGGCCGTCGCCGAGATCGTCGCGTGGATCAAGTCGCGGCACCCCGTGTGGGACACCCCGCTCGTGCTGCGCACCGGCGACGCGGTGGCCGACGCGGTCAACCTGCTGCCGAAGCGCGCGCACGGCACCGTCGTCGTGGTCGACGACGGCGGCCGGCCGGTCGGCACGGTCGACGAGGCCGCGTGCACGGGTGTCGACCGCTTCACCCGGCTCGCCGACGTCCTCGACGGGTCGCCGGTCATGCTCCCGCTCGGCACCCCGCCACGGGAGATCTTCGACGCGCTCGGCGGGCGCGGGGTCGCCCTCGGCCTCGACGACGACGGCCGCCTCGCCGGTTTGCTCACCGCGCTCGGCGCGATCCGGGCCGGGATCTACACCCCCGCCCTCGACAGCCACGGCCGGCTGCGCACCGCGGCGGCGATCGGCATCAACGGTGACGTCCCGACCAAGGCCAAGGCGCTGCTCGACGCCGGGGTGGACGTCCTCGTCGTCGACACCGCGCACGGCCACCAGGAGAAGATGATCGAGGCGCTCCGGGCGGTCCGGGCCGTCGTCCGCGACTCCGGGCTGCCCGTGCCGATCGCGGCGGGCAACGTCGTCACCGCCGAGGGCGTGCGCGACCTCGCCGAGGCCGGCGCCGACGTCGTCAAGGTCGGGGTCGGGCCGGGCGCCATGTGCACCACGCGGATGATGACCGGCGTCGGACGCCCGCAGTTCTCCTCGGTCCTGGAGTGCGCCGCGGCCGGGCGCGAGCACGGCGTGGCCATCTGGGCCGACGGTGGCGTCCGGTTCCCGCGGGACGTCGCACTGGCCCTCGCCGCCGGCGCCGCCTCGGTGATGATCGGCTCCTGGCTCGCCGGCACCTACGAGTCCCCAGGCGACCTGCTGCGCGACGAGTCCGGCCGCGCGTACAAGGAGTCCTTCGGGATGGCGTCGAAGCGCGCGGTGAGTGCGCGGACCCGTGCCGACGGCGACTTCGACCGGGCGCGCAAGAGCCTGTTCGAGGAGGGGATCTCCAGCTCCCGGCAGCTGCTCGACCCGGCCCGTCCCGGCGTCGAGGACGTGCTCGACGGCATCTGCTCCGGCGTCCGCTCCGCCTGCACCTACGCGGGCGCGCGCAGCCTCGCGGAGCTGCACGAGCGCGCGGTCGTGGGCATCCAGACCACCGCGGGCTTCACGGAGGGCACACCGCACGGGTTGTGATCGACGGCGGTAGGGCCGAGATGCCCTAGGCATTCCTCCGGCGGGTCCCTAACGTCTCCCGTCCGACCGCCTCACCGCCGGTCGGCCGGTGAGGGGGACGCGTGCGCGCAGGCTGGCCGGGGCGGTCGTCGCCCGCCCTCGTCGTGATCGGCCTCGTGGCGGTGTTCACGCTGGTCGCGGCGTGCACGTCGGGCGGGTCCGGACCGGCGACGCCCTCGCCCCCACCGTCCACCTCCGCGTCCTCGCCGACCGGCCTCCCACCCGGTGCCGTCCTCGGCGCCGACTGGCGGATCACCCACCCCGGGCCGGAACACGCCGTCGAGGGCTTCGCGGACCGCACCTCCGTGCATCCCGGCGACCCGGTGCACCTGTTCGTCTCGACGACGGCCGCCCACTACACGGTGACGGCCTTCCGGATGGGCGACTACCCGCCCACGGGCGCGGCCCGCGTCTGGGTCTCGCCGACGTTGCCGGGACGGCGCCAGGCCGATCCGGTCGTGCAGGCCCCGCGGAACACGGTGGTGGCGCCGTGGAGCCCGACACTGACCGTCGACACCACCGGCTGGCCGCCGGGCGCCTACCTCCTCCGGCTCGATGCCGACGACGGCGCCGCCCAGCAGTTCGTCCCGCTGACGCTCGCGACCCCGGACAACACGGGCCGCCTCGTCGTGGTCAACGCCGTGACCACCTGGCAGGCCTACAACCGGTGGGGCGGGTACAGCCTGTACGCCGCGGGCACCGGCCGGTTCGCCGACCGCTCCCGCGCCGTCACCTTCGACCGGCCCTACCAGGCGAAGGACATGCAGGGCGCCGGCGACTTCCTCATCTTCGAGCTGCCGTTCGTGGAGTTCGCGGAACGCTCCGGTCTCCCGCTCGGCTACGCCACCGACGTCGACCTCCATGCCGATCCCCACCTGCTCGACGGCGCGCGGGGCATGATCACGCTCGGCCACGACGAGTACTGGTCAACGGCGATGCGCGCGACGGCGACCGCCGCCCGCGACCGCGGCGTGAACCTCGCCTTCCTGGGCGGCAACGAGATCTACCGGCACATCCGGTTCGAGGACACCGCCCTCGGACCGAACCGGACGGAGGTCGACTACAAGTCGTTCACCGAGGACCCGACGAGCCGCACCGATCCGCTCGAGGCGACGCCGCAGTGGCGCGACGCGCCCTACCCGCGGCCGGAGAGCGTCCTGCTCGGCAACTTCTACCAGTGCAACCCCGCGCAGGCCGATCTCGTCGTCGCCGACGCCGGGAACTGGCTGCTCTCGGGTCTGGTGCAGAACGGTCAGCGGCTGCCCGGCCTCGTCGGCAACGAGTACGAGCGCGTCGATCTGCGTGTGCCGACGCCGCGGCCGATCGAGGTGCTGTTCCACTCGCCGGTGACCTGCCGCGGCCGGCCGGACTTCGCCGACGCGACCTGGTACTCCGTGCCGAGCGGCGCGGGCGTGTTCTCCGCGGGGACCCAGTACTGGATCTGCGGGCTCGACCCGACGTGTCGCGGCGGGACGAGCGCCCCGATCATCGGGGCGGCCACCACGCGGTTGCTGACCGCCTTCGCCGCGGGGCCGGCGGGTGCCGCGCACCCCGCCGAGGACAACCTGGCCGCCCTCGGCATCGAGCACCCGTGACCGTCGGCCGGGGCCCGACACACCGACGGCGCCCCACCCCGGTGGGTGGGACGCCGTCGGGGGTGACTCAGTTGCCGGGGCCCTCCAGCATCTCGGTCACGAGCGCGGCGATGGGGCTGCGCTCGGAGCGGGTCAGGGTGACGTGGGCGAAGAGCGGGTGGCCCTTCAGCTTCTCGATCACCGCGGCGATGCCGTCGTGCCGGCCGACCCGCAGGTTGTCGCGCTGGGCGACGTCGTGGGTCAGGACCACCCGGGAGGCGGTGCCCAGCCGGGAGAGCACGGTCAGGAGCACGTTGCGCTCCAGCGACTGCGCCTCGTCGACGATCACGAAGGTGTCGTGCAGCGACCGGCCGCGGATGTGGGTGAGCGGCAGGACCTCGAGCATCCCGCGGGCGATCACCTCGTCGAGCACGTTCTGGCTGACCAGCGCGCCGAGCGTGTCGAACACCGCCTGGGCCCAGGGGCCCATCTTCTCCGCCTCGCTGCCGGGCAGGTACCCGAGCTCCTGCCCGCCGACGGCGTAGAGCGGCCGGAAGACCACGATCTTGCGGTGCTGCTGGCGCTCCATGACGGCCTCGAGGCCGGCGAGCAGCGCGAGCGCCGACTTGCCGGTGCCCGCACGACCGCCGAGGGACACGATCCCGACCTCCGGGTCGAGCAGGAGGTCGAGCGCCACCCGCTGCTCCGCCGAGCGCCCGTGCAGCCCGAAGGCCTCGCGGTCGCCGCGGACCAGCTTGATCTGCTTGTCGGGAGTGACCCGGCCGAGCGCGCTCGACGTGCCGCCGAGCAGCCGGATGCCGGTGTTGCAGGGCAGCTCCCCCGCCTCGGGGTGGTCCAGCACGCCGTCCCGGAAGAGCGTGTCGACCTCCTCCGGGGTGACCTCGACGTCGGCCATCCCGGTCCAGCCGGAGGGGACGACGTCCTGCCCGTGGTACTCGTCGGCGGGGAGCCCGACCGCCGCCGCCTTGACCCGCAGCGGCATGTCCTTCGTGACCAGCACGACCTCGCGGGACGTGCCGTAGTCGGCGCGCAGGTTCAACGCACAGGCGAGGATCCGGCTGTCGTTGCTGTCGGTCCGGAAACCGGCCGGCAGCACGGACTGGTCGCTGTGGTTCAGCTCGACGTGGAGCGTGCCGCCTGTGTCCCCGATCGGGACCGGCGCGTCGAGCCGACCGTGCTTGATGCGCAGCTCGTCGAGCTGACGCAGCGCCGCGCGGGCGAACCACCCCAGTTCCGGGTGGTGCCGCTTGCCCTCGAGTTCGGAGATGACCACGAGCGGGAGGACGACCTGGTGCTCGTCGAACCGGGTCAGCGACCACGGGTCGGAGAGGAGAACCGAGGTGTCGAGCACGTAGCAGCGGGGCGTGACGTCCGCGGGGACGTCGGAGCCGCTCTCCTGAACCGGGGCCGTACGACGTTCGGTCACGGGTGCTCCCTCGCGGGCGCGGCACCACGCCCACAGTTCCGGTGGGCCGGCCGACCCCGGTGCGGTTGCACGAACCACGTCTGCGACGCCGCCCGCACGCCCGCAAGGGCCGGGTGCCGGCCCTCTCGGGTGCTTCGCAACACCACGTCCAGGGCCTCCCCGGACGGTGCGATCGGTACGCACCGCCACCGCTGACGCTACTAGCGGTCACCCTCATGCGGTCAAGGGTGAGATCGTGTCGCGTCCGTGACCGATCCCGAGAATTAACAGAACGGCCGACCGCTCATCGCATGATCGACACCGTCCGTCGCCGGCACACCCCGGTCGGCCGCCGACCGTCCGGACCAGCCCCGCGCGCCCGGTGAGGCCAGCACCCCCGGCGTGACGGGCCGGTCGAGCGCCCGGAGGAACCGCGCGGTGTCGCCCGCCCACCAGCCACGCACCAGTGGGTACCCGACCACGTAGGTGACCGTGTACGCCCGCCAACGCGGGTCGGTGAGGAACCGGAGCGCACGGTCCGCGCGGGCGTCGTCGAGCAGGAGCCACCGGCGCAGATGGTCGCGGGCCGCCGCCGTACCTGACCGGTCGACGAGGAGCGCCGCGTCGAGCCGGACGTGCTGCAGCGGCAGCATCGCCTCCTCCAGCGCCTCGGCCAGCTCACCGTCCGTGACCACACCCACGTCGGCCAGCACGTCGGCAGCCCACGGCCCCCACCCCGGCCCGACGACGGCGTCGAGCCCGAGGTCCGCCACCCCCTCGACGACGAGGGCGCGCGGACTGCGGGTGAGACTCAGCGCCCGCTCGGGTTCCGACCGGGCCGCGGCCGCGCGGCGGAGGTGCTCGACGTGGTGCCCCGGGTAGGTCTCGTGCGCGACGAGCCGGGCGAGCTGTCCCGCCCGCTGCGGCGCGTCCGTGCTGAACCGGGCGAGCGAGCGGCGCCCGCCGAGGTGGCGGGTGAACCCGCTCCACGGCCGTCCCTCGACGAGCTCGATCTCGACCTCCTCGCCCGCCGGCAGGTCGAGGACGGCGGCGGTCCGCTCCCGCAGGGCCTCGGTCAGGGCGTGGATCGCCGGGCCGCGGCGCTCGCCGGGCAGCTCGTCCCGCACGCGATGCGCGGCCAGCCGGTCGGCGAGCGGGCCCCGCCCGGGCAGCAGCGAGTCGACCGCCCGCTGTGCCGCCCGGTACCGGTCCGGGTCGCCCGGGGCGACGTCGACGCCGTAGGTCTCCCGGATCTCGGTGCGCAACGACACGCGCTCGCCCGCGAGGGTCCGGGCCGTCCGCTCGAGGGCCCGCAGCTCGCCGTCGAGGAAGGCCTCGCGCACCGGCGGGAGTCGGAGGTACGGGACCGCCCGGCGCAGCCGCGCCGCCTCGCGGGCGAGCTCCGACGGCACGGGGACGGCCTCGGCGCGGACGTGCCGGCGGACCACGGGGTCACCGTCGAAGGCCTCCACGGTGCCGGGCGCGAGGCGGTCCAGCCGCAGCGCGAGCAGCGCGATCCCGCGGGCCACCGCGTCCGCCTTCACGGCACTCTCCGCATCACCGGGACGCTACCCGCCGGACACCCGACCGGCCCCTCGTACACGATCGGGAAGACCACCCTCCCGAACGAGTGGATCGGCTACCCACCGTTCCGGAAGTCCGGCGGAAAGCGGTGCGGCCGTGCCGTTGAATTCCACCTATCCGGGGAATAACCAAACGCACAGTTCGTAGCTCACACGATAGTGGCACGAAGTTTGTTGTACAGGCGCGGCTGCGGATAGCTTTCGAATCAGTCAGCGCGGGCTCCCCGGTCGGACGCTGACCTGAAAGGTGCCGGCTCGCCGGTTCCGCAGACCTACAGGAGAAGAACTGTGCTGAAGAAGGCTGGAATCGTCGCGACCGGCGTCGCCGCCTCTCTCGTCGCCGTCAGCCCGCTCGCCTTCGCCGGTGACAAGGGCCACGACCACGACAAGGGCGACCACGGCCACCACGGCTCGTCGGTCACGGGCATCGACAAGTCGGGCAAGGGCCTGCTGAACGTGTCGGGCAACAACGTGAACGTCCCGATCCAGGTCTGCAACAACGACGTCCCGGTGAACGCCGGTGTGGGCGCCATCCAGGGCAACGCCAAGGACATCACCGGCGCGCTGACCGGCGCCCTGGGCCTGTTCGGCAAGGCCAAGGCCGACACCACCGTCCACACCGACTCGGACCGCACCTGCGGCCTCGAGGCCGGCGCGGGCGACAAGGTCGACGCCTGACCTTCCCGTCAGCTCCGCCCTGCAGCAGGCCGGCCCGGTTCCCGGGTCGGCCTGTTCGCCTTGTCGCCTCGGTCGCACATCATCCGATCGAGGTAGTAACTTCCGGGGAAAACGCGATCCGACACGATCGTGGTACCGAATTCGCGATTCGCGGATACGCCGGATAAATTCAGCCGTAGTCGGTGCGGGCTCCCCGGTCGGACACCGACTCGACAAGTCCGGGCCTCCCCGGGCCCGTACACACACAGGAGAAGAAATGCTGAAGAAGGTCGCCCTGGTCGCCGCCGCCTCGGCCGCGTCCGTCGTCGCCATCAGCCCGCTCGCGTTCGCGCACGAGTCGCACGAGACCGGCATCGACAAGTCGGGCAAGGGCCTGATCAACGTCTCCGGCAACAACGCCAACGTGCCGGTCCAGGCCTGCAACAACGACGTCCCGGTCAACGCCGGCGCGCTGGTCGGCCAGGCCAACCTCAAGGACATCACCGGCGTGGCCACCGGCGCCCTCGGCATCGCGGGCGACGCCAAGGCCAAGAGCGACGTGCACACCGACTCCGACCGCTCCTGCGGCATCAAGTCGGGCGCCGGCGACAAGGTCGGCTGACCTCCCGGCATCGACCGACAGGACGCCGGCCCGGTTCCTCCGGGCCGGCGTCCTGCTTTTTCCGACACTTCCACGATGGGTGGCACAGAACTCATCCGATCGTGGGCGTAACTTCGACGGGAAACGCGGTCCGACACGATCGTGGTACGGATTTCGCGATTTCCGCATTGCTCGGATAGCGTGATCAGCAGTCGGTGCGGGCTCCCCGGTCGGACACCGACTCGAGAAGTCCGGGCCCTACCCGGGCCCGTACACACACAGGAGAAGAAATGCTGAAGAAGGTCGCCCTGGTCGCCGCCGCCTCGGCCGCGTCCGTCGTCGCCATCAGCCCGCTCGCGTTCGCCCACGAGTCGCACGACACCGGCATCGACAAGTCGGGCAAGGGCCTGATCAACGTCTCCGGCAACAACGCCAACGTGCCGGTCCAGGCCTGCAACAACGACGTTCCGGTCAACGCCGGTCTGCTCGCGGGCCAGGCCAACGTCAAGGACATCGTCGGCTCCGCCACCGGCGCGCTCGGCCTGTTCGGCAAGGCCCAGGCCAACAGCTCGGTGCACACCGACACCGACCGCTCCTGCGGCATCGTCTCGGGCGCGGGCGACTCGGTCGACTGAGAACCGCACTCCACCGACGGCGTCGGTCCCCTTCGGGACCGGCGCCGTTCGGCGTTCTCGGCCGTTTACCCCGCGAGCCCCGGGGCGTCGGTGTCAGCCGCCGAATCGGCGGTGCCGGGCGGCGTAGTCGCGCAGCGCCCGGAGGAAGTCGACGCGGCGGAACTCGGGCCAGTAGGCCTCGCAGAAATGAAATTCCGAATGCGCGCTCTGCCAGAGCAGGAAACCCGAGAGTCGCTGCTCCCCCGACGTCCGGATCACGAGGTCGGGATCCGGCTGGCCGGAGGTGTAGAGGTGCGCGGCGATGTGGTCGACGTCGAGCACCTCGGCCAGTTCCTCGATCGACGAGCCCGCCTCGGCGTGCTGCAGCAGCAGCTTGCGCACCGCGTCGGCGATCTCCTGTCGGCCGCCGTACCCGACGGCGACGTTGAGCTCCAGCCCCGGGCGGTCGGTGGTGCGGGCGGCGGCCGCGGCCAGCCGCTGCGCGATCCGCGGCGGGAGCAGCTCCAGGGCGCCGACGACCCGGAGCCGCCACGGGGCGGTCGGGCCGCTCAGCTCGTCGACGACGTCGGCGATGATCTCCAGCAGCGGCTCGAGCTCGTCGGCGGGGCGGGACAGGTTGTCCGTGGAGAGCAGGAACAGGGTCACGACCTCGACACCCGCGTCGCCGCACCAGCCGAGCAGGTCGGAGATCTTCGCCGCGCCGACCCGGTGGCCGTCGTTCACGTCCTCGAGCCCGGCGTCGCGTGCCCAGCGCCGGTTGCCGTCGAGGATCAGCGCGACGTGGCGGGGGCGCTCCGCACCGACCAGCCGCCGGGCGAGCCTCGCCTCGTAGGTCGAATAGAGGAGGTCACGGACACCCACGGGGCGGAGCCTACGCCGCGGTCCCGGACCGCCTGCGCCCGAAGGCCGTCGACCCGGCGTGCTTCACCGCCCGGCCACCGGTGGGCAACCCGGGCGCGGACGGTGATCCCGTACCCTCGGGCGGGTGACCGCCGGGACCCTCCAGCCGCCGTCGGACCTCCCCTTCGTCAAGCCGCGGATGCGCGGCTGGCTGCACTTCTGGTCGTTCGTCACCTCGGTCGCGGCGTGCGCCACGCTGGTCGCCGTCGCCGCGTCGCTCGTGGGCGGGGCCGCCGCCCTGGCGACGTCGGTCTACAGCGTGACGATCCTCGGCCTGTTCGGCGTGAGCGCGCTCTACCACCGCCGCACCTGGACCACGCCGCGCAGCCGGCTGATCATGCGTCGCCTCGACCATTCGATGATCTTCGTCTTCATCGCGGGCACGTACACGCCCGTGGCGATGCTGGCGATGGCCCCGGGCACCGGCCGCGTCGTGCTGGGCGTGGTGTGGGGCGGCGCGCTGGCCGGCGTGATCCTCAAGATGTGCTGGCCCCACTCGCCGAAGTGGCTCGCGGTCCCGATCTACCTCGCGCTCGGCTGGGTCGCGGTGTTCGTGCTGCCCGACCTGCTGCACAACGCCGGCGTGGCCGCCCTGGTCCTGCTACTGGTCGGCGGCGCGCTCTACACGGCCGGTGCGGTCTTCTACGCCGTGCACTGGCCCAACCCGTGGCCGAAGACCTTCGGCTACCACGAGTTCTTCCACGCGGCCACGGTGCTGGCGGCGATCTGCCACCAGATCGCGATCTGGTTCGCGCTCTTCCCCAGCTGACCCCGCCGCGGACGGCTACTCCGGGCCGCGGGTCCGCAGCTCGTCGACCTTGGCCATGGCCTCGCGCAGGTCGGCGAGCCAGGTGTCCGCGTTGCGGCCCACCAGGCGTACCGCCCAGGCAAGCGCGTCGGACCGCGAGCGCGCGACCCCCGAGTCGACCAGGGTGTCCAGCACCATGCGCTCGGGCTGGCGCAGCCGCGTCATCACCGGCACCGACGCGGTCGTGAACAGCTCCTCGACCTCGCCGATCCGGGCGCCCCAGGCGACCTTCCGCTGGTAGCGGTGCTCGGCCTGACGGGCGATGTCGATCCGCTCGTCCCGGGTCTCCTCACGGAAGCGCGAGATGCGCCCCGCCGCCGTGGCCGCCTTCTCGGCCCGTCCGGCGTCCGTGTCGGGGAAGTCGCCCTCCACCGCCGGCAGCTCGCCGACGATCACGATCTCCTCCCGGTCGATGGTCACCTCCGGCGCGCCGACGAACCAGCCGTCGGGCAGCCGGCCGCGCAGCCAGGCCTGCGCATCGCCGGTGTCCGGCAGGTCCGCCTGCTGCCACCCTCCGCGGGGTCCGCGTCCCTGCCCGCGCCCGCCGCCGTGCCAACCCTTGTGCATCCGTCCCGTCATCCCGCACCTCCTGCTGCGTTGCTTACGAGATTACACAGCAACACAAGATGCACGAGGCCGTTCTCCGGAAGCGAAGCGAACGAAGATCCGCGGCAGGGTTCCGAGGAGGGGTTCGGGGCGAGGTTCAGAGCAGGGCGGCCAGCTCCTCGGGCGTGGTCACCGGCCGGTCGCACACGAACCCGCGGCAGACGTAGGCGGCGGGCCGGTCCGCCACGAGCGGGCGCGCGGCGAGCAGCGGCACACCCGGCGCATCCGGATCCCCCGGCACGACGACGCCGCCGCCGGGCACCAGCGCCCGGGCGCGGGCTAGCAGCTCCTCCCGGTCCGGATCGCCGACGGGACCGACCAGGGCCACCTGCGGCGGCCCGGAGGCCGACGCCTCGGCGGCGGTGAGCCAGTGCCCGGCGAAGCGGGCGTGCCTGGCGAACAGCCCGCCGACAGCACGCACGGACTCCTCGGCCAGCTCCCGGTACCGGCCGGAGCGCTCCTCGTCGACCAGGACCGACGCCGTGAGCAGCGCGTTGGTCATCGCGGAGCCGCCGGCGGGCGTCGCGTTGTCGGTGATCTCGCGCGGCCGGTGCAGGAGCTCCTCGGCGTCGTCGGCCGTGTCGAACCAGCTCCCCGGGCCGTCACCCCGGAACCGGGCCACGGCCAGGTCCAGGATCTCCACGGCCGCGGCCAGCCGCCCCGGGTCGCCCGTCGCCTGGTGCAGCGCGAGCAGGCCCTCGACGAGGCAGGCGTGGTCGTCGAGGACGCCCGGGGCGGCGCCCACCACGCCGTCGCGCGAGGAGCGGCGCAGGCGCCCGTCGACCACGTGCAGGCGCAGCAGCAGGTCGGCCGTCTCCTCCGCGGCGGCCACCCAGTCCAGCCGGCCGAGCGCGGCACCGGCCTCGGCGAGCGCCTGCACCGCCATGCCGTTCCACGCGGTGACGACCTTGTCGTCCCGGGCGGGCTGCGGGCGGGTCGACCGGGCCGCGGAGAGCACGGTGCGGACGCGCTCCCAGCGCTCCGGGTCGTCCGGGTCGCGCAGCAGCTGCAGCGTCGACGCCCCGTGCTCGAAGGTGCCGGCCTGGGTCACCTCGAGGAGCTGGGCCGCCCAGGTGGCGTCCTCCGGGGTGAGGACCTCGGCGAGCTGGCCGGGCGTCCACGAGTAGGTCAGGCCCTCGACGCCGTCGGTGTCGGCGTCGAGCGCGGAGGCGAACCCGCCGTCGGGGGTCCGCAGGTCGTGCAAAAGGAATCCCGCCGTCTCCTCGGCCACGCGGGTCGCCAGGGGCGAGCCGGTGCGCCGGGCCCAGTGCACGTAGACCCGCAGGAGCAGGGCGTTGTCGTAGAGCATCTTCTCGAAGTGCGGCACCACCCAGCCGGCGTCGACGCTGTACCGCGCGAACCCGCCGGCGAGCTGGTCGTACATCCCGCCGCGGGCCATCGCGTCGCAGGTCCGCTCGACCATCCGCAGGGCGTCGGCCGAGCCGGTGCGCTCGTGGTGGCGCAGCAGGAACTCCAGCACCATCGACGGCGGGAACTTGGGGGCGCCGCCGAACCCGCCGCGCTCGGCGTCGAAGTCCGCCGCCAGACCGGCCACCGCGGAGTCGAGGACGTCCGGGTCCACCGGCACGGGCGTCGGCTCGGCGCGGGCGGCGTCGGCCAGCCGGGCCGCGATCTCCCCGGCGGCCCCGCGGACCCGGGCACCGTCCTCGGTCCAGGCCCGCGTCACGGCGTCGAGCAGCTGGCGGAACCCGGGCATGCCGTGCCGCGGCGTGGGTGGGTAGTAGGTGCCGCAGTGGAAAGGCTCACCGATCGGGGTGAGGAAGCAGGTCATCGGCCAGCCGCCCTGCCCGGTCATGGCCTGCGTCGCCGCCATGTAGACGGCGTCGATGTCCGGACGCTCCTCGCGGTCGACCTTGATCGCCACGAAGTCCCGGTTCACCTGCGCGGCCGTCTCCGTGTCGGAGAAGGACTCGTGCGCCATGACGTGGCACCAGTGGCAGGCGGCGTAGCCCACGGAGAGCAGCACCGGGACGTCCCGGCGCTGCGCCTCCGCGAACGCCTCGTCGGACCACTCCCACCAGTCGATGGGGTTGTCCGCATGCTGGAGCAGATACGGGCTGGTCGCCTCCGCGAGCCGGTTGGGCATGCGCCCACCCTGTCACCGGCGGGCGCGACCCGCCGCCCGGGCGACCCGGCGACGGGTCGGCGGATGCTCACCGCTGCTCGGGGCGCTCCCCGGTGCCGGCCTCGTCGCGGTCCGCGCCGCCCGGCTCCTGCTCGGCCTGCTCGTCGAAGGACTGCGGCAGCCGCCGGATCCGCCGGCTCATCGACACGATCAGCGCGATCGTGACCACGGCCAGCAACAGGATGACGACGAGCGCGACGGGCGAGGCCTTGCCGAACTCCTCGCCCTTGTCCGGCGGGGGCTCCGGGTTCTGCGCCAGGACGCTCGCGACCGTTTCCGCGGTGGGCACGGCGCCCAGCTCGACCAGCACGTTCCGTCACTCCTGTCGCAGGTCACGTCCTCCGACGTCCAGGCTACGCGGGGTCGCGCGCCGCGCATGCGCCGGTCGGTGGGCCGCCGGACCCGCCGCTCAGCCCGCCCGCAGCGCCGGCTCCCGCAGGCCCGCGAACAGGTCGTCCTCCGGGGTCGGGCCGGCCACGAGCGAACGGACCAGCTCGTACTCCTCCCACGGCCAGATCTCCCGCTGCAGCTCCAACGGCGTGAAGAACCAGCGGCTGGTGGGGTCGATCTGGGTGGCGTGGGCGCGCAGCGCGTCGTCCCGCCGGTCGAACCAGTCCGCGCACTCCACCCGGGTGGTGACGCGCTCGCCCGGGTCCGGCCGGTCCTTCCAGTTCGCGATCCACTCGGCGTACGGCGACTCGAGGCCGCGGGCCTTGAGGCCCTCGTCGAAGGCGAGGATCCGCTTCTTGGAGAAGCCGTGCGAGTAGTACAGCTTGAGCACCTGCCACGGCGCGCCCGCCGCGCGGAACCGGTCCGGGTCCGCAGCCGCCTCGAACGCCGCCATCGACACCTCGTGGGTGCGGATGTGGTCCGGGTGCGGGTAGCCGCCGTTCTCGTCGTAGGTCACGAGCACGTGCGGGCGGAACTCCCGGATCACCTGCACCAGGCGCTCGGTCGACTCCTCGAGCGGTACCAGCGCGAAGCAGCCCTCGGGCAGCGGGGGCTTGGGGTCGCCCTCGGGGAGCCCGGAGTCGACGAAGCCGAGCCACCGGTGCTGCACGCCCAGGATGTCGGCCGCCCGGGCCATCTCCTGCTTCCGGATGGTGGTCATGTTCTCCAGGACGTCCGGCCGGTCCATGGCGGGATTGAGGATGCTGCCCGCCTCGCCGCCGGTGCACGTGACGACCATGACCTCGTGGCCCTCGTCGACGTACCGGGCGGTGGTCGCCGCACCCTTGCTCGACTCGTCGTCCGGGTGGGCGTGGACGGTCATCAGCCGCAACGGCTCGCGTTCGGACGTCATGGGTGACCGGGGTCCTTCCGTGTCCTCGCGCCCGCGGTGACGGGCGGCTTTCGCAGGGCCGGGCGCCCGCCCGGCCGGTCGAGGCCGATCCTGGCACGCAGGACCGACGCTTCTTCCGCGGGAGGCAACGCGCGAGCCCCCGCGACTCTTCCCGGACCCCGCCGACCAGCAGAAACAGGCTGCCCGGGAACTTCTTCGGACGCCCGACCGTTCGGCGAAGGACCGCGCCGAGCGGTCGGTCCCGTGCTAAGGTTGCTCGCACACGGCCCGCAGGCGGGTCGTGTTTTTCCTTACTCGGGGGCCTGTAGGTGGACGGCCCCGATCGTGCCCGTGCGACATGCCGGGCGCCCGGCCCGCGCGGTGCGGTGCCCGGTTCGCTGGAGGAGTGATGACCGTGACGGAGACTCAGGTGACCTGGCTCACCCAGGATGCCTTCGACCGGCTCAAGACGGAGCTCGACGAGCTGATCGCGAACCGTCCCGTCATCGCCGCCGAGATCAACGCCCGCCGCGAGGAGGGCGACCTCAAGGAGAACGGCGGCTACCACGCCGCCCGCGAGGAGCAGGGCCAGCAGGAGGCGCGGATCCGCCAGCTGCAGGAGCTCCTGCGCACCGCCCAGGTCGGCACCTCCCCGACCAGCGCCGAGGAGGCGGCTCCCGGCACCGTCCTCACCGTCAAGTACGAGGACGACGAGGACACCGAGAAGGTGCTGCTCGGCTCCCGCGAGGAGGGCAGCCACGGCGACCTGCAGGTGATCTCCCCGAACTCGCCGCTGGGCGCCGCGCTGCTGGGCGCGAAGAAGGGCGAGGACCGCGAGTACGCGCTGCCCGACGGCGGCAGCATGCGCGTCACACTCGTCGACATCGAGCCCTTCACCGGCTGACCCTCACGCCCCGAGCCGCGGGTCCCCTTCCGGCACGCCGGTCACCGTCACGCGGTGGCCGGCGTCCCGTAGTGCGGTGACCAGCTCGCGGCAGTGTTCCGGGCCCCGCATCTCCAGGCTCACGGCCACGTCGACCTCCCCCATCGGGACGGTCGCGCTGATCCGGGTGTGCTCGACGTCGATCACGTTGGCGCCGAGCTCGCCCACCCGGGTCAGCAGCGTGGCCAGGGCGCCCGGGAGGTCCCCGATCCGCACCACCAGCGACAGGTAGCGGGCGGTCGCGGCCATGCCGTTCTGGATCACGTGCAGCAGGACCAGCGGGTCCACGTTGCCGCCGGACAGCACCGCCACCACGGGCGGCGCGAAGCGTTCCGGGTCGTCGAGAAGCGCGGCCACCGGCGCCGCGCCCGCGGGCTCGACCAGCATCTTCGCCCGCTCCAGGCTGAAGAGCAGGGCGCGGGAGAGCGCGTCCTCGCCGACCACGGTGAACTCGTCGACGAGGGCCTCGACCTGCCGGAAGGTGACGTCGCCGGGCCGGCCGACCGCGATGCCGTCGGCGATGGTCCGCATCCCACCCAGGGCCACGGGCTCGCCGGCGGCGAGCGAGGCGGGCCAGGCGGCGGCGCCGGCGGCCTGCACCCCGACGACCCGCACCCCGGGCCGCTGCGCCTTGACGGCCGCGGCGACCCCGCCGAGCAGCCCGCCCCCGCCCGCCGCCACCAGGACGGTGGCCACGTCCGGCACCTGCTCGAGGATCTCCATGCCGACCGTGCCCTGCCCGGCGATCACGTCCGGGTGGTCGAACGGGTGGATGAGCACCGCCCCGGTCCGCTCGGCGTGCTCGAGCGCCCCGGCGAGGGCCTCGTCGACCGTGGCGCCGCCGAGCCGGACGCGCGCGCCGTAGCCGCGGGTCGCCTCGACCTTGGGCAGCGCGGCGCCCGCCGGCATGAACACCGTGGCGTCGATGCCGAGCAGCTGCGCCGCCAGGGCCACGCCCTGCGCGTGGTTGCCGGCGCTGGCGGCGACCACGCCGCGGGCGCGCTCCTCGTCGGAGAGCCGCGCGAGCCGGGTGAACGCGCCGCGGATCTTGAACGAACCGGTGCGCTGCAGGTTCTCGCACTTGAACCACACCGGTCCGCCCACGGCCTCGGTGAGCGCGCGGGAGCGTGCGACGGGCGTGGTCCGGGTGACGCCGGCGAGCAGCTCCCGGGCCCCGCGGATCTCGTCGAGCCCGACCGGGGCCCCCGCCGGGGGGTCACGATCGACCGTTCGCAGGCCTCTCGTGCCGGAGTCGGCGTTCACCCCCGCATCGTGCCACCGGGCCCGGTAGCCTCGCGAACGGGCGGTTTCTGCGGGGGAGGCACGATGCGGGGCGGGGTCGGACACCGGCTGAACGGCGCGCCCAGGGGCGCCCGCGCGGCCGTGCCGCTGCTCGCCGCGGCGGTGCTCGGCACCCTCGCGATCGTCACCGTCGAGCAGGCGGGCTGCACCGACCCGGGCCACTACGTCGCCGTCCAGGGCGGCTACGAGCTCGTCGGCGGCTGCCTCGCCCCGGACGACCTCGTCGTCCCGGCCGCGCCGTCGGCACCCGCGCCGGTCGCCCCCTCGGCGCCGGTGCCCCCGCGCTCCTAGGCTCCCCCGCCGCTCAGGACGCGGCCGCGTCGAGAGCGGTGCGGAGATCCTCGACCAGATCCTCGGCGTCCTCGATGCCCACGGACAGGCGGACCAGGGAGTCCGGTACCTCGAGCGCCGAACCCGCGGCGGAGGCGTGCGTCATCTGGCCGGGGTGCTCGATCAGCGACTCGACGCCGCCGAGGGACTCCGCGAGCGTGAACAGCTGCGTGGAGGCGCAGACCGTGAGCGCCGCCTCCTTCCCGCCCGCGACCAGGAAGGACACCATCCCGCCGAAGCGGCGCATCTGCTTCGCCGCGACCTCGTGGCCGGGGTGGCCGGGCAGGCCCGGGTAGAGGACCTTCGCGACGGCGGGGTGCGCGGCCAGGGCGTCGGCGATCCGCTCGGCGTTGTCGCTGTGCCGCTCCATCCGCACCGCGAGCGTCTTGGCGCCGCGCAGGGTCAGCCAGGCGTCGAACGGGCCGGGCACCGAGCCCACCGAGTTCTGGGTGAACCGGAGCTGCTCGGCGATCTCGTCGTCGTCGAGCACCAGGGCGCCGCCGACGACGTCCGAGTGGCCGCCGACGTACTTGGTCGTGGAGTGCAGCACCACGTCCGCGCCGAGGGCCAGCGGCTGCTGCAGGTAGGGCGAGGCGAAGGTGTTGTCGACGACGAGCCGGGCGCCGGCCGCGCGGGTGACCTCGGCCAGGGCGGCGATGTCGGCGATCCCGAGCAGCGGGTTCGTCGGGGTCTCGCACCAGACGACCTCGGTGGTCGGGCGCAGCGCGGCCCGCAGCGCGTCGACGTCGGCGAGGTCGACGGTCGAGTACTCCACGCCCCACTGCGGGAGCACCTTGTCGACCAGCCGGAACGTGCCGCCGTAGGCGTCGTGCGGGATGACGATGTGGTCGCCCGGCTTGAGCAGCACCCGCAGCAGGACGTCCGAGGCGCCCATGCCCGAGCCGAAGGCGAAGCCGTGCCGCCCGCCCTCCAGCGCCGCCAGGCACTCCTGCAGCGCGGTGCGGGTGGGGTTCGCGGAGCGGGAGTACTCGTACCCGCCGCGCAGCCCGCCGACGCCGTCCTGGGCGAAGGTCGAGCTGGCGTGGATCGGCACGATCACCGCGCCCGTGGTCGGGTCGGGGTCCTGGCCGGCGTGGATGGCCCGGGTGGAGAAGCCGCGCATGGCCGCGAGGCTACGCGGCCCCCGGCAACCGCATGCCCACCAGGACCGCCCGGTGGTCCGTCCCCGGGATGTCGACGACCTCGTACCGGGTCGTGTGCGCCTCGCGCGGCACGAGCACGTGGTCGATCCGGATGCCGGCCCAGCGGGGCAGCGCGGCGTGGTACGTGCCGGTCAGGCCCCTGCCGGTGCCCTCCGCGGCGTCGCGGACACCGGTCAGCGCCCGGCGCAGCGGGCCGTGGTCGAGGGTCGCGTTGAAGTCGCCGGCGACGATCGGCGCGGGGAGCGCGGCACACCATCGGGCGATGCTGTCCATGTCCCGCGACCACACCCGCGCCTGCCAGCGGGCCATGGGCGCCTGCGGGTGCACCGCGCGGAACCGGTGCGGGCCGAGCAGCCCGCCGCGGGCCCAGAGATGCTGACGGCGCAGCTCCGGCCCGGAGCCGACCTCGACGTCGCCCATCCGCTCGGACACCAGCATCGTGACCGACCAGCCGTCGGGCTTGCCGGGCTCGGTGGAGACCCAGGAGCGGTAGCCGAGGCCGTCGAGCAGCGGCATGAGCTTGTCGCGGTACTCGCGGCCGGATTCGGGCAACGACACCAGGTCCGGGCGCTCGCCGGCGATCAGGGCGGCGAGCGCACCGGCGTCGGCCTTGCCGTCCCAGACGTTCGCGGCCAGGACGGTGAGGTCCGCGGTGCCGGAGGGCCGGCGTCGCCGCACGACCCGGCGGACCAGGCCCGCTGCGCCGGCGAGCGCGACGGCGCCCACGGCGAACCCGGCCGGGCGGGTGGGCCGGCCCACCGCGAGCACGCCCGCCGCGACGGCCGCCGCGGCCGTGGTGTGCGGGCGCAGCGCCCCGAGCGCGGTGAAGGGGTGCCGCCGGTCGAGGCCGAGCCGGTCCGGCAGGACGACGGCGGCGGCGCCCGCGCCGAGCACGGTCGCGAGCAGGGATCTCCGCATGGTCCCGACGGTAGCCGCGCCGGCTGAGGGGCCCCTGTGAGTGGCGATCGTCGCCACTCCCCGAGTCAGCCGAGGAAGGCCAGCACGTCCGAGCGGGTGACGACCCCGGCGGGCTTGCCGTCGACGAGCACCAGCGCGCCGTCGGCCGTGGCGAAGGCCCCCATCGCCGTCTCCAGCGGCTCGCCCGCGCCGATCGTCGGCAGCGGCGGGGACATGTGCTGGTCGAGCCGGTCGGAGAGCCTGGCGCGGTTGGTGAACAGCAGGTCGAGGATGTCCCGCTCGACCACCGAGCCGACGACCTCGGCCGCCATCACCGGCGGCTCGGCGCGGACCACCGGCATCTGCGAGACGTGGAACTCCCGCAGGTAGTGGACGGCGTCGGCGACCGTCTCGTTGGGGTGCGCGTGCACCAGGTCCGGCAGCGTGCCGTCCTTGCGCCGCAGCACGTCGCCCACCGTGGCGCCGGCGCTCGGCGGCAGGAACCCGTAGCTCGCCATCCAGGTGTCGTTGAAGACCTTGCCGAGATAGCCGCGGCCGCCGTCGGGCAGCAGGACGACGATCACCGAGTCCGGCGGGGCCGTCTCCGCCACCCGCAGGGCCGCGACCACGGCCATCCCGCACGAGCCGCCCACCAGCAGCGCCTCCTCGCGGGCGAGCCGGCGGGTCATGTGGAAGGAGTCGGCGTCGGAGACCGCGACGATCTCGTCGCAGACCTCCTTGTCGTAGGTGGTCGGCCAGAAGTCCTCGCCGACACCCTCGACGAGGTACGGCCGCCCGCTCCCGCCCGAGTACACCGAGCCCTCCGGGTCGGCGCCGACCACCCGCACGCGCCCGCCGGAGACCTCCTTGAGGTAGCGGCCGGTGCCGGAGATCGTGCCGCCGGTGCCGATGCCGGCCACGAAGTGCGTGATCCGGCCCTCGGTCTGCTCCCAGATCTCCGGTCCGGTGGCCTCGTAGTGCGACGCCGGGTTGTTCGTGTTGGCGTACTGGTTCGGCTTCCAGGCGCCCTCGATCTCCCGGACCAGCCGGTCCGACGTCGAGTAGTACGAGTCGGGGTGGTCGGGGTCGACCGCGGTGGGGCACACGACGACCTCGGCGCCGTAGGCCTTGAGCACGTTGCGCTTGTCCTCGCCGACCTTGTCCGGGCACACGAACACGCACCGGTAGCCGCGGCGCTGGGCGATCATGGCCAGTCCGATGCCGGTGTTGCCGGACGTCGGCTCGACGATCGTGCCACCGGGGCGCAGCTCGCCGGAGGCCTCGGCTGCGTCGACCATCTTCAGCGCGATGCGGTCCTTCACGCTGCCGCCGGGGTTCATGTACTCGACCTTCGCCAGGACCAGCGGGGACAGGCCCTCGGCGATGCCGCCCAGCTTCACCAGCGGGGTGTTCCCGACGAGGTCGGAGATGTGCTCGGCGTAGCGCATGCCGTCATCGTGCCCGATGGGTCAGGCCGGCGGGTCGTCCGCCTCCGGCCCGGCAGCAGCCACCACACCACCGAGGCCCGGCGTCGGGCCGTCGTGCCCGCTCCGGTCGGCCGGCACACGGGTGAGCGCGTAGGCCGTGGCGGCCATCGCCACCACCAGCAGCACGGCGAGCACCGCGACGGCGACCTGCAGCCGCCGGGTCGGGGTGGGCGCGCCGGACTCCGCGCGCCCCCGGCTCGCGGCCAGGAACTCGTGCTCGAGCGGGTAGAGCTCGCCCGGTTCCGCCGCCGCGAAGGCCTCCGCCTCCGCCAGCGCGCGGCCACGCAGGAGCGCGCCCTCGTCCCGTTTGCTGTCGTGCCAGATCCGCGCGCCGTCGGTCACGATGCCGCGCTGGGGCCGGCGCTCGCGGTCCTCGCGCACCCAGCCGGCCAGTCGCGACCACGCCCGCAGCACGACGTCGTGGGCGAGCTCGAGCGTGCCCTCCCCGGCGACCAGGATCCGTGCTGCGACCAGCGCCTCGACGGTCGCGTCGGTCTCCGCGGACGCCCCGGCGTCGAGCCCATGGGTGAGCCCGAAGCGGCGGATGCGTCGGCGCACGGGGTCGGCCACGCCCGCGGTGCCCGGCATCCGCACGAGCCGCAGCAGCAGGGGGCGGACCAGCGCCTGGCGGTGCGGCGGGAGGGCCGCGTAGGCCGCCTCCGCCGCGCGCTCGATCGCCCCGTACACCCCGCCGGCCTCGCGGTAGTGCGCGATCGTGATCTCCGGTCCGCCCATCGCGGCCGTCCGCTCCCAGGCGCCGGCCAGGGCCAGGGACAGCAGGGGCAACGCCCCGGGCGGCGAGGACGGCGCCCCCGGCGGGACCTCGAGCTCCCCCAGCACGAGCTCGGCCAGCCCGTCGACGGCGGGGAACCCGGCCGCGAGGGCGGGCACGGTGACGGCGTCGCGCAGCTCCGCCGCGGACATCGCGGTCACACGCACCGGGTCCGACCCGAACTCGCCCAGGTCCGCGAGGACGTCCTCGCGGACCCCGAGCAGCACGACCCGCCCGGACGGCACGGCACCGAGCACGTCCCTCAGCGCGGCGGCCTCCGCCGCGTGGTGGACGTCGTCGACCAGCACGGTCGTGGCCCCGCCGGGCAGGGCCGTCCGTGCGGTGCCCGACGGGAGGATCACGACGTCGTCCAGTGCCGGGAGGGCCCCGGCCCGCAGCAGCGAGCTCGTCCCCGCCCCGGACGGGCCGGTGACCACGACGACCCCGCCCGCGGCCCGCGCGGCCCGTACCCGCCCGACGACCTCCACCACGAGGGCCGCCCGGCCGGGCAGGACCCCCTCGACCGGCGACGACGCGGGATAGGGATGCAGCCCGGGCGGCGGCTTCGCCGGAGCCGAGGCCGCGCGCCGCAGCGCGGCCCGCCAGCGCTCGCGCACCGGGTCGTCGGCGGCGACACCGAACGCGGTGAGCAGCGCGTCGAGCCGGACCGGCGAGGGCAGGGACCGGCCCTGCACGTAGTCCCGGAAGGTGGTGAACGGCAGCAGCGGCACGCCGGACTCCTGCGTGCGCTTCGCGAGCGCCCGGAAGCTCAGCCCGGACGCGTCCTTCATCCGGCCCAGCTGCTCGGCCAGCCCGGCCCGGTCCGCGACCGCGTCCGGATCGCCGGACTGCTGCGGCGGCATCCCCGGCTCCCCCCGACGTCCGCGCCCGGGGCCCGTCCCCCGGTGCCGGGAGGATAGGGCGGCGCGGCGGTCGCGTGCGCCGTCCGGCACCGGTGCCGGATGCCGACGTCGGAGGGCGCCCCGCCTGTACGAGGTCTGTACGAAGTTGTACGAACCGGCGCTGCGGCGTCTCTCCGGAGCACGTGGGCCGCCCGTTCGGACTAGATTCCGGGGTCCCGACGCGGGTGGCGGCCGGAGGGGCACGCCGACGTCGCCCGCCGTCGCCGCGCTCCCCGCCCGGGTGCCGAGGCCCGGCCACGAGCACCCGCGGCGCCCACCACCGCCGGGCGCCGCGGGCCCTCCCGTCCCGTGCCCCCGTCCAGGGCCGAGGAGGCAGGCGTCGGGTGTACGCGGGCGACGGAGAGTCCCGCGGGGACGGCGGGCGAGGGTCGTGGACCCCGTCCCGGCACCCCGGCCGCCGGCGCACCGACCAGGCCGCCGATCTCGACGCGCAGCTCACGGGGCTCGCCCGGCTCGCGGCGACGGGTGACCGGCGCGCCCTGGATGCGCTGCTGCGCGGCGCGAGCCCCCTGCTGGTGCGCTACTGCCAGGGCCGGCTCGGGAACCGGGCGCCGGGGCTCGCGACACCCGAGGACGTCGCCCAGGAAGTGGTGATCGCGCTCTGCGCGGCCCTGCCGCGCTACCGGGACATGGAGACGCCGTTCATGGCCTTCGCGTACGGCATCGCGCGCAACAAGGTCGCGGACGCCTTCCGCTCGGCCGCCCGGGACCGCTCCGACCCGTTCGACGACCTCCCGGAGTCCACGGACGTGCGGGCCGGCCCGGAGGCCGCCGCCGTCGGCTCCGCGCAGATGACGGAGCTGATGGCGCTGATCGACCGGCTCCCGGCGCAGCAGCGGGAGATCGTGGTGCTCCGCGTGCTCGGCGAGCTCACCGCGGAGGAGACCGCCGCAGCGGTCGGATCGACGCCGGGCGCGGTGCGGGTGGCGCAGCACCGCGCACTCGGCAAGCTCAGGACCTGGCTGAACGAGGGGTGAACGCGGTGGCGGGCGGCGGCCGGCCGCACGGCACCGCGTTCGATCGGGACCCGGGGGCTCATTCGCGCTCGACGCGCCGGACCCCTGAGCCCTCCCGCCAGAACTCGACGACGAGGCGGTCCGCCGCCTCGTTGAGGCACGTCACCACGACCTCGGTGACGTCGGCGCGGAAGGCGTCACCCTCGGCCTCGCCGATCAGCGGGCCCGTCGGCACGGCCCGACCCGCGATCTTGGCGTCGCCCTCCCAGTCCGCCGGGGCGCCCTCGGGCGGGTCCGTCGACGTGCTGTGCAGGGCGAAGCGCGGGTCGCGGCGCAGGTCCGCGCCCTTGCGCGAGGCCGGCATCGACCCGAAGGTCAGCTCGCCCGCCTCGAACTGCGCCTCGATGCCGGAGATCCGCGGCGAACCGTCCGCCCGGAGTGTGGCGATGGTCTTGTGCATGTGCGCGTCGAAGAGCCGGCGGGCGCGTGCCGCCAGCTCGGGAGCCTGCTCCTCGACGTCCTTCCAGGAGGCCATGGCACGAGGGTCCCGCGGATCCCTGACAACCCGCGTCAGGAAGGCCGCCCCCTGGTCCTGCTAGTCCTGCCGCAGGTAGCTCAGCAGCCGCAGGATCTCGATGTACAGCCAGACCAGCGTGGTCATCAGGCCGAAGGCGATGTACCAGGAGAACTTCGCGGGCGCGCCCTCCTTGACCGCCCGGTCGGCCATGTCGAAGTCCAGCATCAGGCTGAACGCGGCCACGCCGATGCAGACGATGCTGAACAGGTAGGCCAGCGGCGACCCGTCACGCAGGCCCAGGCCGCCGATCGTGAAGAAGCTCATGACCATGTTCGCGAGCATCAGGAGCACGACGCCGATCGACGCACCGATCAGCCACTTCGTGAACCGCGGCGTGACCCGCACGGCGCCGGTCTTGTAGACGATCAGCATCCCGACGAACACGCCGGCGGTGCCCACGATCGCCTGGAAGCCGATGCCCTGGAAGTTCGTGCCGGAGAACTCGAGCGCCCCGGTGAGCGCGCCGAGCGCGACACCCATCGACGCCGAGTACAGCAGTACCAGGAACGGGTTCGTGCTCTGCTTGAAGATCACGATCAGCGACACGACGAAGCCGACGATGATCGCCGGGAGCGCCAGGCCGAACAGGCCGGACCAGGCCGTCAGGATCCCGGCGACCAACGCCACGGCACCCGTGATCGCGGTCTTGACCACCACGTCGTCGACGGTCAGCGGCCGCTCGCCGGCACCCGCCCTGCCGAACCCGGCACGCGCGGCCTGGGAGTCGGCGTAGGCGGCCCCGCCGCCCATCATGCCGCCGCCCTGGCGGTCGAAAGTGGCGTAGCCGCCCTGCCCCGTCGGCAGGTTGCGGAACGCCGGATTGCTGGTGGTGCGCACCGGTTCCTCCTCGTCGCGTGTCTCGCCGCGCTACGTGGTCAACGCCGGCGGGACCCGATCGGTTCCCGCTCGGTAAAGACGACTTTACCCAGATCGGGGCGGGCGGCGCGTCATGCGGCGGCGGAGCCCGGACCCGGCGGGTCCAGCACCACGCCGGCCGCCTCGATCGCGGCCTCCGTCTGCAGCCGGGCGAAGGGCCGCTCGCTCTGGGGGACCTCGGACAGGGGCGGGCGCGCGACGCCGACGGCGCGGCAGAGATCGTGGAGGACGTCGTCGTAGGCGGCCATCAGGGCGACCCGCCGGACGTGGGTGGTGGGCTGCCGCCCGCACACCTCGCGGCGCAGCCGGTGCAGGTCGGCGACCAGCGACTCGAAGGACTGGCCGGCTGCGGGCGCGGGGCTGGAGCGGCGGAACAGCCGGTGCAGCAACTCCGGCAGCCCGAGCAGCACGGGGAGGAACCGCGCCACGGCCCAGATGAGGAGCGTCGGCGCGGCGGCGATCACGACGTACACCAGCACGCCGAGGACGACCGGACGGTCTGCCGACACCCACCCACGGTACCGAGGATCCGCAGGTCAGAGGGATCTTGACGGCGGCGGGCGGCGGTTCGCAAGACGCGCGCTAGGTTCGGCCGGTGCCGCACCCCGAACCCGCGCCCCGCCGGCTCGTCCGCCCCGCCGCCTACGCGGTCTGCGTCGAGGACGGGCAGGTGTTGCTCGCCCGCTGGACCGGGCCGCACGGCCCCGAGTGGACACTGCCCGGCGGCGGGCTGCACCACGGCGAGGACCCGCGCGCCGGTGCGGTGCGGGAGGTCGAGGAGGAGACCGGCTTCACGGTCGCCCTCGACCGGCTGCTCACCGTCGACTCCGTGCACTTCCCCGACGCCGTGAGCCGCGGGGGCGAGCCGCTCGACATGTTCGGCATCCGGATCGTCTACACCGCCCACGTCGTCGGCGGGGAGCTGCGGCACGAGGTCGGCGGCTCCACCGACCGGGCGGCCTGGGTGCCGCTCGACGAGGTCGCGGGCCTGGTCCGCGTCCCTCTCGTCGAGACCGGGCTGGCGGCCTGGCGGTCGGAGGACCCGGCGCGCGGCGCCGTGCTCGGGTTCTAGACGACCTGGTTCTCGGCCCTGTCGGCGTCCGCCTCGGCAGCCCTGCCGGCGTCCGCCTCGGCGACGACGGGCAGGGCGGCCGTCGGGGTCGGCGGCTGGGCGTTCACGGTGGGCGCGGGGGCGTCCTCGCGCAGCCCGCGCATCTCGCCCTTGAAGATCCGGGCGCTCTGTCCGACCGAGCGGGCCATGGACGGCAGCCGCTTCGCCCCGAAGAGGAGCAGCAGCACACCGACCAGGATGACGATCTCCCAGCCACCGAGGTTCGACACGACGTGGTCCTTCCGTGTCGCACGGGCCGAGGAGACCCGCGCGGTCGGCGGCCCGGTCGCGGTCGCCGTCGACCGCGACCGTCGCGGGCCGCTCTTCTTCCCCCTGCAACGACCCGGGGGCCGCCGCGTCACCCCCGTACCCCGGTCGCGCGACGGCGGGGAGCCGATCTCCGCGGTGCGCCCGTCCGGCGCGCGCCCTACCCTCACGGTCCCGCCCGCGGAACCGCCCGGGCACGAACCCCAGGAGCACCGGACACGATGTGGGCCTTCTTCTCCCGCCGGCTGCGGATGTGGTTGATCCTCGCGATCGCCGTCCCGCTCGGCGGCTGGCTGATGGGCAAGGTCGCGGACCTGATCGAGCAGCGTCGCGGGCCCAACGCCGTGAGCCGCACGCTGCACCAGACCCGCGGCTGGCTGCAGCGCCGCTCGAAGGGGCCGCTGGCCGCGCGGACCACCGAGAAGGACCGGCCGGCCCGGTAGCCGCAACGCGACAGCCGTGACGGAAGAAGGGCGCCGCGGTCCTCCCGAGGGTCCGGACCGCGGCGCCCGGCAGCGCGTGTTCGCTCCCCAGCAACACGCGGTGTCCCCTTACCTCGTGTGGTGAGGGAGCGGCGTTACGCCGGTCGCCGGATCTTGCGTCGATTCGATGAGAAACCCTCAGCTCGCGAAGCTCGGGCCGGTGTGCCGCGCCGCCGCCGAGCGGCCCTTCGGCTCCTCCCACTCCTCCTGCCGCCCGAGCGCGGTGAGGTCCAGGAAGGCGTAGGAGCCACCGGTCCACTCCGCCCCGCGGGCGTACTGCGAGTAGGTGTGGATACGGAATGTCCGGATTGCCGGCGGGAGCGGCGGGGGCCAGGCTGGACCCGTGAACGCCGACGTGATCGTCGTGGGGGCCGGGCTGGCGGGCCTCGTCGCGACCGCCGAGCTCGCGGCCGCGGGCCGCAGGGTCGTGCTCGTGGACCAGGAACCGGAGACGAACCTGGGTGGCCAGGCGTTCTGGTCGTTCGGCGGGCTGTTCCTCGTCGACTCCCCCGAGCAGCGCCGGATGGGGATCCGGGACTCCGCGGACCTCGCGCTGCAGGACTGGCTGGGCAGCGCAGGCTTCGACCGCGACGTCGACGACCCGGCGGGTGAGGACTTCTGGGCCCGGCAGTGGGCCACCGCCTACGTCGACTTCGCGTCCGGCGAGAAGCGCGCCTGGCTGCACGGCCTCGGCGTGCGGTGGTTCCCGCTGGTGGGCTGGGCGGAGCGCGGCGGGTACCTCGCCGACGGACACGGCAACTCCGTCCCGCGCTTCCACGTCACCTGGGGCACGGGGCCGGGCCTGGTCGAACCGTTCGCGACGGCGGTGCGCGACGCCGAGCGCGCCGGGCTCGTCGAGCTGCGGTTCCGGCACCGGGTCGACGCCCTGACCCGCACCGGAGGCGTGGTCGACGGCGTGTCGGGCGCCGTGCTCGAACCCAGCCCGGCCGCCCGCGGGGCGGCCAGCTCACGCGTCGAGACCGGGACGTTCGAGCTGAGGGCCCAGGCGGTCGTCGTGACCGCGGGCGGGATCGGCGCGGACCACGACCTGGTCCGCGCGAACTGGCCGGCCCGCCTCGGCACCCCGCCGGAACAGATGGTCACCGGCGTCCCCGCGCACGTCGACGGGCGGATGCTGGGCATCACCGAGGCGGCGGGCGGGCGGATCGTCAACCGCGACCGGATGTGGCACTACACGGAGGGGATCCGCAACCACACCCCGATCTGGGCCGGGCACGGGATCCGGATCCTACCGGGGCCGTCGTCGATCTGGCTCGACGCGACGGGGCGGCGGCTGCCGGCGCCGAACTTCCCCGGTTTCGACACCCTCGGCACGCTGCAGGCGTTGCGCGCCACCGGGTACGACCACTCCTGGTTCGTGCTGACCCAGAAGATCATCGAGAAGGAGTTCGCGCTCTCCGGCTCGGAGCAGAACCCGGACCTCACCGAGAAGGACGTCCGGGCGACCCTCGGCCGGATCCGCCCGGGCGCGCCCGCGCCCGTCGAGGCGTTCAAGGAGCGCGGCGAGGACTTCGTCGTCGCCGCGACGTTGGCCGAGCTGGTCGACGGGATGAACAAGCTGACCACGGAACCCCTGCTCGACGCGGCCGCGATCGAGCGGCAGATCGTGGCCCGCGACCGCGAGATGAGCAACCCGTTCACCAAGGACCTGCAGGTCGCCGCCATCCACAACGCCCGGCGGTACCGTGGCGACCGATTGGGCCGCACGGCTGCTCCGCACCGCATTCTGGACCCGGCGGCAGGCCCGCTGATCGGCGTGAAGCTCCACGTACTGACCCGCAAGACCCTCGGCGGCCTGCAGACCGACCTGTCGGGCCGGGTGCTCGACACCGCGGGTGAGCCCGTGCCGGGGCTGTACGCGGCCGGCGAGGTGGCGGGATTCGGTGGCGGTGGTGTGCACGGCTACCGCTCGCTGGAGGGCACCTTCCTCGGCGGCTGCCTGTTCAGCGGCCGGGGCGCCGGACGGGCCGCGGCGCGCGACACCGCGTGAGCCCGGGAGGCCCGGGCCCGGGAGGTGCGGCCCACAGGGGTACGAGCACGGGGGCGGCCCGGCCGCCGTCGAGCCGGCCGGGCCGCGTACCTCCGGGGGTGCGCGCGTAGCTCCCCAGTTGCGCGCGCGAGGCAGATCGTGCTCGTGACGGCACCCGACCCCCGATGACTCGGTGCCGTCACGGAGTCTGGTCCACGACGATCACGTTTCGGCTACCCCGTCGCGCCGGATCGGAAACGGTGTGCCGGAATTCCGTAGATCTTCCGGATGCCTCTCAGGTCAGCTCGAGCGTGGCCCAGACCGTCTTGCCGGTACGGGTGCGGCGGACGCCCCAGCGCGCGACGGCGTTGACGATCGTCAGTCCCCGGCCGCGGTGCGCGCCGAGCCGGGACTCCCCCACCGTCAGCGGGTCGCCCGCGCCGGCGTCGTCGACCTCGATGCGCATCCGGACCCGGTCGAGCACGGTGACCCGCAGCCGCCGGGGGCCGCCCGCGTGCTCGACGGCGTTGGTCACGAGCTCGGTGCACACGAGCTCGGCGTCGAGCAGGGTGTCCGTCGGTGCCAGCTGATCGCGCAGCCACGCGCGCAGCCCGGGCAGGCAGGTGGCGTCCCGGAACGCGGCGACGAGCGAGGCGGGTCGTGGGCCGTCCGCACGTCCGACCACGTCCGTCCTCTCCTCCGCCTCGACCATGGTCATGGTGCGGCTGTACCCCGTTCGGCCGCTCCTCACGCGTCCGGTGGAGCACGCCTCCCGATCCGCGGACCGGAGGTGCCTCCGCACCGGGCCCGGCGTCCCGTCCCAAGCGGATCCGGGCCATGACGATCACGCGCCGTCCCCGGCGCGGATCCCGCCTCCACCGGGCCGTCGGCGGCGATGTCTGCGAGGGTCGGGGACGTGCAGTGGAGTGCGTGTCGCGAGGGCCGGATCAGCATGCGGGAACACGCCGAGCTCGCGGCCCTGCTCCGGGCGGCCTACGCACATCTCCCCGGGCTCTACGGCGGGGTGCGGACCTGGTCCTCCGTGCGGCCCGAGGCACGGGTCCTGGGATGGGACGTCGAGGGCCCGGCCGCACACGCCGGTGTGCTGCGACGTTTCCTGCAGGTCGGTGGCACCGACCAGCTGGCCGCCGTGGTGGGGCTGGTGGCGGTCCGCCCCGGGTTGCAGCGGCAGGGCGTCGGGCTGGCCTTGCTCGACCGGGTGCGGGCCTTCCTCGGCGAGCTCGCCGTGCCCTTCGGCATCCTCATGTGCGCCGAGCACCACGTGCCCTTCTACGAGCGCGGCGGCTGGCGCAGGCTCTCCCCGCGCCGCGCCCTGTACTCGCCCGACGACACCACCGAGCCCCGCCCGTTCGTCGACGAGATCACCACGACCACCCTCGTCCTGCCCGTCACGCAGGAGGAGTGGCCGGACGGCGAGATCGAATGGAACGGGGCGACGGTCTAGTCGAAGCGGAGCTCGCCTGCCCGGGTGCGCTTCAGCTCGGAGAAGTGCGGGTTGCGGGCCAGGAGCAGCGCCCCGTCGAAGAGGTCGGCGGCCTCCTGCCCGCGCGGGATCGCGTTCAGCACAGGGCCGAAGAAGGCGACGCCGTCCACGTGGATCGTGGGCGTCCCGACCTCCAGGCCCACCGGCTCCATCCCGGCGTCGTGGCTCTTGCGGACCCGCTCGTCGTAGGCCGGGTCGTCGGCGGCGGCGAGCAGATCGGCGGCGTCGAGCTCCGCGAGCGCCTGCCGGATCACGCGGTCCCGGGGCCGCACGCGTTCGACGTGGAACAGCCGGCCGAAGGCTTCGTAGTAGCGGCGCAGCCCGGCCTGCCCGAGCCGCTCCTCCACGGCGACCGCGGCGCGCACCGGCCGCCAGCCGCTGTCCAGCCCCTTCTCGGCCTCGGGCACGCGTCCCTCGCGGCCCTCGTTGAGGGCGGCGAGGCTCATGATCCGGACGCTCAGGTCGATCGGCCGAAGCCGCTCGACCTCGGAGATCCACCCGTAGGTGATCCACGCGAACGGGCAGACGGGGTCGAAGTAGAAGTCGACCGTGTGCACCCGACCAGTCTCACATCCGGCGGCCCGCCGCGCGCACCTCGAGGCTCATCCCCTGCTCGGGCAGCACGAAGCCGTCCGGCCGTTCCTCCACCTGCCGCCGACCGTCCGGGACCCAGCCGCGGGCGCGGTAGAACGCCATGGCGCGCTCGTTGCCGGCGAGCACCCACAGCTCCGCCCGCGCGCAGCCCTGCCGGGCGAGGTGTTCGACGCCCGCGTTGTGGAGCAGCGTGCCGATCGTGCGACGCCACTCCGACGGGGCGACGTAGAGGGCCATGAGCTCACCGACGCGCGGGGCGTCCGCCCGGGAACGGACGGCCACGAACCCGACGACGTCCCGGCCGGCCTCCTCCGCGACGACCACGACGCCCGCGGGCGGGTCCTCACCGAGCACGCGGCGCCAGAACTCCTCCCGGCCGTCGACCGAGAGGCCGGCGAGGAGGCCCGCCGGCAGCAGGTCCCGGTACGCGCTGCGCCACGACTCCACCACCACCCGCGCGATCGCCCTCGCGTCGGCGGGCACGGCGCGTCGGATCCCGACCACCCCGTGATGGTCCCCCCACGCGGCCCGAGAACGACCCCGCCGAATGGCGGGCGCCGCACCCGAAGCTGCGCATGATCGTCGGTACCGCGGCGCGCGGTAGGTCGGCACGATCACCTCCGCGCGCTCGACGGGCGCGGTCCCTCGTGTCGACCAACGGAGCTCAGCATGACCACTGCCATCGACGGAAGCGCCATCGACCGGGTCCTGCGGGAGGCGGTCGAGACGGGCGCGGTGCCGCACGTCGCGGCCATCGCCGCGGACCGCGACGGGATCCTCTACGAGGGCGGCGCCGGGCCCCGGGTCGTCGGCGAGAGCAGCGACGAGGTCTCGACCTCCACCCAGTTCCGGATCATGTCGATGACCAAGATCGTCGCGACGACCGCGGCGTTGCAGCAGGTCGAGCGGGGCGAGCTGGAGCTCGAGGCACCCGTCGACACCTACCGCCCGGAGTTCGCCGACATCCAGGTCCTCGAGGGCTTCGACGGCGACACCCCCAAGCTGCGCCCGGCCGGCAGCCGCGCCACGGTGAAGCAGCTGATCACGCACACGTCGGGGCTCGGCTACTGGTTCTGGAACGAGGCGCTCGACGAGTACCAGAAGGTCACGGGCCTGCCGAACGTCCTGGGCGGGGCCGACGCGTTCAAGGCGCCGCTGGTCGCCGACCCCGGCACGCAGTTCGTCTACGGGATCAACACGGACTGGCTGGGCAAGGTCGTCGAGGCCGTCGCCGGCACCGGCCTGGACGTGGTGATCAAGGAGAACATCACCGGCCCGCTCGGCATGGACGACACCATGTTCCTGCTCGACGAGGGCCGCCGCGAGAACTGCGTGACCGTGCACGTCCGGGACGAGGACGGGAACTGGGCCTCGGCCGGCGAGCTGCTGCCGCAGCAGCCCGACTGGTGGGCCGGTGGCCACGGCCTCTACTCCACCCCGCGCGACTTCATCCGCTTCGAGCGGGCCCTGCTCCGCGGCGGCGAGCTCGACGGCGTGCGGATCCTCACCGAGCAGACCGTGGACGCCGCCTTCACCAACCAGATCGGCGACCTGGACTTCCCGGCGGAGATCCCGACGGCCGACCCGCCGATCACCGACGCCCTCCGCGTCGGGCCGGGCTGGAAGTGGGGCCTGGGCCTGCTGCTGAACACCCGGGACGTCGCGGGCGGCCGGCGCGCGGGCACGGGGGCGTGGGCGGGGCTGTTCAACACCCACTTCTTCGTCGACCGTGCCACCGGCGTCTGCGCCTCGATCTACACCAACTCGCTGCCGTTCATCACCGAGAACGAGGCCTGGAAGCTGTACGGGGACTTCGAGTCCGCGCTCTACGCCAGCCTGTGAGGGCCCGCCCGCCGCGGCCGGCGCTCCGGCCGCGGCGGGCACGTCGGAGGGGGTTCGATGACGGCGGTCGCGCGGCCGGGGTTCGACCCGGAGCTGAAGGCCGGCCTGGCCGTGGTCGGCGGGGTCTTCCCGCCGACGATCACACCGGACCTGATCGCCTTCATGCGGCGCTCCTACGCGTCGCCGCCGGTCGAGGGAGCCCTGCGCGGCCGGGCGATCGAGCGTCGCGAGCACGTGATCGCGGGCCATCGCGGCGATCCGCTCGCGGTGTCGGTCCTGCGGCCTGCGGGGATCGACACCCCGCGCCCGGGGGTGCTGTTCGCGCACTCCGGTGGCCTGATGTTCGGCGACCGCTTCAGCGGGACGGACCTCGTGCTGGACTGGGTCGACGGGCTGGGAGCGGTGCTGGTGACCGTCGAGTACCGGCTGGCCCCGGAGTTCCCCGACCCGTTCCCGCGTGAGGACTGCTACGCGGCGCTCGAGTGGGTCGCCGCGAGCGCCGAGGGGCTCGGGATCCGGCGCGACCGGCTGATGGTCGCCGGCGCCAGCTCCGGCGGCGGCCTCGCAGCCGGGATGGCCCTGGCCGCCCGTGACCGGGGCGGGCCGGCGCTCTGCGGGCAGGTGCTCGACTACCCGATGCTCGACGACCGGGGCGCCACCCCGTCGACGCGGCAGTTCGACGGCGTCGGCGTCTGGGACCGGGTCAGCAACGAGACGGGGTGGACCGCGCTGCTCGGCGAGGCCCGCGGCGGTCCGGACGTCTCGCAATACGCCGCGCCCGCCCGCGCCACGGACCTGCGCGGGCTGCCGCCGGCGTTCGTCGACGTCGGGGCCGCGGAGATCTTCCGCGACGAGGCGATCGGCTACGCCGACCGGATCTGGGCCGCGGGTGGCGACGCCGAGCTGCACGTCTGGGCGGGCGGCTTCCACGCCTTCGACATCTTCGCCCCGCACACCGCGCTCGCCCGCGGCATGATCCGCGCCCGGAACGCCTGGGTGGAGAAGATCCTGGCCGACTGATCGGGTACTCGACGGTGACCTGGGCCACTACACTCGGGCCCTCGGAGCGACGTGGTGAGGTGGTCGTGCAGGAGCTCCTGGGCCGCATCTCCGCCCTCGATCCCCAGGCGTGTGTGAGCCTGCGGGTCATCGCCTGCTTCGACGAGCTGGTCGTCGGCAACGTCAACACCCGCGGCCTGCTCAGCGCCGCGGCCTCGCTCGCGGGCTGCACCGCGGGCTTCCGCCAGGACCGGCCGCCACGGTCCGTCCGGGTCACCCCGAAGGGCGAGATCGCCGAGGGACGGGCGCTGCCGCCGCCGGACTCCTCGATCTCCTGCGACGGCCTCACGGTGTGGCTGGAGCGCGCGGGGCCCGCTCACGCCAACGACCGGATCATCCTCGAGCGGCTCGCGCTGGCCCTGCGGATCCGGCACGGGCGGGGCCGGCGGGACGTGGACAACCGCCGCGAGCTGGGCCTGCTGCTCGACCGGACCGTCCCGGTGGAGGAACGCCGCACCGCCGCGGCACGCCTGCACCTCGCGCCGGGGGTCCGGTACCGCGTGCTCGCCGCGCCGCTCTTCGCGGTGTGGGCGGAGCATCCGACCGGCGCCGAGGACGTCGTCGCCACGCCGTACGGGCCGATCCACGCGCTCGTCGTCCCGCAGGACCAGGCCCCCGGCGGGGCGATCCCGTCGGGGATCGGGGTCGCGACCACGGTGGAGCACCTGCACCGCTCGTTCCGCACCGCCGTCGTCGCGCTGCGGTTGTGCGCGCCGCCGGCCACGAGCTGCGTGCTCGCCGACTGGTACGGCGGGGTGATCGAGCTGCTCGCCGACGCCCCGCTCGACGCCGACCTCCCCGACGTCGACTCCCTCGACGAGATCATGGGCCACGCCTGGGGCCCGGCCACGCTCGACGCGCTGGTCCGCGCCGGGTCGGTCCGGCAGGCCGCGCGACTGGCCGGGGTGCACCACAGCACGCTGCAGACCCGGCTCGACGCGATCACCGAGGTGGCCGGGTTCGACCCGTTCGACGGCATCGGCCGCACCCGGCTCGGGATCGCGTACCTGGTCTGGCGGTTGCGCAACTCACGGGTGCTGGACCTGCCGGCGCCGACGTACAGGGCATCCACCGCGGGCTGAGGTGTCCTCGCCCGGTGGAACCGTCGGTCCCCCGCCGTACGGTCCGGGGCAGGCAGACAGGGGGCGGCGGTGGAGCAGACGGACCCGGTGATGGCGGAGATCGCGCAGGCGGTCGAGCTGGGGCAGGCCCGCGCGGCGGCGGAGGCGCGGGAGCGGTTCGCGCTGCTCTGGGCGCGGCTGGGCCCGCGCGGCGATCCGCTCCACCGCTGCGCGCTCGCCCACTACGCGGCCGACGTCCAGGAGGACCTCGCCGAGGAGCTGCGCTGGGACCTCCGCGCCCTCGCGGCGGCCGACGAACTGACGGACGAGCGGGCGCAGCAGCACCACCACTCCCTCGCCGTGGCCGGCTTCTACCCGTCGCTGCACCTCAACCTGGCCGACGTCCACCGCCGCCTCGGAGATCCCGCCCGTGCGCGCGAGCACCTCGACCGGGCCGAGGAGGCCGTCGGCGCCCTCGGCGACGACGGGTACGACCGGATGATCAGGCAGGGGATCGCCCGCTGCGCCGCCCGCCTCGCTCCGTGAGGGCGTTGACCGTCGGACCGCTTCGAGAAGAATGTCGGGTATGAACGTGTCGAGCGTGGCGGTGGGTCTTCCGGTCGGCGATCTCGACCGTGCGATCGAGTGGTACCGGCGCGTCCTGGAACTGGACGAGCCCGACCTGGAGCCTGCCGACGGCGTCGTCGAGTTCCGGGTCGGGCCGGCGTGGCTGCAGCTCGGTCGGGACTCGACCGCCGGCTCCGGCGCGGAGGTCGTCCTCCGGTTCGGCGTCGACGACGCCGCCCGGGAGCGGTCGCGGCTCACGGGGCTGGGCGTGGTCGTCGGTCCGCTCGAGCACGTCCCCGGGGCCGTCGACTACTTCGACTTCGCCGACCCGGACGGCAATGTGCTGAGCATGTACTCCGAGCACGGGTAGCTCACGAGCGGTCGAGCCTGCGGTAGGTGACGGCGAAGTCGTGCTCCCAGGTCGCGCCGCCGTCGTGCGACTGCTCCCAGCGGCCCGCGATCGTCCGCCCGTCGTCGTCGAACGTGCCGGTGTAGCGCTGCGCGAAGTGCAGCGGGGTGAAGTCGGGTCGGTCGCGGAGGAGCGTCCACTCGCCGTCGTGCAGCGTCATGCGGTAGACGCGGACGACCCCACGCGAGTCGAAGTAGTGCTGCACGTAGTCGTGACCGTCGCCCTCCTCGGCCACGGACACCAGGGCGACGGCGTCCGGCGCGGCGGGATGGTCGACCGTGGACTGCTGCCGCAGGAACTGCCCGCCCAGGTCCCACGTGAAGGCGAGGGTTCCGCGGATCGGCTCGGGCGTGAAGGAGAAGCGCGCCTCGGCCTCCCACTCCCCCACGAACGGCTCCAGCCGTGTCAGCGCCGCAGCTCGGACGGCCTCGTCCATCTCGGTCCTCCTGGTGGTGGGCGTTGCAGGGAAGGACTCGACGACGTCCCGTTCCTCATCGGCCGCGGAAGGACAGCACTCTGCGCTCCACAGCTCAGGCCGGCGAGGGACCTCCTCGACGCGCTCCTCCGCCGGATCCGCCGCTGCGTCGTCGGCTCGTCGCCTCTGCCCATGCCACGCGGCCTCCGACATGGTCGGCTCACCGGTCAGCCACGCCCGGTTCCTGCGCGCCATGGTCGCGGTCGGGTATGCCGACCCGGACCAGCCCTTCGCCGCCGCGGAGCTACCCGACCCGCATCTGGACTGGGCCGATGAGATCCGCGCCGCGCTGGCCTGGACCCGGCGCGCCGCGGACGGGCGCACCGACGAGGCGGTCGCGCTGGTGGTCGAACTCCCCGCGGTGTGGGTGGCGCTGGAGCGCGGGCAGATCGACTGGCCGAAGGCGGCGGTGTTCCTGCGGCATCTCGTCGGGCTGTCGGCCGGGCAGAGCGCGCAGCTGTGCGCGCTGGTGCTGCCGCGGGCCCGGCGGTGGACCACCAGCGAGATCTCCCGGCGGCTGCGCCGGCTGATCCTGGAGATCGACCCGGCGCACTACGAGCGGCTGTTCCGCCGCGCGCACGCCCGCCGGGGCATGACGGCGTGCGTGACCGAGGACGGCACCGCCACGCTCACCGCGCACGGGGTGGCCCCGGAAGACGCCGACGCCGCGGTGGCCCGGGTCGACCGACTCGCCCATCAGGTGCGCCGGGCCGGGCATCCGGGGCGGCTGGACCAGATCCGGGTCGACCTGTTCGTCGGGTTCCTCGACGGGCGTCTGCACACCCTGACCGACGCCCAGATCATCACCGCCCTGCTCCACGACGCCGCCGCCGGTGCGTCCGGCCGCGGAGCCGATGGCGCGCAGCAGGCGGGGGCCGCGGCGCCGCCGACGACCTCGCCCTCGGCCTCGGGCTCGGCCTCGGAGACGAGCGAAGAGTCGGGTGTCGGGTCGCCGCAGGCTGCTGAGCCGGAGAGCTCGACAGCCGAACGGGCCACCGCATCCCGATCGGTGGCCCGATCCACCGCAGGCCGAGCCGAGACCGAGCCCGCCGAAACGGACACACCGGCGCACCCGCGGCGTGGGGTGCAGGTGCAGATCGCGCTGTCCACCCTGCTCGGGCACGACGAGCGCCCCGCCACCCTGCCCACGCTCGGCCCGCTGCCCGCCTCCCGCGCCCGCCGGCTCGTCGCCGCCCAGCACCGGGCACCGTGGCGCTACGCGCTCACCGGACCCGACGGACGCCTGATCCGGGCCGGGGCGCTGCGCACCCGCCCACACCCCGACGATCTCGGCCCACCCGCCGCGGCCACCGACCCCGCCGCCCCGGGCCTGGTCGACCTGCTGGTCGACGCCGAGCTGCTCACCCGGCTGGCCGCCCCCGGCAGCGACCTGCCCGACTCCTGGCGGGCGGTGCTGGCCGAGATCCGCGCCGCCCGCGGCCGCGCCCTCGACGACGCCCCGACCGCCCGGTTCCCGCACACCGGACTGCGCCGCCACGTCGAACTGCGCGACCGACACTGCACCTTCACCGGCTGCCTGGCCCCGGCCCACACCGCCGACCTGGACCACACCCGCGACCACGCCCACGGCGGCCCCACCACCGCCGAAGACCTCGGCCCGATCTGCCGCCACGACCACGGCCTCAAACACCGCGGCTGGACCC
>NZ_JAJTTE010000044.1 GCF_021343995.1 Pseudonocardia terrae | reverse complement strand
CCACGGCTCGGGGCGGACCCGCCGGACCGTCGGGGGTCGGTCCGGACGGGCGCAGCCGTTGCGGGGAGCGGACGGCTGCGGGAATGCTCTCGGTGACCGCGGAGCGCGGTCAACCCGGGGAATCTCACGGTACGCAGCGGTAACGAAAGGTGCGTGCGCAACGATCCTGGGCCGGGCAACGCTGTTGCTCGGACTCAAGCTCGGCCGTTCGGGCGTCGGCGCTGCCCCGCCCGGCGCTCCGCCTCGTACGCCATCATGCGCGCCATCACCCCGAAGACCAGATCGTGCCCCGGCTTCTGCGCGTACCAGTAGACGCGCCCCACGAGCCCGCGGGGACGGAAGGTGACGGTCTGGGTGTACCGGCTCGCGCCGCGCCCGGCCGGTTCGACCGTCATCCGCAGCCGCGCGACGCCCGGCAGCCGGGTCTCCGCGCGGAGGGCGAGGCTCCGCCCCTGGTCGACCTCCTCGACGCGCCACCAGTCCACCGGCGCGCCCGGTTCGAGCCGCTCCGGACGGCCACGGCGCAGACCGACGCCGCCGACCAGGCCGTCGAGGCGCTGCCGCAGCACCCAGGCACCGGGCACGGTGTGCCAACCCTCCTCGCCGCCGAGCCCTGCGACCACGGACCACAGTACGTCGGCCGGCGCGTCGACCTCCTCGACGTGCCGCCCGGTCAGCGCGGGCGGCCCGGACCCGTCGGGATCGGTGGCCGCCGCGCCCGCAGAGCCTTCCTCGGCCACCGCCCGGCGCACCGCCTCGCGGTAGGGCGTCCGGCCGCCGGGCGGGTCCCCGACCAGCGCGGACAGGTCCGACTCGCGGCAGACGAGGTCGTAGGCCATCGACTCCAGCAGCGGCCCGGCGAGCTCCCGGTCGACCGGGGTGAGCGCCTCGATCGCACGGGCTCCCAGCCGCGGCGCCGCGACCGGCACCGGGACGGTGAGGGCGCGGGTGAGCCCGGCCTCGCGGGCGTACCCGCGCAGCAGCTCGACGTAGCTGGGCGCGTCGGGGCCGCCGACGTCGAAGGCACGGTTCACCTCGGGCGGCAGCGAGAGACACGCCGTGAGCCAGTACAGGACGTCGTCGACCGCGATCGGCTGCACGCGGTTCCAGGCCTGGTCCGGCAGCGGGAGCACCGGCGGACCGCCGAAGACGGTCTCGGCGAGGTGCCGGACCATCTCGAAGCTCGCCGACCCCCGGCCGACGACGATCCCGGCCTGCAGCACCACCGTGGGCACCGCACCGGCCAGCAGGATCTCCCCGACCTCGTGCCGTGAGCCCAGGTGCGCCGAGGTGGCCGGCCCGAAGGGCTGCAGCCCGCCGAGGTAGACGATCCGCCGCACCCCGCCCTCCGCGGCCGCGGCCACCAGGGTGCGGGCCGCGGCCCGGTCCCGGTCGGCGAAGTCCGGCCCGTCCATGGAATGCACGAGATGGACGACGGCGTCGGCTCCCCGGCAGGCCTCGCGGGTCGCCACCGCATCGGCCACGCTCCCCCGCACGACCTCGACCCGGTCGGCGAAACCCGTGCGCGCCAGGCGGTCCGGGGACCGGACGAGACAGCGGACGGTGTGCCCCTCGGCGAGCAGCCGCGGCACCAGCCGGGTGCCGACGTAGCCGGTCGCCCCGATCACGAGAACGCGCACGGCCCCGATCGTCCCCGATCCGCCGCGCGACCGCTCGTCCTCCTCCGCCGGACCTCCGGCGCCACGATAGGGCCACCGGGCGCGGCGGACCCCGGTGATCACACCCCCATGGGGTATGTCTGATCCATGGTCCCACCGCGCACCTTCCACCGACTCCTCCTGCCGGCGCTGGCTGTCCTGTCCGTCGCGCTCGTCGGGTGTTCGTCGCCGTCGCAGTCCGCGTCCACCGAGACCGGCACACCCGCCGTCCCGACGGCCCAGGCCGCGCCGGCCGCGGGCACCTCGGGCAGCGCCGCGCCCGGGGTCGCCGTCGAGGCGACCTTCGGCACCACCGGCGCCGCGATCACCTACAATCCCGAGCTGGTGCCGGCCGGCGCGACGGCGAAGGTGACCTCCTCGACGGAGGGCACCAGCTCGACCGTCACCCTCGCGGTCACGGGGCTGGTGCCGAACCGCACCTACGGCTCGCACGCCCACCAGAAGCCGTGCGGCCCCGCCGCCGCGGACTCCGGCGCGCACTTCCAGCACGTCCCGGACCCGGTGAGCCCGAGCGTCGACCCGGCCTACGCCAACCCGCAGAACGAGGTGTGGCTGGACTTCACCACCGATGCGCAGGGCGCAGCCTCGGTGACCGCGACCCAGGCCCAGTGGGCGTTCACCGCCCAGGCCGCCCCGCAGTCCGTCGTGATCCACGCGATGCGGACGGCGACCGAGCCGGGTAAGGCCGGGACCGCGGGCGACCGGATCGGCTGTGTGACCGTCGACTTCGCCTGACCGTCAGAGCGGGTGCGAGCCCGCCATCCCGATCATGCGACGCCGAGAGCGCGCAGGCCCGCCGTGGTCCCGGCGGCGAGCACCACGACCAGCACGAACGGCACCTTGAGCCACGCGGCCACGCCGCCCACGAGCACCCCGGCAGGGCGGGCCCAGCCGGCGAACCCGCCGGCCTCGGTCAGCGCGGCGGTCGCGACCAGGGCGACCAGGAGGGCGGTCGCGCCGAGACCGGTGAGCCGGGCGAGCCGGTGCGGGAGCGTGACCTTGTCGCGCAACAGGATCCCGGCCAGCCGGACCAGGTAGGTGCCGACGGCGAGGGCGAGGACGGCGGTCCAGGTCATCGCTCCGCCTCCGTCCGCCCCGCGAGCAGGAGGCCCAGGAGCGCGACCAGCACCGGCAGCCCGGGCGGGAGGAACGGTGTGGCCGCCAGCGCGACGACGGCCGCGCCGAGGCCCACCCGGCGGGCGTCGGGCGCGCGCAGCGAGGGCAACAGGAGCGCCAGCAGGGCCGCCGGGAACGCCGCGTCGACCCCGAACGAGGCCGGGTCGGGCACCGCCGACCCGGCCAGCAGGCCGACGACGGTCCCGGCGTTCCAGCCGACGAACAGCAGCGCACCGCAGGCCCGGTACGCCGCCCGGGCGCGCGGGCCGGTCCCCCGTGCCCGGGCGAAGGCGACGTTCTCGTCGATCAGGATGTGGGCCCCGAGGAGCCGGGCCGGGAGCGTCCGGCCCGCGAGGTCGCCGATGGCCAGCCCGAACGGCAGGTGCCGCAGGTTCAGCAGCTGCCCGGCCGCCACCGCGGCGACCGGTGCCCCGCCCGCGGCGACCACCGCCACGGCGAGGAACTGCGAGCCGCCCGCGAAGACCAGTACCGACATCGCCACCGCGAGCAGCGGCGGGACCCCGGCGGCCGCCGCGAGCGCCCCGAAGGACATCCCGACGACCGTGATCGCCGCCCCGAGCGCCAAGGCGTCGCGGAGGTCACCGCGCCCCAGAGCCGTTCGCCGTGCCGAACACATGGCCGCTAGGATGAACACCGTCGGGGCGTTCGTCAAACCGGATAGGGAGACCGATGAATCGAACGGAGAGCACGCCGCTCGCGGCCATCGCCTCCGCCGTGCGGCGCGAGCGGACCCGCCGGGAGCTCTCCCTCGGCGAGCTCGCGCGGCGGGCGGGGATCGCCAAGTCCACGCTGTCGCAGCTCGAGGCGGGAGCGGGGAACCCGAGCGTCGAGACACTGTGGGCGATCGCCGTCGTGCTCGACGTCCCCTTCTCGCGGCTGGTCGACCCCCCGGCGCGGACCGTGCGGGTGGTGCGGGCCGGGGAGGGCGTGGTGATCCCGAGCGAGCACTCCCCCTTCACCGGCACCCTGCTGGCCGCCTGCCCGCCCGGGGCCCGGCGCGACCTGCACGTGATCACCGCCGAACCCGGCCCTCCCCGCACCGCCCACGCGCACATCCCGGGGACGACCGAGCACATGGTCGTCACGGCGGGGCGGTGGCTGGCCGGGCCGGAGGGCGAGGAGGTCGAGCTCGGGCTCGGCGACTACGCCTGCTTCCCCGGAGACCGCCCCCACGCCTACCAGGCCCTCGAACCCGGCACCGCCGCGGTGCTGGTGATGGAGTACGTGTAGCCGACCCCGTAGGTCGGGCGGCCGCTCCTCCGGCAGCTCAGCCGGCGCGGACGGCGTTCCGGACCAGGCCGTGGGCCGGGTCCGAGGTGTCGGCCGCGCCGGGGTCGACGCCCGCCGGCCCGAGCAGGGCGTCCGGCGCCCCTTCGGTCAGCGGGTCCTGCGGCGCAACGGCCTCCGCGGCTCCCGTCGCGCCACGGTCGGCGGCGCCTTCCGCTGTCGCAGCCACGTGGTCCGCGGCGCCTCTTACCGTCGCGGCCGCGTGGTCGGCTGCGCCTTCCACCGCAGTGGTGGCGTGGTCCGCGGCGCCCTCGGTGTCGGAGACCTGGCCCGTGACCGGTGCACCGACGAGGTCGGCGGCGCCCTCGAGGGCCTTGCCGACGGCGTCGTGCGCGAGGTCCTTCGCGTGCGCGACCTCGCCCTCGGCGGTCTCGGTCGCGCTGAGCGGGTACTGCTTGACCCAGTCGAGCTGCATCTCGGACTTCTTCACGTCGCCACCGCCCTCCGGGAACCAGTCGAGCTGGACCGTGAGGTGCATCGGGCCGGGCGGCAGGATCGAGGTCTCCTTCGTGCTCCACCACTCCTTGCCGTCCAGGAAGGCGGTGATGTGGTCGGGCGTCCACTCGACCGCCCAGTCGTGCCACCGGGTGGCGTCGACGTCGACGCTGCCGTGCTCCTGCTGGTTGTCCTTGCCGTAGTGCAGGAACATGTCCGTGGACTGCCGCTTCGCATCCGACATCTCCATGAAGTCGACCTCGCCGCCCACCGGCCAGTTCTCGGCGTCGGGCCACAGCAGCAGGACGGCGTGGTACGTCGGGTCGGAGGCCGGCGCCTTGACCCGGGCCTCCCACCGGCCGTACTTCTGCCCCTTGCCCCACGCCATACCGCCCGTCGTGCCGTCGGGGGTGCCGGTGACGGTCAGGATGCCGTCCTTGACCGTGAAGGCGCCGGGTGAACGACGGCCGGCCCCGTTGTGGCCCGGGCCGTCGTAGGGCTCCCACTCCTTGCTGAGCGAGGTGCCGTCGAACTCGTCGACCTGGTTCGGCCGGCCCCAGTCGTGCATCACGGCTGCGCTGGTGTCGGCGCCGGCGTCGGCGGAGCAGGGGGCCGGCGCGGGATCCGGGACCAGCCCGGCGCCCGGGGCCGCAGCGCCGGGGACGGTCGGGGACGGCGTGGCCGGCGTGGCGCCGGCACCCGGCGCCGAGGGTGCCGCCGGTGCGCCTTCGTCCGACGGCCCGCCGGAGCCGCCGTGGTCCCCCGAACCGCCCTGGTCCGACCCTGCCGAGCCGTGGTCGTCGCCCTTGCCGGCCGGGTGGTCGACAGAGCCGCGGTCATCGGAGCCGTGGTCATCGGAGCCGGCCCCGCCGGAACCCTGGTCACCGTGACCGCCCGAACCGTCGCCGGAACCGTCGCCGTGGTCATCCCCGGAAGCCGAGCCGTCACCCGACCCGTCGTGCCCGGACGCGCCACCGGACCCGTTGTCGCCGGAGTCGCTCGATCCCGCCGCACCGCCGCCCGAACCGTCGTCACCGCCCGCGCCGCCCGAGCCCGAACCCGAGCCGTCGCCGCCCGTGTCCCGCGGGACGGCGCCGGTCCCTCCGGTCCCCGCTCCCCCGCCGGGGCCGGCGGGCGCGGCCGCTGCGGCCGGAGGCGTGCAGTCCGCCGGGGCCGGGGCCGTCGGCGCCGCGAACGCCGCCACCGAGCCCGCGATCATCGCCGTGGCGACGATGCCGCCGATGGTCACGTATCGCCTCATCCGACTCCTCCACCACTTGAATCCCAGCTGTCACACGGGACCCTAAGACGCACACAGTCACCGAACAGCCCTCGTTCACCTCGTCGTGCGACGTCTGAACCGCACCGGGTGACACCGTGGGTAGGCGGAGGTTGGGACGATTCGCGGTTTCCGGTTCACCCAGAGCGATGAGCGGCGATCACGACCGTTCCGCGGGCACCGGTCTGCACGACCGGGTGACGTGCCAGGTCAGCGACCCCGTCGAGGGCAGAGGGGCCGTCGACGCCATCGCCACACTCCGTGCCCGAGGCGTGCCCGAGGCGCCGAGGAAACCGGACGACCCCGAGAACGCCGAACGCCCCGCACGAGGCGGGGCGTCCGGGAGGAGGTCAGCTCACCAACCGCGGTCGGCGTAGCGCTGCTCGGCCGGCAGGTCCGGGATGTTGATCCCGACCATCGCCTCGCCCAGCCCGCGCGAGACCTTCGCGATCACGTCCGGGTCGTCGAAGAACGTGGTGGCCTTGACGATCGCCGCCGCGCGCTGCGCCGGGTCACCGGACTTGAAGATGCCCGAACCCACGAACACGCCCTCGGCGCCGAGCTGCATCATCATCGCCGCATCCGCCGGGGTCGCGATCCCGCCCGCGGTGAACAGCGTGACCGGCAGCTTGCCCGCCTTCGCGATCTCGGCCACCAGCTGCACCGGCGCCCGCAGCTCCTTGGCCGCGATGAACAGCTCCGCCTCGTCCAGGGTCGCGAGCCGGCGGATGTCCGCCCGGATCTGGCGCATGTGCCGGGTCGCCTCGACCACGTTGCCGGTGCCGGCCTCACCCTTGGAGCGGATCATCGCCGCGCCCTCGGAGATCCGCCGCAGCGCCTCACCCAGGTTCGTCGCACCGCACACGAAGGGCACGGTGAACGCCCACTTGTCGATGTGGTGCGCCTCGTCGGCCGGGGTCAGCACCTCGGACTCGTCGACGTAGTCCACGCCGAGGGACTGCAGCACCTGCGCCTCGACGAAGTGCCCGATGCGCGCCTTGGCCATCACCGGGATCGACACCGACTCGATGATCCCCTGGATCATGTCCGGGTCGCTCATGCGCGCCACGCCGCCCTGCGCGCGGATGTCCGCCGGCACGCGCTCGAGCGCCATGACCGCGACGGCGCCGGCGTCCTCGGCGATCTTCGCCTGCTCCGGCGTGACGACGTCCATGATCACGCCGCCCTTGAGCATCTCGGCCATGCCGCGCTTGACGCGGGCCGTGCCGAGCTCGGTGCTGGCGGCGCCGGCGGCGGTGTCGGACTGGGCCTGCTCGGACGACACTTTCGGTGCTCCTTCTCGGTACGGTTCCCGGGACCCCGGGCATGCTGCCGCCGCTGGTCGGCGGCCCGTTCGTCGATGGTACGCGTCGCTCGGGGCCGGTCACGCCCTTAGGTGTCGCACCCCTCAGCCGACCGGATCGGTCGGGCGCAGTGCCGGCCGCACCACCGGCCGCATCGCCCCGGCGGGCCCGGCGACCGACTCGGCGATCTCGAAGTACCCGGGCAGCGGCGCCGTGCCGTGCAGCCGCAGCCACCGGACGAGCCGGCGGGACCGCAGGTCCAGGGTGTCCCGCACGGCGTCGTTGTGCACCCGCCGGGCCAGGACGACGAGCCGCTCGGCGTCGGCGAGCTCGGACCGCAGCTCCGGGTCGAGCCGCGACCGGTCCACGGTGCCGAGCGCCCGGGACAGGGCGTTCTCGACGATCTCGCGCGCCTCGATGCCGTCCTCGCTGCGCCGCGGCAGCCCCCGGACGGCGCCCGCACCGGCAGCCCGGGCGGCCTCGTCGAGCGCCGCCGGGACGCTCCCGGGACCCGCCCGGGGGGCGTCGAGCGTCTCCGCGACCCGGATCGCGACGTCCGCCCGCCGGGCCAGCGACCGTTCGAGCCCGACACGTGCGGCGTCGGTGCGCCGGTGCAGCCGGTCGAGTCGGCGGCTGCGCGCCACGCAGAGCACCGTGACCGCCGCGACGACGGCCACCACGACCAGCAGCAGGAGCACGAGCGGCCAGCTCACGCCGCACCCCCGGGGAAGGCGTCCCGACCCGCGACGACCTGGCGCGGGTCCGCCGCGACGGCCGCCTGGTAGACCTGCAGGACCTGCGCCGCCACGACCGGCCAGTCGAAGTCCGCCGCGCGCATCCGTCCGGCCGCCGACAGCAGCGCCCGGCGCTGCGGGTCGGCCAGCAGCCCGCGCAGGGCCGTGGCGAGAGCCGTGGCGTCGCCGGTGGGCACCAGGACCCCGGCCGGGTCGGGCTCGCCCAGCACGCGCCGGAAGGACTCGAGGTCGCTGGCGACGACGGGCGCACCCGCGGCCATGGCCTCGGTGAGCACCATGCCGAAGCTCTCGCCGCCCAGGTTGGGGGCGCAGAAGACATCGACAGAGCGGAGCGCGGCGGCCTTGGTGTCCTCGTCGACGGTCCCGAGGACGTGGAGCCGGTCGGCGACCGGCCCGGCCTCGCGCCGCAGGTCGGCGGGGTCCCCCCGCCCGACGACGAGCAGCCGCGCATCCAGCGACCGCAGCGCCTCGAGCAGCACCGGCATTCCCTTGCGCGGCTCCGTGAACCGCCCCACGAACCCGATCGTCGGGGTCCGACGGCCCGGTCCCGGGAGGTCCCGGCCGGGCAGCGGGGGCCCGGAGGCGAACCGGGCGACGTCGACGCCGTTGGGGATCTCGATCGCGTCGCCGCCCAGGTGCTCCACCTGGACCCGCCGGGCCAGCGAGGACACGGCGATCCGCGCGGTGACCTTCTCCATGAGCGGCCGCAGCACGCCACCGAAGGCCTGCAGGGTGCGGGAGCGCTCGGTGGAGGTGTGGAACGTGGCGACGATCGGGCCCTCGGCGGCGAGCAGGGCCAGCACGGAGATCGAGAACGTGGTGGGTTCGTGCAGGTGGAGCACGTCGAACGCGTTCTTCTCCAGCCAGCGGCGGGCCCGGGCGTAGGTGACCGGGCCGAAGGTCACCCGCGCGACCGAGCCGTTGTAGGGGACGCCCAGCGCCTTGCCGGCGGAGGTGACGAAGTCCGGCACCGGCGTGTCCTCGTCGGCCGGCGCGAGGACCGAGACCGCGTGCCCCAGCGCGCGCAACGCCCGCGCCAGCTCGACGACGTGCGTCTGCACCCCGCCCGGTACGTCGAGCGAGTAGGGGCACACGATGCCGATCCTCACCGGCGGCTCCCCGGGGTCAGCTCCTGGAGCATGTGCCAGTCCTCGAGGTGCGCCGCGATGTGCTCCTCGAAGATGCGGGCCAGCTCCAGGGTGGCCTTCGGCACTGCGGCCCGGTCCGGGACCGGGATCGCCGGTGAGACCGTGGCGCCCCACCCGCCGGGCCGGAAGTAGGTCACCGCCGCGTGCAGCTGGGCCCCGGTGAGGGCGCAGAGCGAGGCCGGGCCCGACGGGAGGCGGATCGTGTCGCCGAAGAACGGCACGTCGATCCCGGTGCCGGCGAGGTCCCGGTCCGCGATCAGGCAGACCAGCCCGCCGGCCCGCAGCCGGCGGGTCAGCGCGAGGTGGGCGCGCCGGCCCTCGTCCTGCGCGACGATCTCGAACCCGAGCGACTCCCGGTACCCCACGAACCGCCGGAAGACGGCCTCCGGCTGCAGCCGCTCGACGACGGTGGTCATCTCGGCGCGGAGCCCGTGCCTGCGCAGCTCCTCCAGCACGTACACGCCGGCGACGTCCCAGTTCCCGGCGTGCGGCAGGGCCAGGACGACCCCGCGGCCCTCCTGCAACGCGGTGAGCGCCGCCTCGAGGCCGGTGGTCGCGTGCCGGGCGTGGATGGTGCCCGGATCGAGCGCGGGCAGCCGGAAGGCCTCCTGCCAGTACCGGGCGTAGCTGCGCAGGGCCGCCCGGACGAGCCCGTCCAGCTCGGGCTCCGACGCCTCCGGCCGCACCCGGCGCAGGTTGCGCCGCAGCCGTTCGACGCCCGCTCCCCCGCGCCGCCGGGCCAGGTCGGCCCCCATGCGGAACCCGGCCTCGGCGACGGAGGCCGGCACGTGCGGCAGCAGCCGCCAGGCCGCGGTGTACCCGAGGTCCGCGAGGGTCACGAGGGAGGCTCCTGCGCCCGGGACTCCAGGGCCTGCGCGCTGCGGTACACCAGCACGATCCGCTGGCCGACCGTCCACACGGAGGCGGCGGCGAGCCCCCACAGCAGCACGTGCAGCGCGTAGGGCACGCCGACGCCCTGCAGGAAGATCCCGACCAGGACGACGATCAGCCGCTCGGCCCGCTCGACCAGACCGCCGTCGGCGCTCAGCCCGGCGCCCTCGGCCCGCGCCTTGACGTACGAGATCAGCTGCGCGGAGACCAGGCAGATCATCGCCGCGATCCCGAGCACCCGCTCGTCGCCCACGCCCAGGCACCACCAGGTCACACCGGCGAACAGCGCGCCGTCGGCGATCCGGTCGCAGGTGGAGTCGAGCACGGCGCCGAAGGGTGTGCCCCTCCCCCGGGCCCGGGCCATGGCCCCGTCGACCAGGTCGAGCAGCACGAACAGGGTGATCACGAAGGGCGCGACGACCAGCTCGCCGCGGGGCAGGAACCACAGGGCGGCCGCGGAGGCGCCGACCGTGCCGACGACCGTGACGACGTCCGGCGTGATCCCCCGCCCGACCAGCGCGCGGCCGATCGGGTCGGTGACCCGGTTGACGTGGACTCGGGCGACGACGTTCAGCATCGGGTGGGGCCGACTCCTGCCGGTCTCGTGCGGCGCCCTGCCGCGGTCGGTGGTGCGGACGACCAGCCTAGTCCCGAGGCTGGTCACTCCCCGTGTCGGGCTCGCGGGCGCCGTCGGTGCCCACCGTGCCGACCGTGTCGACCGCGCCGTCGGCGGGCTCCCAGTCCGGCTCCCAGGCCCCGGCCAGCAACTCGCGGGTCTCGGACAGCAGCTGCGGGATCACCTTCGTCTGCCCGACGACGGCGATGAAGTTCGCATCGCCGCCCCACCGGGGCACGACGTGCTGGTGGAGGTGCTCGGCCAGCGAGCCGCCGGCGACCGTGCCCAGGTTGAGCCCGGTGTTGAAGGCGTGCGGCGCGGCCACCTTCTTCATGGCCCGGATCGCGCGCTGGGTGAACAGCGTGAGCTCGGCGGACTCGGCGGCCGTGAGGTCCTCGAGGTCGGCGACGTGCCGGTACGGCAGCACCATCAGGTGCCCCGGGTTGTACGGGTGCAGGTTGAGCAGCGCGAACACGCTGTGGCCCCGCGCGACCACGAGGCCCTCCGCATCGGGCAGCGACGGGATGCGGCAGAACGGGCACCCGCCCTCGCCGGCCTCCTTGATGTAGGCCAGCCGGTGCGGGGTCCACAGCCTGCGGAACCCGTCCGGGGTGCCGACGCCCTCGATGCCCTCGATCTCGGGGGCTCCCCCTTCGGGCTCGGACACGCCGTCGATCCTAGTCACGCGCCGGCCCCCGCCCCGCGGCGACACCGGCCGACGACACGGTCACAGGGTGAAGGTCTCCGCGGTCGGGCTGACGTTCGAACGGCTCGCGATCCAGCTCGTGATCGCCTCGACCGCCTGCGCCACCGGCACGCCGTTGGTCTGCGAGCCGTCGCGGAAGCGGAAGCTCACCGCACCGGCCTCGACGTCCCGCGCGCCCGCGAGCAGCAGGAACGGCACCTTCTGCAGCGTGTGGGTGCGGATCTTCTTCTGCATCCGGTCGTCGCCGGCGTCGAGCTCGACGCGCACGCCCTTCGCCCGCAGCTGCCCGACGACCTCCTCGACGGCCGGGACCTGCTCGTCCGTGACCGGGATGGCGACGACCTGGGTCGGCGCGAGCCATGCCGGGAAGGCGCCGGCGTAGTGCTCCAGCAGCACGCCGAAGAACCGCTCGATCGAGCCGAACAGGGCGCGGTGGATCATGACCGGGCGCTTGCGCGAGCCGTCCGGCGCCGTGTACTCGAGGTCGAAGCGGTCCGGCAGCATCAGGTCCACCTGGATGGTGGACATCTGCCAGCTGCGGCCGATCGCGTCCTTGGTCTGGACGCTGATCTTCGGGGCGTAGAACGCGGCGCCGCCCGGGTCGTCGACCAGGGTGAGGCCGGTGTCCTCGGCGACCTTGCGGAGCACGTCGGTGGCGCGCTCCCAGTCCTCGTCCGACCCGATGGACTTGTCCGGGTTGCGGGTGGAGAGCTCGAGGTGGAAGTCGTCGAGCCCGTAGTCGCGCAGCAGGCCCAGCACGAAGTCGAGCAGGGAGGCGATCTCGCCCTCCATCTGCTCCTCGGTGCAGTAGATGTGCGCGTCGTCCTGCGTGAAGCCGCGGGCGCGGGTCAGCCCGTGCACCACCCCGGACTTCTCGTACCGGTACACGGTCCCGAACTCGAACAGCCGCAGCGGCAGCTCGCGGTAGCTGCGCCCGCGGGCGTCGAAGATCAGGTTGTGCATGGGGCAGTTCATCGGCTTCAGGTAGTAGTCCTGGCCGGGCTTGCGGACCGTCCCGTCGGCGTTGAGCTCCTCGTCGAGGATCATGCCGGGGTACATGCCCTCCTCGTACCACTCGAGGTGGCCCGAGGTGCGGAACAGCTGCCCCTTGGTGATGTGCGGGGTGTTGACGAACTCGTACCCCGCCTCCTCGTGCCGGCGCCGTGAGTAGTCCTCCAGCTCCTTGCGGATCACGCCGCCCTTGGGGTGGAAGACCGCGAGGCCGGAACCGATCTGGTCCGGGAAGGAGAACAGGTCCAGCTCGGCGCCGAGGCGGCGGTGGTCGCGGCGCTCGGCCTCGGCGACGCGCTCCAGGTGGGCGTCGAGCGCCTCCTGCGACTCCCAGGCGGTGCCGTAGATGCGCTGGAGCTGCGGGTTCTTCTCGCTGCCCCGCCAGTAGGCCGCGGCGGAGCGGGTGAGGGTGAACGCCGGGATGTACTTCGTGGTCGGCAGGTGCGGGCCGCGGCAGAGATCCGACCAGACGGTCTCGCCGGTGTGGGCGTGGACGTTGTCGTAGATGGTCAGCTCGCCGGAGGCGTCGACCTCCATGACCTCGTCGTCCGCCTCGGTGCCGGTGCCCTTGAGGTCGATCAGCTCGAGCTTGTACGGCTCGTCGGCGAGCTCCTTGCGGGCCTGGTCGAGCGAGTCGAAGCGGCGGCGGGAGAAGCGCTGGCCGGACTTGATGATCTTCTTCATCGCCGACTCGAGCTTCTTCAGGTCCTCCGGCGTGAAGGGCTTCTCCACGTCGAAGTCGTAGTAGAAGCCGTCCGTGATCGGCGGGCCGATGCCGAGCTTGGCCTCCGGGTACAGCTGCTGGACGGCCTGGGCGAGGACGTGCGCCGCGGAGTGCCGGATCACGCTGCGGCCCTCGTCGGAGTCCGCGGTGACCGGGACGACCTCGGCGTCGGCCTCGGGGGCCCAGGCCAGGTCGCGCAGCGTCCCCTCGGTGTCCTTCACGACGACGACCGCCTGCGGCCCGCTGGTCGGCAGGCCCCCCTCGCGGACGCGGGCCCCGGCCGTCGTCCCGGCCGGCACCAGGATCGGCGCGGACGCGGGCGGGGCGGGTACAGCGGACACGAGGTGCCTCCAGGAGAGCCGTGCGGATTGTCCCCCCGATGCTAGAGGTCGGGCCCGACAGGTTTCCCGCTGGCACCCGCCGGAGGCCGCACCGCGTCCGAGCCACCGGAGCGCTGCTCAGGAGCGGTGCGGCAGCCCGACGTGCGCGTGCGGCTCCTCGGGCTCGGCCACGACCCGGCGCAGCGGGGGCGGGCTGCCCGGGGTCACGGGGCTGAACCAGTCCACCTCGCTCAGGCCCGGTCGGTCGGCGAGGCCGGCGAGGTCGACACCGGGGGCGGCGGACGGCGTCCCGGACCGCTCCGCGACCGGGCCGGCGGACCGGTCGGTCGAGGCGGGACGGTCGTTCCCGCCGGGGCTCGTCGCGAGGACGCCCGGCTCCGGTGCGGGAGTGCTGCGGTCCGGGCCGGGCCCGGCTCCGTTCGCGGCGGCATCCGACGCGGCGGCGTCCGGGTTCAGGGCGCGGGTGCCGGGCGCCGGAGCGGCATCGGTGCCGCGAACCGCGGCGGAGGTGCCGCCGTGCGGGCCGCTGCTGCCGTTCGAGGCGGCGGCGGCCCGGCCGCGGACCTCCGGGCCGGCCGGGACGAGCCGCGCCAGGTCGACGGCGGTGACGGGAGCGGGGACGCGGCCGTCGGGCGCGCCCGGCCCCCTCCCGGTGGACGGGACCCGGGCGGGGGCCGGCCGCGCACCGACCGGTCCCGACCCGACCGGCCCCGCACCGACGGGGTCCGAGCCGACGGGGCCCGAGCCGTTCGAGCCGTAGCCGACGGGGCCCGAGCCGTTCGGGCCGTAGCCGACGGGACCCGAGCCGTTCGGGCCGTGGACGGTGAGCAGCGCGCCGTGCGGGCCCGGGGCGACGGACACCGGGGCGGCGGGCGCGCCGGCCGAACGGGCGGCCCATGCCGGTACCGGCGGGACCACGGGCCGGCCCGCGGGCGGGCTCGCCGTCGTCCCGGCCGGGGCGGGCCGCGCGGGGGCCGGACCGGCCGCGGCTCCCGGAGCGGCCGTGGCGGTTCCAGGAGCGGCAGGACCGGGAGCAACGGCGGCCGGGAACGGGCCGACCGGGACGGCGTCCGCGGAGACGGCCGCGGGAGACCCCGCCGCCTCGTCCGGCGCAGGGGGGACCTCGGAGACCGCCGCGGCCGGCGCTGCCCGCAGGCGACGCGGCACGAAGGCCGCCGGGTCGATCCGGTCCAGCACCCGCCGGACCTTGCGCAGGTTCCGCTCCGGCGTCACGACCAGCACCGCGAGCACGAGGCCCGGACCCGCCGGGTCCGGCAGCAACCGGATGAGGTGCATCACCGCGGTCCCCTGCTTCACGACGACCTCGGCCGGGGCGCCGCGCACGACCTGGGCCAGCGCCTGCGCGGCGCGGATCACCTCGGCCTGCGCGGCGGCCACGGCCTCGGTGTCGAGCCGCGCGCGGTCCGCCGTCTCGGCGTCGAGCGTGAGACCGCTCTCGACGTCGACGAGGGCGCACGCCAGCACGGAGGGCTGGCGCAGCACCTCCTTCGCCGCGACGCGCAGGACTCCGGGACTGCCGGGGATGCTCACCACACCTGAATTTGTATCGGGACGGTCGCGGACCGCGATCAGCGGTGGGCGTTCGCCTGGAAGTACTGGTTGTCGCCCTGCGGCGAGCGGGCGCCGGCGTTCGGGTGCGACATGTAGAACTCCTGCTCGATGACGCGCAGGTCACGCCGGGCCATGGCGAGGTTCGCCTGCGCCCGGTTGAGGACCAGGTACAGGAAGAGCTTCTCGTCCGGCAGGCCGCGGATCAGGCGGATGAGATGGTACTGGTTGTCCAGCGTGATCAGGATGTCCTCGATCTGCTCGCGCAGGCCGAGCTTCTGGGTGACCTCGATCTTGCTCTTGACGACGTCGCTGTTGCCGGGCGCGGCGACCTCGAGGTCGAACTCGGCGCTGCCGCCGCGCGAGCCGAGCATCATGCCGCTCTCGTAGTCGACCAGGGCGACGGCGAACGCGCCCTTGATGTTGGCGGCCATGTCCAGGGAATGCTCGATGGAGCTCATCGTGTACCTCCGACCGCCGGTCTCGGGGACGGTTTCCGGCGGCCTTCGAAAGGCGGGGACGGGGGGAAGCCGAAGCATATCGCGGAATCGTTGCGCGGGGCATCGGGGGCGCATTTTCCGGAGCGCGACGAAACGGCACCCCGGGCGGCCCGCACGGTTCGAGCGCCCGGCGGCCGGGAATCAGCGCAATCGCCTCCGCAGCCCGTCGGCCAAGCGGCGCAGTGCGGGCAGGTCCGTGGCCCAGCGGCGCTCGTGCTCGGCGTCCTCGGGCTCGTGCGGAGGCGGGATCGCGGTGTTCCCGCGGCGGCGGGGCAGGGGGCCGGACGGCGGCGCCGCGCTGTCGTCGGCCGGGCGCGGCCCGGTGCCGCGCGGCGCCCCGTCCTCGGTCCGCTCCGGCGCGCCGTGCCGGTGTTCCGCCGTCGTGCGCGCCGCGGCCACCGGGTTCTCGCGAGCGACCGCCGCGGGGTCTTCGGGACCGGGCGTCACGCCCCTTCCGAGGGGAGGCTCGGCGGGCGAGCCGTTCCGGAGGGCCTCGGTGATCTCGGTGGCGTCGCCGGCCTCGTCGGCCTCGCCGGCATCGGTGGTGCCGGCGGCCGCCGTGACGTCGGAGCCCTCGGTCGACTCGGTGAGGTCCGTCGCTCCGGGCTCTCGTGTGGCCCGGTCGTCGGACGCGGGCCTCGGTCGCGGGACCCGGCGGCGGGGCGCGGGACCCGCCGGGGCCGCCGAGAGGCGCTGGGTCGGCGGTCGCGGGTCGCGGTCGGCCCGGCCGGTCCGCGCCCCCGCCCGATCGACGTCCGGAGCGTGTTCGTCGTGCGGGGTGGGACCGCGCGGCGGATCGGGCGGCAGCGGCGGCCGGGCCCGGTGCGCGGCGGCGAAGAACTCCGCGGCGAGGAACGGTGACCTACTCCTGACCAGCGGTTCTTCCCGCTCGTCGGTCGCTTCGCGGGGCTCGGGAGCCGAGATGGGGGCCGGCGGGAACGCCTCGTCCCGGGTGCGCGCGTGGCCGGGGTCGCCCGTCGGCGCGGCGACGGCAGGGTGGTCCGTCCGCGTCGGCTCGTCGCCGCCCCGGGCCCGCGGTGCGGTCAGGACGGCGGCCGACGGGAGCGCGGCCGGGGACGCCGGCGCTGCGGCCGGCGCACCGGATGCGGCCGGCGGGGTCCGGGGCGCGGGGCGCGGAACGGCCGCGGCCGGGTGCGGGCCGGCCGGGGGCACCGAGGGCAGGAACGACGCGGAGGGCCGGGAGGACGGGAAGGACGCGGCGGGTCGTGCCGCGGCGAGGAACCCACCCGTGGAGGCCGGGCCCGACGCCGTTCCCGGCAACGCCGACGGCACCGCGGTGCGGCCCGCGGACGACGGGGAGGACCCGGTGGACCCGGTGGACCCGGTGGACCCGGTGGACCTGGTGGACCCGGTGGACCCGGCGCGGCCCTGCGCCCGGCCGGTCACGCGCCGGGCACGGCTGCCGGTGGCGCTCTCCACCTCGCGGAGCGCGGAGGCCAGGTTGGCGCGCGCCCGGACGAGGCGGAGGTACAGCACCCCCGCCGAGTCGTCCGCGAGCGGGCACGGTGCCAGCACCTGGACGACACGGCTGCCGGTCACCACCACGGTCCGCACCGCGCCGCCCCGGGGGCCTCCGACGCCCGTCGCGCTGTCGAAAGCGTCGACGATCTCCTCGGCGGAAAGGCCGGAATCGGCGTTGCCCGAGAATGCGAGAATCATCCGGGTATCGCGCTCCAGAACGGAGACGTACGACACCCCGGGCAGTTTCCCCAGGGTGTCGATGACGTTGTCCGGAACGGGCACGCGATACCCTCTCACACGGTGAGGGAACCATTGCTCGGCCACCTTCTCGGCCCATTCCGGCACAGCCGACGGAACAGAGTCCCTGCGCCGAACGGCGCACAGCGGACGGAGCCGTCCGCCGGTCGCCTGGCGTCCCGACCGTCCGGAGTGGTCGGATGGGGTCGTGAGCGCAGCAGCCTTCCGGGCCGCCGTCGAACGCGGCGACGCCGACGCGGCCACCGACCTGTTCACCGCCGACGCGGTGTTCCACTCCCCGATCGTCCACCGGCCCTACGAGGGCCGGGAGGCGCTGCGGGCGATCCTGCGGGCCGTCGTGCAGGTGTTCGAGGACTTCCGCTACACCGACGAGTTCGCCGGCGAGGGCGGGCACGTGCTGGTCTTCCGGACCCGGGTGGGCGACCGGGACCTCGAGGGCGTCGACATCCTGCGCGAGGGACCCGACGGTCTCGCCGAGCTGACCGTCATGGTCCGGCCCTACTCCGCCGCCACCCTGCTGCGCGAGCGGATGGCGGCGCTCCTCACCCCCTGACCGCCACCCGAAACGATCCGCTCTACCTCGCCGTCGCCGTCGCCCTCGTGTGGACCGCGGTGAGGAAGCGGTGCACGGCCCGCACCGTGTAGGCGGTGCGGGCGGTGGGCAGCCCGTCGAACCCGTGCTGGGCGTGCGGCAGCTCGGCGTAGCAGACGGGCTCGCGCGACACCGCCCGCAGCCGCGCGACCAGCCGCCGCGACTGCCCGACGCCGGCCACGGTGTCCGTGTCGCCGTGCACGACGAGGAAGGGCGGCGCGTCGGCCCCCGCCCGGTGCACCGGCGAGGCGGCGCGGAGGTCGCCTCGTCGGCGGCGTAGCTCGTCCCGATGACCTTGCCCTCGAGCAGGTTCCACAGGCCCTGGTCGTCGAGGGTGAAGTCGTGCACCCCGTAGAACGGCACGGCCGCCTGGACGGACGTGTCGGCCTCCTCGAACCCCGGCTGGAAGGCCGGGTCGTTCGGCGTCAGGGCGGTGAGCGCGGCCAGGTGCCCGCCCGCGGAGCCGCCGGTCACCGCGACGAACCCCGGATCACCTCCGAACCCGGCGATGTGCTCGCGGATCCAGCCCAGCGCCCGCTTGACGTCGACGACCATCGCCGGCCACCGGGCGGCGGGGGCGAGCCGGTAGTCGACCGTGACGCACACCCAGCCGCGGGCCGCGAGGTGCGCCATCAGCGGCACCGCCTCCTTGGTGCGCGAGCCCAGCGTCCAGGCCCCGCCGTGCACCTGCAGCAGCACGGGGGCGGGGCCGCCGTCGCGGAGCAGGTGCAGGTCGCGGCGCGCCCAGACGTCGAGCCGGTGCTCGGGCTCCGGGCCGTAGGCGACGTCCTGCGCCACGACGTACCGGGGCGCGCCCTGCCGCCACTCGCGCACGCGTCGCGCGGGTCCGGGGATCGGGCGGTCCAGGCCGCGCACCCCGAGCGGGGCGAGCGCCTGCTGCAGGACGACGGCGGAGCGGCGCGCGTCGGTCCGCAGCCCCGCCGACGCGACGGCCGCGGCCGCGTTCGTGCCGACGGTCGCCAGCGCCGACGCCACGGACCGGGCGTCGCGCGGGCGGCGCACCAGTTCCGCCACCCCGCCGGCCGCCAGCGCCGCGTGCGCCAGCGCGTCCGCGACCGGCATCTCCGACGCCGGGGTGCAGACCGCCATCTGGGCCACCGACGTCGGCCAGCGCCGCAGCACCGGCCGGCGCGCACCCGCCGCCGCCAGAACGCCCAGGATCCCCGCCACCGTGCCGGTACGCCCCATCCGAGCTCCCTCACTCGTGATCGCCGTCGATCCCCCCGATCCTCGCGCGTGGCGGCCCGGGGTTCTCCCCCGCCTCCTCGCTCACATCCGTCCGGCCCAGTCCGACGGCGAGATCGTCACGCACCGTTGCGACGGCGCCCCGCGACACGCGCCCGTGATGCCGTCGTTCGGGTGAGTTCGATCTCCGCCCGCACCGTGCCCCCGGGGTGCTCCGTTGACCACCCAGACGGTCGCGCGGGGCCCGAACGGTCTCGGCGTGTGCTCCGCACGGCCGAGACCGGCCCGGCCGCCGTCCCGTGCGGCATCGGGCCGGAACGGACGGCGGACGACGGGGGAGGACGAGCGACAGTGCCCGGAGGAGGTCACGGACCGGCGCCGCGCGCGAGCCGACAGGGCCCGCCGCAGCACCCGCGTCCCCGCACCGCCCCGCCGGCCCGCCCCCTGCCCCCGCCCGCGCGTCCGGACCTCCCGGGCCGCCCGGGCCCCGTCCCGGCTCCCCCGGGGTCGGGCCGCCCGCTGCCGCCCCCGCCGCGGCGCCCGGGCGGGGACCCGCCGTCGAACCCGCCCCCGCGGTCGATCCCCTCCCGCGGAGACGGGCGGCCCGCCCGTTCGCGCAGCACCGGCACCGCCGCGCGCAGCGGGACCGGCACGACGGGCACGACCCGGACCACCGGGCAGACCCGCCGCGCCGCGGTCCCCCGCGCCCACAGCCGCCGCTCGCGCACCGGCGTCGGCTGGTGGCAGACCCCGGACCCGAAGAAGGCGACCGGCACCGCCACCGGACTGACCCCCGCGCCCGAGGCCACCGGCCCGCAGGGCCCGCTCGACCTGCTGCGCCGCCGTCTGGGCGGGTCGGCGCACCGCCGCCCGCTCACCCCGGCGGAGCGCACCGCCCGTCGGCGACGGCGCGTCAAGTGGGGCCTCCTCGGCGGGGCCGCCGCCCTCGTCCTGCTGCCGCTGCTGTTCCTCGGGATCGGCTGGCTCGCGTTCTCCGTCCCGACCGCCGACGACGCCGTCAACAACCAGGTCGCGACCATCTCCTACGCCGACGGCGCCGACCTCACCCGGCTCGTCCCCGAGCAGGGCAACCGGACCAAGGTCACGGTCGACCAGATCCCGGTGCACGTCCGCGAGGCCGTGCTGTCCGCGGAGGACCGCAGCTTCTACTCCAACCCGGGCTTCGACTTCACCGGCATCCTGCGCGCGGTGTGGAACCAGATGCGGGGCGGCGTCGGCGGCGGGTCGACGATCACCCAGCAGTACGTGAAGAACGCCCTGGTCGGCGACCAGGTCTCCTTGTGGCGCAAGTACAAGGAGCTGATCGTGTCGCTGAAGGTCAACCAGGAGAAGTCGAAGGACGAGATCCTCACCGACTACCTGAACACGATCTACTTCGGCCGCGGTGCCTACGGCGTCCAGTCGGCGAGCCAGGCCTACTTCGGCAAGGACGTCGGGCAGCTGACCGTGTCGGAGGGCGCGCTGCTGGCCGGGGTGATCCAGTCGCCGTCGCGCTGGGACCCCGCGATCGACCCGGGCAAGGCCGTGCAGCGCTGGGACTTCGTGATGGACGGCATGGTGGGCCAGGGCTGGCTCTCCCCCGCTGACCGCGCCGCCGCCACCTTCCCCGCCACCCAGCAGCGCAAGGCCGCCCCGGGCAGCGGTTCCTTCTCGGACAGCCGGGGACACGTCGTCAATGCGGTGAAGGCGGAGCTGGACTCGCTGGGCATCACCGACCAGGAGATGGCCCAGGACGGCCTGCGCATCACCACCACGATCGATCCGGAGCAGCAGCGGCGGGCGGTCGACGCCGCGCAGAAGACCCTCGACGGGCAGCCGGGCAACCTGCGCTCGGCCGTCGTCGCGATCGACCCCAAGACCGGCGGGGTCAGCGCGTACTACGGCGGCGACAACGGCGTGGGTCTCGACTATGCGCGGGTGAGCAAGCAGCCCGGCTCCACGTTCAAGCCGTTCGTGGTGCTCGCCGCCCTGAACCACGACCCGCCGATCGGCCTCGGCACCGTGTTCGACGGCAGCGAGGAGACCGGCCTGCGCAACGCCGAGGGCGCCGACTGCCCCCGCTGCGACATCAAACAGGCGATGACGCTCTCCAACAACGTCATCTTCACGAAGCTGGCGGCCGAGGTCGGCCCCGAGAACGTCGCCGCGGCCGCCCGCGCGGCGGGGATCACCTCTCCGCTGGACAGCCCCGACGCCCGGCTGGCGCTCGGGAACAAGGAGGTCACGCCGCTGGAGCTGGCCTCGGCCTACGCCACGATCGCCGACGGCGGCGTCTGGCACGCCCCGCACTTCATCTCGAAGGTGGTGACCGCGGACGACCGGGTGCTCTACGAGGCGCCGGGCTCCCAGGGCGAGCGGCGGTTCAGCGAGCAGGTCGCGCGCAACACCGTCGAGGCCATGCTCGGCGTGGCCCCGACCGACGGGCTCGGCATCGGCCGGCCGGTCGCGGGCAAGACCGGCACGGTGCAGTCCCGGTTCGAGGGCCAGAACAACGACGCCTGGTTCTCCGGCTTCACCCCGGACCTGGCCACGGCGGTGTGGATCGGCACCGACATGAACTCGCCGATCCGCACGGCGTCGGGCACCCCGGTCGAGGGCAAGACCCTGCCCGGCGAGATGTGGCAGACCTTCATGAAGCAGGCCGTCCAGAACGAGCCGCAGCAGGACGGGTTCGGCACCTACAAGCCGATCGGCGAGCCCGCCTCGGACCTGCCGCCCAACGCGACGCCCTCCCCGACGCCCACGCCCAGCGCGCCGCCGAGCGCGCCGTCGGAGGTCCCGCCACCCCCGCCCGCGGCGTCGGCGGTCCCGACGACGGAGCCGCACCCGGGGAGCAGCTCCCTGCCGGACCGGGACGAGCCGCTGTCCGGCGAGGAGACCCCGACGACGGCCCCCGGCTCCCCGCCGACGGCCCAGCGGCAGGACTGCACGCTCACGCCCTGCGGCTGAGTGCCTCCGCGTGTCGGCGCGACTACCGTGGGAGGGGTGAGCAGCCCGCGGCGGTTCGCGGTCGACGCCTGGCCGTCGGACCGCACCCTGGTGCTCTACGTGCCGGAGATCGAGGCCGCCACCGCGGTCCGCGACCTGCGCGACGCCGAGGCGGCCGCCCGCGACCTGATCGCCGTGCTCACGGGGCTCGACCCGGCCGGCATCGAGTGCGAGGTCCGGCTGTCGCGGCGCGCCCGGGTCACCCCCTGGCGCTGAGCGCGCGCCGATCCCCGCGCCGAACACCGCGCCGGGCCGCGTCGAGCGACGCGGTCACGGGCCGAGGGTCTCCAGCACCGCGCTGGGCACCACCACGTGCGCCCGGTCCCGGGTCGCGACCACCCGTTCGGCGTTGGGCCCGTCCACCCGTCGTACCCACTCCTCCGCCACCTCGGGCGCCTTGCCGAACCGGACGTGCCGGTCCACGAGCCGGCGCAGCCGCAGGTCCTCGCGCAGGTCGCAGAACCACACCTCGCTGAGCTCGGCGGCGACCGCGGGCCACGGCGCGTCCGGCAGCAGCAGGTAGTTGCCCTCGGTCACCACCAGCCGGGCCTCCGGCGGCACCGCGATCGCCCCGGCCAGCGGCTGCTCCAGGTCCCGCTCGAACATCGGCGCGTACACCGGGCCGGGCTCCCCCGCACGCAGCCGGCGCAACAGCGCGAGGTAGCCGGCGGCGTCGAACGTGTCCGGGGCGCCCTTGCGGTCCCGCCGCCCGAGCCGGTCGAGCGCGACGTCCGCCAGGTGGAAACCGTCCATCGGCACGTGCACCGCGCCCGGGACGGCGGCGGCCAGGTGCGCCGCGAGCGTGGTCTTGCCCGAGCCGGGCGCACCGGCGATGCCCAGCAGGGCCCGTCCGTCCGCGGCGAGGGCCGTCGCGCGGGCGACCGGGTCGATCATGCCGGGAGCCTACGCGGACGCCGCGGACCGTCCGGGCCCGTCAGACCCGGTACCGCAGGGCCAGCACGACGATGTCGTCGCCGGTGTCGGCGGTCGTCCCGGACACCAGGTGGTCGCAGAGGGCCTCCAGATCCAGGTGCGCCCCGGCCTCGGCGAGGGCGAGCAGCTCGCGGGCGCCGCGGTCGTCGACGTCGTCGCGCCGCTCGGCGAGCCCGTCGGTGTAGAGCACGAGCGTGGCGCCCGGGACCAGCTCGATCTCCTGGTCGTGCCGCAAGCGGTCCGGATCCACCCCGAGCACGACGTCGACGGCCCCGGTGGCGTAGCGGGCGGTCCCGTCCGCCCCGAGGACCAGCGGGAGCGGATGCCCCGCGTTGGACCAGCGGAAGAACCGCTGCGCGCCGCGGAGCAGGACGCGGCCGTGCAGGAGCGTGGTGAAGCGGGTGACGTCGAGCCGGGAGGCGACCCGGTCGAGCCGGCGCAGCACGTCGGACGGGGCGCCGTCGCTGTCGAAGGCCAGCGCGCGCAGCATGCTGCGCAGCTGTCCCATGGTCGCGGCGGCGGCCAGGTCGTGGCCGGCGACGTCGCCGACCGCGAGGGCGAGGTCCCCGAAGGGCAACCGGAACACGTCGTACCAGTCGCCGCCGACCTCCAGCTCCGCCGCCGCCGGGCGGTAGCGGGCGGCGACCTCGATCCCGCGGATGCCGATCTCGGGCATGGCCGGCGGTTCGGTGAGCATCGACTCCTGCAGCGCGAGCGACACCTCGCGGGTCTGCTGGAACCGCCGCCCGTGCTCGACGGCGGCCGACGCCCGCGCGGCCAGCTCGGTGACCAGCGCCAGGTCGTCGGGGGTGTAGGGCACCCGTTCGCCGCAGCTCGCGAACAACAGGCCCGCGACGACCCGGCCCCCGGAGATCACCGGGGCGACCAGCCGGGAGTTCATCCGCACCTCGCGCGCCCAGGCGAACATCTCCGGCGTGCCGGCCCAGTGCTCGACGCCGAGCGGGTCGAGCTCGAGCTCCGGCCGGCCGGTCCGCACGCTGCGGGCCAGCGGGTGGTCGGCGCCGAACACGAAGCGTGCCGCGCCGTCGGGACCGATGTCGCCGGGCACCGGGGGCAGGCCCGGCGCGGCCCGGGTGACCGAGCGACGACCGTGCACCGGGTGTCCGGTGCCGAGCGGCCGGGCCTCGTCGACCAGGTAGACCCGGCAGAGATCGGCGAACTCCGGCACGACCGCGTCGGCCAGGGCGAGCAGCTCGGTCTCCGGGTCGAGCGCCCTGTTGACCGCGAGGGTCGCCCCGGCCAGGACGTCGAGCCGGTGCCGGGACCGGAACTCGTCGTCGATGTCGGTCTCGGTGCCGACCCACTCGACGAGCCGGTCGTCCTCGCGGACCGCGACGGCCCGCGACCGGAACCACCGGTATCCGGCCCCGGCCGTGCGCAGCCGGTGGACGTGCTCGAAGCTCGCGTCCCCGCCCGCCCGCGCCCGGGCGACCGCCGCCTCCCACGCCGCGCGCTTGCGCAGCCGGTCCTCGGGGTGGATGGCGTCGAGGAACCCCCAGCCGGCGTACTCCTGCGGGGCCTGCCCGGTGACGACGCGGTAGCTCGGCGAGTCCTCGCGCGCGCTGCCGTCGGGCTCGCGGATCCACACCGCCGCGGAGGTGGCGTCGACGAGGCTGCGGTAGCGGCGCAGCAGCGACTCGCGGGCCCCGGCCAGCTCGGCGAGCTCGCGCCGGGTGTGCTCGGTCTCGGTGATGTCCACGACGACCAGCCCGGCACCGAGCACGCTGCCGTCGCGGTCGTGCACCGGGTAGGAGTTGAGCACCCACGTCTGCTCCGGTCCGCGCCCGTGCCAGAGCCGCCCGGTGAGCGGTGCCTCGGTGAGCGGCCGGTCCTCCTCGAGCACCCGGCGCAGCAGCCCGGCGATCCGGGCTCCCGTCTCGCCGTGGACCTCCTCGAGGGTGCGGCCGACGCGGTCGTCGGCCGTGCCGCCGTCGAGCGAGGTGACCGCGGCGTTCACCCGCCGGTACCGCAGGTCCTGGTCGAAGTAGGCGAGCCCGACCGGGGCGTTCTGCCAGAGCGCGTCGAGCAGCGAGAAGGCCTCGACGCCGGCCCGCGCGTCCGTGGCGTCCTGCAGCACCCCGACCACGGCGACCTCACCCGAGCCGGGCGCGGCGTGGACGTAGAGGAGGCGGCCCGTGGGCACGACGGCGGGCAACGGGTCGCTGACCCGCCCGGAGCGGGCGCGGGCGAGCATGTCCCGGGCCGCGGCCAGGTCGACCGGCGGCCGGACGCGCTCGACGCCGCTGCGGCCGATCACCGCGTCCGCCGACCAGCCCGTCAGCCGCGCGGCCTCCGCGCTCCACAGGAGCACACCGCCGGTGGCGTCGAGCGCGAACAGGCCCACCGGCAGGTCGGCGACGACCTCCGCCGCGAGCTGTGCCTGCGGGCCGTGCATCCGCGCATTATGGGGGTTGACGCCGATCGGGCGAAACGGGCCACACTCGGGCGGTGGAGCCGGGCGAGTACGTGACCGTGACGCCACATCCCGCCCTGCGCCACCAGCACGGGGTGCAGGTGGACCTCACGCCGCTCGGGGTGTTCGTGCTGCTCCGCCGGCCCACGGCCGAGCTCACCGGCGCCGTCCCCGCCCTCGACGAGCTCGGCGACCCCGGTCTCGCGGCGCTGCCCGGCCGGCTCGCCGACGCCCCGGACTGGCCGCGGCGGTTCGCCCGTGTCGAGGCGTTCCTCGCCGGCCGGCTGCTCGCCGACCGGGTCAGGACGCCCGACCCCGAGGTCGCGTGGGCCTGGCAGACCCTCGTGCGCCGGGCCGGGGCGGTCGGGATCGCCGAGCTGGCCGTCGAGACGGGCTGGAGCCGCCGGCACCTGCTCGACCGGTTCCGCGCGCAGGTCGGGCCGGCCCCGAAGGCCGCGGCCCGGGTGCTGCGCTTCGAACGCGCGGCCGGGCTGGTCGTCGGTGGCCGCATCCACATGACACTGCGCTACGACGACCCGCGCGCCGCGCTCGACTTCCTCAGCGGCACCCTCGGGCTCACCCCCGGCCCCGTGATGACCGACCCGGAGGGCGACGTCTGGTGCTTCGGGACCTACCGCCCGGTGGTGCCGTGACCGCCGGCCCGACCGCGCTCGACCGGCTGCGTGCGCTGTGCCTGACGCTGCCCGAGGTCACCGAGAGGGTCAGCCACGGCGAGCCCACCTGGTGCGTGCGCAAGACCTTCGTGACGTTCGCCGACCACCACCACGACGACCGGCTCGCCTTCTGGTGCGCCGCGCCGCCCGGGGTGCAGGAGGAGCTCGTCGCGGCGGACCCGGAGCGCTTCTTCCGGCCGCCCTACGTCGGTACCCGTGGCTGGGTGGGCGTGCGGCTCGACGTCGAGGTCGACTGGGAGGAGATCGCCGAGCTCGTCGCGGACGCCTACCGCACCGTGGCCCCGCGGAGGCTGATCTCGCTCCTAGACTCCCGGGCGTGAACCGGGTCGAGATCGACGGCGCCGCCTACGAGTACGAGGACGTCCCCGGGACCGGCGCACCGCTGCTGTTCCTGCACGAGGGGTTGGGATCGGTCGGGCTCTGGCGCGGCTTCCACCGGCGGATCGCCGAGGCCACGGGCCGGCGGGCGGTCGCCTACTCCCGGCTCGGCCACGGCTTCTCGGACCTGCCGTCCGCCAAGCACACGATCCGCTTCGCGCACGAGGAGGCCACGACCGTCGTGCCGGCCCTGGTCGAGGCCCTCGACCTCGGCGAACCGGTCCTCGTCGGGCACAGCGACGGCGGCTCGATCGCGCTGCTCGCCGCCGCGGCCCTGCCCGTGTCGGGCCTGGTGGTGCTGGCCCCGCACGTGCTCGTCGAGGAGATCGGGCTGCGGGCGATCGAGGAGGCCAAGCGCGCCTTCGACTCCGGCGACCTGGCCCGGCGGATGGCCCGGCACCACCGCGACGCCGAGGTATGCTTCCGCAACTGGAACGACGTCTGGCTCGACCCGGCCTTCCGGGACTGGGACCTGCGGCCCGAGCTCGCCGGGATCACCTGCCCCGTCCTGGGGATCCAGGGCGACGCCGACCCCTACGGCACCGCCGTGCACGTCGAGGCCGTCCGCGACGCCGCGCAGGCGGACATCGACCTGCTGCTCCTCCACAGCGGCCACGCCCCGCACCTCGAACGCCCCGGCCTCGTCGACGCCACCGTCGCGGGCTGGCTGGCCGGCCTGTGACCGGTCAGCGCGCCGCCCAGCCGGTGATCGCCGTCGGGGTCAGGACCAGCAGCGGCCCCCGCGGGCGGGCGTCCCGGTAGGGCGGGTACTTCGCCTGCAGGGCGTCGAGCGCCCGCTCGCGCAGCCCGCCCGGATCGTCGGCGCCGGCCTCGTGGACGGCCGCGGTGCCGTCGACCCGGACCCACCACAGCCGCGCCCAGTCGTCGGCGTACTCGTCGACGACGACGGCGGCGCGCGGGTCCCGGGCGACGTCGGCGAGCCGCGCCAGCCGCGGCCCCCGTTTCGGCTTCACCTCGTCGACCGCGGAGCAGACCAGGCCGTCGACCAGCGCGTAGGTGATCGGGACGAGCCGAGGCGTGCCGTCGGCGCGCAGCGTGGCGAGCCGGGCGACGGGGTGCGCCGCGAGCCGCTCCCGGCACGCGCGCTCGTCGAGGGACGGCACGACCCCGTCCGTCAGTGCGCGAGCGGGACGTCGACCCGCGTCGACAGCAGCACCGCGTCCCGGGTGTCCCGGCGCTCGTGCTCGAGGAAGCTCGGGGCGGCGGCCAGGAAGAGGGTGCGGCCCTCCGCGCCGCCCAGCGCCACCGCGTAGGTCTGCAGGTCGCCGACGGTGACCTCGTCGAGGATCTCCCCGCCCTCGCGGACCCGGATCGCACGGTGGTGGTCCGCGTCGGCGACCCAGATCGCGCCCTCGGCGTCGGGATCGGCGATCCCGTCCGGCACCACGGCCAGCCCCGGCAGCATCTCGCCCACGTTCCGGGTGGTGGGCAGCTCGCCGAACCGCGCCCAGTCGCGCCGGCCGCCGAGCGAGCCGTCCGGGCGGATGTCGTAGGCGGACATCCGGTTCCCGAAGCTCTCCGCGACGACCAGGGTGTCGCCCCGGATCACGGTGCCGTTCGGGAAGTAGACCTCCTCGGCCACGACCTCGGCGGACCCGTCCGGGTCGACCCTCATGACCAGCCCGGGCTCCAGGTCGGCCCCCGCCATGAGGTCGAAGCCGAAGCACCCGACCCAACACCGTCCCTGCCGGTCGACCGCCATGTCGTTGAGCACCCCGCGGGAGAGCCCGCTCAGGTCGGCGTGCGTGACCAGGGTGCCGTCCTGCTCGCGGCGCAGGATCTTCCGGTCCCGCATCGACGCGATCAGCAGCCTGCCGTCGGGCAGCAGCCCGGTCCCCGACGGCTGGGCCGGCACGGTCGCCTCGACCCGCAGGTCACTGCCGTCGGCCTCGGCGCTGAGCACCCGGTGTGTGTAGAAGTCGCTCACCCAGACCCGGCCCCCGAGCCAGCGCGGGCCCTCCAGGAACGACAGCTTCTCCAGCACGACGGTCGGCTCGGCCACGCGACCCCCTCCGGTCCGGCCCCCGCTCCGGCGCGGGGGCGACCGGGTCAGTCTGGTCCGGGGCGGGCGGCGGGTCGAGACCGTCCGACGATCACGCGCCCCCCGGTGAGCGAGCGCTGCCAGAGCGCAGTGTCGAGGACGCGGCCGTGCTTGCGCCCGACCCCGCGCAGCACCCCGACCTCGTGGAACCCGGCCCGCCGGTGCAGCGCGACCGAGGCCGGGTTGCCCTCCGGATCCGCGATCACCGCGACGACCTGCTCGAACCCGGCTGCGCGGCACTCGTCGAGCAGGCGGCCCAGCAGCGCCCCGCCCAGGCCCCGCCCGGCCGCGGCCTCGGCGAGGTACACGGTGTTCTCCACGGTCCGGCGGTAGGCGGGCTTGGCGCCCCGCCAGGGCGAGGCGTAGGCGAACCCGGCGACCCGCCCGTCGATCTCGGCGACGAGGAAGGGCAGTGCGCCCGCGGTGAGCGCGGCGAGCTTGGCCTGCCAGGTGTCCAGGTCGGGGACGTCCTCGTCGAAGGTCGTGACCGTGCGCTCGACGTAGGGGGCGTAGACCGCCGCGACGGCGGGCAGGTCGTCGAGGGTCGCGGGCCGGACGGGACGTTCCACGGGACCATGATGGAACACCACGGGTCCCGCCATGGTTGAGCCCGATACTTGCGAGCTCAACAAGATGCCCGCCGATCCGGGAGGTTCCCGATGCCCGCCGTCACCGTCGCCGACGTCACCGCGCTGCCGCGCGTCCCCGAGCCCGGTCCCACCGACCTCGACCGCGGCGTGCGCTCGGTCACCACCGCACCCCGCGGGTACGAGGGCGAGGGTTTCCCCGTCCGCCGCGCGTTCCAGGGGGTCGACCTGCGCGACCTCGACCCCTTCCTGCACATGGACCAGATGGGCGAGGTGGAGTACGCGCCGGGTGAGCCCAAGGGCACGTCGTGGCACCCGCACCGCGGCTTCGAGACCGTCACCTACATCATCGACGGCGAGTTCGAGCACCAGGACAGCCACGGTGGCGGCGGGAACATCACCAACGGCGACACCCAGTGGATGACGGCCGGCGGCGGGCTGCTGCACATCGAGCGGCCGCCGGAGGCGCTGGTCGCGAGCGGCGGGCTGTTCCACGGCCTGCAGCTGTGGGTGAACCTGCCGCAGGCCGACAAGTGGCTGGAGCCGAAGTACCAGGACCTGCGCGCCCGCGAGGCCGCGCTGCTCACCACGCCCGACGGCGGCGCCCTGATCCGGGTGATCGCCGGCGAGCTGGCCGGGCACGAGGGCCCCGGGTCGACCTACACGCCGATGGCGATGATGCACGCGACCGTCTCCCCCGGCGCGAGGATGCGGCTGCCGTGGCGGCGGGACTTCAACGCCCTGGTCTACGTGCTGTCCGGCGCCGGCACCGTCGGCAAGGACGACCGGCCGGTCCGGGAGGGTCAGCTGGCGCTGTTCGGGCCGGGCGACCTGATCACGGTGGCCGGGAACCGCGGGCAGGACTCGCGCACCCCGGCGCTCGACGTCGTGCTGCTCGGCGGGCGGCCGATCCGCGAGCCCATCGCGTGGGGCGGCCCGTTCGTGATGAACACCCGCGACGAGGTGCTGCAGGCCTTCGAGGACTACCAGAAGGGGAAGCTCGGCGTGATCCCCGCCTCGTACGTGCCGCACGGGAGCCTCGGCGGGTCCGCTCTGGGAGGATCGCAGGCATGACCGAACCCATGATCCTCGACGTCGCCGAGTGGTCGCGCTTCGAGATCCACGTCGACGGGAGGCTGGCCGGCTTCGCGCAGTACAAGGTCGAGCCCGGCACGATCAGGTTCGTCCACACCGAGGTCGACTCGATGTACGAGGGCCAGGGCCTGGGCGGCAAGCTCGCCCGGTTCGCGCTGGACGCCGCCCGGACGCGTGGCCTGGCGGTGTACCCGGACTGCCCGTTCATCCGGGGCTGGATCGAGAAGCACCCGGACTACGTCGACCTCGTCCCGGTCGAGGCCCGACCGCTGTACTCAATGTAGACCGCGCTCGCGCCGGGCCCCGAGCTTCCGCGAGTCGGGGCCGCGGCTTCCGCGAGTCGGCATTTTCGGGCTACCGAGTTGCACATCGTCGTCGCCCGGGATGTGTCGTTCGGTGTCCTGACACCGCCGATCTACGGGTGACCGCGCCGGGAGTGCGGAACTGTCGGAGGTGGCTCGTAGCCTGACCCCGTGCTCGTCGTCCACGGTCTCTGGTCCCCGGCCCGGGGTGTCGTGCTCTGGGCGGAGGACGGCGAGCGCCCCGCGACCACCTCGCGCCGCTCGCTGCGCACTGCCCGGCCGCACCCGTTCGCGGTGCCGGCGTCGCAGCTCGCCGGGATCCACCCGGGCAAGCAGACCTCGCTGACCTTGCTGCTCCCCTCTCGCGCGAGCGGACCGGTGGAGTCGCCCGAGCTGGTGCGCCGTCGGGCGCCCGGGCGGCGGTCGGCCGAGGTGTCGCTGACCCCGTGGACGGTGCCGGCGGTCGTCGTCGAGCCGGGCGAGCTGGCCGACCCGGCCGACGACGTGCGCTACGGCGCCTCCGTCGCCCACCTGCGGGCGCTCGCGGCGTTCGCCGACGACCTGGCTGCCCGCGGGCGCGTCCTGCCCACGCTGCGGCCCGGGCCCGAGGCGCGGTGGCGGCCCGTCGTGCAGGGTCTCGACGCGGTGGCCCGCCGGTCGCTGGTCGACGCGCTGCCCCCGGTGGCCCGCGCCGAGCAGCGGCGCTCCGGCGACACCGCCGGCCACTCCCCGGAGCTGCTGATCGACGCCGCGCTGGACTCGCTGGTCGACGCGGCGGTCCGCGAACGCCTCGCCCTTGCAGACACCCCGGTCGCCCTCGTGCCGCCGCGCCGCGGCCGCGCACCGAAGGCGCTGCCCGCCACCGAGGCCTGGCTCACCGCCCTCGACGGCCCGGACCCGCGGTTCGAGGCCACCGAACGGGAGCTCGCCACGCTGGCCGACGCACTGGCCCCGTGGGACGCGGTCACCACCGAGGAGACCGGGCCGGCCCGCGCCACCTTCCGGTTGTCCGAGATCGGCACGCTGCACGACCCCGCCGACCCCGGGGACGACCCGTTGGACCAGACCGGCGACGGCACGCGCTGGGTCCTCGAGTTTCAGCTGCAGTCGACCGAGGACCCCAGCCTGGTACTGCCGGCCGACGACGTGTGGGCGGGGCGCGCCGACCGGCTCATCACCTCCGCGCAGGAGCTGCTGCTGGCCGAGCTGGGCCGGGCCGCGCTCGTCTACCCGCCGCTCGCCGGCGCGCTGCGCCGGGCCCGGCCGGAGGAGCTCGACCTCGAGCTCGACGAGGCCCACCGCTTCCTCACCGAGGACGCCGCGCGCCTGCTCGCGGCCGGCTTCGGCGTGCAGCTCCCGGCAGGGTGGAACGGGCGGCGCCCGCTCGGGCTGCGGCTGTCGGTGTCCTCGCCCGCGGCGCCGGGCGTCGTCACCCGCGGCGGCCTGGGTCGGGAGGAGCTCGCCCGGTTCCGGTGGACCCTCGCCGCCGGCGACGAGGAGCTCGACGAGGAGGAGATCGCCGCGCTGGTCGCGGCCAAGGCCAAGCTCGTGCGGATCCGCGGGCAGTGGGTGAGCGTCGACGCCGACGCGCTGGCCCGCGGCCTGGATTTCCTGCGCCGGCAGAACGGGCGGCGTGGTACCGGCACGGTGGCCGACGCGCTCGGCCTCGCCCAGGGCGCGGTGGACACGCCCCTGCCGATCACCTCGGTGGCGGCCGAGGGCTGGATCGGGGACCTGCTCGGCGGCACGGCCGACCGCACACTCGAACCGCTCGACCCGCCGGCCGGCTTCCGGGCCGAGCTGCGGCCGTACCAGAAGCGGGGGCTGTCCTGGCTGGCGTTCCTCGCGTCGCTCGGCCTCGGCGCCTGCCTGGCGGACGACATGGGCCTCGGCAAGACGATCCAGCTCCTGGCCCTGGAGGCGCGCGAGCGAGAGGCGGAGGGGGAGCGTACGGACCCGACCCTCGACGCAGCTCCCGGCCCCACCCTGATCCTCTGCCCCATGTCGCTGGTCGGCACCTGGCAGCGGGAGGCCGCGCGGTTCGCCCCGGACCTGCGCGTCCACGCCCACCACGGCCCCGGCCGCCCGCGCGGAGAGGCCCTGCGCGCGCGACTGGCCGACACGGACATCGTGGTCACGACCTACGGCACCGCGTCCCGGGACATCGAGGAGCTGGAGGCGCTGCCCTGGCACCGCCTGGTGCTCGACGAGGCGCAGGCGATCAAGAACAGCAATGCAGCCCCGTCCAAGGCCGCTCGCCGGATCGTCGCCGGACACCGCATCGCGCTCACCGGCACGCCGATGGAGAACCGGCTGGCCGAGCTGTCGTCGATCATGGACTTCCTCAACCCCGGCATGCTCGGCACCCCGGAACGCTTCCGGCAGCGGTTCGCGGTGCCGATCGAGCGGCACGGCAGCCCGGAGGCCGCGGAGACGCTGCGCCGCATCACCCGGCCGTACCTGCTGCGCCGGCTGAAGACCGACCCCACGGTGATCGACGACCTGCCCGAGAAGATCGAGATCACGCAGGAGTACCACCTCACGCGCGAGCAGGCCTCGCTCTACCGCACGATCGTCGACGACATGATGGAGAAGATCGAGGACTCGGTCGGCATCCAGCGCCGCGGCAACGTCCTGGCCGCCATGGCCAAGCTCAAGCAGGTCTGCAACCACCCCGCCCAGCTGCTGCACGACGGCTCCCCGATCGGCAAGCGCTCCGGCAAGGTCGCGCGCCTGGAGGAGCTGCTCGCCGAGATCCTCGCCGAGGGCGACAAGGTGCTGCTGTTCTCGCAGTTCACCGAGTTCGCCTCGATGCTGGTGCCGCACCTGTCCGCCCGCTTCGACCAGGAGGTGCTGTACCTGCACGGCGGCACCCCGAAGAAGCAGCGGGACGCGATGGTGGAGCGCTTCCAGTCCGGCGACGGCCCGTCGATCTTCCTGCTCTCGCTCAAGGCCGGCGGCACGGGTCTCACGCTGACCGCGGCCAACCACGTCGTGCACCTGGACCGCTGGTGGAACCCGGCCGTCGAGGAGCAGGCGACGGACCGGGCGTTCCGGATCGGCCAGGGGCGCACGGTCCAGGTGCGCAAGTTCGTCTGCCCCGGCACCGTCGAGGAGCGGATCGACGCGCTGATCGAGTCGAAGAAGGCGTTGTCGGACATGGTGATCAGCGACGGCGAGGGGTGGCTCACCGAGCTCGGCACCAGCGAGCTGCGGTCCGTCTTCGCCCTGGGCGCGGAGGCGGTCGCCGATGACTGAGAAGCCGACGACCGGGACGACCGACGACGAGACGACCGACGAGGGGGGCCACCGATGAGTGACCAGCCCTTCTGGGCGCAGGAGGACCATCCGAAGCGCCCGCTGCGCGTGGAGAACGGGATCCAGATCCACTCCACCCGCGGCACCGTCGCGCGCACGTGGTGGTCCAAGCGGTTCCTCGTCGTGCTCGAGGCGCTCGGCGTCGGCGGGCGGCTGCATCGCGGCCGCAGCTACGCCCGCTCCGGGCAGATCGTGTCCTGCGTGGTCGACGCGGGTTCGGTGGTCGCGCTCGTGCAGGGCACCCGGCCGACCCCGTACAAGGTCCGCATCGGCATCCCGGCGTGGGGCAAGCAGGACTGGTCGCGCGCGGAGCAGGCCCTGGCCGACGACGCGTGGTACGCCGCCACCCTGCTGGCCGGCGGGATGCCCACGGAGATCGAGGACCTGTTCGCCGGGCTCGGCCTCGCGCTTTTCCCCACCTCGCAGCGCGACCTGTCGATGGACTGCACGTGTCCGGACCCCACGGTGCCGTGCAAGCACCTCGCGGCCGTGTTCTATCTGCTCGCGGAACGGTTCGACGCGGACCCGTTCGAGGTCCTGGCCCTGCGCGGGCGGGACCGGGAGACCCTGCTGGCCAACCTGCGCCGCCGCCGCGGCAGCACTGCGGCACCCGAGGCCGCGGTCGAGGACGATTCGCGTCCCCTCGGCGAGCTGCTCGACGACTTCTACGCGGCCGGCGCGCTCGACCTCACCCGGTTCGCACCGGCCGAGCCGGAGCCGGGCGCGCTGCTCGAGCAGGTGCCGGAGCTGCCGATCGAGGTCCGCCGGCACAAGGTCCGCGACCTGCTCCGGCCGGCCTACGACCAGCTGCCGAAGTGAGCAGCACTATGGAGCCATAGTGCACGAAACACCTGCTCAGAAGTGCGTCATGGCTCCACGGTCACGTCAGCTCGCCGCGACGGCCTTCTTCCGCCGGGGGCGCCGGGCCGGGGCCGCCGGGGTGACGAGGTCCTTGAGGAACAGGCCGGTGTAGCTGCCCTCGGTGGCCGCGATCTCCTCGGGCGTGCCCTGCGCGACGACCGTGCCGCCGCCGGAGCCGCCCTCGGGCCCCATGTCGATCACCCAATCCGACGTCTTGATCACGTCGAGGTTGTGCTCGATGACGACGACCGTGTTGCCCTTGTCGACCAGCCCGTTGATCACCTGCAGCAGCTTGCGGATGTCCTCGAAGTGCAGGCCCGTGGTCGGCTCGTCGAGGATGTAGATCGTGCGGCCGTTGGACCGCTTCTGCAGCTCGCTGGCCAGCTTCACGCGCTGCGCCTCGCCACCCGAGAGCGTGGGCGCCGGCTGTCCGAGCCGGACGTAGCCGAGCCCGACATCGACCAGCGTGGTCAGGTACCGGCTGATCGAGGTGATCGGCGCGAAGAACTCCGCGGCCTCCTCGATCGGCATGTCCAGCACGTCGGCCACGGTCTTGCCCTTGTAGTGCACCTCGAGGGTCTCCCGGTTGTACCGGGCGCCCTTGCAGACCTCGCACGGGACGTACACGTCGGGCAGGAAGTTCATCTCGATCTTGATGGTGCCGTCGCCGGAGCACGCCTCGCAGCGGCCGCCCTTGACGTTGAACGAGAACCGCCCGGCCTGGTAGCCGCGCACCTTCGCCTCGGTGGTCGACGCGAACAGCGTGCGGATCTTGTCCCACACCCCGGTGTACGTGGCCGGGTTGGACCGCGGCGTGCGCCCGATCGGCGACTGGTCGACCCGCACGAGCTTGTCCAGCTGCTCCATCCCGGTGATCCGGGTGTGCCGGCCCGGCACCTGGCGGGCGCCGTTGAGCTTGTTCGCCAGCACCGTGGCCAGGATGTCGTTGATCAGCGTGGACTTGCCGGAGCCCGACACGCCCGTGATCGAGACCAGCCCGCCCAACGGGATGTCGACGTCGAGCCCCCGCAGGTTGTGCTCACGCGCGCCGACGATCGTGAGCCTGCGCTCCGGGTCGAGCGTGCGGCGCACGTCCGGCACCGGGATGCTCCGCCGGCCCGACAGGTACGCGCCGGTCAGCGAGGTGTCGTGCGCCTCCAGCGCGGCCACCGGGCCGGAGTGCACGACCTCGCCGCCGTGCTCACCCGCGCCCGGGCCGATGTCGACGGCCCAGTCCGCGGCCCGGATGGTGTCCTCGTCGTGCTCCACGACGATCAGCGTGTTGCCCAGCTCCTTGAGCCGGGTCAGCGTGTCGATCAGCCGACGGTTGTCCCGCTGGTGCAGGCCGATGGACGGCTCGTCGAGCACGTAGAGCACCCCGACCAGGCCGGAGCCGATCTGGGTGGCCAGCCGGATCCGCTGCGCCTCGCCGCCGGAGAGCGTGCCCGCGGCCCGGTCGAGCGACAGGTAGTCCAGCCCGACGTCGAGCAGGAAGCCGAGCCGGGCCTGGATCTCCTTGAGCACCCGACCGGCGATCATGGCCTGGCGCTGGTCGAGGACCATCCCGTCGAGGAACTCGGCGCACTCGCTGACCGACATCGCCGAGACCTCGGCGATCGAGCGGTCGCCCTGCTCACGGTGCGCGAGCGTGACCGCCAGGACCTCGGGCTTGAGCCGCGCCCCCTTGCACGCCGGGCACGGCACGTCGCGCATGTAGCCCTCGTACCGCTCCCGCTGCGACTCGGACTCGGTCTGGTCCAGCCGACGCTCGAGGAACGGGATCACGCCCTCGAAGTTCGCGTAGTAGGCGCGCTCGCGGCCGTACCGGTTCCGGTACCGGACGTGCACCTGGTCCTCGCTGCCGTGCAGCACCGCCTTCTGGGCCTCCGCGGGCAGCTTGCGCCACGGCGTGTCCATCCGGAACCCGACGGCCTTGGACAGCCCGGCGAGCAGCCGGCCGAAGTACTCGGCGGTGTGCCCGTTGTTCCACGGCGCGACGGCCCCGTCGGCCAGGCTGAGCTCGGGGTCCGGGATGACGAGCTCCGGGTCGACCTCCTTCTTGATGCCGATGCCCGAGCACTCCGGGCAGGCGCCGTAGGGCGAGTTGAAGGAGAACGTGCGGGGCTCGAGGTCGTCGAGCGTGAGCGGGTGTCCGTTGGGGCAGGCCATCCGCTCGGAGAAGCGGCGCTCGCGGTGGGGGTGCTCGTCGTCGAGGTCGACGAACTCCAGCACGACGAGCCCGTCGGCCAGGCGCAGCGCGGTCTCCACCGAGTCGGTGAGCCGCTGCTTGGCGCTCGGCTTGACCGACAGCCGGTCGACGACCACGGAGATGTCGTGCTTCTCCTGCTTCTTCAGCTTCGGCGGGTTGCTCAGCTGGTGCACCGTGCCGTCGACCAGGACGCGGGAGTAGCCCTGGCCCTGCAGGGTGGTGAAGAGGTCGACGAACTCGCCCTTGCGGGTGCGGACGACGGGTGCCAGCACCTGGAAGCGGCTGCCCTCCTCCATCGCCAGCACCTGGTCGACGATCTGCTGCGGGGTCTGCTTCTCGATGACCTCGCCGCAGATCGGGCAGTGCGGCACCCCGGCCCGGGCGTAGAGCAGACGCAGGTAGTCGTAGACCTCGGTGATCGTGCCGACCGTGGAGCGCGGGTTGCGGTTCGTGGACTTCTGGTCGATCGACACCGCGGGCGAGAGGCCCTCGATGAAGTCGACGTCGGGCTTGTCCATCTGGCCGAGGAACTGCCGCGCGTAGGCCGACAGCGACTCGACGTACCGGCGCTGGCCCTCGGCGAAGATCGTGTCGAACGCGAGGCTCGACTTGCCGGAGCCGGACAGGCCGGTGAAGACGACGAGGCTGTCCCGGGGCAGGTCGAGATCGACCCCGCGCAGGTTGTGCTCGCGAGCGCCGCGCACGACCAGCCGGGGAGCGTCGTGCGGGGTGCGGACCTGGGCCACGAGGGCGCCTCCTTACGGGTCACCGGGGATCGGCGGGCCCGGTCCGCGGCAGACCGGGGACCCGCGATCGATGCTAGGCCGGGGGTCCGACGGAAACCGTGCCCACCGTCCGACCCGAGGGCTCCCGGTCGGCGGGTGCGCACCGGCGAGCGCCGGACGACCAGGGGTCACCGGACTGCCCGCTCGTGGCGCGGCGCCGCCGGAGCCCCGTTCGGCCACCCGCCTCAACGCCGCCGGCCGCCCGGTGCTTCCCGGCGACGCCCGCCGGACCAGGTGACCACTGTCGCACACATGTTCGACGGCGACACGCCTACCCCTGTTCCCCATGCGTCGGGAGCGCCGTCCCGGCCACGAACCGGTGGTCGGCCGGCCCCCTCACGAGGCGGCCCGGGCGGTCGGTCACCAGCCCCGCTCGCGCCACTCCTTCACCGACGGGCGCTCCCTGCCCAGCGTGGTGTCGTCGCCGTGGCCGGGGTAGATCCAGGTGTCGTCGGGCAGCTCGCCGAACACCCGCGACTCCAGGTCGTCCATGAGCGAGGCGAAGTCCTCGGGTGACCAGGTCTTGCCCGGTCCGCCCGGGAACAGGGAGTCCCCGGTGAACAGGTGCGGGCGGTCCGGGCCGCGGTAGAGCAGGGCGATCGAGCCCGGCGTGTGCCCGCGCAGGTGGATGACCTCGAGGGAGATCTCGCCGAACTCCACGCCGTCGCCGTGGGAGACGAGCACGTCCATCGGGATCGGCAGCTCGGGCGCGTCGAGCGGGTGCGCGATCTGCCGGGTCTGGAACATCCCCGCCACCGCGCCCAGCGCCTGCCAGTGGTCCTGGTGGCGGTGGGTGGTGACGAGGTGCCGCAGCTCGGGCCTGCCGTCCTCCGCCCCGACGAGGTCGGCGATGCGCTCCGGCTCGGCGGCCGCGTCGATGAGCAGCGCCTCGTTGGTGGCGGTGCAGGTCAGCAGGTAGGCGTTGTTGTCCATCGGGCCGACGGACACCTTGCTGATCGTGAGCGGGGCCAGGCTCCGCCGGATCGCCGCGCCGCCGGGGTCGGTGTGCCCGCTGTACTCGTCCAGGACGTCCACGCGCGGCAGCCTAGTGCCGCCGGCACCCCCGCGTCCCGGTGCGGAGGGCCGTCAGCCCCCCGACGGGAAGATCCGCGGGAAGGTGTCCACGGCGTGCTGCACGACCAGGTACCCGTAGACCACGAGCGCGATGAACAGCAGGCTCGCCAGCGAGGTCAGCACGTAGGCCACGATCCGCAGCACGGTGACGGCCCGCCCGTCGCCCGCGGTGGGCAGGCGCTGGCCGCCCGGCGGGGTGTGCGCGGGCGCGGGCCGCGCCGCCGGTGCCCAACCGGCGCGGGCCGCCTGCTCCCCCACGGTCGCCGGCGGGGTGCCACCCGAGGCGGATCGCTGGTACGGGACCGGGGGCTTCTGCCCGACGGCCCGGAAGCCGCCGCTCCCGCTCGTCGACGCCCTGTGCGTGCTCACCCGTCGAACCCCCTGCCCGCGTCCCCGGTCCTGCCGGGCCAGTCTGGACGGTGGAACCACGGTTGGTCACCCCGGCGGTGGTCGTCCACCCGTTCGTGGTACTCCGCCCACCACCGACCGCCCCGCCGGGTGCTCAGGACGCGCGGGTGGTCAGGTGCAGGATGCCCGAGACGAGCAGGTAGCCGCCGAGCCCGCCGAAGAACAGCACCGTGATCGGCCGGCGGTGGACCCGGATCCAGGCGACGAGCCGCTCGAGCACCTCCCGTGCGAGCTGCGGGCGGCGCGCCGCGAGCACGAGCGCCACGATCACCGTGCTGAACCAGATGGCGTTGTAGACGGCCACCTGCACGAGCCCGTCGACCGCGCCCGCGGCCGCGGCCACGATCGCGTTGAGCGCGGCCAGGTAGGTCAGGCCGGGCAGGTGGGTGAGGACGCCCGCCCCGGCGGACCCGCGCACCGTCAGCCCCTGCAACCGCCGCTGCATCCACGTCGGCTCCGAGGGCGGCGGCCGCTCGGTCCCCCGGCTCAGCGGCCAGGGCGAGGGCCACCGGGCCCAGGCCGAGATCGCGTAGGCGAGCGCCGCCACCCCGAGGACGATGTCGACGACCGGCCTGCTGGTCGTCGTCGCGGTCCGGGCGTTGAGGCCCTGCAGCAGCACGACGACCAGCACTCCGACGGCGAGGGTGAACACCAGGCCGCCCACCAGGTACGCGGTCAGCAGCCGCCGCGGCTCCCGGCTCGCCAGGATGGCGAACAGGGCCGCGAGCGCGGTGGGCCGGATGATCGCGGAGATCGCCAGCAGCAGCGCCTCGGTACTCACTGCGCGGTGCTCACTGCCCGGTGCTCACTGCGCGGTGCTCACGACTCGGTACTCACGACCCGGTGCTCCCGAGCGCCTGCTCACGGGCACCCGATCAGCCGCGGACGCGGGCGGCGCCGCGGCTCACGGGGTGACCTTCGAGTCGCCGCGGGTCGGCGGCTCGGGCGGGTCGACGGGTCCGGGCACGGCCGCGGCGTCGCCGTCGGTCCCGCTCGCGACGCCGGCCGGCTGCGGGTGCCGGTGGGCCTTCCGGGCGTCCCTGCCCTCCTTCCGCGCGGCCTTCCGCTCGGCCTTGTGCGCGGCCTTGTGCGCGGCCTTGGCGGCCTCGTCGGCGGCCGCCTCCTCCGCCTCCTTCGGCGTCGACCGCAGCCAGGCGTCCGCCCACCGCGCCTGCGGGTCGATGTCCACGAGCAGGGCCTTGACCAGCAGCGTCAGCGGGATCGCGAGGATCGCGCCGAGCGCGCCGAGCAGCCAGGCCCAGAAGAACAGCGCCACGAAGGTGACCGTGATCGACAGGCCCACGGCGTCGCCGATGAACCGTGGCTGGATGAGCGACTGGATCACGAAGTTCAGCGCGCAGTAGACGACCACGACCACGATGGCGAGCTGCGGGCCTCCGACGAGGAGGCCGAGCAGGGCGGGCGGGATCACGCCGATGACGAACCCGATGTTGGGGACGTAGTTGGTGACGAAGGCCAGCAGGCCCCAGGTGACGGGGAGCGGGACCTTCAACAGTGCGAGCGCGATCGTGTCGAGCACGGCGACGACGAACCCGAAGACCGTCGTGACCAGCAGGTACTGCCGGGTCCCCCAGGCGAAGTGTCCCAGCGCGCCGGTGATCTGCGGCCGGTCGGTGGCGATCGACGCCAGGCGGTGCCCGACGCCTCCCGCCTCGACGGTCAGGAAGAGCAGCAGCGCGAGCAGGAACACGAGGTTCGTCGCGAGCCCGGCGACGCTGTCGAGGAGCGAACCCAGGAGCCCCGCGAGCTTGCCGATGTCGAGCGAGCTCGCCGCCTGCTTCAGCTGGTCGGGCCCCACGCCGGCCTTCTTGAGGGCGGAGGTCAACGACGAGACCAGCCCGTCGGCCTGCGACGCGTACTTCGGGATCTCGGTCGCGAGCCGCGCGATCGAGGCGATGATCCCGAGGGCGAGCACGATCAGCACCGCGTAGACCAGGACGACGAGCACCAGCGTCGTCGCCCAGGCCGGCCACCCCTTGCGCTTCAGCCGGCTCTGCACGGGTGCGACCGCGATCACGATGATCAGGGCCATGAACGCCGGCGCGATCAGCCAGGCGATCGCCTTGATCCCCGCCACCACCACGACGACCGCCGCTGCACCGAGCAGCACGACGAGCGCGCGAGGCAGGCCCCGGTCGCGCGGCCGCGCCCCGTTCCCCGGCAGGTCGTCCGGGGCGGGGGTGGGGGGTGGCACCGGAGTCGTCACGCGCCGACGCTAGGTCCGGTCAGGAGGACCGGGCCTCACCCGCCGCGGGCGAACGGGTGCCTCCCCCCGGGTACACCCGCTGGTCAGGGCACCGGCACCGCTCCCCGGCGCGGGGGCTCCGCCGCGCGCCAGGCCCCCGCGCCGGCCCCGGCGGCCGCCCGTGCCTGCGCCCACTTGAGCTTGGCGAGGTCCGCGGGCGGCAGCTCCGCCCGCTGCGTCCAGCTGCGGGCCGCCTTGATGGCGGCCGCCCCGGCCAGCAACGAGCCACCCAGCCCGGCGAGGGCGCCCACGGCCAGCAGGACCACGGCCCCGATCAGCAGCCCGTGGTCCAGGTCCTCCCACGACGGGTCCGTCCGACGATCACTCATCCCGGTCTCCTTCCTCCTGCGGTTCCGGCGGCAGCGTCGCGCCGCCGGCGCCGTCGTCGCCTCACCCGGCCGGAGTGACCGCGGACGTTGGGCCGGACGGGTGGACGTGATCACTCGGCGTGCACGGGCCCGCGGCCGAGGCCGTACGCTCGGGAAACGGCCCCGGTGGCCGTGTCTCTCCTCTGGACGGTCGCAGCGTCGGGGCCTGCCGTGGGCCCTGTGCGTGAGAGGAACGGATGGAGAAGCCGCCCCGGTCCGGCACGCTGCGCCGCATCCTCGCCGGCGCCGCGCGGACCGGCGTCGCCCTGCTCGCCCTCGCGGTCCTCGCCGGCACCGGCTACGTCTGGGCCGTGTCCCGGACCTTCGCCGCGGATCTCACCACGAGCTCGGTCCTGGCCACCCGCGCGGGAGCCCCGGCGGGGTCGACGGCGGCGCCGCGCCGCAGCTACACGGCGCTGCTCGTCGGCCTGGACAGCCGCACCGACGCACAGGGCGAACCCCTCCCGCCCGACCTGCTGGCCCAGATCCACGCCGGGGACGACGGGGGCGAGCTGCACACCGACACGATCATGCTCGTGCGCGTCCCGGCGGACCCGCACTCCCCCGTCGTCACCGTCTCGTTCCCGCGCGACTCCTACGTCCCGCTGGCCGACGGCAGCGGCCGCCACAAGATCAACTCGGCGTACGGCCGCGCTTACCGCGCCGAGCAGGAACGCCTCGAGGCCCAGGGGGTCACCGGCGCCGAGCTGGACCGGCGCAGCCGGGAGGCAGGGCGCGCGAACCTCGTCGCGACCGTCGAGGCCGTCTCCGGCACCACGGTCGACCACTACGCGGAGGTCAACCTCGCCGGGTTCGTCGAGCTCACGGCCACGCTGGGCGGGGTGAACGTCTGCCTGAACCAGCCCGTCGACGACCGGGCCTACTCCGGGGTGGACCTGCCCGCCGGGCCGCAGACGGTGAGCGGGGCCGCGGCGCTGGCGTTCGTCCGGCAGCGGCACGGGCTCGACGGGGGCGACCTCGACCGGATCGCCCGGCAGCAGGCCTTCCTGGCCGGGATGGCCCATCAGGTGTTGGCCGCGGGGACCCTCGCGGACCCCGCGACGGTGTCCGGCCTGCTCGCGGTGGTGACGCGGCACGTCGTCGTCGACTCGGGGTGGGACCTGCGGCAGCTCGTCGGGCAGCTGGGCGAGCTCGCGGGCGGCGACGTCGTGTTCCGGACCGTCCCCTCGATCCGCCCGGACCTCTGGACCCCCGTCGACGGCGTGGCCGTCGAGGTCGACGACGACCAGGTCCGGGACTTCGTGCACACGGTGCTGTTCAGCGACGCCCGCGCCGACGGCACCGCGCCGGAGACAACCGTTCCGGACGCGTCGCGCGTCCGGGCGAACGGGCCGACGCCGACCGCCACCCCGACGGCGCCACCCTCGGCGACGAGCACCACACCGAACACCACACCGAGCATCACGGCCGGCACCACGGCCGCCCCCACGTCCGGCAACGCGCCGACCTCCACGGTCACGGTGCCCGAGGACCAGTGGCAGCACCGCCCGGTGATCGACGCCGCCGCCGTGCCCTGCGTGAACTGAGAGCGCCGGCCGGGTCAGCCCGCCGCGTCCCGCTCGATGCGCGCCGCGCGGTCCCGGATCCGCTCCGGTGGCCAGGTCGCGACCTCGCGCAGCTGCTCGACCAGGGCGATCTCGACCGCTGCGTGCACGGCCGCCGGCAACACGCCCGGGTCCACCGACCGCGCCGCGGCCAGCGCCCGGGCCGAGAGGTACACGTTGATCATCCGATCACCTCCGTTGGTGCAGATGCATGCCCAACGCGTGCCCCGGGAAACGGAGACGGGCCGCGGGGCGAGCGGTCCTCCCGGTGGGGCGAGCGGGTCAGCGTTCCAGGAAGGCCGCCACCCGCTCCCGGTGCTCGGCGGTGCCGAAGAGCAGAGCCGTCGCCTCGACCGCCTCGGCGAAGCCCGCTTCGGTCCCGCGGTTGACGAACGCCTTGCCCACCTCCACGGCGAGCGGCGGCAGCGCCGCCATCTCCTCGGCCAGGTCCAGGGCGGCGGCGAGCAGCGCCGCGTCCGGCAGGACCTCCTGCACCAGCCCCGCCCGGACCGCGGTGGCCGCGTCGATCACCCGCCCGGACAGCGCGAGCAGCCGGGTCCAGTGCCGGCCCATCACCTCCGGCCCGCGCACGACGCCCCAGCCCGGCGTCAGCCCGACGGTGGGCTCACGGAAGGCGAAGGTGCCGGCGGACCCGCGCGGTGTCACCGGCGATCTCCCGGAAGCTCACGATGTCCCCGCCCGCCGAGAAGGCCCGCCCCGCCCCGGTCAGCACGGCGGCCCGGATCTCGGGGTCGGCCCCCAGCTGCGCGGTGAGCGCGATCAGCTCCCGGAAGAACAGCGGGTCCATCGCGTTCAGCTTCTCCGGCCGGGCGATCGTCACCAGCGCGACGCCGGGCCGCGGGGACGTGACCTCGAACCGCTCGAACCGTTCCATCACGCCTCCCGGTCCCAAGTGTCGGCGGTGACGCCGTCGGCGCGCAGCGTGTACTTCTCGGTCCGCCGGCTCGGGGTGACCGGCAGCGCATCGAGGAACCGCACGTACCGGGGCAGCGCGAACTCCGTGAGCCGCCCGGTGCAGTGCGCGACCACGCCGGGGCCGTCGAGCCGGGCACCGGACGAGCACCACGGCGACCAGGGACGCCTCGGTGCTGCCGTAGATCTCCGTGAGCGCCACACCGAAGCGCCGCTCGAACGCCTCCGTGACCTCCGGTGGGCAGGGGGCGCCGAAGCCGACGCGCACGGGGTTGTCGGGGTCGTCGGGCCGGGGTGGCCGGTTCTGCAGCAGGGTGAGCATCGCGCCCTGGAAGTTGAAGGCGGTGATGCCGTGGCTGCGGCAGGTGTCCCAGAACCCGCTCGCGGAGAACCGCCGGTCCATGACGAGGGCAGGAACTCGGCGTCGCACACGACCGTGCGGGCCCGCGAGTGCGCGAGCAGGTGTTCCAGGAGGTGGCCGCGGGTGGCGGTGTTGAGGCTCCGTGCCGTCACGTCCTCCGACGCTACCCACCGGTCGTTTGGCAGGGAAGGCCGTCCGGTCCCGCGCGACCCGGTCCGGCAGACTGCCTCCCGTGAGCCAGCCGATCACGCAGACCCGGTCGACCGCCGAGTCCTTCCCCCGCCTGCACGCCCGCACCCGCCGGTTCACCCTCGGGGCTCCCCGCGGCGTCACCGTCTCCCCCGACGGCGGCCGGGTCGTGTTCCTGCGCAGCCGCAGCGGCACGGATCCGGTGACCTGCCTGTGGAGCCTCGAGGTGGAGACCGGTGAGGAGCGGCTGATCGCGGATCCCCGCGAGCTCGACACCACGGACGTCGAGGACCTGCCGGCCGAGGAGCGGGCGCGGCGCGAGCGGGCCCGCGAGCAGGCCGGCGGCGTGGTCGGCTACGCGACGGACCGGGCCGTGACCCGCGCGGTGTTCCCCTTGTCCGGCAAGCTCTACCTCGTCGAGTTCGCCGGCGGGCTCACCCCGCGGCTGATCGAGACCGACGGTGCGGTGATCGACCCCCGCCTCGACCCGACGGGCGCCCGGATCGCCTTCGTGTCCGGAGGCGCGCTGCACGTGCACCTGATCGCCGCGCGCCTGACCGAGACGCTCCTCGAACCCGAGGCCGACGACGTCACCTACGGCCTGGCCGACTTCGTGGCCGCCGAGGAGATCGACCGGATGCGCGGGTTCTGGTGGTCCCCCGAGGGCGACGCCCTCGTCGTCGCCCGGGTCGACGAGTCCGCGGTCCCGGTGTGGCACATCGCGGACCCGGCCAACCCCGACCGCGTCCCGACCCCGGTCCGCTATCCGGCCGCCGGCACCACCAACCCGGCCGTGAGCCTCGACGTCGTGGGGCTCGACGGCCGCCGCACGCCGATCGGATGGGACGCCGGGCGCGACGAGTACGTGGTCGACGTCGTGTGGGACGACCGCGGCCTGTTCGTCGTCGTGCAACCGCGCGACCAGAAGGCGCTGCGGATGCTCCGGGTCGACCCGGCGACGGGCGCGACCACCCTCGTCGACGAGGAGACCGACCCGGTGTGGGTCGACGCCACGCCCGGCCTGCGAGTGCACGCCGCCTCCGGCGCGCTGGTGAAGCTCGCCCACCGCGACGGGGCCCACCGCGTGCTGGTCGACGGCGAGCCCGTCACCCCACCGGAGATCCAGGTCCGCAGCCTGCTCGACGTCGACGGCGACACCCTGCTGGTCAGCGGCTCCACCACGCCCGCCTCGGTGCGGCTGTGGACGTGGAGCCCGGCCGACGGTCTGGTGCCCGCCTCGCCCGAGGAGGGCGTGCACTCCGGTCGCCTCGCCGCGGGAACCCTCGTGCGGACCTCGACCGATCTCGCGTCGCCGGCCACGACCACGGTCCGGGCCGCGGGCATCGAGCGGGAGATCGCCTCGTACGCCGCCGAACCGGGCCTCGACCTGCGGATCTCGCTGCACCGGGCCGGGGAGCGGCGGCTGCAGACGGCGGTGCTGATGCCGTCCTGGTGGGAGCCCGGCATCCCGCTGCCCGTGCTGATGGACCCGTACGGCGGGCCGCACGGCCAGCGCGTCTACGCCGCCCGCAACCCGCACCTGACCAGCCAGTGGTTCGCCGAGCAGGGCTTCGCGGTGGTCGTCGTCGACGGACGCGGGATGCCCGGCCGCGGCCCGGAGTTCGAGCGGGCCGTGCACCTCGACCTCGCCGGGCCCGTGCTCGACGACCAGGTCGACGCCCTGCGGGCGCTCGCCGTCGAGAACCCGGACCTCGACCTCACCCGGGTCGGCATCCGCGGCTGGTCCTTCGGCGGGTTCCTCGCCGCGCTCGCGGTGCTGCGCCGGCCCGACGTCTTCCACGCCGCCGTGGCGGGGGCGCCGGTCACCGACTGGGAGCTCTACGACACCCACTACACCGAGCGCTACCTCGGGCGGCCGGACCGGGAGCCGGCCGCCTACGAGCGTTCCTCGCTGCTCACCGACGCCGCCACCCCGGCGTCCGGGGACCGGCCGCACCGGCCGCTGATGATCATCCACGGGCTCGCCGACGACAACGTCGTGGCCGCCCACACCCTGCGGCTGTCCTCGGCGCTCCTCGCCGCGGGCCGCCCGCACCAGGTGCTGCCGCTCTCCGGCGTCACGCACATGACACCGCAGGAGGTCGTCGCCGAGAACCTGCTGCTCCTGCAGGTGCGGTTCCTGCGCGACGCCCTGGGGGTGCCCGCGCCCCCGGTGTGACGCGGTGTCGCGCGGTCGGGTCTCGGTCGCGGTTCAGTCGTGCGAGATGTGGTGGGGCGTGCCGTCGTCGGCGCCGGCCCCGTCGCCGCGGGTGTCCGGGGCGTCGGGATCCGGGGCGCCCACGCCCGACGCGTGCCGCCGCTCGTCGCGCAGGTCCCAGATCGCCACGCCCAGCGCGATCAGGGTGGTCAGCACGGCCACGCCCAGCGCGCCCGCGATGCCCGCCTGGTACGAGCGGCCCGCGGCGGCCAGCACGCCGTAGAACACCCCGGCGACGACGGCGGTGCCGACCGCCGCCCCCACCCGCTGGCCGGTCTGCAGGGCGCCCCCGGCCGAGCCCGCCATCCGGACCGGCACGTTGCGCAGGGTCATGGTGATGTTCGGCGCGATCACGAAGCCGCCGCCGATCCCGCCGACGAGCAGGGCGGGCGCGGCCACGATCCCGGCGATCCCGCCCGGGACCAGCGCCAGGGCCACACCGATCGGGAAGAGCCACCACAGCCGCGCGAGGCCCCCCGACTCGGCCTGCACCAGCGGCAGCAGCAGCGCGAGCACCGCGCCGCCGAGCAGCCCGGCCCCGGCCCAGTCGATGTGCGGCCGGTCGCCCGTGCGCGCCTTCGGCAGCAGCCGCGCCGCCAGGACCACGGCCAGCACACCGATCGGGACGTTGACGTAGAAGATCCACCGCCAGCCGTCGGGCTCCCCGAAGGCGGCGAGCAGCAGCCCGCCTACGATCGGCCCCGCCGCGGTCGAGATGCCCACGACGGCGCCGAAGAACCCGAACGCCCGGCCCCGCTCGGCACCGTGGAACAGGCTCTGGATCAACCCGGAGTTCTGCGGGGCCAGCGACCCCGCCGCGGAGCCCTGCAGCAGCCGGGCGACCACGAGCAGCTCGATCGTGGGCGCCGCACCGCACAGGGCGCTGAACGCGACGAACGCGCTGAGCGCGATGAGGAACATCCTGCGGCGGCCGAAGGCGTCGCCGAGCCGGCCCGCCGGGACCAGCGCAAGCCCGAAGGTCAGCGCGTACCCCGAGACCACCCACAGCACGCCCGCCGGATCCGTGCCGAGTCCCCGCTGGATCGAGGGCAGCGCCACGGAGACGATGCTGACGTCGAGCAGAGTCATGAACCCTGCGGCGAGCGTGACGGACAGGGCCCGCCAGCGCCGCGGATCCGGGGTGTACTCCTCCTCGGTCCCCCTCCGGGCCGGAGCGGAGGTCATGACGCGGAGCGGGAGGGGTGGGGGCCTTCGGGCACGACGCCGGACGTTACCGCCGGCCCCCGGGACCCGCCTCCCGAACGACCGTCCGGCCGCTCAGACGGGCCCGAGCACGTCCCCGACCCGGACCGTGCCCGCCGTGACGACGTCGGCGTAGGCGCCCGCGCACGCCCAGGTCCCCATGCCGGGGATGCTGCGCCGGTTGAGCTTCGCGATCGTGCGCAGCGTGTCCCGGTCCTCGGCCAGGCCCTCCTGGGCCAGCGTCGTCATCACGCAGCGCATGGTCGGCATGGTGACCGTGATCCGCGCGTCGCCGGCGGCGAGGGTCTCGCCGATCCAGCCGTCCTCGACGAATCCGGGGCCCTGGGCGGTGTCCAACAACAGGTTCGGGCGGTAGCGGCGGGCGTCGAACACCGACCCGGGGGCGGCCTCGGCCAGCGCCGCGAGCGTCGAGCCGGTGATCAGGTGCAGCACGCCGAGATCGAGGAAGGAGTCGCCCGGCGTCAGCGCGGCGGCCCCGATCCGGCTGACCGGCTCGCCCTCCTCGCTGTGCTCGACCGTGGTGTCGTCGATGAACGCCTGCGGCGCGAGCCCGTCGATCTGCGGCCACTGCTCCTCGAACTCGGCCCCGGCGGCCGGGTCGGCCGACAGCAGGACCGCGCGGCCGAGCAGGTCGGAGAGGGCGGCGTCGAGCCCCGGCTCGTCGCTGCGCAGCGTGCGCCCGTCGGGGAAGGTGACGGCGACGGGCGGCGGGGCGGCGTCGGGCTCCGGCTCGGCGAGGAACGCGGCGTGACAGCCGAGGAGCGCGCCCCACTTCCGGGGGTACTTGGCGCTGGCCACCGTGCCGTCCTCGGCGTCGACCACGGCGTAGGCCCGGTCGCCGAGGGCCCCGCCGGGCAGCAGGGCGAGCGCGTCGACCCGCTCCCCTTGCATCGACTTGACGGGGAACCGGTGGAGGGCGGTGATCGTCGCCCGGGTCGTCGTCGGCACTGCTGCGGTCATGATCCCTTCGTAGCGGGCGGGCGGGGCCCCGCGCCACCTTCGGACGGCGGGGTTCTGGCAGGGTGGCGCCCGACCGACGCGAGACCCAGGAGGAACCCGACTATGGCACCGCAGAAGCCCGACGTCGACCCGATCGACGGCCCGGCCCCGACCGGCCTCGAGATCACCGACATCACCGTGGGCGAGGGCGAGGAGGCGAAGGCCGGCCACCGGGTGGCCGTGCACTACGTCGGCGTCGCGCACTCGACCGGCGAGGAGTTCGACGCCTCCTACAACCGCGGCCAGCCGCTGCAGTTCGGCCTCGGCGCCGGCCAGGTCATCCAGGGCTGGGACCAGGGTGTGCAGGGCATGCGGGTCGGCGGGCGCCGCCGGCTGGTCATCCCGCCGCACCTGGGCTACGGCGACCGCGGGGCCGGCGGCGTCATCAAGGGCGGCGAGACGCTGATCTTCGTGGTGGACCTGCTCGCGGTGCAGTGAGGCTGCTGATCGTCTCCGACACCCACGTCCCGGTGCGGGCGAAGGACCTGCCCGCGCCGCTGTGGCAGGCGGTGGAGTCGCTCGGCGCGGACGACCTCGTCGTCCACGCCGGCGACTGGATGGACCCCGGTCTGCTCGACGCGCTGGAGGCGCGGGCGCCCCGGGTCGTCGGGGTGTGGGGCAACAACGACGGCCCCGAGCTGCGCGAACGCCTCCCCGAGGTGGCGCGGTTCGAGGCCGGTGGGCTGCGGTTCGCCGTGACCCACGAGACGGGTGCGGCGCAGGGCCGGGAGCGGCGGATGGCGGCCCGCTTCCCCGACGTCGACGTGCTCGTGTTCGGGCACAGCCACATCCCGTGGGACACGACGGCGAGCACGGGCCTGCGGCTGCTGAACCCCGGCTCCCCCACCGACCGCCGTCGCCAGCCCACGCACACGTGGATGACGGCGACGGTGCAGGAGGGCGAGCTGCGCTGGGTGGACCTGGTCCACCTGGAGAACCTGCGCTGAGGCAGCTGTGCGCGGTGGGTGGTGCAGGAGCACCACCCACAACGCACGACGGTCAGGAGGAATGCTCCCGGTCGTAGCGGGCCATCTCGTCGTCGATCTCCCGGTCGTGCCGGTCCATCGCCTCGGCCTCCTCGCGGGTGTGCGCCACCGGCACCGTGACCGCCGAGCCGTGGGCCTCGGCGAGCTCGGGCCGGCGGCGCACCGCGACCAGGCTGGCCACCGTCGTGATCGCCAGGACACCCACGATGACCAGCAGCGACACCGCGATGCTGACCTCCGGCACCGGGATCGGCTCCCCGTTGTTCAGGAAGGGCAGCTCGTTCTCGTGCAGGGCGTGCAGCACCAGCTTCACGCCGATGAAGGCCAGGATCACCGCCAGCCCGTAGGACAGGTAGATCAGCTTCCGGAGCAGCCCGCCGAGCAGGAAGTACAGCTGGCGCAGGCCCATCAGGGCGAAGGCGTTGGCCGTGAAGACCAGGAACGGCTCCTGGGTGAGGCCGAAGATCGCCGGGATCGAGTCGAGGGCGAACAGCAGGTCCGTGAGCCCGATCGCGATCATCACGATCAGCATCGGGGTGACCCAGCGCTTGCCGTCGAGCTTCACGGTCGTCCGGGAGCCGTGGAAGTTCTCGGTCACCGGCAGCACGCGGCGCACCAGCGCGACGACGCGCGGCTCCTTCCACTCCTCCTCCCCACCACCCATGCCCTGCCGGACCATGTTCACGGCGGTGTAGACGAGGAAGGCGGCGAAGAGATAGAACACCCAGCTCAGGGCGTTGATCGCGGCGGCGCCGACGGCGATGAACAGGCCGCGCATCACGAGCGCGATCACGATGCCGACCAGCAGCACCCGGTGCTGGTGGATCGCCGGCACGGCGAAGCTCGACATGATGATCACGAAGACGAACAGGTTGTCCACCGAGAGCGAGTACTCGGTGATGTAGCCGGCGAAGAACTCCCCGGCGTACTGGCCGCCCGCGAAGTACCAGATGCCGAGGCCGAACAGCACGGCGAGCACGACGTAGAACAGCACCCAGCGAGTGGCTTCCCTGATCGTCACGGCGTGCGGTTTGTGGTCGACCAGGAACAGGTCGGCCAGGATGATGGCCACCAGGCCGCCGATGGTGGCGAACCAGAGCCAGACGGGCACGTTCACGCGGTGAGCCTCCAGGGGTCTCGGGCAGCACGGGACTGCCCCGAGGTCTCTCCCCTCCGCTCAGCTGCGGATCGATGGCGCCGGGTTCGGGACCCGCATGATTGTCGTTTCCGGGCTGCGGGCCCTTCTCCGTGCTGACGACGCCACCGTGACCGGGATACTCCCCTGCGGTGCCCCTCCAGTCTGCCCGCCCCGCTCCGCCACTCGCCAGCCGGGGTGACCGATTACACCGGTCAGAGGGACCGAACAGGGGACGGAACGGGAGAACCGGCGGGCACGGACAACCCGGACGGGGTACGCGTCCAGTCGGCCGGCGCTGCCGGGATGGCGGGTCCGGGCGTGGCGGGCGCGGCGGGGACGGCGGGGACGGCGGGGACCGGCCGGGCCAGGTCGATGCGGTCGATCTCCTCGCCGTCCGCGGTGATCGCGTGCACCCGCATCGTCGCGATCCGCCCGGGCGCCTCGGGCTGCACCTCCACCCGCAGGTACGCGTACCCCGCGTAGCGCGCCCGTGACCAGGCGACCGTCTCGGACTCGCCGCCGTCCTTGCGCGTCACCCGGCTGCGGATCTCCCGATCCTCGCCGGTCCGGCCGCGGTACCGGTCGCCCCCGCCGTCGAGCCAGCCGTTGCTCTTCCGGCCGCCGGAGCCGACGCAGAGGTATGTCGTGCCGTCCGTGGCGGGGCGGACGGTCGAGCGGTCGGGGGCCTCCCGGGTGGGCTTGCCGTCGCGGATCGGGTCGGTGCGCTCGTACTGGTGGTTGTGCCCCTGCACGGCCAGGTCGACCGAGAACCGGTCGAACAGCGGCGTGAGGGCCGAGCGGACGCCGCCGTCGGAGGCGTGCGAGTCGCTCGTGGAGTAGGCGCAGTGGTGGAAGAACACCACGACGAACGTGATGTCCGGGTCCGCGCGGAAGGTCGCGAGCGTGTCGGTCAGCCAGCCGACCTGGGCGCCGTGGCTGTAGCCGGTGTTCGCGCGGATCTCGGTGGAGAGCTCGTTGGCGTCGACACTCACCACCCCGACGCAACCGTGGGTGAACGCGTAGACCGACGGACAGCCCGACGGCCCGGTGCGCGGCAGGTCCAGCCGCGCGGCGTGGCCGCCGTAGCCGTGGCGGGAGTCGCCGTCGTCGTAGACGGCCTCCATGTCGTGGTTGCCCGTCGCGAACATCCACGGTGTGCTCGCCGCGCTCCTCTCGATCGCCGCGAAGTACCGGGTCCAGAGCCCCGGGTCGAACGCGTCGCCCCGCTCCCCCTTGCCGTCGCGGTCGGCGTAGCAGATGTCGCCGGCCAGCAGGTGGAAGGCGGGGGCGTCCTTCGCGACGAGTGCGGTCAGGGCGTTCGGGGGCGCCGAGGAGCCGTTCCCGTCGCCGCCTCTGCTGTCGTCGGAGGCGACGCCCTGGTCGGCGAAGGCGGTGAACGTGAACGGCGTGCGGTCGCCCTTCGCCGGGGCGGTGCGGAAGGTGGCGTCGGGCGTGGTCGAGCCGTCGGCGAGGCGGAACCGGTAGTGGTAGGTCGTGCCGGCCGTCAGCCCCTCGGCGCGCGCGTGGGCGAACAGCTGCTGCCCGCCCCGGACGTCCTCGCCCCGGGGCATCTGACTGACCAGCTCGCGCAGCTCCACGGGCACCGTCGCGCCGTACCGGGCGTCGAGACCGAGATCGAGCAGGACGTCCCCGGCGGGCTTGCGGGTCAGCTCCCCGGCGATCGCCATCGAGGTGCGCGGGTCGTCGCCGAAAGCGAGGTGCCGCCCGACGAGCCCGGTCTCCGCCGCCCGCGCCACCCCGGTCCATGGCCCGTTGGCGAGGGCGAGCCCCGCGAGGGCGCCGATCCCGCCCCGCAGCGCCGCCCGGCGGGTGATCGGCCGGCGCCGCAGCTCGGCGCGGATCCACTCGTGCTGGTCCGCGATGGTCATGTCGCGGGCCAGCCGGCGCGGGATGCCGAGATCGGGTGTCTCACCCTCCGGGTTCACGGGCACGCCCCGACTCTCGCCCGATGATCCCTCCGGGTGCTCGCAGCCGCCCGGCGCGTCGGGAAAGGCCGACGACCGGGTGACCGCCGGAAGGGGTACGAGGCGAGTCGAGATGCGCGGCAGGGCTCGTCGACGCAGCTGTGGTGCAGCAGCCGCTGCGGGGCGGTGGGTGCACCACAACTCGCCTATGGACCAGTGCTGTCCGGGTCAGTCGCACTTCTGCTGCCGGTGGCCCTGGGGAACGTACGACTCCACGATCGTCGGTCGTGGAAGGAAAGCCGCGGTGAGCGTCGGTCGTGGAAGGAAAGCCGCGGTGAGCGTCGGTCGTGGAAGGAAAGCCGCGGTGAGTGCGGCTTCCGCTCCACAGTCGGAGATCACCTGCTGTTGGGGTGCCGCGCCGTGGGGGCCGTTGCACCCCCACTTCCCCGCTGAACGCGCCACCCCACCCGACCACACCGACCATGATCATTAATAATGGAGCGTGGAGGTCGCTGAGCGACCGTCCTGCTCCAGAGCCGACGATCATGGCCAAGGAACCCGCTGACGATCGCCTGGCGGTCGTGGCAGGAGCTGCTGCAGAGCGGCTCCTGCACCGCAACTCCCATGACCCTGACCACCTGACACCCCGTTACCACCCGGACCAGCGGGCCATGATCGCCAGTCATGGAGCGCGAAGGTTGCTGAACGACCGCATCGCTCCATCACCGACGATCACGGGACGAGCGCAGCCCACGATTGTGGTGCAGGAGCTGCTAGGGGGCGGCTGATGCACCGCAGCTCCCACGGCCCCGGCCCACCAGCGCCACTCGACCATGATCACAGGTCGTGGAGCGTGGAGGTCGCTCTGCGACCCTCCTGCTCCAGGGCCGACGATCTCGGAGCCCGCGCTGCCGGTGGGGCCGTGTGGCTCGTCACCCCCGCCGCCGAGCCCGCGACCATGGCCGCCGTCCTGCTGCGGTAGCTGAACTGGGCAGATCGGGCGAGGCGGACACTCCCGACTGAGAACGTCCTGAGGTGCTGCGCGCGGTGGGGCGCTCGCCGCGGATACGGTTCGCGGGTGTCCCGCCTGTTCTGCGCCGTCGGCGCGCGTGCCGTCGTGCGCAGGGCCGTGCGCGACGAGCGCAGACCCGAGCACCCCCGCAAAGGCTCGGTCCGCGGAGCGCGGCGCCTCCGCCGCGCCTCCGCCCTCGGCACCGCGATGATCGCCACGGTGGCGCTGCTGTCCCTCGCACCGGGCACCGCTGCCGCGGCCACGATCACCAGCTCCGCGCCGACGCCCGCGCCCACCTCCGCCGACATCCGCACCAGCGACCAGCGCATCGACGTCCGCGGCGGACCGGGCGTCCCGGGCACCGTCTCGCTGGACACCACGCTCTACCTGCCGGCGACCACGCCGGCGCCCGCCGTGCTCGTCGCGCACGGGTTCGGCGGGAGCAAGCAGTCCGTCGACACGGACGCCCGGCAGCTCGCCGACCGCGGGTACGTCGTGCTCACCTGGTCGGCGCGCGGGTTCGGGGCCAGCGGCGGGCAGATCGCGCTCGACTCCCCGGACTACGAGGTCGCCGACGCCGAGCAGCTCGTCGACTGGCTCGCCCAGCGCCCCGAGGTGCAGCAGGACGGCCCCGGCGACCCGCGGGTCGGCGTCACCGGCGGCTCCTACGGCGGCGCCCTGTCGCTGCTGCTCGCCGGGTACGACCGGCGGATCGACGCCCTCGCCCCCGTGATCACCTGGAACGACCTGTCCCAGGCGCTGTTCCCCAACGCCGGCGGCCCCACCGACCTGCCCGAGGACACCCCGGCCCGCGGCACCTTCGGCGGCGACGGCGTGTTCAAGCGCGGCTGGGCCGGGGTGTTCTTCTCCTCCGGCTCGAGCAGCATCGGTACCGGCACCGGCGCCACGAACGGCGACGCCGGCTCGGCCGCCGGCACGAACAACACGAACGGCACCGGCAACACGAACGGCACCGGCAACACGAACGGCACCGGCAACACGAACGGCACCGACGCCTCCGGCGGCGCGTCGGCCCGCTCGACCGGCTCGACCGGCGGCAGCGGCACCGGCGCCTCCGACAGCAGCACCGACGCCGGCTCATCGCCGTCCGGCGGCGCCCCCGCCTCCGGCAACGCCTCGACCTCCGGCGACGGCACCAACCCCGGCACCGGTGACCCCTCCACCACCGACAGCAGCTCCGGCGACAGCAGCGACTCCAGCTCCAGCAACACCGGCTCCGGCTCGAGCGACAGCACCTCGGGCGGCACCGGCGACCTCGCCTCCACCCTGGGCGCCCGCACCGGCGGCGGCCTGCCCGCCTCGGCCGTCCCGCCGAACGCCCCACCGGTGACCTGCGGCCGTTTCACCGCCGAGGTCTGCGCCGCCTACACCGACGCCGCCACCACCGGTCGCCTCTCCCCCGCCACCGAGGCGCTGCTGCACCGCTCCTCACCCGTGTCGGTCACCGACCGGATCACCGCGCCGACGCTGATCGTGCAGGGCGAGCAGGACACCCTGTTCGGCCTCGACCAGGCCGACGCCAACGCGCGCCAGATTGCCGCGCACGGCACGCCGGTGAAGCTCGCCTGGTACGCGGGCGGCCACGACGGCGGCGCTCCCGGCCAGGCCGTCCGCGACCAGATCGGCGAGTGGTTCGACTTCCACCTGCGCGGCACCGGCCCGGACCCCGGCACCTCCTTCTCCTACGAGGTGGAGAGCGGCATCCGCGCCGGCCGCACCACCACGACGAGCCGGACCGTCGTCGCCGATGCCTACCCCGGCCTGGCCGACGCCGCCCCCGTCACGACGCAGGCGCTCCCGCTGCAAGGCGGGCCGCAGGTCGTCGCCAACCCGGCCGGCGGGAACCCGGCGGCGATCACCTCGCTGCCCGGCCTCGGCGGCGCGCTCGGCTCGCTCGGCAGCCGGCTCTCGGCGTTCACCGCCGATCTCCCCGGCCAGTCCGCGCTGTTCACCGGACCCGCGCTGACCGCGCAGACGGACGTCGCGGGCGCGACGCGCGTCGACGTCACCGTCTCCCGGACGCCGGGTCAGCCCGCCGCCGACGAGGCGGTGCTGTTCGCCAAGACCTACGAGGTCGGGAAGGACGGGTTGCGCCAGCTGCTCGGCAACGCCGTGGCGCCGGTCCGCGTCGCCGTCCCCGCCGACGGCAGTCCCGCCCGGGTGTCGATCACGCTGCCCGGCGTCGTCGCGCCGATCGAGGCCGGCAACCGCCTCGTCGTCTCGATCAGCACGACCGACCAGGGCTTCGCCTCGCCCGCCCAGCCGGCGGTGTGGCGGATCGGCCTGGCCCAGGGCGCCGCGCTCGACGTGCCGGTGGTGCCCGGCCGGGCCGTCACGACCAGCACGGTGCCGGTGTGGCCGCTGGTCGGGATCGCCGTCGTCCTGCTGCTGTCGCTGGTCGCCTGGCTGGTCGCGAGGGCGCTGCGCCGTCGCCGGGAGGTCCCGTCGGCCGGGGCCGCGGACGCGCCGCCGCTGGAGATCAGCGGTCTCGCGAAGACCTACAAGGGCGGGTTCAGCGCGGTGAAGGAGGTGTCGTTCACCGTGCGGCCCGGCATGGTCCTGGGGCTGCTCGGTCCGAACGGCGCCGGCAAGACGACCGTGCTGCGCATGCTCATGGGCCTGATCGCGCCGACCGCGGGGACGATCCGGGCGTTCGGCGAGCCGGTCGGCCCCGGCGCCCCGGTCCTGGCCCGGATCGGCGCGTTCGTCGAGGGCCCCGGCTTCCTGCCGCACCTCTCCGGCGCCGACAACCTACGGCTCTACTGGGCCGCGACCGGGCGCCCCACCGCCGAGGCGCACCTCGAGGAGGCGCTCGAGATCGCGGGGCTCGGCGAGTCCGTGCACCGCCGCGTCGGCACCTACTCGCAGGGCATGCGGCAGCGGCTCGCGATCGCCCAGGCCATGCTGGGCCTTCCGGAGCTGCTCGTGCTCGACGAACCGACCAACGGGCTCGATCCGCCCCAGATCCACGCGATGCGGGAGCTGCTGCGCCGCTACGCCGAGGGCGGGCGGACCGTGCTCGTCTCCAGCCACCTGCTGGCGGAGGTCGAGCAGACGTGCACGCACGTCGTCGTCATGCACCACGGCCGGGTCGTCGCCGACGGCACGGTCGACGACATCATCGCGGGCGGCGGGGCGGCCAGCTTCGGCGTCGACGCCCCGGATCGCGCGGTCGAGGTCCTCGCGGCGCTCGACGGCGTCCGCGACGTCGCCGCGGACGGCCGCCTGGTGCACGCGGAGCTCGACGGCACCCCGCGCGCCTCGGCGGTCGAGGCCCTGGTCGCGGCCGGGATCTCGGTGGAGTCCGCCGGCCCGCGCCGCCGCCTGGAGGACGCGTTCCTGCAGCTCGTCGGAGAGGACACGGCGCCATGACGAAGCAGCCGAACGAGCACGAGTCGCGAGGCGACTGGCTGCACCGGGACGCGCGGTACGCCGACCCGTCGACGCGGAAGGGCCACGTCGGCCTGCTGGCCGCCGACGGCTCGCCCTCGTCGTCGTACCGGGCGGACCGGACCCTGCCGCTGCGCGTCGAGCTGGTCCGCCAGCTCCGGCGGCGTCGCACACAGGTGACGTTCGCGCTGGTCGCGCTGCTGCCGGTGATCCTCTGGATCGCCTTCTCGCTCACGAGCGACAGCGGCCCCGGCACCTCGGTCAACCTCGTCGACCTGGCGAAGGGCGGCGGCACGAACTTCGCCGTGTTCGCCCTGTTCGCGACGGCCGGTTTCCTGCTGGTCGTGGTGGTGGCGTTGTTCTTCGGCGACACCGTGGCGTCGGAGGCGTCCTGGTCCTCGCTGCGCTATCTGCTGGCCGCGCCCGTTCCTCGCGCACGGCTGCTGCGGCAGAAGGCGATCGTGGCCGGGCTGCTGTCCTTCACGGCGCTGCTGCTGCTGCCGGTGGTGGCGCTGGTCGTCGGCACGCTCGCCTACGGCACCGGCGACCTGGTCAGCCCCACGGGCGAGTCCCTGGGCTACTGGTCCGCGGCCGGGCGCGCGCTGCTCGGCGGCGTGTACGTGGCCGTCAACCTGCTGTGGGTCGCGGGGCTGGCGCTGCTGCTGTCGGTGAGCACGGATGCCCCGCTGGGTGCCGTCGGCGGCGCCGTGATGACGTCGATCGTCTCGCAGATCCTCGACCAGATCACCGCGCTCGAGGACCTGCGGGACTACCTGCCCACGCACTACGCCAACGCCTGGTCCGACCTGCTCGCCAGCCGGATCGACTGGGGGGACATGACCCGCGGCGCGTTCGGGAGCATCACCTGGGCCATGGTGCTGTTCGCCCTCGCGGCCTGGCGCTTCCACCGCAAGGACGTCACCAGCTGATCAGCCGCCGGCCGCCAGCAGCGCCCGGATGCCCGGGGCGGTCGAGCCGGCGAGGACCGTCCCGGCGAGGGGCGGGACGTGCACCGCGACCTCGTCGGCGATCCGGTAGGGCCGGGCGAGCAGCAGCCCGCCGAGCCCGCGCCGGAGCCTGCTCATCTCGGCGCGGACCGTGACCAGGTGGTCGCGGTCGCCGTAGAGGGCCGCGGACAGCGCGCCCGCGTCGAGGCCCGTGGCCCCGGCCCGGGCGAGCAGCACCAGCAGCTCGGCGTGCCGGGTGGAGAGCGGGTGGACCCACCGCGCGGAGCCGTCGACGACGGCGCGCGGCCGCCCCGCCGCCAGGTCCAGGGTCAGGGTCAGCCGGCCCGACGCCGTCGCACCGGCATCCGCCGACCGCAGCAGCCACCCGCCGGGCACCGGCTCGGGCAGGCACAGCCCCACCCCGTGCACGGCCAGCGGTCGGTCGGCGCGCGGCGCGGCGACCCGTTCGATGCTCGGCATCCCGGTGACGGCGGCGACCCAACCGTGGTCGTCGACGACCAGCCCGGCGCCGGGCACCGCGGACAGCAACGGGGCCGCGACGCCGCGCAGCGCGTCCAGCCGGACCTCGTGCTGACGCCACAGGCTCGCCTCGGCCAGCTTCACCGCGGTCCCGACCAGGGCGACGGTCGTCGGGTGGATCGTCTCGGCCGGCCCGCTGACGTCGACCACCCCGAGCAGCTCGCCGGTCCGCGGGTCGTGCACGGGGCAGGCGGTGCAGGTCCAGACGTGGTGCGACCGCACGAAGTGCTCGGCAGCGAAGAGCTGTACGGGCGCGCCCTCGGCCAGCGCCGTGCCGATCGCGTTGGTGCCGACGGACGCCTCCGACCAGTCGGCCCCCTCGGTGAAGCCCAGCGCGTCGGCCCGGTGCCGGACCCGGTTCGCGCCCTCGCGCCACAGCAGGATCCCGTCGGCGTCGGTCACGACCATGACGTGCCGGGCGTCCTCGGCGACCGAGGTCAGTGCCGCGCGCAGCTCCGGCAGCACCCGCTGCAGCGGGGAGCCGGACCGCCGCCGCTCGACCTCGTCGGCCGCGAGCGGACCGACGGGCTCGCCGTGCTCGGGGTCGACCCCCTGGGCGCGCACGCGCTGCCAGGACCGGGCGACCAGGGACCGGATCTCGGACGACGGGCTCGCGCCGCTCAGGACGGCGTCGTGCAGGTGGGCGAGAACCTTCGCGTGTCGCCCCACGTCCGTGCCCGGACGGACCGCGCACACGGCGCGCCCGCCCGATGCCCCCTCCGGACCCAGGTTGATCTCCGCCCGCGCCACGTCACCTCCGCCCCGCCCCGGTACGGCTCCGGTGTGCGGCCGCGGTGCGACGCGTCACGGCGACGGGACGTGTCTCCACCATAGCCCGACGACGTCGGGCGGCGGGCCGTCCGAGAGGTCAGGCCCGGTCGCCGACGAGCGGTTCCTCCTCGGTGCCGACCACCTCGTCCGGCGTGGACCGGGCGGGGCGCGGCGTGCCCAGGAGCACCCCACCGACGATGACGACGGCGGCGACCAGCTCGGTCACGCTCGGCCGCTCCCCGAGCACCGCGGCCGCGAGCGCGATCCCCGCGACCGGCACCAGCAGCGAGTACGGCGCGACGACCCCGGCCGGGTACCGCCGCATCAGCCAGGTCCAGATCCCGGAGCCCACGACCGTCGCCATCAGCGACAGGTAGACCACGGCCGCGAGCCCGGGCAGGCCCTCGACCGTGAAGGCCGCGCCGAGCGCCGACCAGCCCGCGCCCGGTCCCTCGGTCAGCATCGACGCGGCGAACAGCGGGATCGGCGGGATCACACACATCCACACGGTGAGGTGCATCGGCGTGGGCGGCGCGGCGAGCCGGGGTCGGCGTCGCGCTGCTCCCCCGCTGGTCGACCGACGACCGCGGCGGCCGGCGGTTCCTGCGCCGCCCGCTCGCCGGGCTGCGCGTGGCCCGGCTGGTGGAGGTCGTGATGCGGGAGAGCGTGGCCGAGCGCCCGGCCGTGCGGACCGTGGTCGAGGCGCTGCACGCCACCATCGCCGAGACCACGGGCGGGAGCCGCGGTTCCTGAGGGCGCTCGCTCCTCGACGGCGTCCTACGACCCGTCGGCCGGCTCGCGCGGGCCGGCCTCCGGTGGCCGGCGCGCGTAGTACCGCCAGGCGACGACCAGCAGGGCGATCGCGACGATCACGTACGTGGCCCCGACGAGCTGCTGCCCGGCGTTCCATCCCAGCTCGACCTGGTTGTTGCCCGGCAGCCAGCGGAAGGGCGCCAGGTAGAACGCGACCAGGAGGACGAGCTCGACCGCGATCCAGCCGGGCCGCCGGGTCCGGACGGCGTGCGCCCCCACGGCGAGGACGGCCGGTGCGACCCAGACCCAGTGGTGCGACCAGGAGGTCGGCGAGACCAGCAGCATGAACGCGGCCATGGCGGACATCGCGATCGCCGGGTCGGCCCGCCGCACGGTCGGGACCAGCAGGACGAGGAGGACCAGCGAGACGACGACCCAGATGCCGGTCAGCAGCGGGCCGTCGATCCCCCACCGCGCCACGACCGCCTGGACGGTCTCGTTGGTGTAGAACACCGAGCCGCTGACGCCGGCCGCAGGACCGCCGAACCAGTAGGTCGCCGACGCGTGGGCGTCGACCAGGAAGCCCAGCGCGGTCGCCGCGGCGGCGGTGACGACCGTGACCACGGCCGCCCGCACGTCCCGCCGGAGCAGGAAGAACAGCACGAACGCCGCCGGGGTCAGCTTGATCGCCGCGGCCAGGCCGACGAGCAGGCCGCGGGGCCAGGGGGTGCGCGGGGCCAGGCAGTCGATCGCCACCAGCGCCATCAGGATGATGTTGACCTGGCCGAACTCGAAGGTCTGCAGCACCGGCTCGATCCAGAGCAGCGCCGGCAGCGCGAGGAACGCGACCGACACCGCTCCGCCCCGGCCGCCCGCGGGCCAGGCCCGCCGCGTCGCGAGGTACAGCGTGACCGCCAGCGAGGTCAGCGAGAGCACGAAGAGCAGCACCCACGCCGGCGTCCACGGCAGCAGCGCCAGCGGGGTGAGCACCATCGCCGCGAAGACCGGGTAGATGAACGGCAGCGCCAGCCCGGAGATCGTGGGCGGGAGCGGGCCGTACATGTCGCCCCCGTGCAGCCAGGTGTCGACGCCGAGCCGGTAGACCTCGAGGTCGATGTGGTAGCCGTGCGTGTGCAGCAGCAGGGCGGTGACCGAGATCGCCAGCAGCGGCAGGCTGATCACCAGCGAGCGCGGCGACGCGACCCGGAGGCGGACCCGCCGGACCATCTCGGCGGCGCCCGGGCGGGTGCTGGAGAGGGTCACGCGGTCCTCCGGCTCGTGCGTCGAAACGGCGCCCACCGTAGCAACGCGCCCGGCCACGGCAGTACGCGCCGGGGTCAGCTGATCCCGGCCGCGTCCATCCCCCGCAGCTCCTTCTTCAGGTCCTGGATCTCGTCCCGCAGCCGGGCGGCCAGCTCGAACTGCAGGTCGCGGGCCGCCGCGAGCATCTGGTCGTTCATCTGCTGGATGAGGTCGGCCAGCTCCGCGCGCGGCATCGCCGTGGTGTCGCGGCCCGCCACGATCCCCGAGCTGCCCCCGGACGCGCGGCCCGGCTCGCCCGCGGCCCGCTTGCCGCGGGAGGCGTTGCGGCCCGAGCCGCCCACCGGCACCTCGGAGTCCTCCGCCTCCCGGTACACCTGGTCGAGGATGTCGGCGATCTTCTTCCGCAGCGGCTGCGGGTCGATCCCCTTCTCGGTGTTGTAGGCGATCTGCTTGGCCCGGCGGCGCTCGGTCTCGTCGATGGCGTGCTGCATGGACTCGGTGACCGTGTCCGCGTACATGTGCACCTGGCCGGACACGTTGCGCGCCGCGCGGCCGATGGTCTGGATCAGCGAGGTGCCGGAGCGGAGGAAGCCCTCCTTGTCCGCGTCGAGGATCGCGACCAGCGACACCTCGGGCAGGTCCAGCCCCTCGCGGAGCAGGTTGATGCCGACCAGCACGTCGTACTCCCCGAGCCGGAGCTGGCGCAGCAGCTCGACCCGGCGCAGGGTGTCGACCTCCGAGTGCAGGTACCGCACCCGGATGCCCAGCTCGAGCAGGTAGTCGGTGAGGTCCTCGGCCATCTTCTTGGTCAGCGTGGTGACCAGGACCCGCTCGTCCCGCTCGGCGCGCTCGCGGATCTCGCCCACCAGGTCGTCGATCTGGCCCTTCGTCGGCTTCACGACGATCTCGGGGTCGACCAGGCCCGTCGGACGGATGACCTGCTCCACGAACTCACCGCCGGTGCGCGAGAGCTCGTAGGGGCCGGGGGTGGCCGACAGGTACACCGTCTGCCCGATGCGGTCGGCGAACTCCTCCCAGGTCAACGGCCGGTTGTCGACCGCCGACGGGAGCCGGAAGCCGAACTCCACCAGGTTGCGCTTGCGGGACATGTCGCCCTCGTACATGCCGCCGATCTGCGGCACCGTCACGTGCGACTCGTCGATGACCAGCAGGAAGTCGTCCGGGAAGTAGTCGATCAGCGTGGCCGGCGCGGTGCCCGCGCCGCGGCCGTCGATGTGCCGCGAGTAGTTCTCGATGCCGGAGCAGAACCCGACCTGCCGGATCATCTCCAGGTCGTACTGGGTGCGCATGCGCAGCCGCTGGGCCTCGAGCAGCTTGCCCTGGTTCTCCAGCTCGGCCAGCCGCTCCTCCAGCTCCTTCTCGATGTCCCGGACCGCGCGCTCCATCCGCTCCGGCCCCGCGACGTAGTGCGTGGCCGGGAAGATCCGCACGGTGTCGACCTGGCGGATGATGTCCCCGGTCAACGGGTGCAGGTAGTACAGCGCCTCGATCTCGTCGCCGAAGAACTCGATCCGGATCGCGAGCTCCTCGTACGCCGGGATGATCTCCACGGTGTCGCCGCGCACGCGGAAGGTGCCGCGGGCGAAGCTCAGGTCGTTGCGCGTGTACTGCACGTCGACCAGCAGGCGCAGGAACGCGTCCCGGTCGATCTCGCCCCCCACGTCGAGCTTCACGGAGCGGTCGAGGTACGACTGCGGTGTGCCGAGGCCGTAGATGCAGGACACCGACGCGACGACCACGACGTCCCTGCGCGACAACAGGTTCTGCGTGGCGGAGTGCCGCAGACGCTCCACGTCGTCGTTGATCGAGGAGTCCTTCTCGATGTACGTGTCCGTCTGCGCGATGTACGCCTCGGGCTGGTAGTAGTCGTAGTACGAGACGAAGTACTCGACCGCGTTGTTGGGGAGCATCTCGCGCAGCTCGTTGGCCAGCTGCGCCGCGAGCGTCTTGTTCGGGGCCATCACCAGCGTGGGTCGCTGCACCCGCTCGATCAGCCACGCGGTGGTGGCCGACTTGCCCGTACCGGTGGCGCCGAGCAGCACCACGTCCTGCTCGCCGCGCTTGAGGCGCTTCTCCAGCTCCTCGATCGCCGCGGGCTGGTCCCCCGCCGGCTCGTACTCGCTGACGACCTCGAAGTGCCCACCGGTGCGCTCGATCTCGCCCACGGGGCGGTACTCCGAGTGCGCGAGCGGGAGCTCCGCCTCGCCGCCCTCGCGTGCGCTGCTGTCACGAGCGCTGCCGGGAACCTCTGTCGCGAATGCCACGAACCCAGGGTACGAGCGACCCCCGACAGTTTCCCGCCGCCGAACCCCCCGCGCGGACCGTTCGTCGGGCAGGATCGGCCGCGTGCACCCGCCGAAGATCCAGACCTTCGACGTGACCGCCGGCGTCAACCTCGACACCAAGGGCGTCCGGCGCGAGGTGACGGAGTACCGCCGCACCCCGTTCGGGCTCTACATGAGCAGGCCGGTGGTGGGCCGGGCGTCCGCCTACTGGATCGAGTCGTGGCTGCTGCCCGACCTCGGGCTCGTCGTGACCGACTGGCAGTGGAACCCGGGGCACGAGCGCGAGCAGGACTTCTACCTCGACGTCGCCCGCATCGAGCCGGGCGAGAGCGCGTGGCGGACCACCGACCTCTACCTCGACCTGGTGGTCAAGCGCGGCCGGTGGACCGAGGTGCTCGACGTCGACGAGTTCGTCGAGGCCGTGGCCGGCGGCCTGATCGACACGACCACGGCGGAGTGGGCGCTGCACCGGTGCCACGAGACCGTGGCCGCGCTCGCGGCGCACGGCCACGACCTCGATGCCTGGCTCGCCGAGCAGGGCATCGTCCTGACCTGGCAGGGGCCGGGCGAGGAGGTCCGACCCGCGGGCTGACCGCCCCCGACGGCCCGGGCGCCGGTCAGGCGATCGGCCAGGGCCGACCCGCCCGGCGCGCCACGGGCGCGGCGCTCACGCGATCAGCGCGGCCAGGAGGCTCTGCTGCCCCGCCGTGGTGGACGTCGGAGTGGTGGTCCCCGTGGTGGTGGTCCCCGTGGTGGTGGTGGACGTGCTGGTCGGGGACGCGCTGGCCGTGGCCGTCGAGGTCGGGTCCGGGGTGCCCTCCTCGGTCGGAGTGGGCTTCGTGGTCGGCCTCGTCTTCGTGGTCGTCGGCGCGGGCGTGGTGGTCGTGGTGGTGACCGGGGGCGGCGGGTCGACGGGCGCCGGGGCCGGCGCGACCGGCTTCGGCTCCGTGGTCGTGGTGCGGGCGCGCGGGGCGGTGGTCCGCTTCTTCGTCGTGGTCGGGTCCGGCTCCGCGGCCACGACGGGCGGGGCGACGGCCGGCGGCGGGGCGACGGTGGTCGTGATCGGCGGCGTGGTGGTGGGCACCTGCGCCACGGGCGCGACGACGACGGGGGACGGCTCGGCGGCGGCCGTCCCGATCGCGGTGACCCCGCCGAGAGCGCCGACGGTGAGCACCGCGGCCGCGGCGGCGCCGCTCGCGCGGTTGGCCGCACCGGCCCGCCGGATGACGTCGTCGACGGCGGGCAGCGAGACGCCCGCGGCCAGCTCGTCGTCCAGCCGGCGGAGCTCGTCCGCGCCGCGGCCCTCGGGGCGGGTGCCGTACTGCACCGGGTTGGTCACCGGGCCTCCTCGTCCGTGCCCTCGGTCGTGCTCGGTCTCTCGGTCGTGCTCGGTCTCTCGGTCGTGCTCGGTCTCTCGGTCGTGCTCGGTCTC
>NZ_JAJTTE010000043.1 GCF_021343995.1 Pseudonocardia terrae | reverse complement strand
TAGAGCGCCACGAGCGTGAACGTCACACCCCAGGCCTTGACCCGGGACTCACCGAACTCACCTCGTGTCGGGGTCGGAGACCCCTTCGTACGTACCGCGTTCAACTCGGATCCCTCCATTGGAATCGTGGGTCGCCGGGCTGGTGGGGCTCAGCGCGGGGGCATCCGGATCGCGCCGTCCAGCCGGATGGTCTCGCCGTTGACATAGCCGTTCTCGAGCAGCGTGGCGGCCATGTGCGCGTAGTCGGCGGGGTCGCCGAGACGCTTGGGGTGGGGGACACCCGCGGCGAGGTCGGCCCGGATGTCCTCGCGCAGCCGCGCCAGCATCGGGGTGTCGAACACACCCGGCGCGATGGTGTTGACCCGGATCAGCCTGCTCGCGAGGTCACGGGCCGCGACGATCGTCATCGCGTGCACCGCGCCCTTCGAGGCGCTGTAGGAGGTCTGGCCGATCTGGCCGTCGAAGGCCGCGACGGACGCCGTGAGCACGATCGCGCCCCGCTCGCCGTCGACGGGCTCGTTGCGGGCCATGGCCTCGGCGGCGAGCCGCAGCACCGTGTAGGTACCGACGAGGTTGATCTCGAGGACCTCGCGGAACCGGTCGACGTCGGCGGGCTTGCCGTCGCGGTCGAGGATGCGCAGCCGATCGCCCCCGCGGCCCGCGCAGTGCACGACCCCGCGCAGCGGCGGCCTGCCGTCCGCGGTGGCGGCGGCGAACACCTCACGCAGCCCGTCGTCCTCCCGGATGTCGGCCGGGACGAACTGCACGCCCCCGCCCAGCGCCGCTGCGGTAGCCGCACCGTCGGACCCGGGCAGATCGGTGATGGTGACGGCCGCGCCGTCGCGGACCAGGTGGGCCGCCGTGGCGGCGCCTAGCCCGGACGCGCCGCCGGTGACGACGACGGACGTGTCGGCGATCTTCACTGCGGTGCTCCTCCTCGTGTGGTGCTCATGTCAGACGACGTCCTTGTCGCGCAGGCGCTCGATCTCCTCGGCGCTCAGCCCGGCGATCTCGCGCAGCACGTCGTCGGTGTCCGCGCCCAGGCGGGGAGGCACGGCGCTCGGGCCCGCGGCGGCGTCGTCGAACCGGATACCCAGTCCGACCTGTGGGATGACCGCGCCGTTGCGCTCGATGCCGTAGAACAGCCCGCGCCCGCGCAGGTGCGGGTCGGCCGCGACCTCGTCGAGCGAGTTGATCGGGCCCGCGGGCACCCGGGCCTCGGCGAGGACCCCGAGCCAGTGCACGCGGGACTGTCCGCGCAGGATGCCCGCGATCCGCTCGACGATCTCGGCGCGGTGCTCGCGGCGGTCGGAGTTGCTCCGGAAGCGCGGGTCGGCGCCGAACTCCGGATCACCGACGGACGCCCAGAACCGCGCCCAGATGCCGTCGTTGCCCAGCCCGAGGGTGAGCGGACGGTCGGCGGTCTCGAACGCCTGGTAGATCGCGATCACGCTGTCGGTGCCACCGCTGCGGCGCGGGACCTCGCCCGATCCCAGGTAGCTGACCAGCCGCGGCGCGAGCATCCGGGTCATGCTCTCGACCAGCGAGACGTCCACGCCGTGGCCGCGCCCGGTGCGGGCGCGGTCGAACAGCGCGCTGACGGCACCGAGCGCTGCGTCCATGCCGGCCAGGACGTCCGCGGCGGGCGCCCCGATCTTCTGCGGCGGGGAGTCTGCCGCCCCGGTCACGTCCATGATCCCGCTGTAGCCCTCGGCGATCAGGTCGTAGCCCGACAGGCCCGCGTGCTCGCCGGTCAGGCCGTAGCCGGAGATGGAGACATGCACGAGGTCGGGCCGGACGGCGGTGAGGGTCTCCCGGTCCAGGCCCAGCTTGCGCTGCACCCGGCCGGTCATGTTCACCACGACGACGTCGCAGGCGGCGACGAGCCGGTGCAGCACTTCCTGCCCCGGCGCCGACGTGATGTCCAGGGTGACGCTGCGCTTGGACCGGTTGACGCTGAGGAACCAGAGCGACTCGCCGTCGAGGAACGGCGGGCCCCAGGCCCGGCTGTCGTCCCCGGACCCGGGGCGTTCGACCTTGAGGATCTCCGCGCCGAGGTCCCCGAGCAGCATCGTGGCGTACGGCGCGGCGACGGACGTTGTGAGGTCGAGGACCCGGATCCCGGACAGCAGGCCGGGGCGGCCGGTAGGAGCCGGGTCGAGGTCGTGGGAGGGGAGTGGCGCGCTCACAGGGCCTCGAGGATGGTCGCGTTGGCCATACCGCCCGCCTCGCACATGGTCTGCAGGCCGTAGCGGATGCCGTCGTCCTGCATGCGGTGGACGAGGGTCGTCATCAGCCGGGCGCCGGACCCGCCGAGCGGGTGGCCGAGCCCGATGGCGCCGCCGCGGGCGTTGAGCAGCTTGGGATCGGCGCCGGTCTCCTTGAGCCAGGCCCCGGTCACCGGGGCGAACGCCTCGTTGACCTCGAACGCGCCGATCTCGCTGAGCTGCAGGCCCGCCCGGTCCAGGACCTTCGCTGTCGCAGGGATCGGTGCGGTCAGCATGATCACCGGGTCGACGGCGGCGAGCGCGAACGAGTGGAAGCGGGCGAGCGGGCGCCAGCCGTGCTTCGCTGCGATCTCGCTGGTCGTCACAAGCAGGGCCGCAGCGCCGTCGGAGATCTGCGAGGAGTTCCCCGCGGTGACCACGCCGTCCTCGCGGAAGGCGGGCTTGAGCTGCGCCAGCTTCTCGGGGGTGCCGCCGCGGCGGACACCCTCGTCGGTGTCGACGACGACCGGGCCGTCGGGACCGTCCACGGTCACCGGCACGATCTCCGTCTCGAACAGGCCGGCGTCGATCGCTCGGGCGGCCCGCTCGTGGGAGTCCAGCGCGTGCAGGTCCAGTTCGGCGCGGCTGAGCTCCCAGCGCTCGGCGACGGCCTCCGCGCTGATGCCCTGGTTGAACTCGACGCCCTCGTAGCGCTCGCGCACGGTGGGGCCGAACGGCTTGCCGGGGCCCTGGGTGCGGGCCGAGCCCATCGGCACCCGCGACATCGACTCCACGCCGCCGCAGACGACGATGTCGTACTGCCCGGCGATCACGCCCGCGGCGGCGAAGGTGGCGGCCTGCTGCGACGAGCCGCAGGCGCGGTCGACGCTCGTGCCGGGGACCTCCTCCGGCCAGCCCGCGGCGAGCGCCGCGTACCGGCCGACGTTGCCGCCCTGCTCGCCGACCTGCGAGGCACAGCCCCAGATGACGTCCTCGACGAGGGCCGGGTCGAGCCCGGTCCGCTCGGCGAGCCCCCGCAGCACGGCGGCGGACAGGTCCACCGGGTGCTCCCCGGACAGCGCCCCGTTCCGCTTGCCGATCGGGGTCCGGACGGCCTGGACGATGACGGCGTCACGCATGGGTCAGCCTCTCCTTGAGCTCGGTCTTGAGGATCTTCCCGGTGGGGGTGGTGGGCAGTTGGTCCACGAACACCACTTCGGAGATCCGCTTGTACGGGGGGACCTGGCTCGCGACGCGCTCGCGCAGCCCGTCCCCGGTCAGCCCCGCGGCAGGGTCGGCGACCACGAATGCCACGGCCCGCTCTCCGACGACCGGTTCGGGCCGCCCGACGACGGCGGCCTGCTTCACCCCGTCGATCGCGGTCAGCAGCTCCTCGAGCTCGCGGGGGTAGACGTTGTACCCCTTGTAGATCAGCATCTCCTTGAGCCGCCCGGTGATGGCGAGGTAGCCGTCGGCGTCGAGCCTGCCGATGTCGCCGGTGCGCAGCCAGCCGCCCGGGAACTGCTCGGCCGTGAGCTCGGGATGGCCGAGGTATCCGGCGGCGACCTGCGGCCCGCGGATCCAGACCTCGCCGTCGGTGTCCGTCGGCAGCACCAGCTCAGGGTTGCGCAGGTCCCGGATCTCGATCACGGTGTCGAACACCGGCACCCCGACGGTGCCGATCCGGCGCTCGCCCTCCGGGGTGGTCGGGGGGAAGGTGGCGGTGCTCGTCGCCTCGGTGAGGCCGTAGCCCTCCAGCACGATCCCGTTCGGGAACGCCTCCTTCAGTGCAGCGTGCATGGCGGTGCCCATCGGGGCTGCGCCACTGGTCAGCGAGCGGACCGAGGAGAGGTCGCGGTCGGCGATGTCTGGCACGCCGAGCAGGGCGTGGTAGGCCGCGGGCGCGGTGGTCATGTAGTCCACGCCGTACTGCTCGACGAGGTCCAGCGTGCGGACCGGGTCGAAGCGGCCCGCGATGATCGCGGTGGCCCCCACGGCGACCATGAGGTTCAGGTTCATCAGCGCGTGCTGGTGGTAGAGCGGGGACAGGATGAGCCCGACGGAGTGGCCGATCCGGACCGGGTACTCGGCGGTCTCCGGGATCTCCCGAAGCCGGATCTCCGCGCCGTGGACCTCCGGCAGGGTGCCCGCCCGCCAGCAGGCCATCGACAAGAGGTTCGCGAGGACGTTGCGGTGCAGCAGCTGGACCGGCTTGGGGTTGCCCGTCGTGCCGCCGGTGTAGGCGAGCAGCGCCGTGTCCTCCGGGCTGACCGAGACCTCCGGCGGCTCGCTGGGCAGGCCCTCGACCAGCTCGGTGTAGCCGCCCGGTCCGTCGGTGCTGTCGGTCGCCGCGGACCCCGGCAGGGTCACGACCAGGTTGAACAGGTCGCCGACCGCCTCGCGGAGGGCGTCCGCGCAGTCGGGGTGGGTCACGGCGGCGACGGCGTTCGTCTCCCGCAGCTGCCGCTCCAGCGCCGAGGCCGGCTGCAGCGGGCTGAACAGGCTGACCGTGCCACCCGCCAGCAGGATCCCGAACCAGCCGATCGGGTGGTACATCCCGTTCGGCGCGTGCAGGGCGACGACGTCTCGCTCGCGGACGCCGGCCCGGCGCAGCGCGTGCGCGAGCCTGCTCGACGCGGCGAGCAGCTCGGCGAAGGTGAGCGTCTCGTCGCCCTCCCGCAGCGCGATCCGTTCCGGGAACGTCGCGGCCGTGCCTCGCAGGAGCCCCGTCACCGGGAGCGCCGGGTACTCGAGCGAGCGCGGCAGGCCCTTGGGCCGTATCGGTGCTTCGGTGGTGGTGCCCTCTATCATCGCGACGTCCTCCTCGACGAAACACGCGGCAAGTCCGGGGACCAGTGAAAGGCGCCTGCATTCATAGCGCAAACAACAATTCCTACTGTCACCGTCAGGAAGAAGCTATGAGTCGAGCTGACGGACTACAGTCCACGGCGTGGAACGCCGCTCCGCCGAGTACTTCCTGGCCGTCGTGGAGCACGGGTCGATGACGGCCGCGGCCGCCGCGCTCTACGTCAGCCAGCCGACGCTGTCGATCGCCATGCGCAGGCTGGAGGCGCGGCTGGGTGTGGACCTGTTCCACCGCTCGACCCGCGCGCTCACGCTGACCGAGGCCGGGCGGTCGCTCGTCGAGCCCGCCCGCCGGATCCTCGCCGACATCGACCGCGCCCGCCGGACGGTGCAGGACGTGGTGTCGCTGCAGCGCGGCGAGCTGGTCGTGTCCGCGGTGCCCGAGCATGCGCCGCACCCCCTGCCCGCGATCGTCGCGCGGCTGCGCGAGCGGTTGCCGGACGTGCGCGTGGTGCTGCGGAGCGGCACCGCGGAGTCGGTCGAGAACGACCTGCGGGAGGGGCGATGCGAGGTGGCGATCACCGACGGGCTGCTGCGCGGCGGCGAGGAGGTGTGCCAGCACCGCGGACCGGACCAGGAGGTCGTGCTGGTCAGCCCGTTGGACGTGACGCTGCCCGACCCGCTGCCGCGGGCCCGGCTGAGCGAGATCCCGCTGGTCCTGGAGGTCGCGGACCACTGGCTGCGCGCGGAGCTCGGCGAGCACCTGACGTCGGTGGTCGTCGACTGTGCGCACCGGCAGGCCATCCGGACGCTCGTCTCGGAGGGCGCTGGGTCGGCCCCGATGGCGCGTGGGACGGCCGCCGTGGTGATGTCCGGCCATGTGCCGGTACGGCTCGACCCGCCCGCGTGGCGGCCGTTCATCCTCGCCCACCGGGCGGGGCCGCCGTCGCCCGCGGCGCGGGCGGTGATCGAGGCCGCGGGCCTGCCTGCTCAGTGCCCCGGGGCTCGGCGTCAGCCGCTCGGCGCGGGAGCCGGGTCGACCGGCGTGGCGGGGTCGGCCAAGGTCAGGGCCCGCTCGAGGAACGCGGCGCCCGCCCTGGACAGCCTGCGCGGGTCGTAGAGGACCCCGTGGGCCCGCTGCACCGGCGGATCGAGGCCGCGGACCTGGGCGCCGCGGGCGACGAGCTCGGCGGCGCCGGACCGCTCCATGAAGGTCGCCCCCACGCCGTCGAGAACCATTGAGTCCAGGGCCTCCCGGTGATGAGTCACTACTGCGATACGAGTCCGGGTGCCTGCCTGGTGCATCTGTTCTTCGATCTGCACACGCATCGGGGCACCGCGAGGCACGAGCAGCATCGGAAGGTCCGGGAGCTGCGCGAGGGCCACGACGTGTTCGGGTGGCAGGTGTGCATCGGGCGGGGCGACCAGCACGTAGTCGAGGACGCCCAATGCCCGGGTCTCGAACTCCGCAGCCGGGACCGGAAGATGACTGAAGACCAGCTCCCAGTGACCCTGGCGCAGTAGGGCGGCAGGGTCGTCGTCCTCGGACAACGCTCCCATCCGCACTGTGACGGCTGGATGCGACCGCCGGAATGCACCGACGAGCCGGGCGACCGGGTGGGCGGCAACATACACAGACGCCAGGATGTCCAGCCGACCCGAAACCGAGGTAGCCGACGACAGCGGCGCGCTGTCGGCGGCCGACGCGCTTCGCACGATGCGCCGGGCGGGCCCGACGAAAGCTCTTCCCGCAGCGGTGAGCGCGACCCCTCGTCCGATGCGGTGGAACAGCTCCGCACCCAGCGACTTCTCCAGAGAACGCACCCCTTGAGACACGGACGCACTCGACAAGCCGAGCGCCGTTGCCGCGGAACCGACGCCCCCGTTGTCCACCACCGCCAGGAAGTAGCTGACCTGCCGCACTTCCATTCCTGAACCCTAGCTTCTTCGGGCATGCAGGGCCTCGCTCGCAAGTTGGCGCGGGTCACCGTCACGGCCGGTGGCGGTACCGCACTTACGGGAGGACGCCGGTGCTGTCGGAGCGTACGTCTGTCGGCCTGGATGTCCACGCCCGTTCTGTGGTCGGGTGCGCGATCGACGACCAGGCCGGGGAGATCCGAACTCTGCGGTTGTTGCCGAAGACCTCGCAGATCGTGGACTGGATCAAAGCGTTGCCGGGGCCGGTCGCGGTCAGTTCCGAGGCCGGCCCGACTCGGCTTCGGCCCGGCCAGAGCGTTGAACGCCGCCGGGAACCGGTGCGAGGTGGTGGCCCCGTCCAAGCTTGAGCGCCCGCCCGGGGACAAGGTCAAGACCGACCGGCGCGATACCGAGCGGCTGGCCCGGCTGCTGCGGACCGGGGCGCTGCTCGGAATTCGGGTTGCCGACCGAGGCCGAGGAGGCCGCCCGGGATCTGGTGCGGGCCGGCGAAGACGCCCGGGGATCTGATGCGGCCCCTAGTTGACAGGAGCGGCCTCCATATCAGCTGTCGACCCTTTCGGGGCGCCGCCATGACCACCCCAACAACAGCAAGGAGGCGACCCAAACATTTATCGACAGGTACTCGGGCTAACGCTGAACCGCGCTTACGTCTGCTGTACTCAGTGATCTCGAATAGCTGTGCGCAGCTTGGGCCGGATATTTGATAGTGAAGGATTCAGCATCTGGACGATGCTCGAAGCGTCGTTGAGGTGAGTCCGATGCGATCGTGGTGTCAAACCACGGTTGCCGCCAGCCCGACGGGCTCCGGTGCCTCTGTATCCGTTGCCGAAGATCGTCAGGACGATAGCTAGGGCTCGGGCGAGGTCAGGAGGCAGGTCACCAGTCCATCAGTTGTGAAAGCACTGATTCGACCTGGCGTTCGCAGGGGTCCAGGCCCTACCTTCCTTCATGTAGTAAAACCTTTGATCGCTGCTCAGCTTGGGCGGTGATGAGACCCGAGCACCTCGCCCAACGAGGGAAGCACGCGATGATGAACCCGAGCCAGGCCGCAACCGCAGGGCTGGCCGCCGCGCCTGCTGCACGAGACGGCGAACCCGCCGCGTCGCGCAGTCGGATGGCCGTTCCCGTCGCTCTGTACGAGCGCCGTTCCACCGAGCGAGAGGTCTTCGTGGCCCGACCGGCTGATCCTGCGCTCGGATTTCCGCGGCCACCCGCGCTCCCGATTCTTTGAAAGGACGCCTTTCATGGCAAAGCCATTCGCCTCCGCCGACACCGCCGCCAAGGAGCAGACCCTCGAGGTCCTCGCCGACGGGGTGTACGCCCTGACCGCCGAGGGCGACCCGAACATCGGGGCGATCGAGGGGGAGGACTTCCTGGTCTGCTTCGAGGCCCTCGCCACTCCGGTGGCCGCGGAGAAGTGGCTGGCGAAGCTGCGCGAGCACACCGACAAGCCGGTGCGCTACCTGGTGCTCTCGCACTACCACGCGGTCCGGGTGCTGGGCGCGAGCGCGTTCGACACGGAGACGATCGTGTCCCACGAGATCACCCGGGACCTGGTCGCGGAGCGGGGCAAGGAGGACTGGGAGTCGGAGTTCGCGCGGATGCCGCGGCTGGCGGAGGCGGCGGACTCGGTGCCGGGGCTGACCTGGCCGACGCTGACCTTCGCCGACCGGCTGACCATCGACCTGGGCGGGGACCGGGGTGATCTGGTGCTGCAGTACCACGGCCGCGGTCACACCGAGGGCGACATCACCGCCTGGCTACCGCGGCAGAAGATCCTGTTCGCCGGCGACCTGGTCGAGGCGCAGGCCGCGCTCTACACCGGCGACGCGTTCCACCGCGACTGGGCTGGTGCGACGCTGGACCGGATCAAAGCCCTGGGCGCCGAGCAGTTGGTCGGCGGGCGCGGCGCGGTCAGCCGCGGCCGTGCCGAGGTCGACGCCGCGATCGAGCAGACCCGTGGGTTCCTGCAGGTGGTGATCCGCGAGGTCGGCGGGGTGCAGCGGCGCGGTGGGACGCTGAAGGAGGCGTTCGAGGCCGCGCACGCCGCGCTGGTGGACGACTACGGGCACTGGCCGATCTTCGAGCACTGCCTGCCGTTCGACGTCTCGCGGCTGTGGGACGAGCTGTCGGGCGTCGAGCGCCCGGTCATCTGGACGGCCGAGCGCGACCAGGAGGTCTGGGCCCAGCTGCAGGGCTGAGCCCCGGTTCAGGACTCGCGACGACGGGAGTACCGCATGACCACCGCACCTCGCCCGCGGAGCGGGGACCGAGCGGCGGGCCCCTGGCCCACCGCACCGGTGCTCGTCCTGGGCGCCGGCCCGGTCGGCCAGACCACCGCCCTGCTGCTGGCCCGGTGGGGCGTGCCGACCGTGGTTCTCGACCAGCGCCCCGAGCGGGACATGGTCGGGTCCAAGGCGATCTGCCAGCAGCGCGACGTCCTCGACGTCTGGGAGGCCGTCGGCGCCGGCCGGCAGATCGCTGACGAGGGCGTCACCTGGACCACGGCGCGCACCTTAAACCGCCTCTGGCGTCACCGCCGACGAGGTCCGCGCCGCCACCGACGCCGATCTGCACGATGCCGAACGGCAGGACGTCACCCCCCGAGCGACGAAGCTGGAGACCATCTGATGCGCACCGAGATGCTGATCGGCGGGAAGTGGAGCGGCGGGTCCGGCGGCACGTTCGCCACCCACAACCCCGCCACCGGCGAGGTGATCGCCGAGCTGCCCGAGGGCACCCCATCCGACGTCGACGCCGCCGTAGCCGCAGCGGCTGCGGCGTTCGAGAGCCCGGAATGGGCCGGGCTCGCCCCGGCCGCCCGGGCGAAGCTGCTGCTGCGCATCGCCGACCTGCTCGAGGAGAACGCCGAGGAACTGGCCCGGCTCGAGACCGCCGATCAGGGCCAGCCCTTCGCCATCAGCAGCGGGATCTCGATCCCCAACGCTGTGGAGCACTTCCGTTACTACGCCGGCTGGCCACAAGATCACCGGGATCACCGCGCCGTTGTCCATTCCCAACGTCGACTACCGCACCCGCCGCGAGCCTCTCGGCGTCTGCGGGCTGATCACGCCGTGGAACTTCCCGCTGATGATCGCGGTGTGGAAGCTCGCTCCGGCGCTGGCCACCGGCAACACCGTGGTGATCAAGCCGGCTGAGCAGACCCCGCTATCCACACTGCGCCTGGCCGAACTGATCGAGCAGGCCGGAGACCCGGCCGGGGTGGTCAACGTCGTCACCGGCGGTCCCGAGGTGGGCAAGGCGCTGGTCCGGCACCCGAAGGTCGCCAAGATCTCCTTCACCGGCTCCACCGAGGTCGGCCGCGAGATCGCCGCCGAGGCCGGCCGCGCGCTGAAGAAGGTCTCGCTCGAGCTGGGCGGCAAGGCCCCCAGCATCATCACCGCGGATGCCGATATCGACGCCGCGGTGCAGGGCAACATCATGGGGGGCTGCTCGACTCCGGACAGGTGTGCGCCGCCTACACGCACTTCTACGTCGATGCCCGCCGCGCCGACGAGTTCACCGACAAGCTCGCCACCGCCGCCGGCTCCATGACCCTGGGCAACGGGTTCGACCCCGCCACGCAGCTCGGCCCGCTGGTCACCGCCGAGCAGGTCGACCGCGTCGACTCCTACGTCCGGATCGGGCAGGACGAGGGCGCGCAGCTGGTCACCGGCGGCACGCGGGGCGACGGCGAGCTGGCCCGGGGCAACGTCTACCGGCCCACCGTGTTCGGCGGGGTCACCCAGGACATGCGGATCGCCCGCGAGGAGATCTTCGGCCCGGTCCTGTCCGTGCTCCCGTACGACGACCCCGACCAGCTCGTCGCACTCGCCAACGACACCGACTACGGCCTGGCCGCGGTGATCTGGACGCGTGACGTTCGGGTCGCGAACCGGCTCGCCCAGCAGGTCAAGGCCGGCACGGTGTACATCAACATGCCCCCGTTCCTCGACGCTGCCGCGGCCTCGGGCGGGATGAAGGCCTCCGGCCTCGGCAGGGAGATGGGCTGGGAGGCCATCGAGACATTCACCGAGGTCAAGAGCATCTGGACCAACTTGGCCTGACCCCGCGTGGACCCGCTACTGCAGAAACGACCCGATCACAGTACGGCGACCCTGTCCTGGTCAGACCGCGGGACAGCACCGGTCTGCTCGATCTCGACGAGTTCGTCGCCGACGCGGCCGTTCTCGCGTGCGAACCCGAGCAGCTGCCGACCGCGTTGGAGCACGTCGTTTGACCGCGTGCCGACCTCAGCCTGCACACCGAACGATTCTCGGCCTCCGTTCGGCCAGCGGCGACTAACACCGCATTCGACGTCATTCTCGCGCGTGCGGGTGACGTTGCGCGTGGACGCCGGGAAGACCGTGCTCGAGGCGGGGGCGAGCCCAAGGCGCTTTCGTCCTGCGCCGAGGGGCTGTGCGGCACCTGCGAGACGCCCGTGCTCGCGGGCGTGCCGGAGCACCGGGACGTCGTCCTATCCGAGGACAAGATGGCCCGGGGTGAGTCGATGGTGATCTGCGTGTCGAGGTGTACCGGGGAGCCCTTGGTGTTGGATCTGTGATGCGTTCTATTGGGCCTGGTCGTGCCAGGATCGGCTCCTAGTAGTAGCGGCCGCCGGGTCAGCACTCCCACCTTCTGGGCGTGGAGCCCTTAGTTGGCCCTGGGCCCAGACCAGCCAGGCGGGCTGCAAGGTTGTGGTCTATCGCGATACTCGCAGGATGACTGACGCGGCAGGCCAGCTTGACCAGCCCTCGGTAGCGATTGCTGATTTGTACTGGTTGACGTTCGTTGCCGGGCGCTCTGACCGGGTTCTCGGTGTCCAGGCCGCTGCCGGCTGGGTTCTGGGCCGCGCCCGTGGGCCTGTGACCGGTCGCGACGAGCAGCCGGTCGGGAAGCGGCTGGCCATCACCGAGATGTGGGCGGCAAGTTCCGGCATGGGGGAGGGTCCGGCGCCGCCGCTGGAGGCGGTGTGCGCCCAGCAGGGGGTGGCGTTCTGGGAACCGGTTCCGGTCAGCCCGGGTTGGGCGCATGGAGCGTGGGTGACGTTGCGGTGGGCGACGGGCACAAGTGGGCAGCGCGCGCCCCTGCGGCTGCCTGTCCGTGACACGTCTGGTCGAGTGCTAGCCGCGGAGGAGCTGCTGGCGCAGTCCCGGGCTGCGTATCCGCACTGGGAGTGGCTTCCCGAGCAGGTGGCCGAGGCAAGGGCGGTCGCCGAGCAGACCGCCTCGCGGTCGGCTCGGCTGGCCGCGATCGTGGAGAACATGCGCCTTCGCCACGCTGCCTAAAGTCCCAACGCTCGGTCCATGCCCTCGGCTTCTTGCGCGGAATCGTTGGCGGACCACATCGCGAGTTGCTGAGCGCGTTCCTGGTCTTCGTCTTGCTGGTGGGCGGCGTCGAGGGCCATTTGGGCTTCGATCTCAGCTAGCGCCGCCTGTGCGCGAGCGATGGCGTCACGGGTTGTGTCGAGGGTTGGTGGCGCTGTTGCGTCGCCGCGCGACACCTGTGCCGGTGCCGCTTCGAAGGGTCCGTGGTGTGCGGCGATGTCGGTTTCGGTGATCTCGCGGTGCTGGTCTTCCACGCTCTGTTCGGCGTGGTGTGCGGCGAGCCAGTCCTCGGCGGTGACACGGTCGTCGGATGTGTCGACGTCGACTCCGCGGGCGGCGAGTTCGGCGCGGGCCCGTTCGGCCTTGTCGCGGGTGACGGCGGTGTGGGCGTACCAGGCCGAGCGTGCCTCGTCGGTGGTCTCGAGCTCGTCGAGCCTGTCCTGCAGACGTGCGCTCTCGACCTCGGCCTGGGCTGCGGCCTGCTCGAGCTGGCGTCGGTCGTCGGGGTCGTCGGTGGCTTCGGCGCGGGCGGTCCAGATCTGGGCGTCGGTGCGGCGGCGTTCGAGCTGGCGGTGGGTGTCCGAAAGTTCGTCGGCGACGTAGTCCGGGGCCCATTCCTGCTCGCGCTGCATCGCGGCGACGCGGACGCGCAACTGGCCGTCGGTGAGTTCGCCTTCTTCGGCGCCGAAGTCGGGCAGGTCCAGTGCGGCGTGCGCGGTGCGCCAGATAGCGGCCTTCTCGCCGAGACCGGCGGGTGGGGCGGCGCCGAGCGGGTCGGTCTGGGAGTCGTGGTCGGCGAGTTCGCGGTAGAGGGCGGCCCAGCCGGCGCGGTGTTCCCATTCGCTGCGGGCGAGCAGGTCCTCGGGAACCGGTCCGAGGGCTTCGACGGCCCACTGGGAGGCTTCCTCGGCGGTCTGGGTGCCGAGTTCGCGGCGGCGGGTGTCGGCGTCGTCGGCGCGGTGGGCCAGCCAGCGCTGCCACTCCTCGTCAAGGCCAGCCGGAATGAGGTCGGTGCAGTCCTCGATGGTGGGGGTGAGCTGGCCGTCGAGGTGGGTGCGGATGCGGTGGTGCAGCACCTGTGCTGGGGAGTGGGCCCCGGCGAGGGAGTGGGAGGTGACGGCGTGCTCGAGGACCTGAGCGGGCTCGTGGCCGGCGAGTTCGGTGGTGCGCAGCAGCAGGGCGAGGCTGGTGAGGGCGGGGTCGGCGGCGAGGTCGTGCCGCTGGTCCGGCGTCAGTTTGTCCTCGGCGGCGAGGTGGTCGAGGTAGCGGTCGAGGCGTCCGGTGGTGGCGAGGGTGATGCCGTCGGCGAGCTGGTCGATGTGGCGCATGCCGGAGTGGGCGTCGAGGTGGGCCTGCTCGCGGGTGGTCAGCGCGGTGTGGTCGTCGCGGTCGCGCTCGAGGATGTCGGCGAGCACGGCGCGGGCGGCGCGGGGTTTGACGGTGGTGGTCTGTCCGGTGGGGGAGTCGTCGGCGACGGGGCGAGTGATGACCCAGGCGGTGTTGTGATCGCGGCCGCGGGTGAGCCCGACGTAGGCGAGGGCGGGGTCGGAGCCGCGGCCGAGGATGACGTGGCTGGTGTCGACGGTGCGGCCCTGGGCGGAGTGCCCGGGGAGGTCCAGAGCGGCCAGCCGTCCGGGGCGGTGAGGACTTGGATGTTGCCGCCGTGGGCGTGGTGTTTGCCCGACCACCACAGGTCGCAGCCGGGGGTGGGGCCGGGTCGGCGGAGGCGGTCGGTGCGGATCAGGGTGCCGTCGAGCTGCACGTGGGGGTAGCCGGCCGCGCGGGCAGCGAGCAGGGCTCCGCGCAGGCTGGGGGCGCGGGCGGCGAGCACGTCGATGGCCTCGTGCAGATACCGGTAGACCGTGGCGGAGCCGATCTGGTTGTCGCGGGCCAGTTGCGTGACCCGAGTGGCGTCGAGCAGCCAGCGCAGCACCAGCACCGCGTGGGCGCGGCAGTCCAGCGCGCGCCGGCCCCGCCGGGTGCCGCGGCGGGCGCGTTCGACGTCGAGGAGCCGAGCCAGGAACGCGAGGGTGGACTCCCGGATCGGGAGCACGGCGGTGTAGGTGACAGGATCGGACACGCAGGACCTCGGTGTGAGTGTTGATCTGTGGAAGGACCAACTTCTCTACCGGGGTCCTGCGCCCGTTCCGGGCCAACTCACCACCATCGGCGTGTCGCCCCGACACCACCCAGCGCTACTGAGAATGGCTCATTGAATCCCCGAAGGCGTTGCGGCAGACCTGGACGGCGTGCTCTCGGAGGGGGCGACGTCGGGCAGGTGCTCGGCCAGGGCGTCGAGCAGCCCGGCGAGCGGCTGGCGGTAACGGTCGGGAACGGGCAGGGGCGGCCTGGTTACAACAAGGACATCCGGCAAGCCACGACGGACGGGACTGCCCAGGGTCTCGACGCCCCGCCTTGGTTCAGGCCGCAGGCCGACGAGCAATAGTGCGCCACGAGGTGGACGCCCCGAGCGGATCCTGCCCGATTCGATCGGCGGTCGCGCGGCAATGGTGACGGACAACGCGCGTTGTTCGGGCCTTCCACCGAAGACGCCGCACTCCCAGCCGCTACCCGGCCGGCCTCGGGCAGGGAGCCACCCTGTCAGCCGGACGCGGGGCCACGCTCCTTCTGCTGCAACGCGAACAGGCTGGTATAGCCACCCGACCAGTCCGGCGGGATGAGGCAGGGCCGCGGGTCGTGGTGGGCCCAGCGCGCCCGCTGCCCGCGCACGACCTCCTCGGCGTGGCTCGATGGGAGCGGGTTCGCGGTGTAGGGCAGGGCGTCGGCCGCCTTGTATACGTTGAGCAGCAACGGTCGCCCGATCGGGGAGTCATTGGCCGCCGAGTGGTGCGCGGTGCGGCAGTTGTGCACGGTCACCGAGCCGGCCGGGCCGGGCAGGTACACGGTGCGCTCGGTATCGAGCCCGGCAGCGTCTCGGTCCGAGAGGGCTCCCGCCCACGTGCCGTCGTCGGCGTACAGGTCGTGGAGCGGGCCCTCGTGGCTGCCCGGGAGCACCCCGAGGGGCCCCTGCTCCATGCCGCAGTCGTACAGGTACGTCCCGAAGGTCAGCGGCGTGTAGTTGGTGTGTGGCCAGTACTGGATGTCCTGGTGCCACTTGACCTCGGCGCCCCCGCGCGCCCACTTGAAGTTGAGCTTCGAGTGGTGGAACGCGACGTCCGGTCCCACGAGATCGGCCGCGACGTCGGCGAGCAGCGAGTCCCGGGCGTAGGCCCAGTAGTCCGGGTGCTGGTCGACAGGGCTCGTGACCCGGCGCAGCCGCGGGGCGGCGGCGGTGTGATCGGGCTCGAGATCGAAGACCCGGTCCGAAGCCGTCACCGCGCGGCTGCGCTCGACCATCTCGTCGGTGGCCGCGCGCAGGCGCTGCAGCCACTCCTCGGAGATGAGCCGCTCCAGCAGCAGGTAGCCGTCCTCCCAGTACGACTCGCGCTGCTCCACAGCGAGGACCTTGGCGGGCACGCGTCGGATCTCGTCAATGTGCATGTCGATCTCCGTTTTCTCGGTGAGCATCTCCTGCTCCCCGACGTGGCCTCCGGACTCGTTGTCCGCTGTGCTTCCACTCTCGCGCGAACGCGACTGCTCTCCCATCGGCCAGTCGGCCGAGCTGAACGAGAACCCGGGCGTCCACCGATAGGCCGCCCGGCACCAGGGCGGGGTGCTTCTGGTTCCGGTCCCGAGAGGCCCGGGCGGCCACGCCGCCCCGCTCGTCGAGCCACGCGCGGACCCCGCGCTCCGACCGGCCCTTGAGGTTGCTTGCCGCGGTCGTGCTCCTCGATCGCGCCCTCGCCGCGGAGTTCGCCTTCGAGTCGCAGGTCGGCCCGAGCAACGTGTCCTGCTGCTGCGGCGGTGCAGACCCAGGCCCTACAACGCCAAGCTGTGCCGAGGCGGCCATGAGTGGGCCACGCGGCAGGCCACCAGGGAAGGGCTCGTCTACACCGCGCTGGACAACGGGTTCGCCGCTCTAGATGACCCGGGCCACGGTGGACGGTCAGATGATCGTGGTGCGCGACATGGCGAGCTGCGTCGACGGGCGGGCCCATGAGGGCACCTGCCGAACGAGATCTCGATCGGGGCGAATTGCCGGCCACCCGATTGCCCTTGGCCTCGTCGGAGCCCGTCATCGGGCGAGGCGACACCACTCGTCGCGCCGAGTGTCCACGCGGCAGAGGGAGGCGCTCAGGTGTCTTCTCGTTGCTTGGGGAATGTGTCACCTGCAGGGTGATGGCCGATCCGCCGGCGCTGATCGGATCGGTGCGGGAGTGGAGATCACTGGAGTGACTGCGGCGATGACTGCGAATGTCAGCGTGAACAGGCCGACGTATACAGCGAGTGTAGGGATGACCCCCTCCGGTGCTTGTCTGCATGGCTGCGGACAAGCCCGAAGGGGGCCGTCCCTGTGCTGCTGCTCTTCGGTCCGGCGCTCCGGACCGAGATAGATCAGCCTCGACCTACACCGACCTCAGTGTTCGTGCGCGGACACGCTTGCTCCAGGCCGAACATGCGGCGCTTCCGCGCTTCGCGTCGGCGAAGGTCAGCAGTGCTTCATTTCGTCCGGGCTGGCGTCGACGCTGATTGCGTCGCGGTGCACGAACCCCGTCTTGCCCTGCGGGTCGGGGGTCAGGCTGATGCGGAACCAGTTGTGGTTGCCGTCTATCTCCTGACCCTCGGTGAAGCACAGCGCGGTGACCTGCTGGTTGGGCTTCAGGTTGGTGAAGACCGCCCCCGACTGGTTGTTCGAGTTCTGGTATGCCGTCGTGGGTGCCTTGATGTAGGCCGGGTGACCGGCCTCCGCGGCGGTCGCGGGCGCGGCGAATCCCACGAGGCCGACTACAGCGACCGCGGCCCCGGAGGCCGCGAGGAAGATCTTGCGCATGGCGGTTGCCTTTCCCTTCGGTGTCGGCACCGGCTTCCGGCGCCGACCACCACCTTCGGCGGGGCGCGCGTTACGCGGTGTCGGGCGATCAGTGGATCGGGCAGTGGACGTCGGCTGCCGATGCGGATGGCGCGCCACCGGGACGACCTCGTCCTCCCGCAGCGGACAGGCGATCTACGTGCCACGTCGAAGCGGTCGCGCCAGCCGTCGGTGGTGAGCAGCGCGCCGCGGCCCCACCGTCCGTTCCCCGGGATTCATATCCTTGTCCCGCCCGGTAGACGACAGGCGTAGGGAGCCGAGGGTGGTCCATCGGCTCGGTTGCGCGGTCTGTGCTGAGGAGTCGGGCCACGCGACCACGGAGCGTGAGCGCTCGCGGTCGACGGGGGTGACCCACCCGACCAGGCCCGCGAGCAGACCCCAGCACCCGTGTCCCGCCCGAAGTCGGCGCCGCTCACCGATCGGCGAACGTCCCGGTGAGTCCATGTGCGCCCTCATGATGGCCTGGACGGACGAGCCGGCGCCGCGAGATCACCGCCGGGTGCCCCGCACGGAGGGCCACGCGCGGACGGTTTGTCCTGGGAGCTTCCCGGGCGGCGGCGAGTGGAACCCGCAGACGCGTGGGGTCAAGACGGAAGAGCCCACCGGTCGGGCTCGTGCGGCGAACGTCCTCGTTAGCCCGATCGACGTACGACGTACTCTGTGTGGCGCAACTCGCGGTCGTTCGACAAGGCTTCGTCACTCTGCTTCGATGCCCGTGTATCCGGTGAATGACTGATCCGACACATACAGTCACAACAGAGGTGAGCGCATGGCGACGCGGGCGCGGGCTCGTGAGATCTTCGATCGATCGCGGGTGATGCTCGGCCGCTCGGCCGTGGCGGCCGCGCACCTGCTGGATCCCGACCGGCATCCTCCGCTGAGGGCCGTCGACGGGCCCCCGGCCCGTCCGGCCCCGCCGGTCATCGAGGCGGCCTCGGCCGCCCCTGCGCCGACACCGGCGGCGCCGGCGGTACCGGTCCAGGACGACTCGCTCGTCGACGTCTGCGCGAGCATCGCCCTGCGCGATCTCAACCTCATCGACACGCTGCTGTCCGACCTCGAGCTGATGGAGCGCCACGAGGACGACAGCAACCGGCTCGACCAGCTCTACCGGCTCGACCACCTGGCCGCGCGGCTGCGCCGCAACGCGGAGAACCTCCGCGTGCTCGCCAACCACGACGCGGACGAGGACGCCGGGGAGACGATCTCGATCCTCGACACCGTCCGCGCGGCGATGTCCTCCATCGACCAGTACGCCAAGGTCGGGATCGGCCGCATGGCGCCGCTGGGCGTCGTGGGGTTCGCCGCGAACGACCTGAGCCGGGTCGTCACCGAGCTCCTCGACAACGCCGCCAACCACTCGCCGCCGAACGCCGACGTCCGCGTGAGCTCCCACCTCACCGAGCAGGGCAGCGTCCTCATCCGGATCGAGGACGACGGTATCGGGCTCCCCCCGGAACGGCTGGCCGAGCTCAACGACCGGCTCTCCCGGGAGTCGCGGCTCGACGACGCCGCGGTGCGGCACATGGGCCTGGCCGTGGTCCGCAGGCTGGCCGAGCGCCACGGCCTGCAGATCGCGCTCGACCACCGGCTCCCGAACGGCACCACCGCCACGATCCTCGTCCCGTCGTCGCTGGTGATCGACGTGCCCGACACGACCTGGACGGGCGCGCAGACCGTGCCGGTGAGGGGGCGGCACCACCGGGGGCAGCCGGAGGTCAACGGCGTCGCCCCGGACTTCGTCGCGAGCGGCGTCGAGGCGCCTGCGGCCCTGCCGCACCGCGGCGCAGCGCCGTCCCAGCGCGCGGCTCTCGACCCGGCGCCGCGCCCGGCGCCCGCACCGTGGCCGTCGCCGCCGCCGTCGCCCGCGGTCGCCGGCACCACGGACACCGGCCTACCCCGGCGCGTTTCCCGCAGCATCAAGCCGGGCGCCGGGGTGGCCGCGCCCACCGAGTTCACATCGGACTCCGACGGCCAGGACGCCTTCCTGGCGGACCTCGACAGCTTCACCGACGGGGAGAAGGCGGCGAACGCCGAGGACGCTCCCGCCGAGGGCGGCGAGGTCACGGACGGGGACCTCACGCTCGGAGACCCCACGGACCCGTACGTCACGGACGGGGCCGCCTCCATAGGGGACGCCGAGGGTGGCGTCGCCGCTGACGAGGACGCGCGGTGATGGCGGAGTCCATGACCTCACCCCAGGACTTCGCCTGGCTCGTCGACGACTTCGTCGGCCGTGTGCACGGCGTCACGCACGCCCTCGTCATGTCCTCCGACGGGTTCCCCCTGACCGCGTCGAACTCCGTCACCACCGAGGACGCCGAGCAGCTCGCGGCCATCGCCTGCGGACTGCTGAGCCTCGCCCACAACGGGGCCGCGCTGTTCGGCAAGGGCATCTGCGAGCAGATCATGATCCGGATGTCCGACGGGTACTTCCTGTTCATGGGCATCGGCTCCGGCGCCGGGTTCGCGGTGCTGACCGGCCACGGGTGCGACATGAAGGTCGTCGGCTACGAGATGACCCAGTTCGTGCGCAACGCGGGCCACGTCCTGACCCCCGAAGTCCGTGCCGACCTGCGCCGCGTGCTCTCCGCGCGCCGGGCGCAGGCCTGACCGGGAGGTGAGCGCGATGTCGGTCGGATCGTCGCCCGAGAACAGCACCGGGCGCCCGAGGAGCCGCAGCAGGCGGATCCGGCCCTACACCCTCACGGGCGGCCGGACCCGGGCCCGGCACGAACTGCTGGTCGAGGCGCTGATCTCGGTCCCGCAGTACGACCCCGGCCTCCCCGAGACGTTGATGCCCGAGTCGCGGCAGCTCTACGAGCACGCCCGCTCGCGGGCGTCGATCGCCGAGCTGTCGGTGGCCATCGCCGCCCCGCTCGGCGTCGTCCGGGTGTTGATCAGCGACCTGGCGGCGCAGGGCGCGGTGTACATCCATCCCACCGCGCACAGCTACCACCACGATCGCGAGATGCTTGGAAGGATCCTCGATGGTCTCGAACGGCTCTCCGTCTGAGCGGCCGGCCGCCGTCCCGCCCCCCGGGCAGCTCGCGGTCTCCGCGAAGATCGTCGTCGCCGGGGGCTTCAGCGTCGGCAAGACGACGTTCGTGGGGTCGGTGTCGGAGATCCCGCCGCTGAACACCGAGGCGTGGATGACCGAGGCGAGCGTGGGCATCGACGGGCCCGTCGAGCCGGGCAAGTCCACCACGACCGTGGCGATGGACTTCGGTCGGATCACCCTGCACTCGGACCTGCTGCTCTACCTGTTCGGGACCCCGGGCCAACCGCGGTTCTGGTTCCTCTGGGACGACCTCACGCGCGGTGCCCTCGGTGCCATCGTGCTCGTCGACACCCGCAGGCTCGAGCGCTCCTTCGCCGCCATCAACTACTTCGAGAACGACTCGGAGCTGCCGTTCATCGTCGCGGTGAACACGTTCCACGGGGAGCTGCACCACAACCTCGACGACGTGCGCGAGGCCCTCGCGCTCTCCCCGGATGTCCCCTTGGTCACCGTCGACGCCCGCGAGCCGGCGTCCACGGTCGGCACCCTGCGCCAGCTCGTGCGGTACGTGCTGTCGCTGGGCGAGATCACACCCCCTGGAAGGGTCCGTACCTATGCCTAAGGTCCTCATCGTCGGTGCGGGCCAGTCCGGGCTGCAGCTCGGACTGACCCTGCGGGAACACGACTACGACGTCACGCTGATGTCGGCGCGCACACCGGACGAGATCCGCCGCGGCCGCGTCATGTCCACCCAGTGCATGTTCGCCGACGCGCTGGAGATCGAGCGCAAGCACAAGCTGAACCTGTGGGAGAACGACACCGTGCAGGTCGAGGGCCTCGGGGTCTCGATCGCCGGACCGGACTCGAGCCGGGTGATGGACTGGTGGGGCAAGCTCGACGCCTACGGCCAGTCGGTGGACCAGCGGGTGAAGATGGCGGGCTGGCTGGAGCTGCTCGAGGGGCGCGGCGGCAAGGTCATCACGCACGGCGTCACGACCGCCGACCTGGACCGGCTCACCTCCCTCTACGACCTCGTCGTCGTCGCGGCGGGCAAGGGCGAGCTGGTGCAGCTGTTCGACCGGGACCCCGAGCGCTCGGTCTTCACCCAGCCGCAGCGGGCCCTCGCGATCGCCTACGTGCACGGCCTGGAGCGGCGCCCCGAGCACCCGGAGTCCTCCGCGGTGCGGTTCAACATCGTCCCCGGGGTCGGCGAGCTCTTCGTCATCCCGGCATACACGTTGAGTGGCAACTGCGAGATCCTCTTCTTCGAGGGGGTGCCGGGCGGGCCCTTCGACGCCTTCGGCGACCGTCCCACCCCGCAGGAGCACCTGGACCGGACGCTCGGCCTCATGCAGAAGTACATCCCCTGGGAGTACGACCGGGCCCGCAACGTCACGCTGACCGACCAGAACGCCACCCTCGCCGGCGGGTACACGCCGATGGTGCGCAACCCGGTCGGGGAGCTGCCCTCGGGCGGCCGCGTGCTCGGGATGGCGGACGTCGTCGTGGCCAACGACCCGATCACCGGCCAGGGCGCGAACAACGCGTCCAAGTGCGCGGAGTTCTACCTGAACAGCATCCTCGAGCGGGGCGACAAGCCCTACGACGAGGAGTGGATGACGGCGACGTTCGAGCGCTACTGGGACTACGCCCAGCACGTCACGAACTGGACCAACGCGCTGCTCGGCCCGCCGCCGGAACACGTGCTGAAGATCCTCGGCACCGCCCAGGTCAACGACACGGTGGCCCGCCGCTTCGTCAACGGCTTCAGCGATCCGTCGGACTTCCAGCACTGGTTCATGGACCCGGCGAAGGCAGACGCCTACCTGGCCGGGGTGTCCTGACCGACGGTCCACCGGGGGGCGCCTGCTGCTCGCAGCAGGCGCCCCTTTGCGTCTGCAGATCGTCACCGGTCGACTCGCCCGTCTGCGGGGGAGACCTAAGGCCCTTACGCCCACGTGCGCGGGGCCCGACCCTGCCGCGAGGACGCACGGCTGCCGAGCGGGTGGAGAGCGTGATGGTCGAGCAGGTGAGCCCTGGTAGGACGACCGGTACCGCGGAGGGGCGCGGGGGCCGACGACTCAGCGGCGGGGTGATCGCGACCCTCGTCGGCGTCGGGCTCCTCCTCGTGTTCATGATCCAGAACACGGCACCGGTCACCCTGCACTTCCTCGTCTGGAGCTGGTCCTGGCCGCTGTGGCTGTTCACGCTGGTCACCGCGTTGCTCGGCGCGCTGGTGTGGTTCGGGCTGGGCGTCCTGCGCCGCCATCGGCGCAGAGTGGCCCGCCGGGCAGAACGCTGAGGCCTTCGGAGGGAGGTCAAAGGACATCCACGCCGGTGTGTCCGAATGACAGCCGGGAGCACCGGCGGAAGACGCGCCGTCGACCGCCGACACCGGGACGGCGCGAGAGGTCAGCGGGTGGCCCGGCGATGGGCCCGGAGCCGCTCGGCGCGCAGCACCTCGACCTCCGGCATCGCGAGTGGGGTGAGGGCCTCCCCGGTCGCCCACGTCAACAGGAGATCGGCGACCTGCGGGTTGCGGGCCAGCAGCGGGCCGTGCAGGTAGCTGCCGAGGATCCGGCCGGACACGGCGCCCTCCGTCGGAGCACCCGCCCCGTTGCCGACGCCCTGCACCACGGTGCCGAGCGGCCGCACCCCCTGGCCCAGGTGGGTGGCGCCGGCGTGGTTCTCGAAGCCGGTGAGGGCCAGCCCCTCGAGCTCGGGCAGCACGGTGCGCGTGACGATCTCACCGACGGCACGCCGGGCGCGCAGCGTGGTGCGGATGTCGAGCAGGCCGAGTCCCGGTTCGGGGGTACCGTCGGCTGTCGAGAACGACTCTCCGAGGATCTGCAGTCCCGCGCAGACGGCCAGGACCGGCGCACCACGGTCCGCAGCGCGGTGCAGCCCCGTGGACGCGCGCAGCCGCTGGGTCGCGATCAGCTGGGCCGCGTCCTCGCCGCCGCCGAGGACGTAGAGGTCGCATTCCGCCGGGACCGGTCCCACCTCGACGAGGACGGTCTCGACCCCGAACCCACGCCACCGCAGGCGCTGGGCCAGCACGCGGTCGTTGCCGCGGTCCCCGTACGTGCTCAGCAGGTCGGGGAGGAGCACCGCGATCCGGACGTCGGAGGGCCGTGGCATCAGCGCCCACCCCGGCAGAGCCGGTCCCGCACGCTGACGAACGCCGTGTAGTCGGCGACCAGATGACTGTCGCCGCCCGTCGTGAGGACGGCATCGAACGGGTCGGCGATCACCCGGTGCGGCACCTCGGCGTAGGCCAGGCGCACCGACAGGTCGGCGGCGCGGTCACCCGTGGCGACGACGTCGCGCCCACGCAGGCGTTCCAGCTCCACGTCCCACAACCAGGACGGGTCGCGGCCGTCGGCCTCGCGCGCGTTCACCGCCACCACGACCGGCCCGGTGGTCCTGTCGAGCAGGTCGAGGATCTCCGTCCAGCCGGCGGGGTTCTTGGCGAGGAGCAGGCGAGCCGAGCCATCGGGGTGCGGCACGGTGCGGTACCGGCCCGCGACGTCGTCCACCGACGCGATGCGGGCCGTCGCGACGGCGACGCCGAGCCCGTGCCGGACCGCCGCGGCCGTCGCGAAGGTCGCGTTGACACGATTCATGTCCCCCGGCAGCGCGAGGTCGAGCGGGACGGATGCGCCGTCGGGGCCCGTCAGTGTGTCCCCCGGGTCCGTCGTCCACGCCGCGACGGGCTGCGTGATCCCGCACCCTGGGCACGACCACGGATCGGACCGGCACTCGAGGGGGCCACCACAGTCGGGACAGGTCGAGGCGTCCCGGCGCCAGGCACGGTGCGGCCGGACCCAGATCACCTCGCGCGCCCCGGCGACCGCGGACACGACGAGAGGGTCGGCGGCGTTCGCGACCACCGTCGTGCCGGGACTCGCGGTGAGCGCTTCGCGGATGCGGCGGGCGGTCGTCGCGACCTCGCCGACGCGGTCGAGCTGGTCGCGGCTGAGGTTCAGCAGGACCACGGTCGCAGGTCGGATGCCGACGACGACCCGAGGGAGGTAGCCCTCGTCCACCTCGAGAACCGCCTGGCCGGAGTCGGGGGCGTCCATCAGCGCGGTGACCAGGCCGTCGGGCATGTTCGCGCCGGTCCGGTTGGTGGCGACGTCGCCCGCGCCGCCCATTGCGGCGGCGACCATGGCGGTGGTGGTGGTCTTACCGTTCGTCCCGGACACCAGGATCACGGTCCGGCCGGCCGCCAGCGTGGCCAGGAGCTGCGGGTCGACGGCCAGGGCGACCCGACCTCCGAGGACGGCACCGGCTCGACCCAGCCGCCGGCACCCGCCGACCACCGCGCGGCCGAGGGCGACGGCGAGACGTGATCTCGGCGTCGTCCGGGACGGCCTCGGCGACGCCGCAGATCGTCTGTCGGGCAGGACCCCGTACCTCGACATCGGCACGACGACCGTCGGGTTCCGCGGCAGCGGAACGGTCGGCACGTCCATCGCCGGCATCCGGCGCCGGTCTCCGTGCGGCACGTCGATCTCGACCATCCCCGCCCCCCATCGTTCGGCCGCCGCCGCACCGGGAGTCCCGGTCGACCGATCGTGCGGGACGCGTGCGGCGTCCGTGAGCAGGCGAAGGTCCGCTACCTCCGGACGAAGGTCCCCTGGACCCCACGGCGGGGGCACCACTGCGGCCGCCCGGAGTCACGTGGCTCCGGTGACCGGTCGTCGGTGCGGCTGCCGGCGCGAGCCGTCAGGGACGCTTGCGGGCGATGAGGCTCGCCTGTGGGATCTTCGTGGCGGCCGAGGCCGGAGCCGGGGCGCGGACGAGCTGGGCGATGACCTCGAACCCGGCCTCGTCGAGCAGGGCCGTCACCGTGGCGGGCTCGAGGCGGTGGAAGTCCAGCGAGACCTGATGGCCGAAGGCCTCGTCGAAGTGCAGGACGTCGTCGCCCACCTGGAAGCCCAGCAGGAGGAGGCCTCCGTCCACGAGCACGCGGTGGAATTCGGTGAACACCGCGGGCAGGCGCGCCGGAGGGACGTGGATGATCGAGTACCAGGCGACGAGGCCTGCCAGGCTCCCGTCGGAGGCGTCGAGTGCGCCCATCTCGCCGGCGTCGAAGGTGATCCCGGGGTGCTCGCGACGGGCGAGCTCGACCATCGCCGGGGAGAGGTCGACCCCGCGGATCTCCAGACCGAGGCCGTGCAGGTGCGCAGTCACGTGGCCGGGTCCGCTGCCGACCTCGACCAGCCGGCCGTCCGGGTGCCGTCCGGTGACGAGCTCGGCGAAGCCGGCGAGCATGGCGCGATCGAGCGGGCTGTCTGCCAGCTCGGCGCGGAACGTCGCGTCGTACGGGAGTGCGATGGCGTCGTAGCCGCTGCGGGTGTCGCGGAGATGGCTCGACTCGACCACGGGCGCAGCCTACGAAGCCGGACGCGCCGGCAGACACGGGCACGCCGCCGAGTGTGACCTCCGCCCCTCACGGAGAGTGTCGATGCAGGTCACCGGATCGTGGGATGGCAGCGTGTTCCTGCACACGCTCCGTGTAGTCGACTCCAGGATTCCGGTTTTCCTAGTGTCGCTCTCGTGCGACTGACCGCGGCCACCGATCTGGCGCTGCGCATTCTGATGCGAATCGCGGTGCTCGACCAGGGCGAGTGCCCGCCCACCCGCGAGATCGCCGCGGCCGTGGGGGCGCCCTACAGCCACGCGGCCAAGATCGTGACCCGCCTGCGGCACCTCGGGGTGCTCGAGGCTCGGCGTGGTCGCGGCGGAGGCCTGGCGCTGACCTCGGCGGGGCGGTACGGCTCGGTCGGCCGCCTCGTGCGCGCCCTCGAGGGCGAGGGCGACGTCGTCGGCTGCGACGACGACCCGCCCTGCCCGCTGCGCTCCGGCTGCCGGCTGCGCACGGCGCTGCGGGAGGCCCGAGAGGCCTTCTACGCCGCGCTCGACCCCTACTCGATCGACGACCTCGTCGACGCCCCGACCGGTCCGCTGCTGCTCGGCCTCGCCCCGCCGGCAGCTACGGGCTGAACACCCCCACCACGTGCGCGCGGAGCCACCGCGCGGAGAACACGAATTCCAGATTCTGATTTGGAGCCGCTCCCGATGCTGTCCGAGAAGTCCGCCACCACCGTCCGGGCGACCCTGCCCGCGGTCGCCGCCGCGGTCGACGAGATCACCACCGTCTTCTACCGCCGGCTGTTCGCCGCCCACCCCGAACTGCTGCGCGACCTGTTCAACCGGGGCAACCAGGCGAACGGCACCCAGGCGCGAGCGCTCGCCGGGTCCATCGCGGTGTTCGCCACCGCGCTGCTGGACCGACCCGATGAGCGGCCCGACGCGATGCTGGCCCGCATCGCGCACAAGCACGCGTCGCTCGGCATCACCCGGGACCAGTACGCGATCGTCCACACCCACCTGTTCGCCGCCATCGTCGAGGTGCTGGGCGAGGCGGTCACCGAGGAGGTCGCCGCGGCCTGGGACGAGGTGTACTGGCTGATGGCCAACGCCCTGGTCGCGATCGAGTCGCGGCTGTACGCGGAGGCCGGTGTCGAGGCGGGGGACACCTGGCGCGACCACCGCGTCGTCGGGCTGCTGCGCGAGACCGACGACGTCACCACCTTCATCCTCCGACCCACCGACGGCGAACCCGTCGCCGCGTCGCGGCCCGGGCAGTACGTCTCGGTGCAGGTCGCGCTGCCCGACGGTGCCCACCAGATCCGCCAGTACAGCGTGTCCACCCAGCGTCCGGACACCCTGCGCTTCAGCGTCAAGCGGGTCGCCGGCACGCCGGACGGGGAGGTCTCCGTCCACCTGCACGACCGGGTGCGGCTCGGTGACGTGCTGCGCGTCAGCCGTCCCTTCGGCGACGTCGTCCTCGACGAGGGCGATCGGCCCGTGCTCCTGGCCTCGGCCGGCATCGGCGCCACGCCGATGATCGACATGCTGGGCCACCTCGCGGCCGTCGACTCGCCGCGCCCGGTGCTCGCCGTCCACGCCGACCGCACCCCGCACAGCCACCCGCTCCGGGCCGACCTCGAGCAGCTCGTCGCGAAGCTGCCCGACGCGCAGGCGGCGGTCTGGTACGAGCGCCCCGAGCAGCCCTGGCCGACCGAGCGCACCGGGCTGGTCGACCTGGCCGGTCTCGACGTCCCCGCCGACACCGTGGCCTACCTGTGCGGACCGGTCGGGTTCATGCGCTCCGTGCGTGGCCAGCTGCTCGAGCGCGGCGTGCCCGCCGCGGACATCCACTACGAGGTCTTCGGCCCCGACCTCGGACTCGACCAGCGCTGACCGGGTCCCACCACCCACCCGGAAGCGGACGGCGACCACGTCGCCGTCCGCTTCGTCCTCCGTCGTCAGGAAGTCGTCAGGCGGGCCGGCGTTTGTGCCGCCCGCACGGTGTCACCCGCGACCCGACGACGTCGACCCTGAGGAGGACGACATGCGTGCAGGTCACCGAACGACGGATCCGCTCCGCGCGGGACAGGGCGGCGACCCGGCCACACCCGGGAACCCGTCGGACGGCATGGTGGGGAAGGAGGTCTGGGAGGACCGCAGCCGGATCGTGCTGACGCCGGTGGCCGCACCGTCCGTGCTCGGCCTGTTCGGCTTCGCCACCGCGACGTTGATGGTCGCCACGCTGCTCGCGGGCTGGTGGGGAACGCCGGCGACGGCGGCCCCGGTCATCGCGCCCTTCGCGCTGTTCTTCGGCGGGCTCGGGCAGTTGCTCGCGGGGATGTGGTCGTACCGCGCCCGCGACACGCTGGCCACCGCGATGCACGGCACCTGGGGAACGTTCTGGCTGGCCTGGGGGTCGCTCGTGCTGCTCGGGCAGACCGGTCTGGTTCCCGCGGGTGCGGTCGACTCCCGCGCGTTCGGGTTCTGGTTCATCGGCCTCTCGGTGGTCACACTGTTCGGCACGATCGCCGCGATGACGGAGAGCGTGGGCCTGTTCACCGTGCTGGGCCTGCTGACCGCGGGATCGGTCCTGCTCGCGATCGGGCTGATCGCGCCGCTCGCCTGGGCGGTCGTCGCGGGTGGCTGGGTGCTGGTCTTCTCCGCGGGCTCGGCCTTCTACGTGGCCGGTGCGATGCTGCTCGCCGCGACGAGCGGCCGGACGATCCTGCCGATGGGCAAGCTCGACGCGGCGTCGAACATCCCCGGCCGCAGGCCGAACGATCCGGTCGAGTACTCCGGCGGCATGCCCGGGGCGCGCGTGGGCCAGTGACCATCCGGCCGACGATCCGGCCGACGACCCGCCTGACCATCCGGTCCCGAGGGCGTCAGGTGATCGCAAGGCGGGAGGCCTCCTGACCGTCCCGCGCACCGGGTAGTCCCCCTCCGGGCCGGCCGCCGTGGCCGGCCCGGAGGTTCGACCGCGGGGAGGCAGGGGTGGAACGACGCACGGCGCCGGGACCGCACGTGCTGCGTGAGTATGCGCTGATCGCCGACGGGGAGAGGGGCGCGCTGATCGGCCCGCGCGGGGACATCGCCTGGCTCTGCGCGCCGCGCTGGGACTCGCCCGCCGTCCTGTCCACGCTGCTCGGGGGGCGGGGCTGCTACGCCGTGGCCCCCCAGCAGCGGAGCGTGTGGGGCGGCTACTACGAGGACGGGTCGCTGATCTGGCGGTCGCGCTGGATCACCGACGAGAAGACCGTCGTGGAGTGCCGCGAGGCGCTCGCCTTCCCCGGTGATCCGCACCGCGCCGTGATCCTGCGCCGGGTCCGGGCGGTGCGCGGCGAGGCACGGGTCGACGTGCTGCTCCGGCCGGCCGCGAACTTCGACGACGCCGCGTTCTCCCGGGTCCACCGCTCCGACGACGGGGTGTGGACCGGGCGGAGCGGACCCTTGCGGCTGCGCTGGAGCGGCGCGCCGGAGGCGCGACCGGAGGACGGCGAGCTGTCGACCGAGCTGAGACTGGCGCCGGGGGAGCACCACGACCTGGTGCTGGAGCTCTCCGACGTCGCGTTCGACGGCCCGCCGCCGGAGCCCGACCGCGCCTGGGCCGAGACCGAGGCCGGGTGGCGGGAGGCCATCCCCGACCTGGGACCGACCATCGCCGACCGGGACGCCCGCCACGCCTACGCGGTCATGCGCGGCCTCACCACCGGTGGCGGCGGGATGGTCGCGGCCGGCACGACGAGCCTGCCCGAGCGGGCGGACCAGGGGCGCGACTACGACTACCGCTTCGTCTGGATCCGCGACCAGTGCTTCGCCGGTCAGGCCGTGGCCGCCGCGGGCCCGCATCCCCTGCTCGACGACGCCGCGGGGTTCGTCGCGGGCCGGATCCTGGCCGACGGGCCGGACCTGATGCCCGCCTACACGGCCACCGGCGAGCCGGTACCACCGCAGCGCACCCACGACCTGCCCGGCTATCCGGGCGGTTCGGACGTGATCGGCAACCACGTGCGCAAGCAGTTCCAGCTCGACGCCTTCGGGGAGGCGCTGCTCCTCTTCGCCGCCGCCGCGCGGCACGACCGGCTCGACACGGACGGCTTCCAGGCGGCCACCGTCGCGGTCGCGGCGATCGAGAAGCGCTGGCAGGACGTCGACGCCGGGTTGTGGGAGCTCGACCCGGAACGCTGGACGCACTCGCGGCTGATCTGCGCCGCCGGCCTGCGTCAGGTTGCCTCCGCCGCCGCGCCCGCGTCCGACGCCGCCGCGTGGAACGCCCTCGCGGACCGCATCGTGGCGGCGACGGCGGACGACTCCCTGCACCCCTCGGGCCGCTGGCAGCGCACGCCCGACGATCCCCGGGTCGATGCCGCACTCCTGCTCCCGGCGCTCCGGGGCGCCCTGCCCGCGGACGACCCGCGCTCGACCGCCACGCTCGACGCGGTCCGCGCCGACCTGGGCCGCGACGGCTACGTCTACCGGTTCCGGCACGACGGGCGCCCGCTCGGCGAGGCCGAGGGCGCCTTCCTCCTGTGCGGGTTCCTCACCGCCATGGCCTCCCACCAGCAGGGCGACCGGGTCGGCGCCGCCCGCTGGTTCGAGCGCAACCGGGCCGCGTGCGGACCGCCCGGCCTGTTCTCCGAGGAGTACGACGTGGTGCAGCGCCAGCTGCGGGGCAACCTGCCGCAGGCGTTCGTGCACGCGGCGATGCTGGAGGCGGCGGTCCGGCTCGCCGACTGACGGCGACACACTGACGGCGACACACAGCGGCCGTCCCCGGAGACCGGGGACGGCCGTGGTGGGTGCCGGCGTCAGCGACGGGCGGAGTCGCGCTGCGCGCCGACTTTCCGGTCACGTGAGGTGGCGGACCGGGGTGCGGTGCGGCTACCGCCGTCGACGTAGGCCGAGGCCGGCGAGCCCCGCGAGGCCCGAGACGGCCGCGCCCGCGAGCAGTGCGCCGCGGTGCATGGAGGCCCACAGGACCGGGTCGCGGGAGTGCGCCTCGTCGTCGAAGGGGCCGTGCGCGCCGCGGTCGGCGTCGTCGTCGCGGGGGGCGAAGACGTTCGAGCCGTGGCGCGGCAGGTCGGCGTCCGTCTGCTGACCCGAGACGCCGGTCCGTGCGAGGTACGCGCGGACCACGGTGGGCGCCACCCGCTCGCCCAGGATCGTGTAGGCCGTGGAGATCCCCACCCAGATGCTGCGGCGGGGATGCTCGGCCACGAACCGGATGGCGCGGGCGGCCAGCTCGGGCTGGTAGACCGGCGCGACCGGGCGCGGGTGCCCCGGCATCTTGTTCAGGTTCCAGGTGAACTGCGGGGTGTTGAGCCCGGGCAGCTGCACCATGCGGATCCGGACGCGGCTCTTCTCGTGGGCGAGCTCCGTGGCGACGGACTCGGTGAAGCCCTTCACCGCGTGCTTGGCCCCGCAGTAGGCGGACTGCAGCGGGATCGAGCGGTAGGCCATCGCCGAGCCGACGTTGACGATCACGCCGTGGTCGCGCGGGCGCATCCGGGCCAGGGCCGCGCGGGTGCCGTTGACCTGGCCGTAGTAGGTGACCTCGGTCATCCGCCGGTACTCCTCGTCGGTGGTGTCCCAGAAGAAGGCCAGCGACCCGGCGAACGCGGTGTTGACCCAGACGTCGATCGGTCCGAGCTCGTCCTCCACCTGCTGGGCGGCGCGTTCGACGGCCTCGGGGTCCGCGACGTCGGTCGGGACGGCGAGCGCCTTCCGCGCGCCGGCGGCCCGGACGTCCTCCTCGGCGGCCTTCAGTCCGGCGGCGCCCCGGGCCAGGATCGCGACGTCGTAGCCCGCGTCGGCGAACTCGCGCACCGCGGCGCGCCCCACGCCCGCGGTGCCCCCGGTGATGACGACGGTGCCCGTGCTCATGCGACTCCTCTCGTGAGGTGGTGGAATCCGGCGGACGCGGCGGTGGAGACGGCCGTGACCGCCACCGCCGCCAGGCCGAGGGGCACGGCGACCCGGGCGACGCGCAGGTCTCGACCCGGCCCCGGTCGGGGCGGGGTGTGCTCCTCCGGTCGGCCGTCGCGGTGGGCGGAGGCGCCGTCCCGCAGCGCCGTCGCCATGACCTGGCCGAGGTGCAGGGCGCGACGCCCGGTGCCGGCGTCGGCGATCTGGGTCTGGCAGGAGAACCCGTTGGCGACCACGAGGGCCTCCGGGTCGGCGTCCCGCACGGCGGGCAGGAGGGCCTGCTCGCCGCAGTCCATCGAGATGTCGTACTTGCCCGTCTCGAAGCCCCAGGACCCGGCCAGCCCGCAGCAGCCGCCACTGAGCGACTCGACCTCCAGGCCCATGCGCTCGAGGACCTGCTGCTCCGTGCCGATCCCGCCGGTCGCGCGGTGGTGGCAGTGGCCCCACAGCAGCGCCTTGCCCTTCAGACGCGGCGGCTCGACGTCGAAGGCGGTGAAGAACTCGCCGAAGTGGTAGGCGTTGCCGGCCAGCCGCCGCGCGTCGTTGTCGTGCGGGAGCATCTTCACCAGCTCGTCCTTGAACACCGCGAGGCAGCTGGGCTCCATCCCGACGACGGGGGTGCCGGCCCGGATGTCGTCGCGGAGCACGTCGAGGACCCGCCGCAGGTAGCGCTCGGCCACGTCCAGGAACCCGTAGTCGTACAGCGGGCGTCCGCAGCAGACGTGCACCTCCGGCATCACCACCTGCCACCCGGCGGCCTCGATCGCCTCCACACACGCGACCCCCACGTCCGTGTGCAGGTGGTTGGTGAACGTGTCCGGGAACAGCACCACGCGGCGCCCGTCCGGGTTGCGGGTGCCACCGCGCTCGGTGAACCAGCGCTGCAGGGTCTGCGGCGCGAAGGTGGGCAGTGGCCGGTGCCGGTCGATCCCGGCGACGACCTTGGCCAGCAGGGCGAGCCCGGGGGTCTGTGTGACGGCGTTGACCACCTCGGGCATCCGCGACGCGAGCCGGGCGGCCTGGTCGATGAAGCCGAAGGTGTAGGCGTGGCGGTTCCGCCAGCGCCGCCACGACTTGTAGTGGTGGTAGCGGAACTCCGCCTTGTAGGTCGGCATGTCCACGTCGACCGGGCAGTCGCTGGTGCAGCCCTTGCAGGCCAGGCAGAGCTCGAGGCCGTCGGCGACCTCCTTCGACTGCCACCCGTCGGTGATGACCTCGCCGCGCAGCATCTCGAACAGCAGCCGGGACCGCCCGCGCGTGGTGTGCTTCTCCTCGCGGGTCACCTGGTAGCTGGGGCACATGGTCTGGGCCGACTCGGGGTCGCGGCACTTGCCGACCCCGACGCAGCGCAGCGCGGCGTGCGCGAAGTCGCCCTCGTCCTGCGCGTAGGAGAACCGGACCTCCGGCCGCCACGGGTTGTAGTCGGTGCCGAGCTTGAGGTTCTCGTCCATCCGGTAGGCGTCGACGACCTTGCCCGGGTTCATCTTCGCGTCCGGGTCCCAGATCGCCTTGAACTCCCGCATGGCCTGCATCAGCCGCGGCCCGTACTGCTTCTCCAGCAGCTCGGCGCGTTGCTGGCCGTCGCCGTGCTCGCCGGAGAGGGTGCCGCCGTAGCGGGTGACGAGGTCGCCCGCCGCCTCCATGAACGCGCGGTAGTCGCGGATCCCCTCGGCGGTGCGCAGGTCGAAGCTGATCCGGGAGTGGATGCAGCCCTCACCCAGGTGGCCGTACATCGCCCCGTGCAGCCCGTGCTCGTCGTAGAGCGCGTCGAGGTCGCGGATGTAGTCGCCGACCTTGTCCGGCGGGACCGCCGAGTCCTCCCAGCCGGGCCAGTGGTCCCCGTCGGCGGGGAACGCGGTCGAGCCGAGGCCACCCTCGCGGATCGCCCAGAGGGTCTCGCTGTTCCCGCCTTCCTGCACGCTCTTCGCGACCCGGATGCGGTCCTCGGCGTAGCCCTTGTCCCCGCGCAGCCAGTCGACGAACGCCTGGCAGCGGACCACGGACTCCTCCGTGGTGTCGGCGCCGAACTGGACCATCAGCCAGGCGCCGCCCTCCTCGCGCCGGGGCAGCTCGTGCAGACCCGTGAGGTGGATCTTCTTCAGCTGCTCGTCCTCGATGAGCCGCTCGTCGAGGGCCTCGAGCCCGATCGGCTTCCACTCCATGATCTCGGGGACGTGGGTCGCGGCCTCGGCCAGCTCCGGGTACTGGATCAGCGCGGTGGTCCGCTGGAACAGCGCCGGGGTGAGCATGAGGACCGCCCGCAGGGCGATCGCGCACGTGCTCTCGGTCCCGACGAGGGCGCGGGCGACGCTGAACCCCTTCTCCGGCAACAGCTCGTCGAGGTTGTAGCCCGACACCCGGCGGGGCAGCACGTCCACCGACGGGTAGCCGGCGCGGATGTCGTCGGCGTAGCGGTCGCGCAGGTCCCGCAGCTTCGCGTAGATCTCGCCCTTGCGCCCGCCGGCGGCGATGATCTCGTCGAGCCGGTCCTCCTCGTCCACGCCGACCCAGAAGCGCTCGCCGCCGTAGGTGACGATCTCCAGGGCGTGGGTGTTGTCCGACGTCCGCGGGCCGGGCCCGTAGTGGCGGGCCTGCACCGAGTGGACGCCGCACGAGTTGTTGCCGATGTTGCCGCCGATGGTGCACCGCGAGTGCGACGACGGGTCGGGCCCGAACACGAGCCCGTCCCGGCCGGTGACCTTGTTGAGCTGCTCGTTGATCACCCCGGTCTCCGTGGTGACCAGGCGGTTCTCCGCGTCGACCTCCTCGATCCGGGTGAGGTACTTCGAGAAGTCGATCACGACGGCGTTGTTGACCGTCTCGCCGGAGAGGCTGGTGCCCCCGCCCCGGGAGACCACGGGTGCGCGGTAGCGGTGGCAGGCGCGCATCGTGGCCACGACGTCGTCGAGCGTCCTCGGCACGACCACGCCGACCGGGACCTGCCGGAAGTTCGACGCATCGTTGGCGTACATCGCCAGCGATGCCGTGTCGAAGCGGACCTCTCCGGTCAGGTGTCGGCGCAGGTCCTGTTCGAGCCCCTTCGTGTTGATCGTCTCGGTGGCGACCATGCCCGCGGCGAACCGCTGGTCGGGCCGGGCCGGGACCGTGGTGGTCACTCGTGCCTCCCAGGCATCGCGTCCTTGACCGACTCCGTGAACTCGTGCAGCTTCTGCTTCGCCCCCTTGGTGATCACCCCGGCCTCCTCGGGGTCGCCCTTGAGCATCGCGGTGGCCGACTTCTTGCCGAGCTCCTTCTTGATGTGCGGCGGGATCGGCGGGATCTCCGGGTCGGTGACGGCCTCGAGCACGACCGGCCGGTCGGCCGCGAGGGCGCGGTCCCAGGCGGCGCCCATGTCCGCCGGGTCGTCGACCTTGATGCCCTCGAACCCGAGGAGCTTCGCGAACTCGGCGTAGGGGACGTCGGGGATCCACTGCGTGCCCATGAACTTCGGATCACCGGACTCGGCGCGCTGCTCCCACGTCACCTGGTTGAGGTCCTGGTTGTTGAAGACGCAGAAGATCAGGGTCGGGTTCTCCGCGGTCAGCTTGTCCAGGTAGCGCTTGACCGTGACGAGCTCGGCCATGCCGTTCATCTGGAACGCGCCGTCGCCGACCATCGCGATCACCGGGCGGTCCGGGTAGGCGAACTTGGCGCTGATGGCGTAGGGAGTGCCGGCGCCCATCGTGGCCAGGGTGCCGGCCAGCGACGCCTTCATGCCCTTGCCGAGGCGCAGGTACTGGGCCCACCAGTTGGTGGCGGAGCCGGAGTCGGTGGTGATGATCGCGTTCTCCGGCAGCCGCGGGGAGAGCTCGTAGGCCACCAGCTGCGGGTTGAGGGGGTCGGCGGACTCGTGGGCGCGGTCGTCGAGGACCCGCCACCACTGCTCGACCTCCTTCTCGATCTTCTCCCGCCAGGAGCGGTCCTCCTTGCGCTTCAACAGCGGCAGCAGGGCCTGCAGGGTGTCCTTCGAGTCCCCGATCAGGTTCGCCTGCACCGGGTACCGCACACCGATCATGCGGCCGTCGATGTCGATCTCGACGGCCTTGCACTGGCCCTCCTCGGGCAGCCACTCGGCGTACGGGAAGCTGGTGCCGATCATGAACAGGGTGTCGGCGTCCTTCATGAGCTCGTAGCTGGCCGTCGAGCCGAGCAGGCCGATCGGGCCGGTGACGTAGGGCAGGTCGTCGGGCAGCACCTCGCGCCCGAGCAGGGTCTTGGCCACGCCGGCGCCGAGCAGCTCGGCCGCGGCCACCACCTCGTCCTGCGCCTTCGCCGCGCCCTGCCCGACGAGCATCGCGACCTTGGAACCCTCGTTGAGGATCTCCGCGGCCTTCTCCAGCTCGGCCTGCGGCGGGATCACCCTCGGCTTGGTCCAGCCGACGCTCGTGTAGACCGCGCCGTGGACGCGCGGCGGCGACGGCTGCGCCTCCTCCTCCTGGACGTCGACCGGGATGATGATCGTCGCGACGGTCCGGTTGGACAGCGCCACCTTGCAGGCGCGGTCGATGAGCTGGCGGGCCTGCGCGGGGTGCATGCACGTCTGGACGAACTCCGACACGTCGGTGAACAGCACCGTCGGGTCGATCTCCTGCTGGAACGCCGCACCCAGGGAGAAGGTCTTCTGCTGCCCGACGATCGCCACGACCGGCTGGTGGTCGAGCTTGGCGTCGTAGAGCCCGTTGAGCAGGTGGATGGCGCCGCCGCCGGAAGTGGCGATGGTGCAACCCAGCTCGCCGGTGAACTTGGCGTGGGCGCCGGCCATGAACGCGCCCATCTCCTCGTGCCGCGGCTGGATCAGCTCCGGATCTCCGTCGGCACGGTCCAGGGCACCCAGGAACCCGTTGATCCCGTCACCCGGGTAGCCGTAGATCCGGTGGACGCCCCACTCGGTCAGGCGTTGCAGGACATAGTCGGCGACCTTGGGCATTACCGTCCTCATCTCGTCGCGTCGTGTGCGGTCTCGTCGGTCCCGGGGATCGCTGCCGCCGGGGCCCGTGTTCCACGGCTACCCGGCACGCGCGGGCCCAGCCCCGGATCGAAGCCTTCGATTGCCTGACGAACCGGGTCCTGGGCCGCCGGCGGCGGATCGGGGGCCGGTGGCCGGGGTAGGCCGGGAGGGTGACCGACGCGGAAAACCCGGCGTCCGCCGTCGTCGAGCAGCTCGAGGCGGCCGCCTACACCATCCCCACCGACAGCCCCGAGTCCGACGGCACGTTGAGCTGGGACTCCACCACCCTGGTACTCGTGCGCGCCCATGCCGGCGGACGCACCGGGATCGGCTACACCTACGCCGGACCGGCCGCAGCCCAGGTCGTCACCGGCAAGCTCGCCGCGGTCGTCCACGGCCGCGACGCCGCCACCCCGGCCGCGTCCTGGGCCGCGATGCAGCACGCGGTACGCAACCTCGGCCGGCCCGGGCTGGTCGCCGAGGCGATCTCCGCGGTCGACGTCGCGTTGTGGGACCTGCACGCCCGGCTGCAGGACCTGCCGCTCCCGACCGTGCTCGGCGCGGTGCACGAGGCGACGCCGATCTACGGCAGCGGCGGGTTCACCTCCTACGACGACCGCCGGCTCGCCGAGCAGCTCTGCGGATGGGTGGAGGCCGGCATCCCGCGGGTGAAGATGAAGGTCGGGCGCCACCCGGACCAGGACCCCGAGCGGGTGCGGGCGGCGCGCAAGGCGATCGGCGACGCGGTCGAGCTCTTCGTCGACGCCAACGGGGCCTGGACCCGCAAGCAGGCCCTCGAGTGGGCCCACCGGTTCGCCGACCACGACGTGCGTTGGCTCGAGGAGCCGGTCAGCTCCGACGACCTCGAGGGGTTGCGCCTGCTGCGCGACCGCGGACCGGGCGGGATGGACGTCGCGGCGGGGGAGTACGGCTACGACCTCCCCTACTTCCACCACATGCTCACGGCCGGGGCCGTCGACTGCCTGCAGGCCGACGTCACGCGCTGCGGCGGGCTCAGCGCCCTGCTGCGGGTCGCCGCCCTCTGCGACGCCCGGAGCATGGATCTCTCGCTGCACTGCGCGCCGCAGGTCTCGGCGCACGCGGGCACGGCCGTCTGGCACCTGCGCCACCTCGAGTACTTCCACGACCACGAGCGGATCGAGCGGATCGCCTTCGACGGTGTCCTCGAACCCGCCGACGGCGGGGTGCTGCGCCCGGACCGCTCGCGAGCCGGGCTGGGGCTCGAGGTGAAGGACCGTGACCTCGACGAGTACCGCGTGGCATGAGGGTCACGTGAGGGATGGGAGGCCAGGGACCGGGAACCCGACCCGGGCCCGCCCTCCGGCCCGGAGGGCCGACGGGAACGCACGCCGCCGGAGGGGACCCAGATGAGCACCGAGTCACGCATCCGCTGGATGCCGCGTCCGCACAGCGACTACCCGCGGACGCTGGTCCTGGCCGGCGGGTGGGCCTGGCGGCTGCTGGTGGTCGGCGTGGCGGTCTACGCGGTCGTGCGGATCCTGTCGATGCTCTGGCTGGTCGTCGTGCCGATCGTCCTCGCGGTGCTGCTGGCGTCCCTGCTGAAGCCGCTCACCACCCTGCTGCGGCGCGCGCGCCTGCCCGGCCCGCTCGCGGCCCTCGTCACGCTCGTGATCACGGTCGCGGTGCTGGGGAGCATCGGGTTCCTGGTGGAGCAGCGGGTCACGGCCCAGATGCCGACCCTCGTCGACGACCTCGTCCGGACCATGCAGGGGCTGCGCTCGATCCTCGACCGCTTCGGGCAGGGGCGGCTGCCGCTCGACCAACTCCAGAACGACGCCGTCACCTGGCTGCAGGCGCACCGCGACCAGCTCGTGGGCGTGCTGCAGACCGGGGCGGGCTGGGTGGCGGACCTCGCCACGATGGCGGTGCTGACGCTGTTCGTCTGCTTCTTCTTCCTCTACGACGGCGAGCGGATCTGGCGGGCGCTGCTGTCGCCGTTCCACGGGATGTTCCGGCAGCGGTTGGACGGCGCGGGCCGGACGGCCTGGGCGGTCGTCACCGCCTACGTGCACGGTACGGCGGTCATCGCGGTCATCCACGCGATCGTGATCGGCGGCGTGGTCTGGCTGCTCGGGGTGCCGCTGCCCGTGGCGCTGGGCGTCCTGGTCTTCCTGGGCAGCTTCATCCCGATCGTCGGCGCGCTGGTCGCCGGTGGGATCGCCGTGCTGGTCGCCCTGGGCACGAAGGGCCTGCTGGCGGCCCTGATCCTGCTCACCGTGCTGATCGTCGAGGACCAGCTCGAGGCGCACCTGCTGCAGCCGCTGATCGTGGGTCGCTACGTGCGGCTGCACCCCCTGCTCATCGGCCTCGCGCTCGCCCTCGGCTCGATCCTCGGCGGGATCATCGGGGCCCTGGTCTCCGTGCCGACGGCCGCCGTGCTCCGGCACACGCTGCCCCGGCTCATGGGACGGACCTGACGGGCCGGGCACCGACCGACGAGCAGGTCAGGACCGGCCGGCGTCGGTCCCGCCCCCACCGGTCGGGTCCACGCCCGGCCAGCCGACCGCGAGGAGCAGCGCGGCCCGGTGCCGCGGGGTGTCGAGGTCGAGCAGCTCGCGCAGCCGGCCCAGCCGGTACCGCACCGTCTGCGGGTGCACGTGCAGCTCCTCGGCCACGGCCCGGCCGTTGCCCAGGTGCAGCAGCCAGCTGCCCAGGGTCTCCACCAGCCGTTCGGCGGACGATCCGGGGAGCTCGAGCACCGGCGCGAGCAGGCGGGTGCGCAGGGCCTCCAGGAGCTGTTCGTCGCGGTGCACGATGAGGGCGTCGAGGTGGTCGTCGACCACGAGCGGGTCGCCGGTCAGCAGTCCCCGGTCCCGCAGCCGCGCCGCCAGGCGGGCCAGCTCGAGGCCGGTGCGGAGACGGTCGACCGGCACCGTGGAGCCGAGCACCGCGCCCCGACCGTGCAGCAGAGCCCTCAGGTGCTCGGACCGGCCCGGCCGGTCGGGCTCGGGGACCACGACGACCGGTCCGTCCCCGAGCACGCCGTGGCCGTCGAGGGCGTCGAGCCGTTCGAGGACACCGGCGTCGGCGTCGTGGGCCAGCACCACCGCCGCCCGTTCGGGCACCGGCCAGTCCGCGCGCGCCGCCACGGCGTCGATCGCGGCGCGGGAGGGTCCCTCGGAGAGCAGCAGCTCGAGCAGCTCCTGGCGGTGCCGCCGGACGCTCTGCCGGCGTTCGTCCTCGGCGGCGACATAGCCCTGCCGGCTCGCCGCGGACAGCTCCTCGACGGCGGCGAACACGGCCGCGGCGAGGCCGGCGAACCGCGTGGACGGCAGCCGGTGCCGCAGCGCGACGTCGGCGATGTGCCGCCACGCCACGGCGGCGCCGATGCGGTAGGCGGCCAGCAGGGCGTCGATGTCCCGGTGCTGGTGGTAGTGCTCGCGGCCGATGGTCATGAACAGCGCGCGCTCGCCGTCGGTCACGAAACCGGACCGGCTGTGATGGCCCTCGGCCGCGACGCGGAACACGCGTTCGGTGAACGCCTCGGCCCCGGCCAGGACGTTCCGGAACTCCGCGTCGACGAAGCCCGCGTAGCCGGGGTGCTGGGTCGCGAGCTGTCCGGCGACCTCCTCGAGCACGCTCGGCAGGCGGCCGACCACCTCGGACACCAGCCGGGGCACGGTGGGCGGCTCGTCGGCCACGCGGAGGGCTCCTCTCCCACGGTCCCGCTGCGGGTGCGGTTCCGGTGCAACGCCCTACCCGTTGCACGCCGGAACACACGTCCCGGCGGGCCGACCCGGTCCGGGGTGGACGGGCGGGCTCAGTGGGTGCTCCTCCCGTGACCGGGAGTGGTCCCGCTCGAGGTGGGAGCGTTCACCGTCGCGGGCGGCGTCGACGGTGGGTCGGGCACCACGGTCACCGTCGGCGTCGGTGCCGGTGCCACCTGCGTCGGGTCGATCGGCCGCGGGTGGTCCTCGGTGCTGACCCCGCACGCCCCCGCCATCCCCGTGATCAGCGCGATCACCACGACCCGGCCGACCGACCGCCCGCGTCCCGTCGACTCGCTCATCTCGTGTCCTCCGGCAGTTCGACGACGATCCGGGCGCCGCCCGCGGGACTGTCCTCGACGTGGATCCGGCCGTGGTGGGCCCGGACGTGCCGGGCGACGAGGGCCAGGCCGAGGCCCGTTCCGCCGACGTCCTCGCGCCGGCCGGCGTTGGCCCCGCGGGCGAACCGCTCGAAGACCTCCTCGCGGAACTCGGGCGGGATCCCGGGGCCGGCGTCGTCCACCTCGATCCGCACGCCGTCGGCGGCCGCCAGCACCCCCACCCGGACGGCCCCGCCGGCGTGGTGGTCCGCGTTGTCCAGCAGGTCGCCGACGACACGGTCGAGGCGGCGGCGGTCGACCTCGATCTTCGGCGGCGACCCGACGACCTCCACGGCGACACCCGCGCGCGTCCCCACGGCGTGCGTGACGATGTCGACCACGTCGCACATCTCGAGGTCCTCCGGGGCGAGCCGCTCGTCCCGGGAGATCTCCAGCAGGTCGGTGACCATCTGCCGGAAGCGGTGCACGTCGGCGTCGAGCAGGTCGACGGCCTGCCGGGCGGTCGGGGGGAGCTCCTCGCGCCGGCGGCTCAGCACGGCGACGGCGTTGACCAGGGTGGTCAGGGGGGAGCGCAGCTCGTGGCTCACGTCGCCGGCGAAGCGCGCGTCGCGACGGACCCGCCGCTGGAGGTCCTCCGCGGTGCGGTTGAAGGTCGTGGCCAGGGGCGCGAGGTCGGCGTCCGTCTGCTCGGGGAGCCGCGCGTCGAGGTCGCCGGCGGCGACCCGGGCGGCCGCGTCGCGCAGCTCGGTCAGCGGGCGCAGCGCGCGTCGTCCGGCCCAGCCGCCCAGCCCCAGGCCGAGCAACCCGCTGACGCCGACCCCGGCCACCAGCACCCCGCTGAGGAACCGCAGCGTCGTGTCGAGCCCGTTGAGGGGGGCGAGCTCGACGTAGACCGCGTCCGGCAGGGGGATCGCGATGGCCAGCACCGGGATCCCACCGGCGACGATGCGCTGCCGTGCCGGCGTCCCCGAGCCGGCGAGGGCGAGCATGTCCTCGGGGAGGGCGTTGATGTCGAACCGGCGACCGCTCGTGGTCCAGGTGCCGTTGCGGCGCAGGGCGACGGCGCCGTCCCCGCCCCCGGCGAGGCCGGTGAGCAGGTCGCCGGAGCCGTCCTGGTGCGGGTCGCGCAGCGTCTCCTCCACCAGCCGCGCGTCGACCGTCGCCTGCATCGTCGCGCCCTGCTCCCGCTTCGCCAGGAGGAAGTCCGACGCGAGGTGCCAGGTCGCCAGGGCGAGCAGCCCGGTGATCGCCACCGTGACCACGGCGAAGGCGACCGCGATGCGCCAGCGCAGGGGCAGCCCCCGCCGCAGGAGGCCGGGTGGCCGCGCCCGGGAGGGGGTCCTCGCCGCGGGGCTAGCCGTGGGCATCGGACCGGACGGCGACCCGGTAGCCCGCGCCGCGGACGGTGAGGACGATGGTGGGGTCGTCCGGGTCGGGTTCGATCTTGAGGCGCAGCCGGCGGACGTGGACGTCGAGGAGCCGCGTGTCGCCGAGGTAGTCGTAGCCCCACACCCGGCGCAGCAGGTCCTCCCGCGTCACGACCCGGCCGTCGGCGGCGGCCAGCTCGACGAGCAGGCGGAACTCCGTGCGGGTCAGGTGCACCTCCACCGGCTCGGGGCCACGGTGGCAGCGGACCAGGCCCTCGTCCGGCCGGATCTCGACGTCGCCGATCCGCAGCTCCGCCGGCGGCGTGCCCGGTCGCCTGCGGCGCAGCAGGGCGCGGATGCGCGCCGCGAGCTCGCCCGCGACGATCGGCTTGGTGACGTAGTCGTCGGCGCCGGCCTCCAGCCCGGCGATGACGTCGGCCGAGTCGGAGCGCGCCGTGATGATGATGATCGGCAGGTCCCCCTGGGCCCGCAGCTGCCGGCACACGACGAGGCCGTCCATCGCCGGCAGCATCAGGTCGAGCAGGACGAGGTCGACCGACCCGCGGCCGACCGCCACCATCGCCTCCTCGCCCGACGGCACGGTCGAGACCGCGAATCCCTCGTCGTCGAGGGCCAGGGACAGGGCCTGGCGGATGCGGCCGTCGTCGTCGACGAGCAGGACACGGTCGCGCACCTCGGTCCGGCCGTTGCCGCCCGCCCGCGGCGCGGTGGGCGGGAGGTCGGGGTGCGGCGTCCATGTCATCGGGACCATGGTGCTCCGCCGAGCGGCGTCCTGCCGACCGAGCGGCGGCGCAACGCCTGGTGGGCGCGTGATCGTCAGCAGATCGACAGGTTCCCGCACCGGTGGTCGGCCGTGAGATCGTGAGTCGCACGGGTGTCGGACGGGACCGGGCGAGCTATCCGGAGTAGTACGGGCGACGCGAGACCTCCCGACGCAGGGCCCGACGGCGGAACCGGAGGCACGGATGATCAAGCGGATGCGCGAGCTGGCCGACGAGCTGGACGCGTCGTTCAACGAGGTCAAGGAGGCCGTGAACGCACTGGCCGCGCAGCACGGCGCGGACCGGATCGTCGTGCACGAGGACGAGCCGCCGGAGTTCAAGATCCTCCGCGAGCTGTACGTCGACCAGCTGATCACCGAGGAGGGCTGCCAGGCCGTCCGCGAGCTGCTCGGGCCGCCACCGGAGGAGCTGGCATGATCCGCGGCGGTGGTGGCCCGGGGCGGAGGGGAACGGTCCGGCGTCGGCACCGCCCTGACCTGCAGCATCGGGGGCCCGTGGCGACCAAGGTGGACCTGAAGCGGGAGCTGCCGTGCTACACGGCGAAGCGTGACTCGCCACAGGTGCTCGAGGTGCGGGACCTCAGGTACCTGATGATCGACGGCCACGGCGACCCCAACACTCCGGTGTACGAGGCCGCGGTGGCGGCGCTCTACCCCCTCGCGTACACGCTCAAGTTCCTGCTGAGGGACGACGGGATCAGCTGCTCGACGGTGTCGACCCCCCGTTCCGGGCGCCGGCGTCCGGACGGCGCCAGATGTCCCGCGCGTGCAGGAGCTCGACCTGCTTCTCGGTCACCTCGCGCCGGTACTCGTCGTGCGTGTACGGCTTCCGGTCCAGGTAGAGGTTCTTCGGGTAGATCGGCTCCCGGTAGATGACCTGGTACTGCTCGGTCGTGAGGTCCTTCAGCCAGTTGCCGAACTGCGAGCGGGAGCGGAAGTCGCGCAGGGCCTGGATGTCGACCGTGCCCGCGACCCAGGTGGAGTGCCCGGCGTAGCCCACCCGACCGACGACGGTGCCACGGTAGTCGCAGATCATGCTGGCGGAGCCGAAGGTGTCGATGGGGATGTCCGACTCGGCGTCCAGGTAGTACGTGCCGACCTGGTTGCCGATCACGTACATGTTGTTGTCCAGCGCCCGGGCCCGGTTCTGGATCTCGAAGAAGCCGTTGCCGGCGTGCGGGTGCGGGTAGGGGCCGCGGTAGGCCACCTCGCAGCCGTTCATCGCGAGCCCGCGCGCGTTCTCCGGGTACGAGGCCTCGTTGGCCATCATCACGCCGAGCCGGCCGATCTCGGTGTCGGCCACCGGGTAGAAGGCGTCGAGCCCGTCGCCGTAGAGCTCGACCCAGCGGTCCCAGACGTTGTGCGGGGTCACGGAGTGCTCCACCGGCTGCAGCGGCACCACCTTGTGGTGGACGAGCACGATCTCCTCGGCCGGGGAGATCGCGAACCCGACGTTGAAGAAGCGGCCCGGGAACTCCGGGTGCCGCGCCTTGGCGGTGGCCATGACGTAGGAGTCCCACTTGGCGGCCAGGGCACCGAGTGCGTCGGTCTCCGGGCCGGGGATGTCGATCGCGCACTCCGCGGCGAACCACTCGTGGTCGTGGTCGAGCACCTCGTCGTTGAAGCCCTGCAGCGCGCCCTCGGGAATCGTGATCAGGCGGACCGGCAGGGCCATCGCGGACAGCCACGACGCCGCCTTCATCAGGTGGCCGAGGTGCTCGATGTTCCGTTTGATCTCGTCGCGGTAGCGGATGCCCCGCATGGTCGGGACGAGACCGACGACCTGGTAGGGCTCGATCACGGGGCCACCTCGCCTCCGGCGTGCCGCCCGCCGGACGGCGGGCACGCCCGACGATGCACCCCGCCGGGCCCGGGGGCCATGGGCACTGCGGCCCGTACCCGGCCCGGGAGCGGCCCGGTCTCTCAGACCTCGATGCCCAGTGCCGCCAGGAGTGCCGCGCAGCACCTCTCCCGCACCTCGTCCCGGGGTGCGGGCACGCCGGTCGCGGACGACGTCGTCGGCGTTGGCGGTGCTGCGGTACAGCGAGCGGTACCACTGCGGGTGTGCCTCGATGAAGTCGAAGTAGGCGTCGAAGGGCGCCCGGCCGGTCGGCCACCGCTCGAGGGGTGCGGTGTGCCACCGGCAGGGTCCCGGTGGACGGTCCTGACCGGCGGCGCACGCCCCCTGTGACGTCCGCGTGGCAGGTCCGCTCCCGCTGGAGGCGGGCGGAGCGGGCGCGTAGCCTCCCGTCCGGGGCAGGGACCGGATCACCTCGCGTGCGCCGCGCGCCCGGCCTTGCCGACGGATCGCCCCGCGGGGCGGGTGAAGGGCGGACGATGCAGGTACGGCGCACCTCGGGCACGGCCGAGATCAACCCCCTCCTGCGCGCGGGACCGGACGACGACGCGCTCACGGTCCGCATCGAGCGCCTCGACCACGCCACGGTCGTCGCCATCGCGGGCGAGATCGACCTCGTCACCGCCGCCGGGCTGGACGAGACCCTGCAGGCGGAGCTCGAGGCGGAGCCGGCGGTCCTCGTCCTGGACCTGACCGGCGTCGACTTCTTCACCTCGGTCGGGCTGACGGCGGTCGCCCTCGCCCAGCGCGGTGCGGAGGAGCGCGGCGTCGCGTTGCGGGTGGTCGCGGACTCGCGCCGGGTGCTGCGGCCGCTGCAGATCACCGGAATGGACCGGACCCTCGCGCTGTACCCCTCCCGGGCCGCCGCGCTCGGGGACGCCTGATGGTGACGGTCCCGGTCCGGCGCGATCCGCAGCCCGTCGGCGACCCTCCGGACGCGCAGGCCTGGGGCCGGGAGCCCGCCGCGGACGGCCCGCTCCTCGAGCACCGGTTCCCCGGCGAGGCCGCGCGGCTGGCCGCGGCGCGCCGGGAGCTCGGCACATGGGCCGCGGCCACCGGGCTCGACGAGGAGACGGTGGAGGACCTGCTGCTGGCCTGCTACGAGGCCATGGTCAACGCGGCGGAGCACGCCTATACGGACGGTGAGCGCCCGGTCGACCTCAGCGCGGTGTGCACCACCGGCGGCTGTGTCCTGGTCACCGTGCGGGACGAGGGGCGCTGGCGGCCGATCCCGGAGGACCCGGGGCACCGCGGCCGCGGCCTGGCGATGATCACGAACCTGAGCGACCACGCGGAGATCGACCGCGGTCCGGGTGGGACGACGGTCTCGCTCTGGTGGCGCCGCCGGTAGCCGGTCGCGAAGTCCCTAGGCCCCGCCGCGCAGGATCAGCAGCGCGATGTCGTCCTCGCGGACGCCGGCGAACCGGCCGAGCAGCCGGTCGCCGAGCTCCTCGGGGGCGGGGTCCACGGACACGGCGGCGCGCAGCTCCTCCAGTGCCGCGTCGAGGTCCACACCCCGCTTCTCGACCAGCCCGTCGGTGTAGAGCACGAGCGTCCAGCGGGGAGGCAGGGCGAGCACCGAGTCCGCCTCGTGCGTGCGGCGCAGGCCCAGCATCGGACCGCGCACGGTGAGCGGGACGGTGCCCTCGGGGGAGGCCAGCAGCGGCGCGAGGTGGCCCGCGTTGGCGACGGTGACGACGTCGCGGACGGTGTCGAGGACCATCACGCACACCGTTGCGAACTCGCGCGGGTGGTAGCGCCGCAGCATGTCCTCGAGCCGCTGCAGGATCGCCGCCGGCCCGTGCCCCTCGACCGCGTAGGCGCGCAGCGCGTGCCGCAGCTCGACCATCACGGTCGCGGCGTGGATGGAGTGACCCGAGACGTCGCCGATCGCGAGGAGCAGCCGGCCCTCGCCGAGCTCGACGACCTCGTAGAAGTCCCCGCCGATCTCGGTGTTCTGTGCCGCGGGGACGTACCGCACGGCGACCTCCACCCCGGGTGGTGCGGCCGGCGCGGTGGGCAGGAAGGCGCGCTGCAGGGTCAGGGCGAGGGTGTGCTCCTCGACGTAGAGCTGCAGGGAGTCGACGGCGAGCGCGGCCGCGTTGCCCAGCTGGGCCAGCAGGTCGCGCAGCTCCGTACCGACCCCCGGCGTCCGCAGCACGATCGCCACCCGGCCGGCCCGGAACCCGAACCGCAGGGCCGAGGCCGGGGCGCCGGTCTCCTCGCCGGCCACCGCCTCACCGCCCACCGCGTCCGCCCAGGACACCGCGGCCGGACCGTCCGACAGGGTGCCGGTGAGCCGCTCGAGCAGCCGCGGCGACACCGAGTCGCACCGCGGGGTGTCGTCCGGATCGGCCGGGTCGACCACGGCCCGGCGCACGGTCCGGTCCGACGCGGCGACCAGGGCGGCGGCCGGCACCTCCGCCAGCACCGCCGCGCCGGACGCGATCGTGGTGGCCAGCTCGTCGAAGTCCACGGCCGCGTTCATCGCCATGGTCGCCCGGCTGAGCCCGGCCAGCCGGGCCGCGAGCCGCTCCGCCGCCGCCCGCGCGCGGTGGTAGCGCAGCACCGACCACACGGTGGCGCGCAGCTCGTCCGGCTCCACCGGCTCGACGAGGTAGGCGTCGGCGCCGCGGGTGAGCCCCTGGGCCCGGTCCTGCCCGCGGACCGCGGTGGCGGACAGGTGGATCACCGGGCGGCTGAGGGCGGGGTCGGACTTGATCCGCTCGCACACCTCGAACCCGCTCATGTCCGGCAGCCCGACGTCGAGCACGACGACGTCGATCGGATCCCGCGCCACCCGGTCCAGCGCCTCCGTCCCGGTCGCCGCCTCCACCACGCGGTAGCCGGCGCGGCGCAGCCAGCTGGCGGCGACGTACCGGTTGCCGGCGTTGTCGTCGACCACGAGGATCGTCGTCCCGTCGACCCCCTCGGTGGGCGTCTCCGGGCCGGTCACGGGGCCCGCCCGACCAGGTCGCGAGCGGCGCCGACCGCCGCGACCAGCACCGGCCCGGACAGCTGCGCCTTGTCGACGACGACGGCCGTCCGGCCGAGGTCGCGTCGTCGCGCGTCGGTGAGCTGCGCGGCCGTGACCACCACGACCGGGACGGCGGCGAGGGCGGGCTCCGCGCGCATCCCGGCGAGGACCTCGGAGCCGGTCGGCGCCGGGATGTCGAGGTCCAACAGCACGAGATCGGGAACCGCGGCCGCGAGCGCGCGCTGCGCCTCCGGCCCCGAGCCGGCCTCCGTGACCTGCCCCTCGAACCCCTCGACGATCCGCCGGAGCAGGGCCCGCACCGCCGGGTCGTCGTCGACCACGAGGACCCGGCCGAGCGGCACGACGCCCGCGGCGGCCTCGCCGGCCGGCCGGGCGGGCAGGCGCAGCGTCAGCACGGTCCCGCGGCCCGGCTCGCTCTCCATCCCGAGCGACCCGCCGAGGATCGCGGCCAGCCGCCGGGAGTAGGGAAGGCCCAGGCCGGTGCCGCCGCTCGCGGCCTGCAGGTGCCCGCGGACCTGGTAGAACTCCTCGAACACCCGCTGCTGGTGCTCGGCGGGGATGCCGATCCCGGTGTCGCTCACCCGGACCACCACCTCCCCGTTCCCGGGGTCCAGACCCGCCCGGACCCGCACCTCGCCCCGTTCGGTGAACTTCAGGCCGTTGCTCACCAGGTTGCGCAGGATCCTGCCGAGGAGCACCGGATCGGTCCACACGACGTCGATCTCCGGCCGCTCCACGACGAGCTCGACCTCGGCGCCGGCGACCGGGCGCAACGTGGCGCGCAGCTCGTCGAACACCGCGCCGAGGTCCGTGGGCACGATGACGGCCTCGATCTGGCCCGACTCGGCCTTCGCCACGTCGAGCAGCTCGTTGACCAGCGACAACAGCATGGCGCCCGCGTCGCGGATGAGCTCGACCTGGTGGCGCTGCTCGGCGTCCAGCGCGCCGCCCTCCGGGTCCAGCAGCAGCCGCGAGATGCCCAGCACCGAGTTGAGCGGGGTGCGCAGCTCGTGGCTCACGTTCGCCCAGAAGCGGGTCTTCGCCTCGCTGGCCTCGCGCAGCCGGGTGGAGGCGTCGTCGAGCTCGGCATAGAGGGCGACCACGCCGCGGTTGGTCTCCTCCAGCTCCTCGGAGAGCTCTGCGTGCAGGGCCAGCACGCCGCGGTTGGTCTCCTCGAGCTCGGCGTTGACCCGCAGCAGGTCCTCCTGCCGGGCCTGCAGGCTCTCCAGTGCCTCCAGCAGGTCCTGGTTCTGGCTGCGCAGGGTGGCGAGCGCGTCGGCCGGGCGGGACTCGCGCACGGCGCTGCGGATCCGTTCGGCCTGGTCGGGGTCGACGCCGCTGCCCGGCGGCAGGCGCTTGATCAGCCGCACCGAGCCACCCGTGTCCGCCTGGCGGACCTCGCAGCCGTCGGTGAGGCGCGCGGCGGCCCGGACGCCCTCCAGGTCCTCGGGGTTTCCACCCCCGCCGGCCCACTCGGCGGTGAGCACCAGCGCGGGCGTGGGCTCGGCCCCGAGCGAGATCGTGATCGTGACCTCGCCGGGCAGCGTCGCGAGCTCGCGGCTGAGCTCGCTGAGCGCGGTCGCGACGCGGATCTGGTCCTGGTGCTCGAGCCCGGCCAGCGCCGCGACCTCGCGGCCCCGCTGGCGGGCGACGAACACGTCCTGTTCGCCGCGCACCCGCAGCCGGAACACCTCGGCCCGCGCGGTCGTCACCGGCCGGCCCCGGGTGCGCGACCGACCACGACCGAGGCGTCGTCCTGACGCACGCCCTCGTCGCGCAGCAGTGCGGCGGCGACCACCACCGGGGACCGGCGGGGCAGGGCCAGGTCCTCGGCCTGCCAGCGCGGCCGGACGCCGTCCGAGTGCAGGACCACGACGGCGTCGGGCGGCAGGGGGTAGTCGTAGGCGCGCAGCGTGGGGACGCGGTAGCCGGCGATGCCGCCGACCGAGATCATGCTGCGCTTGGACGTGCCGCTCACGACCGCGCCGGCCACGTTGCCGACCCCGGCGAAGCGCACGAGCCCCGCGTCGGGATCCAGCTCGGCCACCGCGACCGCGCCGCCGCGGGTGCCGGACATGGCCCCGTGGATCGCCCGCAGCGCGTCGACGGGGGTCGACGGCGGGCGCTCGGGTTCGGCGAACGCCCGCACCGCCTCCCGGGACGCCGCCGCCGCGAGCGGGCCGTGCCCTGCGCCGTCGCAGAGCATGAGCCAGAGCCGGGAGCCCTCCTCCCGCAGCGCGTAGGCGTCGCCGCACAGCTGCTCGCCGGACAACGGGCGGGTGACGCCCGCCGCGTCCGGCCCCGGCGGGCCGGCGTCGCGCCCGGGCCGGAACCGGGCGACGAGCACGGTGCCCTTCCCCGGGCGGGAGCCGATGTCGAGCGCGTCGGCGAGCCGGCCGATCGCCCCCAGCCCGACGCCGAGCGTGCCGCGCGTGGAGTGCCCGTCGCGGCTCGAGGCCGGCACGTCGCTCATCCCGGGGCCGGCGTCGACGGCGACGACCTCCACCCCGCCGGTCTTGTCCAGGTGCACCGCACGGAGCAGCACCGCACCGCCACCGGCGTGCCGGAGCACGTTCGTCCCGATCTCGGTGACGGCGAGGCCGACCTCGGCCACGCGCTGCGCCGGGAAGCCGAGCTGGTCGGCCAGCTTCTCCGCCGCCCGGCGGGCCCCACCGGGACCGCTCGGGTCGTCGAGCGGCAGCCAGGCGACGTCCTCGACCCGGGGCGGGATCACCGGGTCCACTTCACCACGGTGACCGTCGTGCCCCGGCCGACCGCGGTGTCGATCGCGAACTCGTCGACGAGCTTGCGAGCGCCGGAGAGCCCGAGACCGAGCCCGGAGCCGCTGGTCCAGCCCGGGGTCAGGGCCTGGTCGACGTCCGGGATCCCCGGCCCCTCGTCGGCGAAGACGGCCCGGATCCCGGACCGGCCGTCCCGGGTCAGGGTCTCGACCGTGGCCGTGCCCGAGCCGCCGTGGACGAGGGTGTTGCGGGCCAGCTCGCTGGCGGCCGTGACCAGCTTCGTCTGATCCACCAGCGAGAGTCGGACCTCCTGGGCACGGGCCCGGACCAGCTGCCGGACCCGGACGACGTCGTCGCCGGTGCGGATCGGCAGCTCCTCGACGCCGGTGGAGGTGGTCACGCCCCGGCGGCCGGGCCGCCGCCCTCCGCGACGGGGACGAGGTCGTCGTCCAGCTCGTCGGCCACCGGCAGCCCGCGCCGGTCGGACAGCGCGCGCAGGATCTTCATACCGCGCTCGACGTCGAGCGCCGTGCGCACGCCGTCCAGCGACAGCCCGAGCTCGACGAGCGTGATCGCCACCGCGGGCCGCATCCCGACGACGACGGTCTCGGCGTCGAGCAGCCGGGACAGCGCGGCGATCGAGGCGAACATGCGCCCGATGAAGGAGTCGACGATGTCGACCGCGGAGATGTCGATGAGCACGCCCCGCGCGCCCGTGGACACGATCCGCTCGGCCAGGTCCTCCTGGAGTGCGAGGACCGTGTTGTCCTGGAGGTCGACCTGGATGGACACGAGCAGCGCGTCGCCCAGGGACAGGACCGGAACCCGCTCCACGGTCAGCGGCTCCCGGTCCGGCGCCGGACGACCTCGACGCCCGTGCCGCGCATGGCGTGCAGCAGCGCGTCGGCCAGCGTCGACTTGGTCGTGATGTCGCCGAACTCGATACCGAGCATCACGATCGTCTGCGCGATCTGCGGCCGGATGCCCGAGATCGTGCACTCCGCGCCCATCAGCCGGGCCGCGACGACGGTCTTGAGCAGGTGCTGGGCGACCTCGGTGTCGACCGCCGGCACGCCGGTGATGTCGATGATCGCGTGCTCGGAGCCGGTGTCGACCAGCGTCTGCAGCAGCTTCTCCATCACGATCTGCGTGCGCGCGGAGTCCAGCGTGCCGATCAGCGGGACGGCGACCACGCCCTCCCACAGCTTCACCACCGGGGTGGTCAGCTCCAGCAGCTGCTCGGCCTGCTCGCTGATCACCTGCTCGCGGGCGCGGGCGAAGCTCTCGAAGGTCACCAGGCCCAGGGCGTCGACCCAGCGGGAGGACTCGAGGACCGTGGCGAGGTCGCCCCCGCTCTCGCCGCCTTCGCCGTCCTCGTCGGCCGCGGCGAACAGCGCGTCCTTCAACGCGAAGACGGCCGAGGCCGTCTCACTGGGGCTGAAGCCGCGGCGCGCCCAGTCCCGGGAGAGCTCGGCGAGGAAACCGCGGGCGCCGGCATAGGCGGCGGACGTGACGTCGAGCCCCCCGCCGGCGACGGCCTCGCCCAGCACCGCCAGCAGGTCCGAGCAGGTCCGCTCTAGCTCGCCGGTCGTCAACCGGCCACGCAGCGGCGTCTCCGCCGCCTCGACCCAGCGCCGCAGCACCTTGTCCTCGCTGCGCAGCAGGGCCTGCACGCGCCCGCCGTCCGCCTGCGCCATCGCCACCTCCCGTGACCGTCGTTCCGGCTGCACCTAACCACACGCGCAGGTGGGGCTCCCGGTGCGGAGGTGCCGGGAACGCCCGTAGCGCCCCCCGGCCCACCGCGTGCTTCGACCAGCCGAGACCGGGTAGGCGGGTCGCCCGCCGAGGAGCCCCGAGGAGAGGAGCACGTGATGGCGCAGTGCGAGGTCTGCGGCAACGACTACGACATGGCCTTCGAGGTACACGCGCAGGGCGCGGTGCACGTGTTCGACAGCTTCGAGTGCGCGATCCACCGGATGGCGCCGGTGTGTGAGCACTGCGGCTGCCGGGTCATCGGGCACGGGGTGCAGGCCGGCGGGAAGTTCTTCTGCTGCGCCCACTGCGCCTCGCACGGCGAGGGCGGGGAGGCGCTCCGGGACCGGGCGTGACGGTCAGGTCGGACGCCGGCCCAGGGAGAACCGACCGGGCGTGACGGTCAGGTCGGACGCCGCCCAGGGAGAACCGACCGGGCGTGACGGTCAGGTCGGACGCCGCCCGAGAAAGGAATGCACGATGCCGCGCTGCCAGCCGGTCACCGGCTCGACGCGGACGTCGGCGAACCCGGCCGCGCGCATCCGCGCGGCGAGCCGCCCGGCGCCGTCGAAGTCGAGGACGCTGCGCCAGAGGTAGCGGTAGAGGTCGGTCGACCCGGTGACCCGGCGGCCCAGCGGGATGATGATCCCCCAGGACACTGCGGTCCAGACCGCCCGCGCGCGCCGGCTGTCCCGCACCGAGTACTCGTGCACCGCGATCGGCGCGCCGGGGGCGAGCAGGTCGTACATCGTCCGGAGGCCGGCGTCGCGGTCGGGCAGGTTGCGCACGAGATAGGCGGCGAGGATCCCGTCGAACGGGCCGGTGATCCCGGTCGTGGACAGGTCCTCGAGGCGGGAGTGCACGAACCGCACCCGGTCCGGCCAGTCCTTGCGCCGCGCCTCCGCGATCATCTCCGCCGAACCGTCGACGGCGACGATCTCGGCGTCCGGTGCCGCGGCCAGCAGCGCGGCCGTCGACGCGCCCGTCCCGCAGCCGAGGTCGAGCAGCCGCGGGCCGGTGCCGTCCCGAGCCGGAGCCTGTGGAGCCGACCATCGTCCGAGTCGGCGCGCGGACAGCCGCAGGTGCTCGTGGTAGCCGGGGTTGCGGCCGACCAGCCGGTCGTACGAGGCGGCGTGGTCGTCGAAGGCGCCGGGCACGGTGGCCGGGCCGATCGGGTCGCGGGGCACGGGGAGATCCTGGCCCGCGCGGCGTCGATCGTGCACGGTGGACCGGTGGTCGAGAGGGCCGGGACGGTCTGGGTGGTCGCGGGGGCACCCGGCGCAGGCAAGACGACGGTGGCCGCCGCCCTGCTCGCGGCCCTCGACCCCGTCCCGGCGCTGCTCGACAAGGACACGCTCTACGGGGACTTCGTGGCCGCGACCCTGGAGGCCGCGGGCCGCCCGCCCGGCGAGCGCGAAGGTCCCTGGTACGACGCGCACGTCAAGGTCCACGAGTACGCGGGGCTCACCGCGACCGCGCGGGAGGTCCGCGGGCACGGCTGCCCGGTGCTGCTCTCCGGCCCCTTCACCGGGCAGATCCGCGACCCGGACCGGTGGCTCCGATGGGTCGCCGAACTGGGCGGCGACGACGTCCGGCTGGTCTGGGTGCGCTCGGACCGCGCGACCCTGCGGCACCGCCTGGAGCGGCGCGCCTCCCCACGGGACAGCGGCAAGCTCGCGGACTTCGACGCCTTCGTGGCCCGGATGCGGCCGGACGAGCCGCCGCCGGCGCCGCACCACGAGATCGACAACCGGATCGGGCCCCGCCGGTCGCGGAGCAGGTCGCCGCGCTCGTAGGTTAGCGGAGCCGGTACCAGGTCCCCTCGGCGTCGGTGCGGATCGGCGTGTAGTCCCGGGCCAGTTCGGCCCGCAGGTCCGGGCCGCGCTCGGCGAGCCAGCCCGTGGCCTGGTCGTCGACCAGCACCACGGTGGGCCGGACGGCCACGACCTCGCCGGCCAGCTCCTGCCACTGCCGGTCGGCCATGAGGTCGTAGTCCCAGCCGTTGGTCCGCACGACCAGCGGCTCGTCGGCCAGCAGGTGGTAGAGCGGATCGCCGAGCACGAAGAGGCTGTCGTCGGGCCGCACCCCGGCGGCAGCGATCTCGGCGCGGATCGTGTCGTACCCCGCGACCCGCTCGTCGATCCGCGCCCGGCTCGCGGCGGTGAGCCCGCCGCCGTCGAGCACGGCCGGGAGGGTCCAGCTCGCCGCGTGCCCGAGCAGCGGCAGGCAGGCTACGGCCAGCAGGGTGATCGCCCACCCCCGCCGCGGGCCCCGGGCGAGCCGCGGGGCCAGGTCGTCGAGGCCGCGCAGGGCGAGCACGACCAGCGGCGCCGACAGGAAGTACCACTGGTACCACCAGCCGAACTGGCCGGCGACGGACAGGACGTGCAGGACCGCGAAGGCGACCATTGCCAGGTCGAGCGCGTCCCGGCGGCGCCACGCGGTGCCGGCCCGCCGTGCCGCGAGCAGCACGACCGGGGCGCTCCACAGGCAGTACCGGCCGAGCCCCTCGAGCAGCCGGGCGGGGGAGCGGGAGCCGTGCGCGGCACCCATGTCCAGTGCGTCGACCAGCCAGACCCGCAGCGCGGCCCCGCCGGCGCCGCGGACGGTTAGCCAGGCCAGCACCAGCAGTCCGGGGACAAGGGCGGCACCGACGACGACCGGAACGGCGACGACGCGGGCACGCGCCCGCAGCCGCAGCGCGAGGAACACCAGCAGTGCCAGCCCGGTGACGGCGGCGAGCGGCAGCTTGAACACCCCGACGACGCCGACGCACAGGGCGGCGCCCACGACCCGCCGCCACCCCGGTACGCGGCCGGGGTCCGCGGCGACCAGCGCGAACGCGCCCACCGCCGGGACCAGGCAGAGCATCTCCAGCTGGCCGAAGTCGCCCGGGCCCGCGGAGGTCAGCAGGACACCCGTGGCCAGCACCGGCAGCCACCGGCGCACCCACGGCGTGGCCGTCCGTCGGCGCAGCAGCCGCCACACGCAGGCGCCGAACGCGACGGCCGCGAGCACGTCGAGCAGCCGCGCGCCCGTCTCGCCGAGCCCGAGCGCGTCGGCCAGGCCGTACCAGAGGAAGACCCCGGGCTGCTTGACGTCCCAGAGGTCGGTGTAGAGCGTCTCGCCCTGCAGGACCTGCCGGCCGATCAGCGAGAAGATCGCCTGGTCACCGCGGAACGGGTAGGTCAGGACGGTCCCGCCGAGCAGGACGAGCGCCACCGCCGCGACGACGACCTCGACCGCGACCGACGAGCGGGGCACCCGGACCGGCCCGGTCGCGGGTTCGCGGGGTGCGGGTACCCGCGCCTCCGAACCCTGTCGCTCGCCGAGGGTTGTCTCCGACCCGTTCCGTGCCTGCACTGCAGTACTCCCTCACGTGCGCTTGCCGCAAGGAAGATCGGTGCGGGCCCGGGCACCGTTTCCGGGCGTCCGCGTGGTCACCCGATCGGGTGGTGGGGTTCCGGAGGTTGCGGACGGGGGCGGGAACGAGAACGGCCGGACCCCCCGAAGGGGATCCGGCCGCAGCCGCCCGTGACGCCCGGGGCGCTCAGGCGCGCCGGTTCTCCGAGCTCAGCATCCAGGCCTGCTTCTCGAGGTCGACGATCACCGCGTGCAGCAGGTCGGCGGTCGAGGGGTCCTCGGCGTCGACGGCGTCGTGCACCTCGCGGACGGTCGCGGCGGTGCGGTACAGCAGCTCGGTCATCGCGTTGACGACCGCGGTGGTGTCCTGCTCGCCGGGCAGCTGGCGCGGCAGCGAGGTCGTCTCGGCGACGGTCCGCGGGCTGCCGTCCGGCACCGCGTAGAGGGCGCGCATCCGCTCGGCGATGGTGTCGCTGTGCTCGCGCGCGACCTCGACGATCTCGTCGAGCTGCAGGTGGAGGTCGCGGAAGTTCGCCCCGACGACGTTCCAGTGGAACTGCTTGCCCTCGAGGTGCAGGGCGACGAGGTCGACGAGCACCTTCTGCAGGTTCGCCTCGAGCTCGGGCGAGGCGGTGAAGGGACGGAAGCCGGTGGGGGCGCTGGTGGTGGTGTTCGTGGCGGTCATGGTTCCTTTGTACCCTACTTTTGACACAGTCAAATCGTGATGCTGGTCAAGTTAGTGACCGCATCCAATCTGTGGGGGTAGCCTCACCTGCATGGACGACCTCACCGCTCTGCTCCGGGAGAAGGGGCTGCGCAGCACGCCGCACCGGCGCGCGGTGCTGCACGCCCTGGCCGACCGGCCGCACTCCACCGCCGTCGAGGTGGCGGAGGTCGTGGCCCGGGCGGGGGCGGCGGCGGGGCCGTCGGCGGTCTCGGAGCTGTCCCGGCAGGGCCTCTACAACGTGCTCGAGGACCTGCGGCGCGTCGGGCTGGTGCGCAGCATCGAGCCGGCCGGCTCGGCCACCCGGTTCGAGCTGCAGCACGGCGACAACCACCACCACCTGGTCTGCCGGGTGTGCGGGCGGGTACGGGACGTGCCGTGCGCCGTCGGGTCCGCGCCCTGCCTCGAGCCGGCGCACCAGGAGGGTTTCGAGATCGACGAGGCCGAGCTGGTGTTCTGGGGGCGCTGCGCGGAGTGTGCCGCGCGCTGAGGGCTTCCCTCACACCACCAACGACGTCCGCACCGTGTATTGCGAGGCCCGGTACACGTGCGTGCCGGTCTCGACGAAGGCGCCGGTGTCGTCGTAGACCGAGCGACGGACCGTCACGCACGCCGCCGGCTCCTGCTCGCCGAGCAGTGTCGCCTCGTCCGCCGTCATCAGCCGCGCCCCGATGATCTGATGGGCGATGCGGAAGCTCGCCCCCTGCGCCCGCAGCAGCGCGTACAGCCCCGTCCGCTCCAGGTCGGGGGCGGAGACGCTGTAGTGCTCCGGCAGGTAGTTGGTGAGGAGCGCCAGCCGCACCCCGTCGGCGCTGCGCAGACGCCGGATCCGGGTCAGGCGTGCCGGCAGCCCCGGCGGCTCCGGCACCTCCTCGGCGCCGCACTCGTCGAGCGACAGCAGCTCGGTCCCGGGTACCCGCCCCTCGGCGGCGAGGTCGTCGAACAGGCTGGTCAGCCGCACCTCGCGGTGTACGTGCGGCTGCACGACCTGCGTGCCGACACCGCGTTTGCGCACCAGCATCCCGCGGGTCACGAGCTCCTGGATCGCCTGCCGCGCCGTCGGCCGGGCCAGGCCGAGCCGCGCGGTGAGCGCCACCTCGTTCTCCAGCCGGTCGCCGGGCTTGAGGACCCCGGTCTCGATCGCGCGCTCGATGGCCAGCGCGAGCTGGTGGTAGAGCGGGACCGGGCTGGCCCGGTCCAGCTCGACCTCGAACGCGACGGGGGTGTCCTCCATGCGAGCGAGGCTACAAGTGAGTACGTAACTATGTATAGACAAAGTACCGACGGACACGTAGCTTCGAAGGCGTCGGACAGCGCGGAAACGAGACGTCGAAGAGGACTCGATGAGCGAACCAGCAGAGGTGTTGACCTTCGGGCGCGCCGGGGTGGACATCTATCCCCTGCAGGTCGGGGTGGGCCTGGAGGACGTCGAGTCCTTCGGCAAGTTCCTGGGCGGCACCACCGCCAACGTCGCCGTCGCCGCCGCGCGGCTCGGCCGGCGGGCCGCCATCATCACCGGCGTCGGCGACGACCCGTTCGGCCGCTACGTCCGGCAGGAGCTGCGTCGGCTCGGGGTGAGCGACGAGCACGTCGTCACGAACCACGAGTACCCGACGCCGGTCACGTTCTGCGAGATCTTCCCGCCGGACGACTTCCCGCTGTACTTCTACCGCAAGCCCAAGGCCCCGGACCTGCAGGTCACGACCCCGGACGTCGACCTGGACGCGGTCCGCGCCGCCGAGCTGCTGTGGCTCTCGGTCACCGGGCTCTCCGAGGAGCCGAGCCGGACCACGCACCACGACGTGCTCGCCGCGCGCGACGGCCGCCCGGCCGTCCTCGACCTCGACTACCGGCCGATGTTCTGGGAGACCCCCGCCGCGGCTACCGAGCAGATCCAGAAGATCCTGGGCCAGGTCACGGTCGCCGTCGGCAACCGCGAGGAGTGCGAGGTCGCGGTCGGCGAGACCGACCCGGAGAAGGCGGCCGACGCGCTGCTCGACGCCGGCGTGCAGCTGGCGATCGTCAAGCAGGGCCCCAAGGGCGTGCTGGCGAAGACCCGCACCGAGCACGTCGTCTCCCCGCCCATCCTGATCCAGCCGTACAACGGCCTCGGTGCCGGTGACAGCTTCGGCGGCTCGCTGGCCCACGGCCTGCTCGCGGGCTGGCCGCTGGAGAAGGTGCTGGCCAGGGCGAACGCGGCCGGTGCGATCGTCGCCTCCCGCCTGGAGTGCTCCACCGCGATGCCCACGCCCGCCGAGATCGACATCCTCCTCGACGGCGGCGACCCGAACCAGAAGGCGGACAAGTGAGTTTCGCGAAGACCTACGACGAGGTCCGCGACATCCGGACCTTCGAGCCGCACCGCATCCCGGAGCTGCTCCGCTCCCGCGCCCGCCGCCCGTTCGTCCCGGACGACGGCAGGCTGATGATCGTCGCCGCCGACCACCCGGCCCGAGGTGCACTCAGCGCCCGCGGCCGCGCGGACGCGATGGCGAGCCGCCCCGAGCTGCTGGACCGGCTGCGCACCGCGCTGTCCCGCCCGGGTGTCGACGGCGTGCTGGGCACGGCCGACGTCCTCGAGGACCTGCTGCTCATGGGGGCCCTGGAGAACAAGGTCGTGGTGTCGTCGATGAACCGCGGCGGCCTGCAGGGCGCCAGCTTCGAGCTCGACGACCGGCTCACCGGCTACGACGTCGCCGGCACCGTCGAGGCGGGCTTCGAGGCGATCAAGATGCTGACCCGCATCGACCTGAACGACCCGGCGTCGGTCGCCACCCTGGAGCTGTCCGCACAGGTCGTCACCGAGGCGAACCGGGCGCAGCTCGTCGCCATGGTCGAGCCCTTCCTGTCGAACCGGGTGAACGGCAAGGTCGTCAACGACCTCTCGCCGGAGGCCGTGATCAAGTCCGTGCACATCACCCAGGGCCTGGGCACCTCCAGCGCCTACACCTGGATGAAGCTGCCGGTCGTCGACGAGATGGAGCGGGTCATGGAGGCCACCACCCTCCCGACGCTGCTGCTCGGCGGCGACCCGACCGGAGCGCCCGAGGAGACCTACGCCTCGTGGAAGTCGGCGCTGGAGCTTCCGTCCGTGCGCGGCCTGATCGTCGGCCGGGCACTGCTGTACCCCGACGACGGCGACGTCGCGAAGGCCGTCGACACCGCCGTCTCGCTCGTCCGACCGGAGGAGGCCGCCGCAGCATGACCGAGTACGTGATCCCCGCCGGCACCGGCGGCGCCGATGGCTACGAGCTCGAGGTGACCCCGAAGTCGGCGGGCTGGGAGCACTCGAGCCTGCGGATCGTGAACCTGCCTGCGGGCGGTTCCCGGACCGTGGAGACCGGCGCCGAGGAGATGTTCGTGGTGCCGCTGTCCGGCTCCGCCACCGTCACCCTCGGGGACGAGACCCACACCCTCGCCGGGCGCACGAACGTCTTCGAGGGGCCCACGGACGTCTCCTACCTGCCGATCCGCTCGACCGTGACCCTCGCGTCGGAGGCCGGCGGCCGGTTCGCCCTGTGCGGCGCGCGGTGCGAGCGGGAGCTGCCCTTCCGGTACGGGCCGAAGGCCGACGTCCCGGTCGAGTTGCGCGGCGCGGGCCAGGCCAGCCGCCAGGTGCGCAACTTCGGCACCGTCGGTTCCTTCGAGGCCGGTTCGATCATCGCCTGCGAGGTCGTGACCCCCGGCGGCAACTGGTCGAGCTACCCCGCGCACAAGCACGACGAGGCGGGCCCGCACGAGTCGCAGCTCGAGGAGATCTACTACTTCGAGATCGCGCCCGGCCCCGCCGGCCAGCCCGGCCTCGGCTTCCACCGCACCAGCAGCTCGCCGGGCCACGAGATCGACATCATGGTCGAGGTCCACGATCGCGACACGGTGCTCATCCCGTGGGGCTGGCACGGTCCGTGCGCGGCGGCGCCCGGCCACGACATGTACTACCTCAACGTGATGGCCGGCCCCGGCGAGGAGCGCGCCTGGCTCATCACGGACCACCCCGACCAGGCCTGGATCCGCGACACGTGGGCCGACCAGGCGATCGACTCCCGCCTCGGAGGTCAGTAAATGGGTGAGACGATCCGGCTCACCGTCGCGCAGGCGACCGTCCGGTTCCTCGCGGCGCAGTACAGCGAGCGCGACGGCGAGGAGCAGAAGCTGTTCGCCGGCTGCTTCGGCATCTTCGGCCACGGCAACGTCGCGGGCCTCGGCCAGGCGCTGCTGCAGGCCGAGCTGCACGAGCCCGGCGCGCTGCCGTACGTGCTCGGCCGCAACGAGCAGGCCATGGTGCACAGCGCCGTCGCCTACGCCCGGATGAAGGACCGGCTGCAGACCTGGGCGGTCTCGTCGAGCGTCGGCCCGGGCGCCACGAACATGGTCACCGGCGCCGCGCTCGCCACGATCAACCGCATCCCGGTGCTGCTGCTGCCCGCGGACACCTTCGCCGACCGCTCGGCCTCGCCGCTGCTGCAGGAGCTGGAGCTGCCGAACGCCGGCGACGTCACGGTCAACGACGCCTTCCGCCCGGTCTCCAAGTACTTCGACCGCGTCTGGCGGCCGGAGCAGCTGCCCGCCGCCCTCCTGTCGGCGATGCGGGTGCTGACCGACCCGGTCGAGACCGGCGCCGTGACCGTCTGCTTCCCGCAGGACGTCCAGGCCCAGGCCCACGACTGGCCCGTCGAGCTGTTCGAGAAGCGGGTCTGGCACGTCGCCCGCCCGCTGCCGGAGCAGGCGGCGCTGGCCCGCGCCGCGGAGATCATCCGGTCGGCCGAGCGGCCGGTGATCGTCGCCGGCGGCGGTGTCCACTACTCGGGGGCGACGGCGGCGCTCGCCGCGTTCGCCGAGGCCACCGGCATCCCGGTCGGACAGAGCCAGGCCGGCAAGGGCACGCTCGTGTTCGACCACCCGCAGTGCCTGGGCGCCATCGGCTCCACGGGGACGACGGCCGCGAACGCGACCGCGCGCGAGGCCGACGTGGTGATCGGCATCGGCACGAGGTACTCGGACTTCACCACCGCGAGCCGCACGGCGTTCCAGAACCCGGACGTGCGGTTCGTCAACGTCAACGTGGCCCCGATCGACGCCGTCAAGCACTCCGGCGCCTCGATCGTCGCCGACGCGCGGGAGACCCTCGAGGCCCTGCTCCCGCTGCTCGACGGGTACTCGGTCGCCTCGGCGTACACGGAGCGCTACACCGCGCTCGACGCCGAGTGGACCGCCACGGTGAAGGCGGTCTACGAGCCCGAGGTCCCGGCGAACGGCGCGGGCGGCCTGCTGACCCAGAACGAGGTCATCGGGATGGTCAACGAGCTGTCCGACCCGCGCGACGTCGTGGTGTGCGCCGCCGGCTCCATGCCCGGTGACCTGCACAAGCTCTGGCAGACCCGGGACGCCAAGGGCTACCACGTCGAGTACGGCTACAGCTGCATGGGCTACGAGGTCGCCGGCGGTCTCGGCGTCCGGATGGCCTGCCCCGACCGGGACGTCTTCGTCATGGTCGGCGACGGCTCCTACCTGATGATGGCCACCGAGCTCGCCACGGCGGTGCAGGAGGGCCTCAAGGTCATCACCGTCCTGGTGCAGAACCACGGCTTCGCGTCCATCGGGTCGCTGTCGGAGTCCCTCGGCTCGCAGCGGTTCGGCACGAAGTACCGCTACCGCTCCGCGGAGACCGGCCGGCTCGACGGCGACGTCCTGCCGCTCGACCTGGCCGCCAACGCCGAGAGCTTCGGCATCCGGGTGATCCGCACCAAGACCCCGTCGGACTTCGCCGCGGCGATCGCCGAGGCCAAGGCCGCCCCCGACAGCACCGTCATCTACGTCGAGACCGACCCGCTGATCGGCGCCCCCGACTCCCAGTCGTGGTGGGACGTCCCGGTGAGCGAGATCAGCGAGCTCGACTCCACCAAGGCCGCTCGCAAGGTCTACGACGAGAACAAGGCCATCCAGAAGTCGTTCCTGCGGCCCAGCTCCTGAGGGGAAGAAGAAGATCATGACTGACAGCAAGACCCTGTACCACTGGGCCAACGGGCAGAAGGTCGACGGGAAGTCCGGCCGGTTCTCGGACGTGACGAACCCGGCGACCGGTGAGGTCACGGCCTCGCTGCCGTTGGCGTCGGAGGAGGAGGCCGCGGAGGTCATCGCGGCGGCGAAGGCGGCGTTCCCGGGCTGGCGGGACACCAGCCTGACCAAGCGGACCCGGATCCTGTTCAAGTTCCGGGAGCTGCTCGACGAGCGGGCCCCGGAGCTGGCGGCGATCATCACCTCCGAGCACGGCAAGGTGCTCTCCGACGCCGCCGGGGAGGTGGCCCGCGGCCAGGAGGTCGTGGAGTTCGCCTGTGGGGCCCCGCACCTGCTGAAGGGCTCGGCCACGGAGAACGCCTCGACCAACGTGGACGTGGCCTCGATCCGCCAGCCGCTGGGCGTGGTCGGGATCATCTCGCCGTTCAACTTCCCGGCGATGGTGCCGATGTGGTTTTTCCCGGTCGCGATCGCCGCGGGCAACACGGTGGTGCTCAAGCCGTCGGAGAAGGTCCCGACCGCGGCGCTGTGGATCGCCGAGCTGTGGCGCGAGGCCGGTCTCCCCGACGGCGTGTTCAACGTGCTCAACGGGGACAAGACCGCGGTCGACGCGCTGCTGACGTCGCCGGACGTCAAGTCGATCTCGTTCGTCGGGTCGACCCCGATCGCGCGGTATGTCTACGAGACGGGCACGGCGCACGGCAAGCGGGTGCAGGCGCTGGGTGGGGCGAAGAACCACATGGTGGTGCTGCCCGACGCGGATCTGGACCTGGCCGCGGACCAGGCGATCAACGCCGGGTTCGGCTCGGCCGGGGAGCGCTGCATGGCGGTCTCGGCGCTGGTCGCGGTGGGCGACATCGCCGACACCCTGGTGGACAAGATCCGCGAGCGGGCGGTGGCGCTGCGCACCGGGGACGGAACGCGAGGCTGTGACATGGGCCCGCTGGTGACCCGGGCGGCGCAGGAGCGGGTGTCCGGTTACATCGACGCGGGCGAGTCCGCGGGCGCGACGCTGGTGGTCGACGGCCGTCGGGGTTCGTTCGACGCCGAGGGTGACGGGTTCTTCGTGGCCCCGACGCTGTTCGACAACGTCCGGGCCGACATGTCGATCTACACCGACGAGATCTTCGGTCCGGTGCTGTCGGTGGTGCGGGTGGACTCCTACGAGGAGGCCGTGGAGCTGGTCAACGCCAACCCGTACGGGAACGGGACGTCGATCTTCACCAACGACGGCGGTGCGGCGCGGCGGTTCCAGAACGAGGTCGAGGTCGGGATGATCGGCATCAACGTGCCGGTGCCGGTGCCGATGGCCTACTACTCCTTCGGGGGCTGGAAGAACTCGCTGTTCGGCGACACCCACGCCCACGGTGTGGAGGGGTTCCACTTCTTCACCCGCGGCAAGGTCGTGACCACCCGCTGGCTCGACCCGGCCGCGCGGGAACAGCACGGCGGCATCAACCTGGGCTTCCCCCAGAACGCCTGATCCGCTCCCGCCTCCCGGCGATGTCCGGGAACCGCAGGGCTCCCCGCCGGGCCGACCGATCCCCGGCCCGGCGGGTGACCCCGCGACGACCGGCCCCGCACCCCGATCCGTGGTGCGGGGCCGGCGGCGTTCTCGGCCCGGTCACGGCAGGCATGATGGCGCCGTGTCGAGCCCCGTACCGCCCCCCGCCGGACCGCCGGCCGGGCCGGGCGCCCTCGCCGTGCTGCTCGCGACGCTGGGGCGACGGGTGCGCGACGAGATCGACACGGCGCTGCGGGCGGAGCAGCTCACGATGCGGCACCTGGCGGCGCTCGGCCACCTGACCCGACGCCCCGGGCTCTCCTACAGCGAGCTCGGCCGCCGCACGGGGGTGACGGCCCAGAGCATGCAGTCGACCCTGCGCCGGCTCGAGGAGCGCGGCGCGGTCGAGCGTCGCACCGAGCCAGGTCGTGGCCGGGTGGCCGAGCTGCACGTCACACCGGACGGACGGCGGCTGCTGAGCCGGGCGGAGAAGGCGGTCGGCGACGTCGAACGGGTGATGCTCGCCTCGCTCCCACGGCCCGAACGCGCCCTCCTGGCCCGCACGCTCGTCGGGATGCTCGGGCGGCTGGGCGAGGACACCCCCTGACCGGGGGACGTCGCGGCTCCTGGTTTCAGGCAGTCTGAAAGAGGCTGGTCCGGTTTTGCGGTACTGCGGCTCCGAGCGTCAGCCACGGTTTCAGACAGGCTGAAGGATTGGGCGAGCGATTCAACCTTCATACCGGGACGCGGTCGAGGCCCGGCTTTCAGCCTCCCTGTAACTTGCACCGGCCTTTCGGGAACGAGGGAGGACCGCGGATGTGACGGCCGTCCCGCCCGTGATCCACGTCCTCGCCGGGATCGGCGTCGTCGGGCCGGTGACCGCGGCCACATCGACGTGCCCGCGGTACGTCCGCCCGGCCCTTGCGGGCGGAGGATCCCCGGCGACGGTGGAGCCCTGCACCGCATCAGCCGGGCCTCCGCGGCGCTCGCGACCGCGGCGCCGTTGTTCGGGTTGGCGGCCGCGGTGGCGATGGAGGTGCTCGGCGACGCGTGGCCGTTCGCCCCCGTCGTCCTCGCGGCGGTCGCTGCGGCTCCACCGGGCCCGGACCCTGCCGGTGCAGGCCGGGTCATGGCCGCCCTCGCAAGGGAGGCCGACGCCGGGGGAGTGCGGACGATGCGCGGCCTGTCGACGACCTCGGGGTGTTCGCGTCGTTCCGGGCCGTCGTGCTCGCCGTGCCGGACCGGTCTTGTCGCGCGGGCCCCGCGCGCTCGCGCCGATGCCCGGGAGCAGGGGCCGGCTCGTGCTGCGTCGCGCAGAGACGAATTCCGGGTGAACGGAAAGAGCGCCTCCCACCGGCGGCCGCGGAATTGCTTCGCCCCCGCGTTCGCGGCGCGTCCGGTGGGAGACGCTCATCCGGTTCAACGCGACGGCGCGGCACGAGATGCACGCACGAACGGGTGGTTCCTCGGTCGCTGCCTGCGACGACGTGTCCACGGACAGCCTCTGCGTGAATTCGATCGAGCGGTCACAGCTGTGGACTCCGGGGATTCGGGGTGATGATCGCGGTTCGATCACGAGACTTGCCCCGGAATTCCGCGCGGTACCGACGTGCTGGGCTCGAAATCCGATCATCGACCGAGGCCGGAAGTCGATGATCGGGAGGACTCGCCGCCGCGGAACATGTCGCTCCGGAGCGAGGGCGTCGGGCCGGCGTCGCGTGTGCGGTGGGCCGGTCTCGCGTGTGCGCGCGAAGGAGCGACCCCGCACCGCCGGGAGTTCCCGGGAGGACCGGCAGGAGAGTCCGGGCGCCAGGCACGGTGCCGACGGCAGGGCGCCGGGGTGATCGGGGGCCGCCCGGGGGTGCTCGGGAGCTGTTCGAGCGCTGCAACTCGACGTCAGGACGGCGCGGTTGCGCACCGTGTGCGTCGAACCATGGCCATCGCCGCAGGCCAGGGCACGGATCGTGGCCGTCCGTCGCCGGTTCAGAGCACCGAGAGCGGTCCGCGGTCGCCAAATGTGACCGGCGTCATGAAGGCCGAAATCTGGCCGTCATGCCGTCCACCGCGCCGAGCGCAGGCCTCTGACCTGCGATGAGAGGGCCGATTCGGGGTGGGGGACCCCGGTTTGACCCTCCCCGTCGGCGGGGCGTAACTTTCTCGTCGTCAGCGAGACGCCGGACAGAACGAGCCCCTGAGGCTCGGTCAACAGGCCCGTTGGCCGCCCCCGAGCCGGACCCCCTGGATCCTCGTGGA
>NZ_JAJTTE010000042.1 GCF_021343995.1 Pseudonocardia terrae | reverse complement strand
GGCCGGCAGCGGCTGGCCGAGGCGACGGCGCTCGCTCGGCGGGTCGGGTCGCCGTCGCTGCCGGCCTGGGCGGGCAACACCCTGGCGTGGCCGACGCCCGGGCCGGCGACCGGGAGGCCGCGGAGCGCGGGCACCGGCAGGCCCTGGGCTGGTACCGGTACGCGGGCTCGGTCGCCGGGATCGCGATGACGGCCGCCGGTCCGTCCGGTTCCTCCGGCCGTCCGGTTTCCTCGCGACGACGGCGGTGCCAGGCTCGGCGGGGTGGTCCGCATCCAGCTGCACGGCCGGTTCGTGGTGGTCGTCGACGGACGGTCGGTGGAGCACCTGCTCCCCGGGCGGCGGGGCCGGGCCCTGGTGGCCTACCTCGCCTGCAGGCGCGGTGCCGTGGACCGGTGTGTGCTGGCGGACGCGCTCCGCTCGTCGGGCACGGGCCTGACGGCGTTGCTGTCGAAGGTCCGGGCGGTGCTCGCCCCGGTCGAGATCGTGGGCCGGCAGAGCGTGCAGCTCGTGCTGCCGGAGGGCGGGCTGATCGACGCGGCGGTCGCGGCCGAGGCGGCGCACCGGGCCGACGCCGCGGCTGCCCGCTGCGACTGGCCGGAGGCCTGGACGCACGCGCTGAGCACGCTGTTCGTGACCCAGCGCCCGTTCCTGCCGGACCTGCAGGAGCCGTGGGCCGACGAGCACCGCGAGGAGGTCGGGCGGCTGCACCGCCGGGCGTTGACCTGCTACGCCGAGGCCTGCCTGAAGCAGGTCAGTTGCGAGTGCGGCTACTCCACCCGCTCCGAGAGCGAGGACCAGATCGTCGGCACGGTCCTGCAGCACGTGGCGGTCGACCACCCGGACCTCGCGCCGTCGGTCACGCCCGACGTGGTCCGGGGCTGGATCGAGATCGTCCCCTGACGCCCGGGTGACGGCACCGGCCGGTGGGCCGCGGAGGGGGCGGCCCGCCGGTCACTCGCCCTTGACGTTGACCAGCTGGCGCAGGGTGTGCCGGACCTCGACGAGGTCGGCGGCGTCGGCCATCACCACGTCGATGTCCTTGTAGGCGGCGGGGATCTCGTCGAGGAACGCCGGGCCGCGGCGGTACTCGATGCCGACCATCGCCTTGTCCATGTCCTCGAGCGTGAACGTCCGGCGGGCAGCCTTGCGGGCGTAGGCGCGGCCGGCGCCGTGTGGGCTGCTCTCGAAGCTCGCCGGCTCGCCCTTGCCGGTCACCACGTAGCTCGCGGTGCCCATCGACCCCGGGATGAGCCCGGGACGGCCCGCGTCGGCCCGGATCGCGCCCTTGCGCGAGAGCCAGACGTCGTGGCCGAGGTGGTGCTCGCTGGCCGTGAAGTTGTGGTGGCAGTTGATCCGCTCCCGCTCCTCGACCGCCGCGCCGAGAAGGCGGGCGACGAGCTCGAGGAAGCGGTCCATCATCTCCTCGCGGTTGGCGAGCGCGAAGTGCTGCGCCCACTCCAGGTCGCGGACGTAGGCGTCGAACTCCTCGGTGCCCTCCGTGAGGTGGGCGAGGTCCCGGTCCGGCAGCCGCATGTCGCGGCACTGCTCGTGGGCGATGCGGATGTGGTGGCGGGCGATCGCATTGCCGATGCCGCGCGACCCGGAGTGCAGGAAGAGCCAGAGCGTGCCGCTCTCGTCCGCGGTCAGCTCGATGAAGTGGTTGCCGCTGCCGAGGCTGCCGAGCTGGAGGTCCCAGCCCACCCGGGTGAGGTCCTCGTAGAAGGCCAGCCGGTCACCGGCCTCCTCGGTCAGGGCGGCGACCCGCGGCGCCGCCGTGTCGCCGACCGTCCGGTTGTAGCGCCCGGCGCTGAGCGGGATGCGCTTCTCGAGAGACCGTCGCAGGTCGGCGAGGGACCGGCCACCCAGCTCGTCCCGGGTGAACTGTGTGCGCACGGCGATCATCCCGCAGCCGATGTCCACGCCCACCGCAGCCGGCATGATCGCCTCGACGGTCGGGATGACCGAGCCGACGGTCGCGCCGGCGCCGAGGTGCGCGTCCGGCATCAGCGCCAGGTGCGGCTGCACGAACGGCATCGACGCGGTCCGTTCGGCCTGCGCGAGCGTGGCGGGCTCGAGGATCGAGGCCCAGCTGTAGAGCTTGTCGTTGATCTTCTGCACGGACGTCCTCCCGTCCGGAGCGTTCCCCGTCCGGCCCGGAAAATCCGCACTATGGATCCACAACGCGATTTCGAGGGCCTCCGAAGCGCGTTGTGGAACCATAATTGCGCTCCGAGGCAGGTTCTGGACGTTATGGAACCATAGTGCGCTCGGAGGTGGGTTCTGGACGCGTTATGGAACCATAATCCGCTCCCCGGGAAGGACGTGCGGGGAATACCTGCACCTCCGTGCCCGTGCCCGTGCGCGGCACGTGGCGCTCCAGCACCACGCGCCGCGCACGGCGATTCTCGGGTCAGAAGGTGATGTGCTCCGGGCGGATCGGGACACGGCGCAGCGCCTTGCCGGTGGCGGCGCGGACCGCGGCGGCGACGGCGGGGCCGGACGAGATCGTCGGCGGCTCGCCGACGCCACGGACGCCGTAGGGCGCGTGCGGGTCGGCGTACTCCAGCACCTTCACCTGCATCGGGGGCATGTCGAGGATGGTCGGGATCAGGTAGTCGGTGAAGGACGGGTTCTTCACGTGCCCGTCCGTCACGACGATCTCCTCCATCAGCGCCAGGCCCATGCCCTGCGCGCTGCCGCCCTGGATCTGCCCGACGACGGCGTCGGGGTTGAGCGCCCGCCCGACGTCCTGGGCCGTGTCCAGCGCGACCACCTTGACCAGGCCGAGCTCGGTGTCGACGTCGACCACCGCGCGGTGCGCCGAGAAGGCGTACTGGACGTGCGCGTTGCCCTGCCCCGTCTCCGGGTCGATCGGGAAGGTCGGGCGGTGCCGCCACTCGACGGTCTCCTCGACGGGCTCGTCGAGCACGTCGGCCAGCCCGGCGACGACCTCGCCGGACTCGGCGACGATCTTGTCGCCGTCGAGCCGGAGGCCGGTGCGCTGCAACGCCTCCGCCGCACGCCGCAGGACCGAGGTCCGCACCGCCTCGCACGCGGCCTTGACCGCGCCGCCGGTCACGTACGTCTGCCGGGAGGCCGACGTCGAACCGCCGGAGCCCACGCTCGTGTCCTTGGGGTGCACGACGACCTGGTCCACGCCCAGCTCGGTCCGGCAGATCTGCTGCTCGATGGTGATCAGGCCCTGCCCGACCTCGGCGGCCGCCGTGTGCACGGTCGCGACGGGCTCGCCGGCGACCGCCTCCAGCCGCACGCGGGCGGTGGAGTAGTCGTCGAACCCCTCGGAGAACCCGACGTTCTTGTAGGTCACCGCGTACCCGATCCCGCGCACGACACCCTCGCCGTGCGTGGTGTTCGACGCGCCGCCGGGCAGCTCGCGGATGTCCCGTTCGCCCACGGGCTCCGGCGGGAGCGGCAGGTCGCGGACGGTCCGGATCAGCTCGGCGACCGGCGCCGCGGAGTCGATCACCTGGCCGGTGATGTTGAGGTCGCCCTCGCGCATCCCGTTGCGCGCCCGGATCTCCACCCGGTCGACGCCGACCCGGTCGGCCAGCTCGTCCATCAGCGCCTCGTGCGCGAACGCGGCCTGCACGCAGCCGAAGCCGCGCATCGCGCCGCAGGGCGGGTTGTTGGTGTAGACCCCGCGGGCGTCGACGTGGACGCTCGGGATCCGGTACGGGCCCAGGCCCAGCGTGCCGCCGTTGCCGACGACCGCGCCGGTCGAGGACGCGTAGGCGCCGCCGTCGAACAGGATGTCGGCCTTGGCGTAGACCAGCTCGCCCTCCTCCGAGGCGCCGAACTCGTAGCGCAGCCACGCCGGGTGCCGGTGGACGTGGCCGAAGAACGACTCGTCCCGCGCGTAGCTCATCTTCACCGGCTTGCCGGTGTGCAGCGCGAGCAGGCAGGCGTGGACGTGCATGGACAGGTCCTCGCGCCCGCCGAACGCGCCGCCGACCCCGGCGAGGGTCAGCCGGACCCGCTCCGGCGGCAGCCCGAGCACGCGGCAGACCTGGGTCTGGTCGACGTGCAGCCACTGGGTGGCGACGTAGAGGTCGACGCCGCCCTCGCCGTCGGGTACCGCGAGCCCGGACTCCGGGCCGAGGAAGGCCTGGTCCTGCATGCCGACCTCGAAGTCCAGCGCCACCACCACGGGGGCGGTGGGGGCCGGGTCGCCGCGGCGGATCTTCATGGCGCGCACGAGGTTGTCCTCGCGCGAGGCGTGCACGAGCGGGGCGTCGGCGTCGAGCGCGCGGCGCGGGTCGGTGACGGCCGGCAGCACCTCGTAGTCGACGACGACCCGCTTCGCCGCCCGGCGGGCGGTCTCGGGGTGGTCCGCGGCGACCAGCGCGACGGGTTCGCCCTGGTAGCGGACCACGCCGTCGGCCAGCGCGGGGGTGTCGAGGTGCTCCAGCCCGATGGCGTTCTCGCCCGGGACGTCCGCGGCGGTCAGGACCGCGGAGACGCCGGGGACACGCAGGGCGTCGGTGACGTCGATCGACCGGATCCGGGCGTGCGGGTGCGGGCTGCGCAGCGTGACGCCCCAGACCATGTCGTCGTGCCACAGGTCGGACGAGTAGGCGAACTCGCCGGTGACCTTGAGGGTGCCGTCGGGGCGGAGGGGCGAGTCGCCGAGGCGGCCCCCCTCGCCGGAGGCGGTCGTCGGCACGGTGCGGGTCTCGGTGGAGGTCATGACGCCTTCTCCAGCAGGGTGCGGTGGACGCGGGCGCACTCGCGCGCCACGGCGTCCGTGTCGACGGTGACCACGCGGTCGTGCTCGACGACCGGGCGGCCGTTGACCAGCAGCAGGTCCAGGGGCGGCGGGGCGCCGAGCACCAGCGCCGCGACCGGGTCGGCGACGTCGGCGTGCCCGAGGCCGTCCAGGCTCCAGAGGGCGAGGTCGGCGAGCTTGCCGACCTCGATCGAGCCGATCTCGGCCTCGCGACCGAGCACCCGGGCGCCGCCCAGCGTGGCCAGTTCCAGGGCGTCGCGCACGGTCAGGGCGGTGGGGCCGCCGACGGCGCGGGCGAACAGCACCGCGTGGCGGACCTCCTCGAGCAGGCTGCCGGCCTCGTTGCTGGCCGCCCCGTCGACGCCGAGGCCGACGCGGGCGCCGGCGTCGCGCAGGTCGCGGGTGCGGGCGATCCCGGCGCCGAGCCGGGCGTTCGACGACGGGCAGTGCGCCACCCCGGTCCGGGTCGCGCCGATCCGCTTGACCGCGGGGTCGTCGAGGTGGACGGCGTGGGCGAACCAGACGTCGTCGCCGGTCCAGCCGAGGCCCTCGACGTAGTCGAGCGGGGTGCAGCCGAAGCGCTCGCGGCAGAAGTCCTCCTCGTCGAGGGTCTCGGCGAGGTGGGTGTGCAGGCGGACGCCGCGGCGCCGGGCCAGCTCCGCGGACTCGCGCATGAGGTCCCCGGTCACGGAGAAGGGCGAGCACGGGGCCAGCGCGACCTGCAGCATCGATCCCGGCGAGGCGTCGTGCCAGCGGTCGATGGCGGCCTCCGACGCGGCCAGCACGGCGTCGCGGTCCTCGACGACGTGGTCGGGCGGCAGCCCGCCGTCCTTGCGGCCCAGGTCCATCGAGCCGCGGCACGGGTGGAACCGCAGGCCCACCTCGGCGGCGGCGCGGATCTCGGCGGCGAACACGTCGCCGCCCTCGCGCGGGAAGACGTAGTGGTGGTCGGTGCTGGTGGTGCACCCGGTCAGTGCCAGCTGGGCGAGCGCGCCGGTGGCGCCGGTGTGGACGGCGTGCTCGTCGATGCCGGCCCACACCGGGTACAGCGTGGTGAGCCACTCGAAGAGCGTCGCGTCGACGGCCAGACCACGGGTGACCCACTGGTAGAGGTGGTTGTGCGTGTTGACGAAGCCGGGGGTGAGCAGGCCGCCGCGGGCGTCGACCACGTCGTGGCCGTCCCGCTCCGGTGCCGGCCCGGCGCCCACCGCGGTGATCCGGTTCCCCTCGACGACGACGTGTCCGCCGGCGATCTCCTGGCCGGTCACGGTCACGACGTGCGCGTTCTCGACGATCATCGCTGGGTCACCGCCGCTGCGGCTCGGACCGCGTCGAGGATCTTCTCGTACCCGGTGCACCGGCAGAGGTTGCCGGCCAGCGCCTCCCGGATCTCCGGGTCGCTCGGGTTCGGGTTGCGCTGCAACAGGTCCTTGGTCGACATCAGGAAACCGGGCGTGCAGAAACCGCACTGCACCGCGCCCTTCTCCACGAACGCCTGCTGCACCGGGTCCAGCTCGTCCCCCTCCCGCAGCCCCTCGACGGTGGTGACCTCGCGGCCCTGCGCCTGCCCGGCCGCGACCAGGCACGAACACACCGGGGTGCCGTCGAGGTAGACCGTGCAGGACCCGCATTCGCCCTGCTCGCAGGCGTTCTTGGAGCCGGGCAGGCCGAGCCGCTCGCGCAGTGCGTAGAGCAGGCTCTCGCCCTCCCAGACGTCGTCGGCCTCGCGGCGGGTGCCGTTGACCGTCAGCTCGATCCTCATGCGGCGGCGCTCCTGTGGTCGTTGCCGTCGTTGCCGTCGTTGCCGTCGTCGGTGCGGTAGGCGTCCCACGCCCAGGTCGCGGCCCGGCGGGCCATGACCGACAGGGCGTGGAGGCGGTACGCGGCACTGCCGCGCACGTCGTCGATAGGGGCCGCGGCGTCGCGGACGCGGCGACCGAACTCGGTGGCGAGCCCCTCGGGCAGCGGGCTGCGGGAGTCCCACAGCCCGGCGGCCTCGAGCTCGCCGGCGAGGAACGCGGCGGCCTCGGGGGCCGGGCGCGGGGTGGGGGCGGCCGAGCCGATCCCGGTGCCGACCTCCCGGCGGTCCGGGTGCAGCGCGAACCCGAAGGCGGACACCGCGATCACCATGGCGTTGCGGGTGCCGATCTTGCAGAACTGCTGCGGTCCGGCGGGCGGGGTGATCCGCACCGCGGCGATGAGCTCGTCGGGCTCCAGCACGCTGCGCTTCACGCCGGTGAAGAAGTCCGCGACAGGCACCACGCGCGTCCCGCGCACGGAGGCGATCTCCACCTCGGCGAACGCGGCGAGCAGGGCGGGGTGGCTGTCCCCGGCCGGGGAGGCCGCGCCGAGGTTCCCGCCGACCGTGCCACGGTTGCGGATCTGCGGCGACCCGACGGTGCGCGCGGCCATCGCCAGTCCGGGCAGCGTGCCGCCGAGCTCGGCGATCACCCGGCTGTAGGTGACCCCGGCGCCGAGCCGGATCCGCCCGTCGTCGGCGCGGCTCCACTCCTGCAGCTCGGGGACCCGGTTGAGGTCCAGCAGCGCGGCCGGGCGCCGGTGGTCGAAGTTGAGCTCGACCATGACGTCCGTGCCGCCCGCGACGGGCAGGGCGTCGGGGTGTGCCGCCTTGGTCTCGAGGGCCTCAGCCCAGGAGGTCGGCGCCAGGAAGTCCATGGCTGGAAGTACAGCGCGCGGTCCGGCCGGTCACGAGTCGCCGCCGCGACGAACCCGTGGCGGTCCCGGGCTGCGCGGTTGTACGTTCCTCCAATGCTGCTGCGCGACCTGGTCGGACGCCCCGACCTGAAGCTGCGGCTGCTGCACGGCGACGAGGCGGCGCTCGAGCGACCCGTGCGCTGGGTCTACACCACCGACCTGCCCGATCCCGGTCGCTACCTCTCGGGTGGCGAGCTGGTGATCAGCGGGCTGGTGTGGCGGACGGCCGAGGCGGACACCGAGCGGTTCGTCGGTGCGCTGGCGCGGGCGAAGGTGGCCGCGCTGGCCGCGGGCGCGGCGGTGTTCCACGGGATCCCCGACGACGTCGTGGCGGCCTGCCGCCGGCACGACGTCCCGCTGGTGGAGGTGCCCGAGGAGATCTCGTTCGCGGCGGTGACCGAGTACGTCGTCGGCTCGGTCACGGCGGCGCGCGGCGACCGGCTGGCGGTCACGGTGGGGCGGCAGCGCCAGCTGCTGGCCGCGGTGGCGAGCGGGCAGGGGCTCGACGAGATGACCGCGCAGGTCGGCGCGGCGATCGGGCTGACCTGCCGGGTGTTCACGGCGACGGGGCGAGCGCTCGCCGCGGGGCCCGAGCCGCTGCCGGCGGCCGAGCTCGACGCCGCGGTGCGGACCTTCCTCACCGCGGACCGGCTGCCCGCGGTCACCCCGACCCCGGCGCGCACGGTGTTCCCGGTGGGGCCGGCGTCCGAGCTGCGGGCGACGTCGTGGTTCGTGGCGGTCGACGGCGCGCGGCCGGACTGGGACCAGGAGACGGTCGAGGCGGTCGGGGAGCTGGTGGCGATCGCCGCGCTCGACCGGGCCCGGCGCAGCGAGGGGCTGCGGGTCGCGCGCGACATCGCCGACGACGCGATCGCGCTGGTCGCGGACGGGGCAAGCGAGCGACCGGAGCTCCCGGTGCGGCTACGGCAGGCCGGGCTCGACCCGTCGGCGCCGCTGGCGGTGGCGGTCGCGGGGTTCAGCGGGCCGGGGCGGGTGGAGACCGCGCGCTCGGTGCTGGTCGACGCCGCCACGCACCTCGGACCGCCGGTCGTCGGGACCCACGAGGGAGCGGCCGTCGCGCTGGTCCCCGGGGACACGGCGGTGCTCGACGCCGCCCTGGCCCGCCTCGAACCGGGGCTCGCCCCGGAGAAGCTCACCGTCGGGGTCAGCCGGCCGGCCGCGCTCGCGGCGCTGACCGGGGCGTTGCAGGAGGCCGTGCACGCGCGGACGCTCGCGCTGCAGCGGCCGGGGGCGGTCGCCGTGGTCACGGCGTCGGAGGTGACCTCGCACGTCGCCCTGCTCGCCGCGGTGCCCGACGACGTCCGCCGCACCTTCGCCGCCCGGGTGCTCCGCCCGGTCCTGGCCTACGACGAGCGCAACGCCGCCGGGCTGCTGGAGACGCTGGAGGCGTTCCTGGACTGCTCCGGATCGTGGAGCCGTGCCGCGGAACGGCTGCACCTGCACGTCAACACGGTGCGCTACCGGATCGGCCGGGTCGAGGAGCTCACGGGCCGCAGCCTCGCCGACTTCCCCGACCGGGTCGACCTCTTCCTCGCTCTCCGCTCCCGCTGACGCAGTACGGAACCAGAACGTTTCGAATAGCGCCGGTCTTCGCGCACTGCGGAACCATGATGCGAAATTCGCGGCCGATCTACCGCGTTCAGGAACCATAATGCGGAAACTGAGGCCGAATCCGTGCATCATGGTTCCATAGCGCGGGTTGGTCAGGGCAGCACCACGACGCGCTGGGGCTCGCCCAGCTTCTGGTGCAGCGTCTGCAGCGCCTTGTCCGCCTCGTCGAGCGGGAAGCGGTGGGTGATCGAGCGGCTCAGGTCGAGCCGGCCCGCGGTGACCAGCCCGAGCACCGAACGGATGGACGCCGTGGTGAACCCGTAGCTGCCCAGGACCTGCAGCTCCCGGCGGACGAACACGGTCGGCGGCGGGAGCGTGATCGGGTCGGCCCCGAGGCCGCAGATCACCAGTCGTCCGCCCGTACGCAGCAGCTCCGCAGCACCCGCGATGCTCTCCGGCCGGCCCACGAACTCGGCGGCGACGTCCGCCCCGGCCCCGCCGGTCGCCGCGAGCACGGCCTCGGTGGCCCCGGGACCGGGCTCCAGCACCAGGTCCGCGCCGACCTCGGCGGCACGGGTGCGCTGCGATGCCCGCGGGTCGACGGCGATCACCGGCGACGCCCCCTGCAGGCGGGCGATCTGCACCGCGTGCAGGCCGAGGCCACCCACCCCGACGATCGCGACGGCCTCGCCGGCCCGGACCCGGGCGACGTCGGTCAGCGCGTGGAACGGGGTGGCGACGGCGTCGGTGACGATGGCGCCGACGTCGAACGGCACCTCGTCGGGCAAGGGCACGAGGGCACGGGCCGGGACCGCGACGAACTCGGCCAGCCCGCCGTCGCGGTGGATGCCGACCAGCGTGCGCGAGGCGCAGATCGACGACCGACCGGTCAGGCACTGCGGGCACGTGCCGTCGGTGAGGACCGCGTTGACGACCACCCGCGCGCCCACTCCGAGCCCGTCTTCAAGGGCCCCGTCGACGTCGGGCCCGAGCTCCGCGACGGTGCCGGCGACCTCGTGCCCGAGGGTGATCGGCACGAACCCGACCGGGCTGCCCTCGATCGCGAAGTGCACGTCCGAGCCGCAGACGCCCGCGGCCCGGACCTGCAGCAGGACCTCGCCCGGCCCGGGCTCGGGCCGTGGGAGGGACTCGGTGGCCAACGGCCTGCCGGGCTCGTGGAACCGCGCCGCGCGCATCGTCTCGGGCAAGGGTCACCTCCGCGTCGAGGCCGCCGTCGTGCGGAGATCGTCACCCCGAGCGGTGGCGCGGGCCAGTACGCAGATCTGCCACTTGTGCCCGGCGGACAGACCGCGTCAGGGAACCATAACGCGCAGGACTCGGGTCTGAGGTCGCGCGCTATGGAGCCATGGCGCGCAAGGCTCGGGCCTGAATTCGCGTCATGGAACCATGAAGGGAACGCGTGGTCTCGGGGCCTGCGGCCTTGGTGCTGCGCACGTCCACCGGCTCCGCGTCACGTGAACATCCGCTCCAGCCGCAGCCGGTTGATCGCCGTCAGCTCGGTGAGGGCGACCCGGCGCTCGACGGCGGGGTCGTTGGCGAGCCGGGCCCGCAGCGTGGCCAGCAGGTCCTCGGCGCTCCGGCCGCTGGCACACACCAGGTAGACGTGCCCGAAGCGTTCCTCGTAGGCCCGGTTCCCCTCGGCCAGGGCGTCGAGGACCTGCGCGGACGCCGTGGCGACCGCGCCCTGCTCGCGCCGCGCCGTGCCCCGCGCCGAGCGGGCGCCGATGCGGGGGTGCCCGGCCAGGGCGGCGTCGAGGTCGTCCCCGGTGAGCGCGGCCCCGGCTGCGTGCTGCAGCGCGGCGAGGCTGCCGTAGGGCCGCCCGGCGGCGACCTGCCGCGCCCACCGCGGCGCGGAGCAGACCTCGCGGAGCAGCTCCTCGGCGCGGGCGGCGGGCAGGTCGTCGAAGCCGCGGACCGTCAGGGGCTCGAGGGCCGTCATCGGGCGCTCGACCCGAAGGCCCCGGCCCGGGCCGTCGCGATCGGGTTGGCCTCGGCGACCAGGTCCTCGAAGCGGCGGTTGGCCACCTTGGCGATCTCGATCAGTGCGGCGGCATGTTCCTGGGCGGGCGAGTTGCCCAGCCGGCGCCGGCCCTCGCGCAGGATCGCGGCGCGGTCCGGGTGCTCGCGCACGCAAACGATCAGCGGGATCCCGAAGCGCTCCCGGTAGGCCGCGGCGAGCTCGGCGAACTCGGTGCGGTCGTCGTCGGAGAGCCGGGTCAGGCCGGCCGACGCCTGGTCCTCGCGGGAGTCGTCGCCCTCCTCGCCCTCGGCGACGCGGTCGCCGCCGAGGTCGGGGTAGACGGCCATGAGCGCGCGCTGCTCCTCGCGCGGCGCCGCGAACAGCGCCTCTTGGAAGGCGGTGCGCAGGGCCGCCGTGTCGGCGAACGGCTTGCGGTCGTACGCCCGGGCGACGACGTCCGTCGGGCCCTGGAACAGCCGGTCGAAGGCGGCGACGAACTCGTCGCGGCTCATGCGGTTGACCTGGTCGAGCCGGATCGTGGGGGTGCCCGGCGCGCCGGCGACGGCGGGGCCGAAGTCCTTGCCGACGTGGTGGAACACCAGGTTCAGCACGATCGCGGTGATGCTGCCGACGGTGATCCCGGAGCCGAACACGATCTGGGCCCAGGGGGGCAGGGCCTTCGCGACGTCGGGCTGCGCGGTCACCAACATGGCCAGCCCGAGGCTCGTCCCGACGATCACGACGTTGCGGTGGTCGTGGAAGTCCACGCGCGAGAGCGTCTGGATGCCGACGACGGCCACGGTCGCGAACATCGCCAGGGCCGCGCCGCCGAGCACCGGGTGCGGGATGCCCGCGACGACGGCACCGGCCTTGGGCACCAGGCCGATCAGGATCATGAACACGCCCGCGGCGGCGACGACGTACCGGCTCTTGACGCGGGTCAGCCGGACCAGCCCGACGTTCTCGGCGAAGCAGGTGTAGGGGAAGGAGTTGAGGACGCCGCCGATGGTGGTGGCCAGGCCGTCGGCCCGCAGCGCCCGGGCGATGTCCTCGCGACCGACCCGCTTGTCGACGATCTCGCCGGTGGCGAAGACGTCGCCGGTGGTCTCGACCGCGGTGATCAGCATGACGACGATCATCGAGACGATCGCGGCGCCGGCGAACTTCGGCCAGCCGAAGTAGAAGGGCGTGGTGACGCCGAGCCAGGAGGAGTCGCCGACGGCCGCGAACGACGCGTCACCCAGCAGCCAGGCGACGCCCGTGCCCAGGACCAGCCCGATCAGCACGGCGACGGTGGCGGTGAAGCCGCGGAACACCCGCTGGATCACGACGATCACGGCGAGCGTCCCGAGGGCGTAGGCGAGGTTGCGCGCGCTGGTGGGGTCGGGCGTGGAGCCGCCGCCGACGGCGTCCTGCGCGGCGACGGGCAGCAGCGCGAGGCCGATGATCGTGATGACCGTGCCCGTGACGACCGGCGGGAAGAAGCGGATCAGCTTGCTGAACCAGGGGGCGATGAGGAAGGTGAACAGGCCGCCGACGATCACCGCACCGTAGATCACCAGGAGGCCGTCCGTGCCGCCGCCCGCCGCGAGCCCGATCGCGATCATCGGCGACACCGCGGTGAACGTGACGCCCTGCAGCAGCGGCAGCCGCACGCCGATCTTCCAGAACCCGAGGGACTGGATGATCGACGCGATACCGCAGGTGAAGAGGTCGGCGTTGATGAGGTGGATCAGCTCGCGCTCCGACAGGCCGATCGCCGAGGCCAGCAGGATCGGCACGATGACGGCGCCGGCGTAGAAGGCGAGCACGTGCTGCACGCCGTAGACGGCGAGCTTGCCGGCAGGCAGCACCTCGTCGACCGGGTGCGGCCTGCGGCCGGTCTTGCGCGGACGGGATCGGGCGGTAGCGCGCACGGGCACCTCGCAGGGTGTGATGTGGGACGCGTCATACCTTCCGTCGCCGGTCCCCGTCCCGGCAGGCACCGCGAACACGAACGCGCCGCGCTGCTCCGCACCGTCCTTTGTGCGATCCGACAGTGCTCCCGGAGCCCGGCGACGAGGTCGGTACGGGCGCCCACCGCCGCATCGCCCTGCGCGCCGACCGGGATCAGTCTCCGTCGAGGCCGGCGAGCCGCCCGTAGACGGCGACGAGCTCCGCCGCGGTCCGGTCGAGCGACGACGGGTCGGCGGCGACCTCCTCCGCCAGGTGCAGCAGCGCTGCGGTCACCACGGTCGCCACCACGGTGTCGCCGGCTGCGGGCTCGGCGCCCCGCGTGCGCCGGAGATCGGCCAGGAACCGGGCGTCGATCTCCGTGGGGACGTCGACGAGCTCCCGCCAGAGCGCGGCGGCCTCCGGATCGTGCAACGCCTGGTGGCGGATCACCGTCAGCAGGCGGGCCTTCCGGGCGTAGACGGCGAGGGCGGCGCGGATCGAGGTCTCCACCACCACGCGCGGATCGGCCGAGGCCCGCCCGGCCTCGCGCTGGACTCGGGTGATCTCGTCCCGGACGCGGTGCGCGAGGGCGTGGAACACCTCCGCCCGGGAGGCGAAGTAGACGTAGAAGGTGGCGCGGGAGACCTCGGCACGCTCGGCGATCTGGCCGACGGGGGTCTGGTCGCAGCCCTGCTCGGCGAAGAGCTCCTCGGCGGCGTCGAGCAGCGCGGCGCGGGTGGCGCTGTCCTGGCGGTCCTTCGCCGTCCGGGTGCTCCACTCGCGTCGGGCCGGCCTGCTCATCCGCCGATCCTCCCGTGTCGGCCGGGCATGTCAGCCGGCCGTACCGACGGTGTCGGCGGGACCCCGGTACGGCGCGCGGATCTCCCGCTTGAGCAGCTTGCCCGAGTGGGCGCGCGGGAGGGCGTCCACCACGGCGTAGGACTTCGGGCGCTTGTAGCCGGCGAGGCTCGTGGCCGCGGCCTCGCGGGCGCGACCCTCCCAGTCCTCGGCGTCGGTACCGGACGCGAGGACCGCGACGGCGTGCACGGCCTCGCCCCACCGCTCGTGCGGGATCCCGACCACGGCGACCTCCTCCGTCCCAGGGACGGCGAGGAGGACCTCCTCGATCTCGTTGGGGTACACGTTCACCCCGCCCGAGATGATCATGTCCTTCTGCCGGTCGACGAGGTAGAGGTAGCCCTCCTCGTCGAGGCGCCCGAGGTCGCCGGCGGTCGCCCAGCCGGCGGCCCCGATGATCTCCGAGGTCAGCTCGGGATGGTCGAGGTACTCGCGCATCAGGACCAGGCCGCGCTTGCGGACGAGCCCGATCTCGCCGACCTCGCACGGGGTCCCGTCCTCGCGCACGACCTGGAGGTCGACGCCCGACATCGGCTGCCCGACGCAGCGGTGCTTGCGCAGCTGGTCCCGCGGCTCCAGGAGCGTGGTCCAGCCGGTCTCGGTGGCGCCGTAGTACTCGTAGAGGTTCGGGGTGAGGACGTCGAGCAGCCGCTGCTTGGCCTCCGTCAGCAGCGGTGATCCCGCCGAGATGCAGAAGCGCAGCGTCGAGAGGTCGGCACGGACCTCGGGCTGGGCGCGGACCAGGTCGCCGTAGATCGTGGGTACGGCGGCGAGCCAGGTGACGCCGTGACGCTCCAGGGCCGGGAGCACCGCCCGGGCGTCGAACTCGCCGAGGACCACGACGGTCCCGCCGCAGTAGAGCTGCATCAGCGAGAAGTAGAGCGGCAGCATGTGGCCGTAGGACCCGCAGGCGAGGGTGACGTCCTCGCGGCCGAACCCGAACTGCAGCGAGCAGAACAGGATGTTCTCGGTGAAGGTGCCGGCGTCGACGACGCAGGCCTTCATCGTGCCGGTCGTGCCCCCGGTGAAGGCCAGCCAGATCGGCGCCTCCGGGTCGTCGGGCACCGGGAAGGGCACGGCGCCCGCCCTCGCCGCGCGATCCACCAGGTCTCCGTCCAGTACGGTGAGCAGCGGGGCCTCGGCCCCCTCCGCCCCGGCCAACTCCGACACCGCGGCCGCCGCGACCGTGACGTGCTCGGCCGACGCCACGAGGACGGCCGGGCGCACGTAGGCCACCGCCCCGGCGACCTCCGCCGCCGTCCACCGCGGGCTCATCGGCACGGTCGCGGCGCCCAGCGCGGACACCGCGGCGAAGAGCACCAGGTAGTCGGCGCTGTTGCTGGCCAGGACAGCGACCCGGTCGCCGGGGCCCGCCCCGAGCTCCCGGAGGGCGCGGGCGAGGCGCCACATCCGGTCCGCCGTCTCCCGGTAGGTCCAGCTCGTCGTGGGCCCGACGAGGGCGGGCTTGTCCGCCTCGTGATGACGCCGTGCGGTCTGCTCCAGGATGCGGGCCAGCGGAACCACGATGTCCGTCCTCTCCGTCGGGAGGAGCAGTGTGCGGGCTCGTTGACAGAAGTGTCAATGCAGGTGAGGATCGGGCACGATCGACCGGCTCGGGTCGACGGACGGGGAGGTCGCGGTGGTCGGTGCGGAGCGCCCGGAGATCGAGGAGCTGCGCCGGCGGCGCGCCCTCGTGCAGGACCTCGGGCGCCCCGAGGCGGTCGTGCGGCAGCACGCCCTCGGCAAGCTGACCGCCCGTGAGCGCATCGACCGGCTCGTCGACGAGGGGACCTTCCGCGAGTTCGGCGCCCTGGTCGACGCCGCCCGCGGGACGCCCGGACAGGAGCGGCTGGCGGCGCCCGGGGACGGGGTGGTGACGGGCGTCGGAGAGCTCGACGGCCGGCCCGTCTCGATCATGTCCTTCGACTTCAGCGTCTTCGGCGGGTCGAACGGCACCACCGGCGGCCTCAAGGTCGCCCGCTGCTGCGAGCGGTCGCTGCAGGAGGGTATCCCGCTGGTCATGCTGCTCGACGGCGGCGGGCACCGGATCCAGGAGGGCCTCGACAGCCACCATTTCGCGTTCGGCTTCGACGTCTTCCAGCAGATGGTCGACCTGTCCGGGTACGTCCCCGTGGTCGCGGTCATGCTCGGACCCGGTTTCGGCGGCCCGACGAACTTCGCCGCGCTCGCCGACTACACGGTGATGGTGCGGGGCATCTCGACCATGGGCATCGCGGGTCCGGCGCTGGTGGCGGCGTCGACGGGGGAGAAGCTCACCAAGGAGGAGCTCGGCGGCGCCGACCTGCAGGCCCGGCTCGGGCTGGCCGACCTCGCGGTGGACATCGAGGGCGAGGCGCTCGACGCGGTGCGGGTGTTCCTGGGCTACCTGCCCTCCAGCGCCGACCAGCGGCCACCTCACGACGAGGAGCCTCAGGAGGGCGACCCGCCGGTCGCCCACCTCGTCCCGGCATCGACCCGGCAGGCCTACGACGTCCTGGAGGTCGTCGACGCGCTCGCCGACCCGGAGACGGCCTTCGAGGTCAAGCCGGAGCACGCGCCGAACATCGTCACGGCGCTGGCCCGGATCGGGGGCCGGCCGATCGGGATCGTGGCGAACCAGCCGATGCACCTCGGCGGCGCGCTCGACAGCCCGGCGTGCGAGAAGGCGGCGCACTTCGTGTCGTTGTGCGACGCGTTCGGGGTGCCGCTGCTCTTCCTGATCGACGTCCCGGGCTTCCTCGCGGGGACCGAGTCGGCGACGACCCAGCTCGGGCGCCGCAGCGGCCGGCTGCTCTTCGAGCTGGGCCAGGCCACGGTGCCGCGGTTCAGCGTGGTGCTGCGCAAGGGCTACGGCGCCGGGTACATCGCCATGTGCGGGGGCCGCAGCTTCGCCGCCGACCTGGCGCTGGCCTGGCCGACCGCCGAGATCTGCGCGATGTCCGTCGAGGGGGCGGTCGACATCGCCTACCGGCGCGAGGTCGAGGCCGCCCCGGACCCGGCGGCCCGCCGCGCGGAGATGATCGCCGGCTTCCGCGAGCAGATCGGTCCGTTCCTCGCCGCGCAGGGCTTCGGGATCGACGACGTCGTGGACCCGGACGAGACCCGGGCGCTGCTTCGCGCGGCGCTGCGCCGGGCCCAACACCGCCGCAAGGCCCGCGCGCCGCGCAAGCAGCACGCCGTCTCGCCGATCTGAGGAGGAACCGGTGCGCAAGGTCCTCGTCGCCAACCGGGGCGAGATCGCGGTGCGGATCGTGCGGACGTGCGCCGAGCTGGGCATCGCCTCCGTCGCCGTGCACTCCGATGCCGACGCCGCGGCTCTGCACGTGCGCCTCGCCGACGAAGCCGTCGGGCTGCCCGGCGTCGCGGCGGCGGACACCTACCTCGACGCCGGCCTGCTCGTCGACGCCGCGCTGCGGTCGGGTGCCGACGCCGTGCATCCCGGGTACGGCTTCCTCGCCGAGAGCGCCGGCTTCGCCGCGGCCGTCGAGAAGGCCGGCCTCGTCTTCGTGGGACCGCCGGCGTCGGCGGTCGAGGTCCTCGGGGACAAGTCCCGGGCCCGGGCGCTCGCGGAGGCGGTGGGGGTGCCCGTGGTCCCGGGCAGCACGGAGGTGTCCCCCGAGGCGGTGCGCGCGCTCGGCGCGGCGGTCGGGTGGCCGCTCGTCGTCAAGGCGGCCCGGGGCGGCGGCGGGCGTGGCATGCGCGTGATCCCCGGGCCGGAGCAGGTCGAGGAGGCCGTGACGGCGGCCCGGTCGGAGGCACGGGCGGCGTTCGGCGACGACACCGTGCACGTCGAGCGGTTCCTGCCGGCGCCGCGCCACGTCGAGGTCCAGGTCCTCGCCGACACCCACGGCACGGTGCTGGCCCTCGGCGACCGCGACTGCTCGGTGCAGCGGCGGCACCAGAAGCTGGTGGAGGAGGCTCCAGCACCCGGGCTCGACGCCGGGGTGCGGTCGGCGCTGGCCGACGCCGCGGTCCGGCTCGCACGCGAGGCCGGCTACGTCGGCGCCGGCACGGTCGAGTTCCTGGTGCAGGACGGGGAGTTCTGGTTCCTCGAGGCCAACACCCGGATCCAGGTCGAGCACCCGGTGACCGAGCTGGTGCTGGGCGTCGACCTGGTCCGCGAGCAGCTCCGCGTCGCCGCGGGGGAGGCTCTCGAGGAGGCCGGGCCGACCCGGGGCCACGCCGTCGAGTGCCGGATCAACGCCGAGGACCCCGGGGCGGGTTTCGTCCCCGCCCCGGGCCGGCTGTCCGCGCTGTCGGTGCCCTGGGGGCCGGGTGTCCGCTTCGACGGCGGCTACGAGGCCGGGGACACGGTCCCGCCCGACTACGACAGCCTGGTCGGCAAGCTCCTCGCGTGGGGGCCGACCCGGGAGATCGCGCTGCACCGGCTGCGGGGGGCCCTCGCCCGGACCGTCGTGGCCGGCGTGAGCACGACGGTGCCCGCGGCAGTAGCCGTGCTCGGGCACCCGGACTTCGTGCGTGGAGGCGTTCCGACCAGCTGGTTCGACGCGGTCGTCGCGCCCGACCTCGCCGGGCCCGCCGAGCGGCCCTGCCCCGGGCCGGAGCCCGACGACGAGGCCGCCGATGCCGCAGTGGTCGTCGCCGGACGGCGCTATCGCGTCCCCCGGCCCGCGGGCCCGGGAGCGGTCCCGGTGCGGCGACGGACCGGCTCGCGGGCGTCGGCCCCGCGCCGGGTGGTCCGCACCGAGGGCCCGGATCTCGTGAGCCCGATGCGGGGCACCGTCACGGCCGTGTTCGTGGCCCCCGGCGACCGGGTCGCCGCCGGCCGGACACTCGTGACGATCGAGGCGATGAAGATGGAGCACCCGCTGCGGGCGGCCGCCGACGCCGTCGTCGAGCAGGTGCTGGTGCGGGCCGGGGACGGCGTCGCTCCCGGCGTCCCCGTCGTCCGGCTGCGGCCGGACGACCGACGACCCTGACCGGACGGAAGGACATCGCTGATGCTGCCCTCGGACACCGTGCTGCCCGTCCTGCTCGGCACTCGTGCCGCCGAGCGCCCGGACGCCCCGTTCGTCGTGGTCGCCGAGTCCGGCGACACGTGGACCTACGCGCAGGCGCACGCCGACACCACCCGCTGGGCCGCCGCGCTGGCCCGGGCCGGCGTCGCCGCCGGCGACACCGTGCTGACCATGCTGCCGCCGTGCACGGAGGCCGTGGCCGCATGGCTCGGGACCGGACGCCTACGGGCGATGGAGGTCCCGGTCAACACCGGCTACATCGGCACGATGCTGCGCTACCTCGTCGACGACTCCCGGGCCGCGATCATGATCGCCCACGTCGACCACCTCGCCGCGATCGCCGACGCCGCGGCGGGCCCGGGCCGGCTCGGCACGGTCGTGGTGGTGGGTGCGCGCGGGCCGTTGCCGGAGAGCCCGTTCGAGCTGGTCCACGCCGCCGACTTCCTCGCGGCCGCGGCGGACGACCCGGCGCCGGAGGGCCCGCTGCCGACCGGCCGGGACATCGCGTCGATCCTCTACACGTCCGGCACGACCGGGCCGTCCAAGGGCGTCCTCGTCACATGGCGGCAGGCGGAGCTCACGGCGACCGGCATCATGCCGTCGGAGCTGTTCGACGCGACCGACGCCTTCTACTCCGGGTTCCCGCTCTTCCACATGAGCGGGAAGGGCCCGCTGTACGCGTGTGCCCTGGTCGGGGCCAGGGTCGTGATGCGCCGACGGTTCGACACCAAGGCCTTCTGGGACGACGTCCGCACCTACGGCGCGACCACCACCATCCTGCTGGGGGCGATGGCCAACTTCCTGTACCAGCAGCCCGCGCGGCCCGACGACGCCGACTCGCCGCTGCGCGACGCGCTGTTCCTGCCGCTCATCCACGACCTCGACGGCTTCCGCAGCCGGTTCGGCGTGCAGGCGCGCACGACGTTCAACATGACCGAGACGGCCTGCTGCATCCTGAGCGACGGCGCGGACCTGGCGAACGCCACGAGCTGCGGTCGCGCGCGGCCCGGCTTCCACGCCCGCGTCGTCGACGCCGACGACGTCGAGGTCGGGCCCGGCGAGCTTGGAGAGCTGGTGCTGCGCGCCGACGAGCCCTGGACGCTCATGGCCGGGTACTGGCGCAAGCCCGAGGCCACGGTGGAGGCCTGGCGCAACCAGTGGCTGCACACCGGCGACGGCTTCACCCGCGACGCGGAGGGCAACTTCTACTTCGTCGACCGGATCAAGGACGCCATCCGCCGCCGGGGCGAGAACATCTCGTCCGCCGAGGTCGAGGCCGAGGTCAACGGCCATCCCGCGGTCCTGGAGAGCGCCGCCGTCGCGGTCCCGTCGGAGTACGGCGAGGACGAGGTGAAGATCGTCGTGGTGCCGCAGCCCGGCCACGACCTCGACCCCGCCGAGCTCGTCGGGTACCTGTCCGCGCGGATGGCGCGGTTCATGGTGCCCAGGTACGTCGAGATCGTCGACGCGCTCCCGAAGACCCCGACGGAGAAGATCCGCAAGGTCGAGCTCCGCGCCGCGGGGATCACGCCCGCCACGTGGGACCGCTCGGCGGCCCGCTGAATCCGGCGCCGCTTCGTACGAACGCGCGATGTGGCGGGCCCGCCCACCCGGCATGCTCGGGTGCTCCGAGGAAGGGGGCGCACGATGGCTGTGGTGTCGCGGGTGTTCCACGGACGCGGGCGGCGCGACCGGCGGCTGCCTCCCGGACAGCGCGACATCGGCGACAGGTTCCCGGTGCTCACCGCCGGGCCGACGCCGCACACCCCGCTCGACGCGTGGGACTTCGTGGTGCAGGGACAGGTCGACGGGCTGCACCGGTGGACCTGGGAGGAGTTCCGAGCCCTGCCGCACGAACCGGTCACGGTCGACATCCATTGCGTGACCAGCTGGTCGAAGCTCGACACCCGCTGGTCCGGCGTCCCGGCGCCCACGACCTCTATCCCGACGCCCCGGCGCTCGTGGTGCGCTGCCCGTCCTGCACGGCGGTCGTGCTGCGGTTCGGGAGGGGCGGCGGCCGGCTGCGGCTCGACCTCTCCGGGACCCGGCTGCTCACGGTGACGGTGCCGGAACCCTCGGCGGGCTGAACGGCCGCGACCTGCTCAGGTGTCCGCGCCGTCGGCGGCCGGCACGGCGGTGGGGACGGGGGCGGGTGCCGTCGCCCGCGCCGCCACGACCGCCGAGCCGACGAGGCCGGCCACGAGCTGGGCGAGGGCGACCCGCCACCCCGAGCGCTCGATGCCCAGCGCGTGGTCGAGCGACAGCCCGCCCGGCCCGGTGTCGGCGATCGCGAACGCCGCGGCCAGGATCACGGCGTTGTACTCCCAGCCGCCCTGCGTCGCCCACGGCCCCTTCGGCCCGTGCACGTGGTAGACAGCGGAGCCCATCGTCCCCGTGATCAGGCCGGTGGCGAGCGGGGTGGCGAGCCCGGCGGCGAGCAGGGCGCCCCCGGCCGCCTCCGAGACGCCCGCGGCCATGGCGTTCTGCCGGCCCGGGCGCAGGCCCATGGCCTCGAACCCGGCCGCGGTCTGCGTGAGGCCGTGCCCGCCGAACCGCTCGGTCAGCTTCTGCAGCCCGTGCCCCAGGAACAGCAGCCCGATCACGGCCCGCAGGACGAAGATCCCGATCTTCATGCGCCTACCTCCCTGTCGTCGAGAGCGACAGGTTCCCGCTCAGCGCCGCTCCAACCCGCCCGGCGCCGTTCGTCCGCTCAGCCCGCCTGCGACTCCGGGCCGCGCCGGACGACCTCGTCGAGGCCGCGGCAGAGGCCGAGGACGTCGGCGACGCCGGTGAGGTGGAGTGGCCGCAGGACACGCGGGTTCTCGCCGGCGACGAGGTGCAGCGCCGTTCCGGTGGACGCGGCACTGCGCCGGGCCAGCAGCAGGTCGGCGATGCCCTGGGAGGCGAGGAGCGTGACGCCGGTGAGGTCGACCACGACGGTCGGCAGGCCGGTCGCGAACGCCTCGGCGAAGGCGGCCCGGACCCGACCGCCGGTGTCGTCGTCGATCTCGCCGACGATCCGGACGACCACGGCCTCGTGCCCACCGAAGCCGTGACGGTGCACGGTCACCTGGACCTGCGGTCCCCTCCACGGTGACGACGACATGAACGACCACGGTACAGAAGGGGTGCCGGGACCTCGCGACTCAGTCCGTCCTCAGCAACCGATTTCCGGCCCGGCTCCGCGTGGGATCTACTCGCGTTCCCGCTCCCCGCCCCGGAAGGCCTCGATGACCTGGCTCGCCCGTCTCAGCCTGCGCAACCGGGCGATCGTCGCGCTCGTGACGATCGCCCTCGTGGTCTTCGGTGTCGTCAGCACGACCTCGCTGCGGCAGGAGCTGTTCCCGTCGCTGGACGTGCCCGTCGCCTCGGTGGCCACGCAGTACGTCGGGGCCTCGGCCGCCACCGTCGCGGATCAGGTCACGACCCCGATCGAGAAGGCCGTCGGTAACCTCACCGGCGTCACGGGCACCAGCTCGACGAGCAGCTCGGGCTCCTCGGTCGTCACGCTGTCCCTGGACTACGGGACCGACCAGGACACGTTCCGCTCGCAGCTGCAGCGCGCCCTCGACGGTGTGAAGCTGCCCACCGACGTCACCCCGCAGATCGTGACGGGCGGCCTCGACAACCTCCCGGTCGTCCAGCTGGCGGTCTCGTCGAACCTCGGCCCGGACCGGATCGGCGAGGTCCTCCGCGACGAGGTCCAGCCCTACCTGCAGGGCCTCGCCGGGGTGTCGTCGGTCGGGCTGACCGGGCTCGCCCAGGACCAGGTGGTGATCGACGTCGACCCCGCCGCGGCCGCCGCGCGCGGTGTCGCGGTCGCGTCGATCGGCCAGGTCCTGCAGGCCAATGGCGTGCGCATCCCCGCCGGGCAGCTCACCCCGGACACGAACCCCCTGACCGTCGAGGTCGGCAGCCCGATCACCTCGCTCGACGACGTGCGCAACCTCTACGTCGGCGGCCCGGGTACGGGCGCCACGGGCCGCGGTGGCGCCCCGGTGCGCCTCGGCGACATCGCGACCGTGACCTCCCAGCCGGCCCCGGCCACCGGCTACACCCGTACCAACGGGCAGCCCAGCATCGGGATCAGCGTGGTCAAGCTGCCCGACGCGAACACCGTGTCCGTGTCCGACGAGGTCCGGAACGACCTGGGCCGGATCACCGACGCGCTCGGCGGCGCCGCGCAGAACGCGCAGGCCACCGTCGTGTTCGACCAGGCGCCGTTCATCACGCAGTCCGTCGAGTCGCTGACCACGGAGGGCCTGCTCGGGCTGGCCTTCGCGGTGCTCGTCATCCTGCTGTTCCTGCTGAGCGTGCGCGCGACGCTGGTCACCGCGGTGTCGATCCCGCTGTCGGTGCTGATCGCGATGATCGTGCTCTACCTCGGCGGCTACACGCTCAACATCCTGACCCTCGGGGCGTTGACCGTGGCCGTCGGGCGCGTGGTCGACGACTCGATCGTCGTGATCGAGAACATCAAACGGCACGTGGGCGCGCGGAGACCGACCGCGCGGCGCGTCGTGGAGGCCGTGCGCGAGGTGGCCGGGGCGATCACCGCCTCGACCCTGACGACCGTCGCGGTCTTCGCGCCGATCGGGCTGGTCGGCGGGCAGGTGGGGCAGCTGTTCCGGCCCTTCGCCGTGACGGTCTCGGCCGCGCTGCTCGCCTCGCTCGTGGTCTCGCTGACCGTGGTCCCCGTGCTGGCCTCGGTGGTGCTGCGGTCCCGCGAGGCGCCGGTGGACCCCGCTCCTGATTCCGAGTCCGATCCCGCCTCGGCCGCCACGGACGCCACACCCGAGAAGACCACGCGCCTGCAGCGGGGCTACCTCCCGATCCTGACCGGCGCGCTGCGCAGGCCGGTGCTGTCGCTCGGGATCGCCGTCCTGATCCTCGCCGGGACCGTGGCCCTGGTCCCGCGGCTGACCACGAACTTCCTCGGCGACACCGGCGGCAACACCGTCTCGGTCACCCAGGAACTGCCCGCCGGGACCGGGCTGCCCGCCGCCGACGCCGCCGCGAAGCGGGTCGAGGGTGTCGTCGAGGGCACGCCGGGGGTGGCGAGCTACCAGGTCACGGTCGGCTCGACGGGCGGCGGCCTCGGCCGCGCGGGCCCCGCCGGCGGCACCTCCCCGACGCGCTTCTCGATCACCCTCGCCGACGGCGCCGACGCCACGACCGTGCAGGACGACCTGCGTACCCGGATCGCGGGCCTCGGCGGCACGGACCAGATCGGTGAGATCACCGTGTCCGGCGGTCAGGGCGGGCTCGGCTCCGGCAACCTGCAGGTCTCGGTGCGGGCCGACGACCCGCAGGTGCTCGCCGACGCCGCCGGGCAGGTCCAGCAAGCCGTCGCCGGCATCGCGGGCGTGACCGACGTCCGCAACGACCTCGCCGCGGACCAGCCCGCGATCGACGTCCGGGTCGACCGGCAGAAGGCGGCCGCGACCGGGCTGACGGAGTCGCAGGTCGGGCAGGCCGTCACGGCGGCGCTGCGGGGCAGCAGCGCCGGGCAGGTGACGATCGACGGTGTGGCCCAGGACGTCGTCGTCCGGACCGGGCAGGCCCCGGCGGACGCCGGGCAGCTGCGGGCGCTGACCCTGCCGACCGCCCGCGGCCCGGTGCCGCTGTCGGACCTGGCGACCGTCATGGAGACCACGACCCGCCCCACGGTGACGCATACGGACGGCGTGCAGGCCGCGACGATCACCGCCCGGCCCACCGGTGACGACGTCGGCGCGGCCAGCCGCGACCTGCGGACCGTCGTCGACGGCCTGCGGCTCCCGTCGGGCGCGACCGCCGAGATCGGCGGGGTCAGCACCCAGCAGAGCGACGCCTTCCGGCAGCTCTTCCTGGCCCTCCTCGCCGCGGTGGCCGCCGTGTACCTGGTGATGGTCGCGACCTTCCGGAGCCTCGTGCAGCCGTTGCTCCTCCTGGTCTCGGTGCCGTTCGCGGCGACGGGCGCGATCGGGCTGCTCCTGCTCACCGGCACCCCGCTCGGCGTGCCCGCACTGATCGGCATGCTCATGCTGGTCGGGATCGTGGTGACCAACGCGATCGTGCTCATCGACCTGGTCAACCAGCGCCGACGGGCCGGGCTCGGCGTGCGCGAGGCGGTCGTCGAGGGGGCGGTGCAGCGGCTGCGGCCGATCATCATGACGGCCGTCGCGACGATCTGCGCGCTCGTCCCGATGTCCCTCGGCCTGACGGGCGGAGGGGTGTTCATCTCGCAGCCCCTGGCGGTCGTCGTCATCGGCGGGCTGATCTCGTCCACGCTGCTGACGCTGGTCCTCGTGCCGGTGCTCTACCTGCTCGTGGAGCGGGCGCGCGGGCGGCGGAGGGCCGTCCCGGGGGACGACCTCCAGGACGAGGACGCCGGGGCTCCACCCGCGGTGGCGGGACCGGACGACCCGGAGACCGACACCGAGACCAACACCGACACCAACGCCGACACCGACACCGACCGGGCCGGCATCCCGGTCGTCGTGCCGGCGCAGAGCGGGAACGGGCGCCGTCCCGCCCACGCACGGGAGACCTGGACCGTCGGCGCGCCGCTGACCTCGGCGCCGCCGTCCAGCTCTGTCCCGTCCACCTCCGTGCCGTCCAGCTCGGCCCCGGCTGTTTCCGCCCCCCGGCACGCCGCCGGACCGGTCGTCGCCTCCGTCGTCGAGCGACGCCCGGTCCCGGCACCGCCGACGGACGCACCGGGCGTGCACGGAACGGTGCGCGACGCCGACGGCGTGCCTCTCCCGGGCGCCACCGTGAGCGTGTTCGACCCCACCGGCCAGCAGATCGGTCTCACGATCGCGGACGGCCGCGGCGAGTTCGCCCTCGCGCTCCCCCCGATGGCCGAGTACCTCGTCGTGGTCCACGGCGGCGGACGCGAGCCGGTGGCGACGTGGGCCCGGGGATTCCGGCGGTCGACCTGGCACGACGTCACGGTGGGGTGAGCGCGGGCGAGCGGCTCAGTCGCCCGCCACGGCCACGGGCGCAGGTCGGTCGGCGTCTCCCTTCAGCTCGTCGTCCACCCGTTCGCAGGCGGCCAACGCGTCGACGAGGTCGTTCAGCTCCTGCTCCCGGGCGCCGGGGAAGCCGAAGCCGATTCCGTCGACGGCCGCGATCGAGCGGTCGACCTTCGCTGCGCCGCTCTGGGTCAGGACGGCGAGGGTGCTCCGGCCGTCGGCGGGGTGCGGCTTGCGCTCGACCCAGCCCTCACCCTCGAGCCGGTTCACCACGTAGTTGCAGCGGGCGGGGGAGATCAGCAGGCGCTCGGCCATGCGACTGAGCGGGCTGCTGTGGTCGGGGGCCATCGCAAGGTGCAGCAGCGCCGAGTGCTCGGTGATCGAGAGCCCGTGCTGCTTGAGGGCCTTGCGCACCGTCTCGAGGACGCGCTCGTGCGTCCGGAACAGCGACATGAAGGCGCTCATGGCGGTCGGCTGAGGCCATCCGAGTTCGCCCCAGCGCTGCCGGTCCTGGGCCACGATCGGGTCGACGGGCCGGGCGGCGGCTCCGGTGCGGGCGGTCACAGGGCGGGCGGAGTCACCGGTGTCGGTGGTGTCGGTCGCCCGGCGTCCCAGCTGGTCGATGAGGTCGGCCGCGTCGCCGTCGAGGTTGGTGATGGCGAGCATCGGCGTCGTGATCCCGGCGTCGACGTAGTCCTGGATGCGCGAGCGGCAGGCGGCGGCGTCGCCGTGGATGAACAGCTCGTCGACCAGCGAGTCCGGGATGGCGGCCAGTGCCGCCTTGCGGTCGCCGGCCCGCCAGGCGCCCCACATCTCGGCGAGCTCGTCGCCACGCCCGAGCCACTCGTGGAACTTCGCGTAGGCCTCGACGTTGAGGTACGCGGCGATGGCGCGCTTGGCGTGTTCCCGGACCCTGTCGACGTCCGACGAGCAGACGACGAACAGCCTCGCGACGATCTCGGGGGCGGTCGAGCGGCCCTCGTACACGTAGGGCACCACCGTGCGGACGTCGTCGGGCGAGAGCCAGTTGAGGATCGCCCCGTCCGACCGACGCCCGGCGAGCCGGAGCATCCCCGGTCGGAGGCCTGCGACCAGGACCTTCGGCCGGTTCTGCGGAACCACGCCGAGCCGGAAGCCCTTGATCGTGAAGCTGGGCGTCTCCATGTCGACCTTCTCGCCGGTGAGGGCGCGGTCGAGGAACGACACCACGTCCCGGACGCGGCCGTAGGGATCGTGGAAGGGCACGCCGTTCCAGCGCTCGACGATCACGTCGGACGACGAGCCGACGCCGAGCAGGACCTGGCCGTCGGTGGAGTCGGCCAGCGAGGCCGCGCTCATCGCCAGCAGCGCGGGCGACCTGGTGTAGGCGGGGGTGATCGCCGTGCCGAGCCGGAGTCCGGGGTAGCGCTGGGCCGCGAGGGCGAGCGGGGTGAAGGCGTCGTGCCCGTTGACCTCGCTGCTCCAGACGTCCGTGTAGCCGGCCATCACCGCCCGGTCGAGCACGGCGGCGTGGTCCTTCAGCGTCCGGCCGCCGAGGGGGATCGACAGTCCGTAGTTCACGAGGGCTCCTCGATCAGGTCGGGGGTCCGGGTTGCCGGCCCGTGCAGTACGTGCGCTCTCTCGAGCTCGTCGATCCGCGCGTCGTCGAGGTCCAGGACCTCCCGCAGCACGGTTCTATTGTCGGCGCCCAGCTCCTGGGCGCGCAGGTCGCGTTCGGTCATGCCCGCGAAGCGGATCGGCAGACCGGGGACCGTGAGCGATCCCCACACCTCGTCCGGGACCTCCCGGACGACCCGCCGCGCGAGGTTGTGCGGGTGCGTGAGGGCCTCGGGGAGGGTCCGGATGAGCTCGCAGGCCACGCGGTGCTCGGTGAGGACGCGGATCGCCTCCTCCGGGTCGGCGAAGGTCGCGAGCCAGTCCTCGATGAGGGCGTTGACCTCCTCGCGGTGGGCTGCCCGCTCGTCGTTGGTCGCGTACCCGCGTGCCTCTGAAAGCTCGGGTCGTCCGATCGCGGTGGCGATCCGCGGCCAGTCGCCCGGCGAGACGCAGGCGACGAACAGGTACCGGTCCCGGCACCGGAAGAAGCCGGCGGGGCACACGGTCGCGTGGTAGTTGCCGCTCGCCTCGGGCACCTGGGTGCCGCGAGACCCGCTGTACGCCTGGATGTTGATCTCGTGGAAGGCGATGTAGGTGTCGAGCAGGGAGACCTGGACCCACTCACCGAGCCCGGTCCGTTCGCGCTGGAACAGGGCGGCCGCAACCCCGCCGAAGCCGTAGACACCGGTGGCGGCGTCCCCCATCGCGGGGCCGGGCAGCATCGGTGGGCCGCCGACGGGTCCGCTGACATGGGCGACCCCCGACATCGCGGCGCCGATCGTGTCGTAGCCCGGCTTGTGCGACAGGGGCCCCCCGTAGCCGAGCCCGGTCACGGAGCAGAGCACCAGGCGCGGGTTGACCTCGCGGAGCACCTCCCAGCCCAGGCCCATCTCGGCCAGCACCCCGGGCCGGAAGCTCTCGACGAGCACGTCGCTGTGCCGCGCCAGGTCGAGGATCAACGCCTTGCCCTCGTCCGAGCGGAAGTCCAGGCAGACGCTGCGCTTCCCCCGATTCGCCTGGATGTAGTAGCCGGACCGGCCGTCGCGGAGGTAGGGCAGCCCGCGAGCGGGGTCCCCGGCGGGTGCGGGCTCGACCTTGATGACGTCGGCACCGTACTCGGCCATCAGCTGCGCCACCGTCGGCCCGGCGAGGACCCGCGCCATCTCGACGACCCGGACGCCGTCCATGGGCCCGCTCACGAGCCACCGATCCGGACGCCCTGGCGGCCCACGTGCACGTCCGCCGCCTCGCGGTCCCAGGCGTCCGCGACGCCGTCCTCGCGGAGCGGTCGTTTGCGGATCTTCCCGCTGGGGGTCCGCTCGAGCTCGTCGACGACGCGCACGTAGCGGGGCACCATGAAGTGCGGCAGGCGTTCCGCCGCCCAGACGATCAGATCCGTCCTGTCGAGCTCGTGCCCCGGCCGCAGGACCACTGCGGCGAGGACCTCGTGCTCGGACTCGCCCGGGACGCCGACGACGGCGCACTCGAACACCGCGGGGTGCGCGTTCAGGGCCGACTCGACGTCGGCGGAGGGCACGTTCTCGCCCCGCCGCCTGATCGCGTCGCCGAGCCGGTCGACGTAGACGTACTGGCCGTCGGTGTCGACGTACATGGCGTCGCCCGTGTGGTACCACCCGCCACGCCAGGCGTGCGCGGTCTCGTCGGGCAGGCCGAGGTACTCGCTCATCATGATCGCCGGCTCGGAGGTGCGCACGACGAGCTCGCCCGTCTCGCCGTCGGGCAGGGGTCGGTCGTCCGCGTCGACGATCCGGGTCTCCAGCTCGGGCCGGGGCCAGCCACAGCCGCCCGGTCGGGCCTTGCCGAAGTCCGCCGTGAAGACCGTGCCGGCCTCGGTGGAGCCGTACCCGGTGCCGATCTCGACGTCGAACCGCGCCGCGAACTGCTCGGCCTCGCGGAGCACCGGTGCGACGAAGAGCCGGGTGAAGGTGTTGTCGGCGTCGTCCGGGCGGGGTGGTTGCTGATGGAGGTACTGCGCCATCGCCACGACGAGCAGCGCGTAGGTGCAACCGTGCTCGCGGGCCTCGTCCCAGAACGTCTCGCCGGCGAACCGCGGTGCGATGTACGCGGCGCCCCCGCCGATCAGGGCGTTGTAGGCGCCCGCCCATTGCCCACCGACGTGGAACAGCGGCAGGACCACCATGGCGGTGTCGTCGGGGCCCGCGGCGCCGAGCAGCTGCGGCGCGCCGTAGGTGTAGGCGTGGGCCTGCGTGACCACCACGCCCTTGGACCGTCCCGTGGTGCCCGACGTGTACATGAGTGCCATCGGGTCCGTGCCGGTCACCGGGGGCAACGAGGTGGGCAGGGAGGCATCGTCGAGGAGTTCGCCGCCCGCGACGGTGATCCCGTTCGACCCGGTGCGTCCGCGCCCGCGCACGACGACGGTCCGCACCGCGCTGCCGTCGGCGGCCTCCAGGAAGCGGTCGAGGCACTCGGCCTCGACCACGGCCGCGGTGGCGCCCGAGTCCTGGATCTGCCGGGCGAGCACCGCGCCGCGGTAGGCGGTGTTGACCGGTACCTCGGCCATGCCGCCCGACGCCAGGCCGAGCCAGGTCAGGGCCCCGTCGACAGTGTTGTCGGTCATGGTCAGGACGCGCCCGCCGATCCCGACGACGTCGAGCAGTGCCGAGGCCCGGCGCCGCGCGATGTCCCAGACCTGGCCGTAGGTGAGCGAGGTGGTGCGGTCGAGGAGGGCGAGGCGATCGGGTGTCCGGAGCGCGGCGCCGGCGAGGACCTGGGGGACGGTGCGTTCCCCGATCGGCGGCAGCACCATGCCGGACGGGGACGGTTCCGGTGTGGTCGTCGGCGGGGTCATGCGCTGCGCTCCGCCGCGAAGGCCGCGTGCCGCTCCTTCTTCTCCGCCGTGTCGCTCAGCATGAACAGGCGGTACTGGTCGACCCGCAGCGCCGCGGCGAGCGGGAGATCCGCCGCCTGGAGCAGCGACTCCTTCGCGAGCCGCTGCGCGGCCGGGGGCGCGGCGGCGAGGACCTCGGCGATCTCCGCGGCCCGCTGAGCGAGGGTGTCGCGAGGCACGATCTCCGAGACGAGGCCGATCCGCAGGGCGACCTCGGCTGGCAGCTTCTCGCCGAGCATCACCAGGCGGTGCGCCCACGTCGGCCCGACCTTGCGCAGCAGCCTGCTCATCCCGCCCGCTCCGGGCACGATGCCGAGGGCGACCTGGGGGAGGAAGAACTTGGCGTCGTCCGCCACGACGGCGATGTCGGCGGCCAGGACGAGCTCCACACCGGCGCCGACGCACCAGCCCTGGGCCGCGACGACGACCGGTTTGGGGCAGGCCGCGACCGCCCCCAGGCCGCTGCCCTCGGCGGGCTCGAGATGGGCCAGCAGGTCGTCCCCGGAATGCGTGTTCGGGTCCTTGAGGTCGGCGCCGGCGCAGAAGGCGCGGCCTTCCGCGTCGAGAATCACGACCCGGACCGCCGGGTCGGCCACGGCCCGACCGAACGCGGCGCCCACGCCCCGGGTCAGCTCGGCGTTGACCGCGTTCAGGTTGTCGGGGCGGTTCAGGGTCACGCGGGCGACGGAACCGGAGACGTCGTAGGACACGAGGGACATGCGCAGGGCCGCCTTTCGAACGGATCGCGGGAGATCAGAAGGTCTGTTGGCGCGGGTCGAGCTCGCGCCGCAGCGCGTCCCCGACCGCGATGAAGCAGTAGGCCGTCACGACGATCGCGATGCCGGGCGCGAACACCTGCGTCGGTGCCTGGGACATGTAGCCGTAGGCCTGGCCGAGCATCGAGCCCCAGCTCGCGGTCGGCGGCTGGACGCCGAGCCCCAGGAAGCTCAGGCTCGCCTCGGCGAGCAGCGCCGTGCTCATGAGCAGTGACATCTGGATCACGACGGGAGCGACGGCGTTCGGCAGGACGTGCCGCACCGCGACCCGGAGCGGATGGGAGCCGTAGGTGACGGCGGCCGGGACGTACAGCCGTTCCCGGGTGGAGAGCGTCTGGCCGCGGATGAGCCGGGCGACGCTCGGTGCGAAGACGATGCCGATCGCGCACATCGACGTCACGAGCCCGGGCCCGACTACGCCGGTCACGCCGATCGCGAGCACGATCGCCGGGAAGGCCAGGACCGTGTCGAGGACCCGGCGGAGGACGGTGTCGACGACGCCGCCCGCGAAGCCGGCGGCCAGGCCGAGGGGCAGCCCCACGAGCACGGCCACCCCCATCGCGAGCACCGACGCGACCAGCGAGGCCCGTGCGCCGAAGAGCAGCCGGGACAGGACGTCCCGTCCCAGGTCGTCCGTGCCGAGCAGGTGCGCGGCGGACGGCGGGGCGAGCCGGTCGGCGATCTCCTGCGCGTTCGGGTCGTGCGGTGCGAGCACGGGGGCGAGCACCGCCACGAGGACGAGGACGACGAGGACGATCGAGGCGACGAGCGCGGCCTTCTCCTCGTGCCGCCAGCGGTCGAAGGCACGCCGCAGGCCTTCGGCGCGTGGGGACGTCGCCGCGGCGACGGTGTCGACGGTGGTCACGACAACCTGATCCTCGGGTCGATGCGGCGGTAGAGGATCTCCACGATCGCGTTGGCGACGAGCACGATCACGGCCATGACCAGCACGACCGCCTGGATGACGGGGTAGTCGCGCTGTTTGACGGCGTCGACGACGAGCGTGCCCATGCCCGGGATGGCGAAGACGACCTCGACGACGACGGTGCCGCCCACGAGCCGGTTGATCAGCAGCCCCAGCACGGTGACGACGGGGACGCCGGCGTTGCGCAGGGCGTGCCGGACGAGCAGCGCCGTCCCCGAGATCCCCTTGGCACGGGCCATCCGGATGTAGTCCGCGGTGAACACCTCGAGGAGCGCACCGCGGAGCTGCCGCGCCACCTCGGCGACCCCGGCCGCGCCGAGCGCGAGCGTCGGGAGCACCGCGAACCGGAGGAACTCCCCGGCGCCGTCACCGGCCCGGGAGAACCCGGTCGCGGGAAGCCACGGGTTCCAGATCGCGAACACGGTCACGAGGACCAGCCCGAGCCAGAAGTTCGGGATCGCGATGCCGAGCGTCGCCGCGCCGGTGACGACACGGCCCTCGGGGCGCTTGTTCCGGACCGCACCGACGATGCCGGCCGCGACGCCCACGACGACGGCCAGCAGGAGCGAGCAGAACACCAGGGACAGGGTCACGGGCAGGCGCTGGGCGAGCAGCCCCGCGACGCTCTGGCCCGAGTAGAGCGAGGTCCCGAAGTCGCCGTGCAGGACCCCCGCGGCCCAGTCCCCGTACTGCGCGAGCAGGGGCTTGTCGAGGCCCAGCTGCGCGCGGATCTCCGCCAGCCGTTCCGGCGTGGCGTTCTCGCCGGCGATCGCGGTCGCCGGATCACCGGGAACCAGCTTGATCAGCCAGAACGCCACGAAGGTCGCCATCACGAGCGTGGCGAGGAAGGCTCCGGCCCGGAGCGCGACGGTCCGTGCGGCTGCCGCGCGGCGGCCGGGCGGCCGGGCCGCCCCGTCCCGCTGCGGGCGCAGCGGGACGGGCGACACCGAGACCGGTGCGGTGGACATCAGGCCCCGCTCGACTTGTTCAGGAAGGCGACCTTCGGCTTGCCCAGCAGGCTCGCCGTGTAGCCGGTCACCGACGTCGAGTAGGCGGTGACGTCGCCGCGGAAGTACAGCGGCGCGTAGGGGGCGAAGTCGGCGATGAGCTTGTCGGCCTGTGCGTAGGCCGCGGCACGCTGTGTCGTGTCCTCCGTCGACACCGCCTGCGTGAGCACCTGGTCCAGACCGGGGACCGCGACCTTGCCGGGGTTCTGGTAGCTGTTCTGCGCGAACAGCCGGTTGTAGGTCTGACCCGGGTCGGGACGCCCGGACCAGGCGTACTGCGCCGCGTTGGTGCCCTGCTTCTCGAAGTACAGCGAGACGCCCTGGTTGGTGTCCATCGGCGTGACCTTGTAGTCGATGCCGATCTGGGCCAGCTGCGACCGGATGATCTCGTTGCGGCGGATCTCGAGCGGTGAGGCCGTGGCCACCGAGGTGAGCGTGACGCCGCCGGCATAGCCCGCATCGGCCATGAGCTGCTTGGCCTTGGCCACGTCGTGGGGCCAGATGCCGTCGTTGGCCTTGTCGTAGGCCCAGTGCGAGGTCGGCAGCGGCTGGCGGGCCGGCTCGCCCTGCCCGTTGACGGTCCCCTGGATGATCTCGTCCCGGTCGAGCGCCAGGTTGATGGCCTGGCGGACCCGGACGTCGTCGAGGGGCTTCTGGGAGAGGTTGAAGTAGATCATGTCGAACCACAGTCCGACCGGGCTCTCGACGGTGAGCTTGCCGCTGTTCTTCAGCTGCGGGATGTCGTTGGCGTCGAGGTTGTCGGCGAAGTCGATCTGGCCGGAGAGCAGGGCGTTGGCCGCGGCCTTCGGATCGGTGATGATCCGCATCTCCAGGTTCTCCATCGGGGCCGCCGTCCCGAAGTAGTTCGGGTTCCGCTTCAGGACGAGCCGGTCACCGGGGCTGTAGCTGACCAGGGTGTACGGGCCCGCGCCGACCGGCTTCTGGGCGAAGTCGGCGTTCGCGGCGGTGGGGCCGACGATCATGCCCGCGCGGTCCGCCAGGACCAGCACCAGCGAGCTGTCCGGAGTCTTCTCCCGGATGACCACGGTCGTCGGGTCGGGCGCGTCGACCGCGGTGACGTTGGAGAGATCGGCCTTGTTGGTCTGGGTCCGGTACCGCTCCAGGCTCGCCTTGACCGCGGCGGCGTCGAGCGGGCTGCCGTCGGAGAACTTCAGCCCGGACCGGAGCTTCAGCTGCAACGTGGTCGGATCGGTGAAGGACCACGACTCGGCCAGGCCCGGGGTGGCCTTGAGCGTCGCCGGGTCGAAGTCCACCAGGGTGGCGTAGATCGGGTACAGCGCCACGTGGTCGGTGCCCGACGGTCCGGCCTGGGGATCGAGGGAGGACGGGTTGTTGCTGATGGCGACCGTCAGGGTGGTGTCGGTGGTGCCGCCACCCTGCGCGGGTGCGCCGCACGCCGCTGTCACGAGCAGCGCCACGCCCAGCAGGCCGAGCAGTGCGCGCCTGACGACAGCGGACGCCGTTGTCCGGTTCGGGGTCACGATCGTGCCTTTCTGAGGAGGGACGACGGGGGCGGGACGAGCGGGTCCGCGGTGCGGCCCGGCGTCTCGGACTGCGGGCCGAGCAGGTGGCAGGCGGCCGAGTGGGCCGGTGACACCGCGACGGCCGCGGGCTCGAACTCGGGACAGCCGTCGACCGCCACCGGGCAGCGCGGGTGGAACCGGCAGCCGGTGGGCGGGTTCGCCGGGTCGGGGATCTCCCCGCGGACGGGGCGGTCGGCCCCGCCCGCGGCGTGGGCGCCGGGCAACGAGGACAGCAGGCCCTGCGTGTACGGGTGCTGTGGATCGACGAGCACGTCGCGGGCCGGGCCCGACTCGACGACCTGACCGAGGTAGAGCACCCCGACCCGATCGGCGACGTAGGGGAGCAGGGCGATGTCGTGGGTGATGAAGACGTACGTCAGATCCCGCTCGGCCCGCAGCTCGACGAGCAGGTTCACGATCTCGGCCTGCAACGAGACGTCGAGCGCCGACACGGCCTCGTCGCAGATCACCAGTCGGGGACGCGAGACGAGGGCGCGCGCGATGGCGACCCGCTGCCGCTGCCCGCCGGACAACTGGTGCGGGAAGCGCTCCTGCAGCGGTCCCTCCAGGCCGACCCGGTCGAGCATCGTCCCGGCCTGCTCCCGCGCCTGCCGCAGGGGCTTCCCGGCGACGACGAGCGGTTCGGCCACCGATTCCCGGACCCGCCACCGCGGGTCGAGCGAGGAACCGGCGTCCTGCGGCACGAACTGCATGCGGTGCCGCTCCCGGCGGAGTGCGGCACCGCGCAGCGACGCCCAGTCCAGGCCGTCGAACTCGACGGACCCGCCGGCCACCGGAACCAGCCGGAGCAGTGCGCTCGCGATGGTCGACTTCCCGGACCCGGACTCGCCGATCACGGCGAGGGTCTCGCCCTGCTCGAGATCGAGGTCGACGTGGTCGACGGCGCGGAGGCGCCCCCGGCCGACCCGATAGTCGACGGTCAGTCCGCGGACGCTCAGCAGCGGGGCCGTCATCGGATCCCCGCCCCTGCTGCGACACCCGAGTCGTGCAGGTCCGCGGCGCGCACGCACCGCACGCTCCGGCTCGTCCCCAGGGCCACGAGCTTCTGCGGTTCGACGCACTCGTCGCGCGCCTCGCGACAGCGCGGCCGGAACAGACAGCCCTCCGGTGAGGCCGACGGGGAGGGCACCCGCCCGGGGATGACGTCGAGGTGCTCGCCCCATCCGTCCACCCGCGGACGGGCGGCCATCAACCGCGCCGTGTAGGGGTGACGGGGCTGGTCGAGGACCCGGGTCGTCGGTCCGATCTCGACGACCTCACCGGCGTACATCGTGACCACGTCGTCGCAGACGGCGCCCACGGCGCCGAGATCGTGCGTGATCAGCAGCACGGACATGCCCTCCTCGTCGCAGAGGGTGCGGAGTAGACGGAGGATCTGCGCCTGAATGGTGAGGTCGAGGGCGGTCGTGGGTTCGTCGGCCACCAGCAGCCGCGGCCGGCAGGCGATGGCCGCGGCGATCATCGCCCGCTGCCGCAGGCCGCCCGACAGTTCGTGCGGGTAGCGGCGGTACCGACCGGCCGGGTCGGGCATCCCGACGCGGGCGAGCACCTCGATCGCCTTGTCGCGTGCGGCGCGACGGTCGAGTCCTTCGTGCGCCCGGATCGTCTCGCTGACCTGGGTGCCGATCGTGAGCAGGGGGTTCAGGGCCGTCATCGGGTCCTGGAAGATCATCCCGACCGCGGAGCCGCGGAGCCGGTCGGCCGCGGCGGGGGAGAGGCCCAGCAGATCGACGTCGCCGAATCGCGCGCGGCCGCCGACCGTCGTCGTCGCCGGGTCGTGCAACCCGAGCAGAGCCAGCCCGGTCGCCGTCTTCCCGCTGCCGGACTCGCCGACGAGGCCGACCATGCGGCCGGCTCCGACCTCGAAAGAGGCGTCCCTGACCGCGGCATGAGTGCCGGTGCGAGACCGAAAGACCACTGACAGGTGATCCACGACGAGGTCGTCGCCCCCCATAGGGCCTCCTCATGATCTCAATCACTTCAGACTTTAAAGATATTCGTTCAAGAGTTCAGGAGTGTCAACGTGCGGGTGAAAGTTGGCCCGGCGTGTGACCGGCGCGGGCAGCATCGACAATTCGTTGACAGTGTGTCAAGCGAAGCGTTGACACTCTGTCAAACCACCCGTAGAACAGGAATCGAGGTTCGCGCCACCGGTGTTCGCGGCCGGTCGTCGCGCGTCCGCCTCACTCGCGTACCCCCAGTCCGACCGGACCGAGGAGATGTCCTGTGCTGACCGGTGAGGAGTACCTCGCGTCCCTGAACGACGGGCGCGCCACCTTCTTCGAGGGCGAGGAGGTGAAGAACATCCCCGAGCACCCCGTCATGGGTACCGCGGCGCGCCTGACCGCGGCGACGTACGACCGGTTCCACAACCCGGAGCCGGGGGCGGTGAACCTGCTGATGACGCCGCCCCGCAGCCCCGGCGACCTGCGTGACCTCATCCCGGTCCTCAGCGAGGCGGACATCGTCACGCGGGTGACCTTCGGGTCGCTGATGGCCCTGTTGACCGCGGCGGACCGGCTGGCGGAGGCGGGCGCGGGGCACGTCGACGCGATCCTCGCCTACCACGAGCAGGCGAAGAAGGCGGACGTCCGGATCACGGAGTGCATCACGGACGCGAAGGGGGACCGGGCCCGTCCCCCGCAGAAGCAGACCGATCCCGATGCCTACGTCCACGTCGTCGACCGGTCCGACGAGGGCGTCGTGATCCGGGGTGCGAAGCTGCACATCACCGGCGCCTCCTACGGCCACGACCTGATGGTCATGCCGACCAAGCGGATGGGCGCCGAGGCCGGGGAGTACTCCATCGCCTGTGCGGTCCCGGTCAACGCCTCCGGGGTCAGCATCATCAACTCGTCCTACGCCCCGCGGGGCGAGGACGTCCGACACTTCCCGCACACCAGCCACGACCACATGCCCGACGGGTTCGTGGTGTTCGACGACGTGTTCGTGCCCCGGGAGCGCGTCTTCCTCGACGGCGACCCGCAGTACGCCGCGGTGTTCGCGCACTCGCTCGGGCTGTGGGAGCGCATCGGCGGGGTGTCCCAGATGACGCGCAACGCCGAGCTGCTCGTCGGGTTCGCCCACCTGATCGCCGACGCGAACGGGCTGCTCGGCGTGGCGCACATCAAGGACAAGCTCGCCGAGATGATCATCCACGCGACGATGCTGCGGGCCGGGCTCGAGGCGGCCCTGCACAACGCCGTGGTCACGCCGCAGGGCTTCGTGCACCCGAACGAGCTCTACACGAACGCCGCGAAGTACCAGGGTGCGGCGAACTACAGCCTCATGGTCCGGCACCTCCACGACATCGCGGGTGGATCGCTGCTCACCGCACCGACCATCGGTGACCTGGAGAACCCGCAGACCGGCGACTACGTCCGGAAGTACATGCAGGGTCGCCCGGGCGTGCCGGCCGAGAACAGGCTCAAGGTCTTCCACGCGATCCGCGACCACACCGCCGACGCCTACGGCGGCTGGCACGCCGCGACCAACGTGCTGTCCGGCGGTGGTCTCTACGCGCAGCGGAGCGTGGCGTCGAACCACTTCGACGTCGAGGCCGCGCGCGAGATGGCGCTGGCCGACGCCGGCATCGAGAGCTGGACGGCGTGACCCCGCGCCTGGCCCCCGTCGCGCCCGACGAACGGATGCGCACGGACCTGCAGCGCGGCGCGGAGCCGCTCAACATCTTCCGCACCCTCGCCCACAACCCCGAGCTCATGCGCAAGGCCATGTCCCTGGGCAACCGGTTCCTGTTCAAGGGGAACCGGCTCGACCCGCGGGCGCGGGAGATCATGATCCTGCGCAGCGCCTGGCGCACCGGGTCGGTCTACGAGTTCGGCCAGCACACGCTGATCGGACAGAGGTGCGGGCTGTCCGAGGCGGAGACCGCCCGCCTCGCCCGGCCGGACGCGGGGGAGTGGCCGGGCGAGGAGGGGCTGCTGGTCACCGTCGTCGACGAGCTTTCCGGCACGGACACCCTGGCCGACGACACCTGGGCCCGGCTCCGAGCGGCCTTCGACGAACCGACGATCGTCGAGATCCTGCTGCTGCCCGGCTTCTACCGGATGCTCGCGGGGTTCCTCAACGCCACCGGCGTGGAGCGGGAGACCGACACCCCGGGATGGCCTTCGTGAGGCTCGCGGGAGAGGTGGCGGTGATCGCCGGAGCAGGCCAGGCACCGGGGGAGACCATCGGGAACGGTCGGGCGATGGCCGTGCTGTTCGCCCGTGAGGGCGCGGACCTCGTGCTGATCGACGTCGACGAGGCGTCCGTCGCCGAGACGGCCCGGCTGGTCGAGGCCGAGGGCGGCAAGGCCCGGGTGGTGCTCGGCGACGTCACGACCGAGGAGGTGTGCGCCGAGGCGGTGCGGGTGGCCGACGAGGAGGCCGGCGGGTTGGACGTCCTGGTCTGCAACGTCGGCACCAACCGCGGCGACGGCGGCGTCACCTCGGTGGACCTCGCGGTGTGGGAGCGGATCATGGCGCTCAACACCAGGTCGATGCTGCTCATGTGCCGCGCTGCGCTGCCGGTGATGCGTCGGCGGGGCGGAGGCGCGATCGTCACCATCAGCTCGGCCGCGACGCGGGTCTCGCTGAACCAGATCGCCTACAAGATGAGCAAGGCGGCCGTGGAGCAGGCCACGACCGCGGTGGCCGACGCCAACGCACGGCACGGGATCCGGGCCAACACCATCCTGCCCGGCCTGATCGAGACGCCCATGGGTGTCGACCAACAGGCTCCGGAGGTCGGTATGAGCCGGGCCGACTGGGCCGCGTTGCGCGACGCCAAGGTCCCGCTCGGACGCCGGATGGGCACGGCCTGGGACGTCGCCCACGCAGCCCTCTACCTGGGGTCGGACGAATCCCGGTTCGTGACCGGTGTGACGCTGCCGGTCGACGGTGGCCAGTCGTTGAGGGTCGGGTGAGCGAGGTGACCGGGGTGGCTGTGCAGACGCCGGCCGGGCGGGCGGAACCGAACCCGGGTCCGGTCCGACCCGTGGCGAGGATGGGCGACTGGATCCGGCTGGGCGCCCAGCGCGGCGCCGACCGGCCGGCGGTGCTCCGCGACGACGGCTCGACGGTCACCTTCGGAGAGCTGGAGTCCCGGGCCAACCGCCTGGCCCGGACGTTACGGGCCCAGGGTGTCGACCGGGGGGACCGGGTCGCGATCCTGGCCATGGACGGGTCCGGCTACCTCGAGACGGTCTTCGCCTGCCTCAAGCTCGGGGCCGTCTACGTCCCCCTCAACTACCGGTTACGGGCAGGCGAGCTGCGCACCCTGCTGGACCGCGCCGGGGCCGGCGTGCTCATGGTCGACCGGCGCTACGCACCGATCGTGGCGGAGATCCGGGCCGAGCTCCCCGCGCTGCGCCTCGTCGCGTGCTTCGACGGGCCGTGCGACGGTGCGGACGTGGCCCACGAGGACCTGGTGGCCGCCGGGGCCGACGTGGATCCCGGCGTGCCCGTACGGGACGACGAGATCGTCGCCCTGGCCTTCACCAGCGGCACCACCGGGCTGCCCAAGGGCGTCCTGCAGTCGCAGGGGATGCTCAAGGCGATGGTCGCGGGCCGCCATCAGCAGTACGACCTGCAGGACCACGACGTCCGCTACGGGTCCTCGCCGATGTTCCACATCGCCGGGCAGATGATGCTCTACGGACACGTGATGCGGGGGATCCCCTCGGTGGTCCTCCCGAAGTTCGACGCCGACACGGTGCTGCGCTGGCTGGGCGGCGGGCGGGTCACGGCGGCGTTCCTGGTCCCGACGATGATCAGCGCATTGCTCGACCACCCCCGGATCGCCGAGGCCGACTTCACGGCGTTGCGCACGATCCTCTACGGCTCCGCGCCCATGAGCCCGGCGTTGCTGCGCCGCGCGAGCGACCGGTTCGCCTGCGACTTCGTCAACGCGTTCGGGGCCGGCACCGAGGCCGGTCTGCAGACCGTGCTGACCGTCACCGACCACCGCCGCGCCCTGGCCGGCGACGAGCACCTGCTGGGCTCGATCGGACGAGCCGCCGTGGGGGTCGAGCTGCGCGTGGTCGACGACGACGGCCGGGACGTCGCCGACGGCGAGGTCGGGCAGATCGTCACGCGGTCGGACACGCTGATGAGCGGGTACCTGGACATGCCCGAGGAGACCGCGGCGGCCTTCCGCGACGGCTGGTTCTGGGGCGGCGACCTGGCCCGCCGGGACGCCGAGGGCTACCTCTACCTCGGTGGCCGGGCGAAAGACATGATCATCCGCGGCGGCGAGAACGTCTACCCGGTCGAGATCGAGTCCGTGCTCGCCGCGCACCCGGCGGTGGCGAACTGTGCGGTCGTCGGGCGGCCGGACGACCACTGGGGCGAGATCGTCGTCGCCTTCGTCGAGCGCCGGCCGGGTACGACCGTCGGCGCCGACGAGCTGCGCGCGCACTGCCGCTCGGCGCTCGCGTCGTACAAGGTGCCGGTGGAGTTCCGCTTCGAGGACATGCCCCGCAACGCGAGCGGGAAGATCCTCAAGCGGTCGCTGCGGGAGCGGCTGGGGGAGGTGCGGGTATGAGGTTCGCGGGACGGACGGCCTTGGTCGTCGGCGGGGGCACCGATGGCCCCGCCGCCCCCGGCGAGACGCTGCCGATGGGCAACGGCCGGGCGATCGCGCTGCGCCTGGCGGCCGAGGGGGCGTCGGTCGCGGTCACCGACGTGTCGGCGGAGCGGGCGGAGGAGACCGTCGCGGCCCTCGGCGGGCCCGGGCTCGCGATCGAGGCCGACGCCGCGGATCCCGAGGCGTGCCGGGACGCGGTCGACCGCGCGGTGGCCGGGCTCGGGCCGCTCGACGTCGTCGTGTGCAACGTCGGCATCGGCGGGGGCGGACCGATCGGCCGCCAGACCGTCGAGCAGTACGACCTCGCGATGGACGTCAACGTGCGGAGCCACTGGGTCACGGCCGAGCGGGCGTTGCCGGGCATGGTCGAGCGCGGCCGCGGGGCGTTCGTGTTCGTCGGCTCGGTCGCGGGCTCCTGGAGCAACGGGTTCGCGCTGAGCTACGAGACGTCGAAGGCCGCCCAGCTCGCGCTGGCCCGGCACATCGCGGTGCGCTTCGGCAGCCGCGGCGTCCGCGCCAACACGGTCGTGCTGGGCCTCATCGCGTCGGCCATGTCGCGGCGGGAGCAGGGCACGGACGGCGGCACGCTCGGCTGGCGGGCCGCGCTGCCCGCGCTCGCCCGGCAGGGGTCGCCCGAGGAGGCCGCGGCGGCCGTGGCCTTCCTGGCGTCCGACGACGCCGCCTACGTGACCGGGACCGAGCTCGTCGTCGACGGGGGATTGACCTGCCGGAGCCCGGACTCGCTGTTCCGCGGCCGGGACGCCGTCGTCGCACCTCCGGGTGGCTGAGCCGATGGGCGGCCGGTTGTACGGTGACGCCCGCGCGCGGGAAGAGGAGGCGGTCGTGCCGGATCCAGCAGCGGGTGCACCGGAGCCCCGGCAGGGCCGCGCGGGGCGCCCGGCGCAGTCGCGGGCGGCGACCGAGCAGCTCCTCGTCGACGCCGCCGTCGACCTGCTGCGCGAGCGGGGCGTGCTCGCCGGGATGAACCTGCGGGAGATCGCCGATCGCGCCGAGGTCCACCGCGCGCTCGTCTACCACTACTTCGGGTCCCGCCAGGAGCTGCTGCGGGCCGCGGCCAAGCGGGAGATCGCCCGGCCGCGGGACGAGGTGCCGGGCGAGGAGGACATGGGCACCGCGGAGTGGCTCACCACTTCGCTCGACGCCTCCCTCCGCTACCGGGAGGCGATCCGGCTCATCGTCATGCTCGTCCTCGACCACGACCACACGGTCCGCACGCTCACCACCCGCCGCGCGATGATGAGCCGGCTGGACCCCGAGCCGGGCGCGCGGGAACCCGCCGTCGACGACCCCGCCGCGCTCTACGCCGTCTACGCCTCGATGTCCTACGGCTTCGGGCTGCTGTCGGAGCGGTTCGCCGCCGAGCTCGGTCTCGACCCCGACGACCTCGAACGCCGCTTCCTCGACCTCGCCTCGAGGATGTTCGACGCGGTCGCACGGGACGGGGAGTAGCCGGGCGGGCCGTTCGTCGATGCGGTCGCGCGGGCTCGCGGCCCGAGGTGCTCATCGGCCCTGGGACCGCGGGCAGGTCGGCCCTCGTGGCGCTGCGGACCGCGGAGGAGGGTCGCGGCCCGGGAGAAGGGGGCGGTCGTGAACGAGGCGAAGCGGTGGACCGTGTCGATCGACATCGAGGAGCACGAGGGGAAGACCCGTGCGGTGGCCCGGCTGGGCGCGCGCGAGGGGGACGCGGTCGTCGGCGTGGGAGTGGCGAGGCTGAACCCCACCGACCGGGACGTGCCCGTGATCGGTGACGAGCTCGCGGCGGCGCGCGCCCTCTCGGAGCTCGCGCACCACCTGCTCGACGTCGCCGCCGCGGACCTGGAGCAGATGGGCACGCCCGCACGGCCGCGCGCCTGAACGTCCGGTTCCGGGAGGGATCACATGATCGAGATGCTGGCCGGTCTCCCCGCGGGCGTGGTCGGCCTGCGCGTCGGCGGGCTCCTCACCCCGCAGGACTTCGACGACGTCGTCGCGCCGATGATCGAGCAGGCCAGGGCGGGCGGTGCTCGGCTGCGGTGCCTGATCGAGATCGACGACGACTTCCGCGGGCTGACGCCGCCCGCGGTCCTCGCCGACGTCCGCCTCGGGCTGCAGACCGTCGGCGCCTACGACGGGGTCGCGGTCGTCACCAACCTCGGCTGGGTCGCCCGCCCCACCCAGTGGGCGGGGTTCGTGGTGCCGTTCCCGATGCGCGTCTTCCCGAGGACGGACCGCAGCCCGGCCGCGGACTGGCTCGCCGCGCTCCCCGCCGGGGCCCGGATCCAGGTCGCCCTCGACGAGACCACCGGCGTCGCCACCGCCGAGGTGAGCGAGGCCCTGCGCATCGAGGACTTCGAGTCCCTCGCCGCGGCGGTGGACCCCTGGATGGCGCGGCACGGCGAGCTGCGCGGCCTGGTCCTGCACGTCCGCAGCGTGCCCGGCTGGACGAGCCTCGGCAGCGTCGTGCGGCACGTCCAGTTCGTGGTGGGGCACCAGGGCAAGATCGGGCGGGTCGCCCTGGCCACCGACATCCCCGTGGCTCCGGCGGTCGCCTCGGTGGCCGGGTACGTCGTGCACCCGCAGGTCCATGTCTTCCCGTATGCGGACCTCGCCGCCGCACAGGTCTGGGCCGCGGCGTCCTGAGGGGCGGGTCGGTCAGGTCGCGCGGGGCACGACCAGCACCGAGCACGACGCGTGCACCACGGCGGTGAGGGCGGTGAGCCCGAGCTCGGCCGGACCGCTCGGGCGCGCACCGCCGACGACCAACAGGTCGGCCTCGAGGGTCTCGTCGAGGACCTCGTGCGGCCATGCCCGGACGAGCTCACCGCCGATCGTCACGCCCTGCTCCCCGGCCGCGCCGATGCCGGACACCAACCGTCGCCCCCGGTCCACCGCCTCGTCGAGGCCGACGCTGCGCTCGCCGAACGACCGCGGTACGGCGTGCAGGACCCGCAACCGGCCGTGGCACGCCCTGGCGGCGGACACCGCTGCGTCGACGACGGGTCGGTCGGCGTCGTGCTCCTGTACGGCGGCGACCACCCGGTACGGGGGGGAGGCGGCGTCGGGACGGAGCACCAGGACCGCACGGTGCCGGCGGAGGGCCGCACCGGACACGGCAGCGCCCGGGCCGGCGCCCCGCGCGATCTCGAGGGCCGCGCCGGAGTCGTGGACCCAGCTCCGCACCCAGTCCGGGGGCTGCCGGCCGGGCGGGTCCGTCCCCTCGGCGAGCAGGACCACCAGCGAGTCCCAGCCGGTCAGCGCCCCGTGGTCGACCAGGGTCATCATGTGCTCCGCAGCGGGTCGGGTCTGCTCGCGTGCAGGCTGCCGCAGGACCGGCCGACACGGCAGGGCCGGTGGACCCGCTGGGCCGTGCTGGACGGCGTACCGGCGGCGGCCGGACGGGGCCCGCCGCGGAGCCGTCACGGACCTTCGGCCCTGCCGGTCGCGGCGGACCGACCGGACCCTGGCCACCATGCCCCCACCGTCGACGGTGCCCGACGCGGACGAGGAACAGCACGTCCTGTCCGCCCTCTACGGCGACGAGGCCGATCCCGACTCGGTCGTCGACACCCCCGCGCCGTCGGCCGACGCGCCGGCGGCCGCGGCGCACACCGTCAAGGACGACCCGAAGGAGTCCTGATGCGCGCCGGCGAGCACGCCCACGCCTCGCCGCCCGGCCGGCGGCACCCCCGGCCGGCGCGGCGCCGCTCGGACCGGGCCGCCGACCTCGCCCGGTGGGTGGTCTGCGCGATGGTCCTCGGGCTCCTCGCGGCCACGGCCCTGGTCGGGCTGGGCGTCCACCGGAGCCTCGCGGACCGGGCGGCCGTCGAGGCACGGGACCGCACCCCGATCGCGGTGGTCCTCACCGAGAACGTCCCGGTCCTGCCCGAACGCGGCAACCGGTTCCCGGCCGGGGTGCGGTGGACCGACCGCAACGGGATCACGCACGTCGGGCGCACGGAGGTCGCCGGCCCGAAGCAGGCCGGGGACCGGGTCGAGGCGTGGGTCACCGCGGACGGGCAGCTCGTCCGTGCCCCGCTGACCGGTCCGGAGACGGTCTTCGTGACGATCGCCAGTACGGCCGTCGTGCTGATGGTCGGGGGGTTCGTCGTGGCGGTGCTCGCGCACGCCGCGTTCGCCGGGGTCGCGCGGCTGCGCGCCGCGGAGTGGGAACGGGAGTGGTCCGAGGTCGAGCCGCACTGGCGCAGCGGGCGATGAACGCCCGGCACCCGCGCGCCGGTCAGTACGGGGTCGGGATGTACCGGTACGCCAGTGTCGGTGCGGCGGACTCCTCGGGGACGTCCCGGCGGGGCAGGGTGACCTTCGTGCGGTGGATGTGTTCGTAGGGCACCTGGCCGAGCAGGTGGGTGATGATGTTCAGCCGGGCGCGCTTCTTGTCGTCGGAGTGGGCGACGTACCACGGCGCCCACGCGGTGTCGGTGGCGGCGAACATGTCGTCGCGCGCCCGCGAGTACTCGGCCCACCGGTTGTAGGACTCGAGGTCGAGCTCGGACAGCTTCCAGATCTTGCGCGGGTCGTCGATGCGGCTCTCCAGCCGGCGGGTCTGCTCGTCGCTGCTGACCTCGAGCCAGTACTTGACGAGGATGATCCCGGAGTCGACCATCGCGCGCTCGACGGCGGGTGCCTGTTCGAGGAAGCGTCGGGCCTCCTGCTCGGTGCAGAAGCCCATCACGCGTTCGACCCCGGCGCGGTTGTACCAGCTCCGGTCGAAGATCACGACCTCGCGGGCGGCGGGGAAGTGGGGGACGTAGCGCTGGATGTACATCTGCGACTTCTCGCGCTCGGTCGGGGCCGGGAGCGCGACGACGCGGAACACCCGCGGGCTGACCCGTTCGGTGATGGCCTTGATGGTGCCGCCCTTGCCGGCGGTGTCGCGGCCCTCGAAGACCACGCAGACCTTGGCGTCGGTCGCCTTGACCCACTCCTGCAGCGCGACGAGCTCACCGTGCAGGTGTCGCAGCTCGCGGCGGTACTCCTTCTGCTTCATTTGCGGCGGTGAACCGCCGGACGCCGGTGCCTCGTCCGGCAGCACCGCCACAGCGCCGTCGTCGGCGGCGGTGGTCGCGTGCTTCTTGACCTTCTTCTTGTGTTTGCCCATGGTGCTCCTCGCCGGCCTCGGCGTGATCACGCCACGCTGGTCGCGGCCGACCCGGGCACGGAGGACACCCGCCGCCCGACCGCCTTGCCCGCCTCCCAGAGCAGCAGCAGGCCGACGGGGGGCACGGCCGCCCAGAGGAACTGCACGGCGGTGATGTCGACGGTGTTGAGCAGCCGGTTGAACACGTCGGTCTGCGTGACCAGGACAGCGAGCACGATCTCGGCGACCGCCGCACGGTTCATCTGCTTGCTGTCGAAGGTGTCGAGCGTGAACACGGTCGCAGTGGCGCTGCGGCACTCGAAGGCGGCGACGACCAGGCAGAGGGCGAACGAGGTGAACGCGATGGACTGCCCGATCCGGAGATCGCCGAAGGTCTGTTGGCCGAGCACGATCAGGCTCAACAGCGCGATGCTCATGAACAGCCCGGCCAGGCCGACGGTGACCATCAGCCCGGTGGTGAGCACGGACTCCCCGCGCGGGCGCGGCTGCAGTCGCATGAGTCCCGGTGTTTCGCGGTCGAAGCCGAGGGCGAAGCCGAAGGCGGCGTTGACGAAGAAGTGGATCCACAGCACCTGCGCCGGGGTGAACGGCTCGCCCGCGGCGATGTTGAACAGGCTCGCCCCGAGGAAGGTGAGGACGAAGACCACGAGCAGGAGCAGGACGAACCGGATGTACTTGGTCAGGTTGTCGTAGATCTTGCGGCCCTGTTCGACGGCGAAGACGATGGTGGCGAAGTTGTCGTCGGAGAGGATCATGCGGCCGGCGTTCTGCGCGACGTCGGTGCCCGAGCCCATGGCGATGCCGATGTCAGCGGCCTTGATGGCCGGGGCGTCGTTCACCCCGTCGCCGGTCATGGCGACGACGTCGCCCTTCTTCTTGAGCGTGTCGACCAGGAGCACCTTGTGTTCGGGGGCGACCCGGCCGACCACGCCGATCTCGTCGATCCGGGCGAGTCGCACGTCCTCGGGCAGGGCGGCGAAGTCGGCGCCGAGGATGGCGGTGCCCGTGATGCCGAGCTGCTCGGCGATCGCGGCGCCCGTGGTCACGTCGTCGCCGGTCACCATCCGGACCCGGATGTTCGCCGCCTGCGCCTCGGCCACCGCCTGCTTCGACTCCGCCCGGGGCGGGTCGACCATGCCGACCAGGCTCGTCACCTGCAGGTCGGTGACGTGCGCGAGCAGGTCGCCCTCCGGGTCGAACCCGGCCGGGTCGAGGTCGCGCACGGCGGCCGCCATCACCCGCATGCCGGCGCGTTCCATGCGCACCATGTGCTCGGTCGCCCGTGCCTTCAGCTCGGCGTCCCACCGGACGGGCCCGTCGGCCGAGTGCGCCGAGGCAGCCTGGTCCATCACCGCGGGCGCCGCACCCTTCACGAAGCAGCGCACCACCGGGCGTCCGCCCCCGTCGGTGGCGGTGTGGAAGGTGGCCATCATCTTGTAGGTGGGGTCGAACGGCAGGGTGGCCAGCCGGGGCAGGGCCGCGCGAGTCGCGTCGATGTCGAGGCCGGCCTTGTGCCCGAGCACGAGCAGGGCGCCTTCGGTGGGGTCGCCGACCACCCGGCCGTCGACGAGGTGGGCGTCGCTGGCGACGACGTAGGGCAGGATCGCCGGTTCGATCGACGCCGCGCGCCCGGCCGCGTGGTGGACCTTGCCCTCGAGCTCGTAGCCGCTGCCGGAGACGGTGTACCGGTCGCCGGCGTCGACGATCTCGACGGCGGTCATCTGGTTCATCGTCAGGGTCCCGGTCTTGTCCGAGTTGATCGCCGACGTGAAGGCCAGGGTCTCGACCGCGGGCAGCTCCTTGACGATGGCGTTGCGGTTGGCGAGGTCGACCCCGCCGACCGAGAGGATCCACTGGGTGACCGTCGGCAGGGCCTCGGGGATCGCCGCGATCGCCAGCGCGACCGCGCTGATGAACAGCGCGTCCCAGGCGTCGCCGCGGGCGCGGCCGAGGACGAACATCACGACCATCGTCAGGCCCGCGGCGCCCGCGATCCACAGGGTGAGTCGGTCGAGCTCGCGGGTGAGCGGGGACTTCTCCTCGGCCGTCGCGGCGAGCATCGAGGAGATCCGGCCCAGCTCGGTCCGCTCCCCGGTGCCGGTGACGATCATCGTCCCGCTGCCGTGTGTGACCGGGGTGTTCATGAAGGCCATGTTCACCTGGTCGCCGGGCCCCAGAGCCCGGCCGGCCAGCGTGGTGGGCTCCTTCGACGCCGGCGTGCTCTCGCCGGTCAGCGCCGACTCGTCGATCTGCAGGGCGCTCGCGGCGACGATGCGCCCGTCGGCGGGGACCTGGTCACCGGCGGAGATCAGCACGACGTCGCCGGTCACCACGTTCTCCGCAGGGATCTCGCTGGTCGTGCCGTCGCGCCGGACCCGGGCGGTGGCCTTCATCATCGACCGCAGCGCGTTCATCGCGCTCTCGGCCTTGCCCTTCTGCCGCAGCCCGATCACGGCGTTGAGCACGGTCAACACGACCAGGAGGACAGCGGTGCCCCACTCCGCCACGACCAGCGACACCACGGCGGCGGCGAGCAGGATGATCTGCATGTAGCTGCGGTACTCCTCGAGGAACCGCAACCAGCCCGCCTTCGGCTTCTCCTCGGGCAACGCGTTCGGCCCGTGGATCCGCAGCCGGTCCGCGGCCGCGTCCGCCGTCAGCCCCCGACCCGGGTCGACGCCCAACGCCTCGGCCACCGCCACCGGCGTCCGGGCCCACCAGTCCTCGCCCCGGTCCGCCCGCTCGGTCCCCGTGCCCTCCGGAAGGTCGGTCCGCATGGCCAATCCTCCGATCCGACGACGCGGCCCCCCGCGCGCCCAGCACCGGAATCGTCGCGATCCGGGTGTTCCGTCACCTCACCTCGGGCAGGTGAGCGATGCGCGTCAGGAGGTCGGCGGGATCGAGACCGGCGGCACACCGCTGCACCCGGTGCGGACACTGTCGACGATGGGTTCGGCGGCTGCCTCGACCTGCGCCACGGAGGCTGTGAGAGCCCCCAGCTTGCTCGACAGGCTCGTCTGGTCGGTGAGCTGGCCGATCGTGGTCTGCAGGGAGCCGAGTGCCTGCTCCAGCGCCGCGACCTGCGGGGCGAACTGCGCCTTCGCCGCCGTCGCCAGGTTCCGTCCGGCGTCGCCCAGGTTCTGCAGGGCGGTCTTGACGCCGTCGGTCCCGACCTTCGTGGCGTCGAGCTGGACGAGCGCGTTCGTGGCGGTCTGGAACTGCGTCGCCGCCGCACACAACTGCGGCGAGTAGGCGGTCGACGGCGGCGCCGCGGTGGACGGAGGCGCCGGGGGCGCCGGCGACGGAGACGGCGGAGCGGCAGGGGCCGAGGAGCAGCCGGCGGCGACCGCGGCGGTGAGCAGCCCCGCCGCGACCGCGCGCCCCCAGCGGTTCGTGTGCACCGTGTCGCCTCCCCGTTCCCCGACCTGCAGACGCCGGGGCCGATAGAAGCCGGTCGTCCGCGACCCGGGCCCCACCCGCGGAGGGTGAACGGGGTCGAGCACGAATGCCGCGGGGCGATCGCGCCTCGACCCGCGCCGCTCGGCTCCTGCGCGACCGGGCCCGGGCGGGGTGCTGGCCTACGAGTCTCGGGCGGCACCGACCGGACCGCGCGGCCCCGGGGAGCGGAGGCCGCGCGGCCGGGTCAGGCCTCGTCGATCACCCTCGGGCGGGTGAGACGGCCACGGGCTCGCGATGGGCCTTGTGGTGGTCGGCGTTCTTCGGGGTCGCGAGGACCTCGCGGGTGCGGGCGTCGACGTCCGCGTCGGACAGCACGCCGTTGTCCGCGAGGACGGTCTCCAGCGCTGTCAGCCAGTGCTCGTAGTAGCTCCACGGCTCACCGCTCGCGCCCTCCTCCCACTGCCGGATCGCCTGGATCAGCGAGAGCTGGAACTCGCTCCACTCGTACTTCCCGTCGTGGTAGGCCGCGACGGCCATGGCGAAGGCCCGCAGCTCCCACGGTTCGTTGAACATCCGGTCGTCCACCCCGCCGCCGGGCAGGTCGCAGACCAGGGCCTCGACCCGGCGTCGGGCGTCCCCGAGCTCGGTGGCGTCGGTGCGCATCACGGCGTCCCCACCGGCCCGACGCCGATCATCGAGTCCCGGGTGACGAGCGCGGCGAGCTCGAACGCCCCGAGGTCCTCGGTGCCGGCAGGCCGCTGCGGCAGCACCCAGTAGCGCAGCTCCGAACTGGAGTCCCAGATCCGGATCTCGACGTCGTCCGGGATCGGGAAGCCGAAGTCCTCGGCCAGGACCTTGCGCGGCTCCCGCACGATCCGCGCGCGGTAGGCCGGGGCCTTGTACCAGTTCGGGGGCAGCCCGAGCACGGGCCACGGGTAGCAGGAGCAGAGCGTGCAGACGATGGCGTTGTGGACGGTGGCGGTGTTCTCGACGACCACCATGTCCTCGCCCTGCAGCCCGCCGATGCCCATCTCGGCGCAGGCCGCCGAGGCGTCGGCGAGCAGCCGGGCCTTGAACTCGGGATCGGTCCACGCGCGGGCGACGACCTGCGCGCCCAGCTGCGGACCGACCTCGTTCTCGTAGATCTCGGCGAGGCGGTCGATCGCCTCCGTGGTCATGATCCCCTTCTCGATCAGCATCGACTCGAGGGCCTTGACCCGCGCGGCGATCTCCTCCTGCGTGCGCAGGCGGGTGTCGGTGGGGGAGGACGGTTGAGCCATGGGAGCTCCTCGGTACGGGCGGGCGGTCAGGACGCGAGGGTCAGGTAGGGCTCCCAGACGTCGAAGTAGACGACGTCGTGGGGCTCCGCGGCGTCCGGTCCCCACAGCTCCTGGGAGGTGAAGCGGACGGTGTAGAGGTGCTCCGGGGCCTCGGGGCCGCCGTTGCCCGCGCTGTCCGGGTAGATGTAGGTGCCGTGCGCGCCGGTGATCTCCCCGGTGCGGCCGCGGATGTAGCGGGCCCGGCGGGTGTGCCCGTACGGGCTGTCGGCGGTCACGGTGACCGTGTCGCCGACCGAGAACTTCGCGATCTTGTCCGACTCACGCTGTGCGGGCGCTCCGGCCTTGACCACGGCGTCCACGAACGCCAGCAGCTCGGGGTCCTTCCGCTCGGGCAGCGGGGCGTCCGGGTTGTCCAGGAAGTACCGGGTCCGCTTCTCCAGCTCGGCGACGTCGATCACGCCCTTCTGCGCGCCGAAGTCCTCGATCACGTGCACCCAGTGCTCGTAGTAGTTGGACAGGAGGTACTCGGCGGCATCCATCTTCTCGATGCTGTGCCGGAACGAGTCGATGCCGAAGAACCCGGCGCGGAAGCAGTTGGAGAACATCGCGAACGCGGCCTTCTCCCACTCCGCGCGGAAGACAGGTTCGTCGGTGTCGGTGACGACCCTGCCCATCCCGTCCGTGCCGCCGAGGTCGAAGACGCCGTTCATGCGGGGGCTCCCGTCGTGGTGAGGGTCGGCGGGGCCGGGAAGCCACCGCGCGCCTGTTCGTAGGCGTGGGCGACGCGCAGGACGGTCGCGTCGGCGAAGTGCCTGCCGACGATCATCAGACCGGCGGGCAGGCCGTCGACCAGGTCGGTGGGAACGCTGCAGGCCGGGTGCCCGGTCACGTCGAAGGGCGCGGTGTTGGTGATCATCGACAGCGCCGTGTCGAGGTAGGTGCCCAGGTCGCCGTCCGGCGCCGGGATCTCGCGCGCCGTGTAGGGCAGGGTCGGCATGACCAGGACGTCGAACTCGGCGAGCGCAGCGTCGTAGGCCGACCGTGCTTCCGGCACCAGGTTCTGCGCCATCGCGTAGTACGCCCCGCCGCCGACGGCGAGCGTGTGCCTGCCCGACATCGCGACCAGCTTGACCGTCTTGGACAGCTCGGCCCCGCGCTCGGCGCGCCCGCGCCGGTAGTGCGCGATCAGCTCGGGATCGTAGAGCCCGGACCAGTTCATCCCGTACGCGTTGCCGTCGATCATCTGGTGCGCCGCGCCCTCGGTGGCGATCACGTTCCACACGTGCATCGCGTCGAGGTGCCAGGGGATCGAGACCTCGCCGACGGACAGCCCCGCGCCCCGCAGTACGTCCACAGCGGCGCGCACCGCCGCGTCCACACCCGGGTCGGAGTGCGGGTGCCCGAAGCCTTGGGTGACGACGCCGACGCGCAGGCCGGCCGCCGACTCGTCCAGGACTGCGGTGTAGTCCACCGGGTCGATCACGGTGGGCTGACGCGGGTCCTGCCCGTCCGGGCCCGCGAGCACGCCCAGCATGAGCGCCGCGTCGGCCACCGTGCGGGTGATCGGCCCGAGGTGGTCGATCGTCTGCTCGATGGGGAACGCGCCGGTGTAGGGCACCAGTCCGAAGGTCGGCTTGTGCCCGACGGTCCCGCAGAACGAGCTGGGGATCCGGACCGAGCCGCCCTGGTCGCCGCCCAGCGCGAGATCCACCTCGCCCGTCGCGACCAGGACCGCGCTGCCGCTGGACGAGCCGCCCGCGTTGCGCGCGGAGTCCCACGGGTTGCGCACCGCGGCGGGCTTCGAGGTGAAGCTCGCCCCGGAGAAGCACAGGTCCTCGCACACGGACTTACCGGTGATCACCGCACCGGCGGCGAGCAGCCGCTGCACCGCGGTGGCGTCCCGGACCGGGACGAAGCCCTCGACCGTGGCCGACCCGTTCATCATCGGCACGCCCGCGACCGAGACGTTGTCCTTGATCGCGACGGTGCGGCCGACGAGCGGGCCGTCCGTGGCGGCGGGATCGGAGATCTCGGTGGTGACGTACCAGGCGCCCAACGGGTGCGCGCCCGCATGCCACTCGCGGGAGGGGGCAATCGGGGCCGTGCGCCGGTACAACGCCTCCACTGCCTCGGAAGACGCGAACGTGGCGGCGACGGCGGGCGCGAACTCCTCCAGGTCGGCGCTCGTCAGGCCCAGGTCTCCGGCGAGCTCGGCCAGGCGTCGGGCATCGGGTGGGGGGACAGCCATATCCGGCCTCCAGTGCGAGCGAAGGTGCAGCGAATCTACGGAGGGGCGATCAACATGTCAACGGGTCGCGACATGTTGACTGATCTCACCCTGGCGTGATCACCCGGAGCTCGGTGCCGACGGCCTCGGAGACGTGGATCCGCTGGCCGACCAGGCCGTTCCCGTCGAGGGTGACGGTGCCGCGCGGCAGGTCGAAACGGGCGTCGTGCATGGCCCGGGCGACGGAACGGGGGTCGTCCGTGCCGGCGCGGACGGTGGCGGCGAACCAGATGTGGGCGCCCTCGAACACCGACTCGCTGAGCGTGGACAGCGGTGGCGCCCACCGGCCGAAACGCTGTCGGTAGCGGCTCAGCAGGGCGCAGTTGCCGTCCGTGTCGAGGGTCTCGACGTAGCCGGAGACGGTGTGCAGGCCCGCGGTGGCGCCCGCGCCGATCCGGGCGAGCGTGGACTCGTCCATCGCGGGGGCGAGGGTGAGGCAGCGGTGGTGGAGGCCGTGCTCGTGGCACTGGCGTTGGAACGCGGCCGCGTCCGCGCCGACGAACGTCGAGAGCGCGACGTCCGCGCCGGACCGTTCGACGGCCTCGATGACGTCGGCGAAGTCCGTGGTCCCGAGCGGGGCGAACCGTTCGCCGACGAGACGGCCGCCGAGCCGGGGGAGGAGCTCGCGGGCGACGGCGTGCGTCCTGCGTGGCCAGCAGTAGTCGTTGCCCGCCAGGAACCAGCGGTGGCCGCCCGCGGAACGCATCATCGGTCCGGCCGCCGCGGCGAGCTGGGCGGCGGGGCGCTCGCCCAGCTGGATCCGCAGCGCGTCGTCGATCCCGCCCTCGTTCATCAGTGTCTGCACGAGCAGGACGTCGGTGTCCACCATCGCCTCCGACACCGCGACGAAGGTGGCGGACGTGGTCGCCACCAGGATCGTCCGGCAGCCTGCGGCGGCGAGCCTGCGCGCTTCCCGGGCGCCGGTCGCGGGATCGGTGGCGTCGTCCCCGATCACCAGGTCGACGGGGCGCCCGCGCAGGCCGCCGTCCGCGTTGATCTCCTCGAGGGCGAGGGTGGCCATGTTGTCCGACGCCGCCGCGAACAGGTTGCCGGGCCCGGACTTCGAGGTCAGCAGCCCGAGGGCGGGGTTCTCGCCGGGACTGCTGCGCAGGGCGTGCCCGCGCCGGCGCAGCAGCCACTCGAAGCCCGGCTGGTCCAGTTCGGACTGCAGGCGTACCCGGGTACCGCTGCCGTGCGCGGCGAACCGCAGCACGGTCCGGCCGCGCCAGGGCTGGTCGTGCACGATCTCGATCAGCCGTCCGGGGCGCAGGGTGCCGATCCGGCCGAGGATCTCCACCGGCTCGCCGGCCGGGTCGAGTGGCGCGCGCAGCGTCACCGCCGCACCCGGGGCCACTCTGTCGCACACGGCGTCGAACACCCAGCCCGCGCCCGCACCTGCGCCGAACAGGCCGAAGACCACGCGCGGTGGCGCGGACACCTCTTCCTGCGCGGTCAGCGTGAGGACGGACATCGAGCCCCCGGGGGTCGGTCGTGCCTGGGGAGTGCCGGGAAGGCGTCAGTGTGGCAGCGGCCCCGGGCGGGCAGAAGGGCGCTGAGTGCCAGATCCGGGGGTCAGGCCGGGCGGTCGCCCGATTCGGCCGTGCTCTCCGGCACCCCGTCGTTGACGCTCTCCGGCACCCCGTCGTTGACGCTCTCCGGCACCGCGTCGTTGACGCTCTCCGGCACCGCGTCGTTGACCGACTGCAGTCCGGTGCGGAAGACCTGGTGGAGCACGGCGAGCACGTCCTTCGCCGACCCGGACGGGTCGACGGAGTAGTACCGGAAGCGGCCCGCGCGCCTCTCGGAGACCAGGCCGGCAATCTTGAGCACGCGCAGGTGACTGGACACGGCGGTCCGGCCGACGGAGGTGATCCGCTCGGCGAGGGCCCCGGAGCTGCACTCCTCGGTCTCGGCGAGCACGGCGAGGATCTCCCGACGCACCGGATCGGCGAGGGCGTCGAACGCCAGGTCCGAGTTCACCGGCGGACCCCCTGAAGCCTGAACGTGTCAACCAGTAGCGACACGATGAACCATAGCGCACCGGATGCTCGGACCCCCCGCCGGTTCTCGGGGGCGACGCCTGGCCACGGGCCGGGCCGGACGGCCTGGTCAGATCGGCGACCGCGGTCCCGGCAGTTCACTCGTGGGGGTCGGGCTCCGATGAGCGTGCTGCCCGAGCGCTGATCACGCGCTCCTGCAGCGCCCGGGCCCGAGGGTGGCGGCGGCCGCGTCGGATGTGGATGCCCTGGACGAGCCGGAGCAGGTCCTCACGCGCCGCGATCCAGCTCCGACGCATGTCCTCGACCTCCACGTCGCTCAGCACCGTGCCGTCGTGGGCTGCGGCCTGCATCTCGCGCAGGGCCGCTCGCATCGTCCGCGAGGCGACGCGAATCGGGTGCGTGCGCCCGCCCGAGAGGAGCGAGACCACGTTCGACTTCCGTTCCGCCTCCTCGACGGCGTCGTCGGCCGCGGTCCGCACGGCGTCCCAGCGCTCCCCGTCGGGGGAGGTCTCGTGAAGCCGACGCAAGGCGCGGAATTCCGCGTCCGAGACCGTCAAGAACTCGGCGACGGCGTCGATCAACGCCTTCTCCCACCGAGTCTCGGATTCGTAGCGCCGCGTGCGCCGGTCGCGGACCGACTGCGCGGCGGCCGCGATCACGCCGCCGAGCACAGTGCCCGAAAGGGCCGAGATGGTTCCGATCCACGTCGGGTCCGCCACCCGGCGAGGGTACCCACCATTCCGCCGTTCGCCGGTCCTCGGCGCCATGCCCGGCAGTGAGACCCAGCGCTTTCGCCGAACTTTTCGACGCGGCACGGCGGAACGGTGGAGAGCCCCTCCGACCGGGGGAGAGAGGAATTGTCTCGAGTTCTATAGCTGCGAATCGCGGGGGAACCCGTGAATCCCCTTCAAGGTCGTCGCCGGCCGCACTACCGTCGGGTCATGTCGAGGGCGACGAGGCCGGCGGCGACCGTGGAGGAACTCGATGACTGCAGCGAACCGTCAGGCTCCACCGACAACCGGTGTGCACCACTTCTCGCCGACGGTCTCGGATGTGGAGGCCTCCGCCGAGTGGTACGTCCGTGTCTTCGGGCTCCAGCGGCTGCCCGTCACGTTCCCGCACCACGGCGACGAGTCGGGCGGCTTCGCCGTCCTGCTCGTCGACCCTCGGACCGGCCTGCTGATCGGCCTGCACCACCACGAGCGGCACGAGGACGGCGAGTTCGACGAGCGCCGGACCGGCCTGGACCACATGGCCTGGGGCGTGCAGGCGCGCGAGGACCTCGACACCTGGGCGGCGTGGCTCGACGAGCTGGGCGTCGCCCACTCCGGCGTGATCGACAAGACCGAGCCGATGCCGTACTCGGTCGTGGTCTTCCGCGACCCGGACGGGATCCAGCTCGAGCTGGTCCACTCGCCCGGCTGAGCCGAACGGTCTTGATCACCTGGTCGGCGCCTCGAGCCGGTCGTGGACCTCGGGCGCGCCGTCGCCGTGGATCTCGGTGAGTGCGGCCGTGCGCCCGGCGAACGTCGTGATGAGGGCCGAGGCGGTCGCGCGCACCTCGGGACCGGCGCCGATGGTCCAGTCGGCGTCGGTGGCGGTGTAGGTCAGGCCGTCGAGCAGGCCGGTGGGCACCAGGCCGCGGGCGCGGGGACCGGTCAGTTGGTCCAGGACGATCGTGGCGGCGGCCGCGCTCGGGCCGTGGGGCAGGCCCAGTGGCCGGTAGACGTCCTCGGCGTGGATCACGAGGTGGGACAGCGGCGCTTCGGGCGGCGCGCCGGGGACGCGGAAGGGCTGCCGCGGGGTGGTGCTCAGGGCCGCGATCACCTCCGCGCGGGGCCGGGTGTCGCCGGTGGCCCACCGGTCGGCGAGCCGGTCGAAGTCGAACCGCGCCGTGGCCATCCCGAGCAGGAACCGTGGCACGGAGAGCTCGTAGGGCATGAGCAGGTGGATCGCCACGTCCCGGATCCGCCAGCCCGCGCACAGGCTCGGGGCGCACCACTGCGCGTCGTCGAGGGCGTCGAGCGCTGTGACCAGTTGCGCGGTCTCGCTGTCGAGGAGCGACTGGATGTCGGACACGGGTCCTCCACTTCTCAGAAGGCGGACGGCAGCGGACTGCCGGTCTCGAGGACGGACTTGAGGTCGGAGAGCACGAACGGCCAGCCGCCGCCGGAGCGCACGTCGTCGCCGGCGACGAGACGGGCGTGCACGGGGGCGTCGTCGAGCTGGTGGACGACGGTCAGCCGGGTCACGTCGGCGCCGATCGGCTCGAGTTCCCAGGTGACGCGGGTGGGCGGCTCCGCCGCGGCAGCGGGATCGAAGAGCAGCCGGTAGGTCTGCACCAGGCGCCGTGGCGGGTCGGCTTCGAGCACCTCGCCGTCGACGACGACCTCGGCCACGCCCATGCTGCGCAGGCGTTCGTTGGTCTTGCCCCGGAACGCACCGCCGGGGCGCAGGTCGAACTCCATCGGCCCATAGCCGTAGCGGGCCGACCACTCCGGGGAGACGATCGCGTCCCAGACGTCCTCCGGGGTGGCCTTGATGTGCACGCGGAACACCTGAGTGACCGCGGTGGGGGCAGATGCGGACACGTCGCCGCCTTCCAGTCGGGTCTTGAGCTCGGTGAGCAGCGACACCCGCCGCTCGGTGTACTTGTCGATCCACCGGTCGTGGATCAGCCGTACCGGCACGGGGTTGAGGAAGTGCAGCTTCTCCCGTCCGGAGCGGCGCGTGACCACCAGATCGGCCTCTTCGAGCACGCGCAGGTGCTTCATGACGCCGAAGCGGGTCATCTCCAGCTGCGTCTCCAGCTCGCTCAGGGTCTGGCCGTCACGGGCCAGCAGCCGGTCGAGCAGCAGACGCCGGGACGGATCGGCCAACGCCTTGAACACGCGGTCGTCGTCCGGTCCCATGCGGGAATGATAGGTGACCATTCGGTCACATGTCTACGGTCACGTCGTCCCTCGGTCCAGGAGTGTGGGACTGACCGCACGCGGAGGTCGTCGCCGGATCCGCCGGACTTCAGCGGCCACGCGCGGCGATGCGCACCGCGTCGCGACGGTTGTCCACCCCCAGCTTGTCGAGCACCGCGCTGACGTGGTGGTTCACGGTCTTCACCGACAGGACGAGCCGCGTGGCGATCTCGGCGTCGGTCAGCCCCTCGCGCAGTAGCGCCAGGACCTCGAGCTGACGAGCGGTGAGGCCGGCGGGATTGGCCCGGGTGTCCGGCCGGGGGCCGCGCGGTACGCGCTGCGCGCCGCAGGCACGCAGGGTCGCCCGGATCCGGGACGCCAGTGGGTCGGCGCCGAGGCCGACGGCGAGGTCGAGCGCGGTGAGCAACGCCTGCTCGTCGTCGGAGTCGGCGAGGGTGCGCGCGCGTTCGAACGGGCACCCCGACCGGTCCCACACCGCCGCCGCTGCCCGCCATCGGCCCGCCGCTGCCAGGGCGTAGGGGTCGTCGGGGTCCCGGGCGCGGGTCTCGGCGGGTCGAGCGCGCCTGCGCGGCGCAGCCAGAACCCGAGCTCGCTCGCTACCTGCGCCAGACCCAGGCGCTGCGCGAGCGCCAGGGCGTCCCGCAGTGGCGTCACGACGGCGGCCCACTCGCCGGTCAGCTCGGCGTGCTCGGCCAGCGCGCAGGCGGCCGGGGCGACGTGCTGCACCATGCCGCACGTCTCCGCGACGGACCACAGCTCGCCCAGTACGGGCACGGCCTGCGGCAGGCGGCCCCGGCGCAGGTGCAGGAGGGCCTCGGTCTCCAGGGCGTGGACCCCGGTGATCCCCCTGCCCTCCGGCTGGGCCAGCACCCAGCCGGCCGTCCGTTCCGCACCGAGCCAGTTCCCCTCGGCGAGTTCCTGTGCCGCCTGCAGGCCGCGCAGGTACTGCAGGGGCCCCAGGATGTCCCGGACCTGGAGATAGTCGATGCCCTCGTCGACCCACCGACGGGTGGTCGCCCGGTCGCGGCGCAGCGCGGCGCCTGTGGCCAGGCCCTGGTAGGCCATCCCGGCGTCGAGACGCAACCCGGCCGTCCGGGCGCGCCCCAGACAGTCCCGCAGCAGAGCGTCGTCGGCGTCGAGCATCGCGTTCAGCAGGCCGATGCGGCCCTGGACGTGACCGAGCGCGGCCGGGTCGGCGCAGTCTCTCGCGAGGGCGACGGCGCGGTCGGCCGTGCGCCCGGCCTCCTCACGCCGACCGCCGTAGAGCCCGATGCGCAGCGCGAGGTCGCTGTAGGCCATGGCGCGCTCGGGGCCGGGTGGTTGGTCCTCCAGCGCCTCCGGCGGCGAGCCGACGTTCCATGTCCTCGCGGCGCCCCCGCAACCAGGACAGCTGGCCGAGCCGGCGCAGGTTGCGCCCGATCCCCGACGGCTCGCCCCGCGCCTCGCGCAGGGCCAGCGCCCGTTCGGCGGCGCGCAGCGCCTCGCCGATGTGGCACGTGGTCGACGCCTCGAGCGTGAACGCCTCCAGGAGGTCGGCGCGCTCGGCGTCGGAGTAGCGGTCGCCCAGCTCCAGCGCCCGCCGGTAGTGGGCGGTGGCCTCGCGGTGCGCGCCGGCCGCGGCGGCCGCGCGCGCCGCAAGCGGTGCGACCCCGGCGAGTGTGTCGAGGTCCGCGGTGCGCTCGGCGTGGTGCACGAGCCGGGCGGGATCCGCGCCGCAGGCCTGCAGCGCCGCCAGCACCCGGGCGTGCAGCCCGCGCGCCCGGGAGGCGGGCAACGCCTCCTCGACCGCGCGCCGGGCGAGCTCGTGCCGGAACGCCAGGCCGTCGCCCTGCCACTCGACCACCCCGCGCTCCTCGGCCGCCGCGGCCCGCTCCGGCCAGCCCGGGCACAGGACGTCGAGCAGCCCGGCCTCCGTCCGGGCGGGAACGACGGCGAGCAGGTCGAGCAACGCGCGGGTCGGGGAGGGGAGCCGCGCCACCCGCGCCAGCACCGCGTGGCTCACCGAGGCGGGCGTGCCCTCGTGCTCGGCGGCGAGCAGCTCGGTGACGAAGAACCGGTTGCCCCCGGCCGAGGCGTGCACCCGCTGCCCCGCCTGTCGGTGCCCCGCGAGCTGCACCACCGCGTCCGCCGAGAGCGGGGCGAGCTGGATCCGCACCGCGGCCGGGTTGCGCAGCCCGCCCAGCACGAGCAGCGCGGTGAACACCGCCTGCACGTCGCCCTCCGCCAGGGCGCGGGCCAGCGCCGGACCGGACTGGCGGCTCAGGTCGTGGACCGGGCCCAACGGGCGCGGGGTCAGCAGGTCGTCGCGGGCGCCCTCGCGTACCGCGACGCCGGGGTCCAACCCGGCCAGGAACGCCCGCACCACCGACGTCTTGCCGAGCCCGGCCTCGCCGCTGACGACCGCGCCGCGCCCCCGTCCGCTCCTAGCGTTCCGGCTGTTCGCAGGACCGATCCGAGGGAGCACACCATGACCACGTCCGTCGTCGACAACGGCGTCAACGTCGCCGCCCTGCTCGGGGCCCGGGAGGCGTTCGCCGACGCACCGGAGATCGCCCGCTTCCAGTGGCGGTCGAGCGTGTCCTGGGCGCACGGCACACACAGCACGGCCCCGGTGGACACGTTCTCGGGCTTCGGCGACGAACAGCGCCACTCGAGGACGTTCGCCTTCGACGTCGACCACCCGCTGCAGTTCGCCGCCGAGGACAACGGCATCACGCCGGTGGAGTACGTGCTGGTCGCCCTCGGCGGCTGCCTGACGGCCGGGATCGCGGCCGTCGCCCAGCAGCGGGGCATCCAGCTGCGCTGGGTACGCGCCGACGTCAGTGCCGAGATGGACCTGCACGGCATCCTCGGCGCCGACCCGGAGGTCCGCAACGGCTTCAGCGGTGTACGGGTCGACTACCACATCGACGCCGACGCCGACCGCGCGGAGATCGAGGCGCTGGTGGCGCAGTCGCAGAAGCGTTCGGCGGTCTACGACATCATGACCAACCCCACCGCCGTCACGGTCACGGTGAGCTGACCGTGCGGCACGCGACGACGGTGGTGATCGGGGCCGGCCACTGCGGACTGGCCCTGAGCCGCTGCCTCGCCGCGCACTCGGTGGACCACGCCGTCCTCGAGCGTGGCGAGGTGGCGCACTCGTGGCGCACCCAGCGATGGGACTCGCTGCGCCTGCTCACGCCGAACTGGATGACCCGGCTGCCCGGGCACACCTACCGCGGCGACGACCCGGACGGTTACCTCTCCATGCCCGGGGTGATCCGGCTCCTGGAGGAGTACGCGACCGGGGCGCCGGTGCTCACCGGGGTGACAGTGACCTCGGTGCAGCCCCTCGACCAGGGATACCTGGTGCGGACGAACCGCGGTGCGTGCGGGCACGGACCGTCGTCGTGGCGACCGGGGGGTCCGCCGCGGCGGCCCGGCCGTCCGTGCCGCTGCCGCCGGGGATCCCCACGGTGACCGCAGCGGGCTACCGCAATCCCGGCCAACTCCCCGACGGCGGCGTGCTGGTCGTGGGTGCCTCGGCGAGCGGGATCCAGATCGCCGAGGAGCTGTCCCGCTCCGGGCGTCCGGTGACCCTGGCCGTGGGCGAGCACGTGCGGCTCCCGCGCACCTATCGGGGCCGCGACATCCTCTCGTGGAGGACGCGTCGGGCCTGCTCGACGAGCGCTGGGACGCGGTCCCGGACCTGGTCCGGGCGCGAAACCTGCCGTCGATGCAGCTCGTCGGCGCGCCGCGCACCCTCGACCTGAACGCGCTGCGCAGGAAGGGGGTGGCGCTCGTCGGCCGGCTCGCCGGTGCCCGGGACGACGCGGTGCACTTCTCCGGGTCGCTGGCCAACGTGTGCGCGCTGGCCGACCTCAAGCTGGGTCGGCTGCTGGACACGTTCGACGCGTGGGCCGACCGGGCGGGCGTCGAGGCGGAGGCGCCGCAGCGCTTCGCGCCGACCGGTGCCCGCGCCGGCTCTGTCCGCGCGACTCGGCCGCGGGGGGATCGAGAGCGTCGTGTGGGCCACCGGCTTCCGCCCGGACCTGTCCTTCCTGGAGGTGCCGGTGTTCGACCGCAAGGGCCGGAGCGTGCACGACGGCGGCGTCGCTGCCGCACCCGGCCTCTACGTCATGGGGTTGCCGTTCCTGCGCCGCCGGAAGTCCACGCTGATCGACGGCGCCGCGAGCGACGGCCGCGACCTCACCGACCACCTCGTCGGCCACCTGGACACGCTCGTCCGGCGGGCGAGCTGAGAGGACCCGGCATGCGCTATCACCCTGTCGCCGCCGAGGTCGGTGCGCTGGTCGCTGCGCGCGACCCGGAGCGGCTGGCCACGGTGTTGACCGAGACCGCGCGGCTGCGCGCCCTTCTGCCCGGCGGCCCGATCGAGGCCCGCGGGCGCGAGGACGTCGCCGACCGCTTCCATGGCTTCTTCGCCGGCTTCGACACCGTGGAGCTCATGGAGGCCGCGGGCGAGGCCGTCGCCGACCGCCTGCTCATCCACTACCGCCTGCACGTCGCCCGGGGCACGACCCGCTGGGTGCGCACGCAGACCGCGATCTGCAAGACGGTCGACGGGCTCCTGGCGGTCATCGACCTGTTGTGCTCCGGCTTCCGGGAGGTTCTCGATGAGCACGCCGCTGCGTGACCCCGCGCTCGACGCCTGGGGGGACTCCGCCCACTACGACCGGGACGACCCGTTCCCGTTGTTCGCCCGCGTGCGGGCCACCGGTCCGGTGCACGAGGTACGGCTGGCCGACGGCCACCCGGCGTGGCTGGTCGTCGGCCACGCCGAGGCGCGTGCGGCGCTCACCGACCCGCGGCTGTCGAAGGACATGCACGCGGCGCTGGCCCGCAGTGGCGAGGTCGTCGCGGAGGGCCTGCCCGGTCCGGCGCTGGCCCGCCACATGCTCGCCGTCGACCCGCCCGACCACACCCGGCTGCGCCGGATGGCGACCCCGGCGTTCACCCGGCGTCGGGTGGAACGGCTGGAGGAGCGCGTCCACGCGATCGTGCACGGCCTGCTCGACGGCCTGGAGGTCCGCGACGGGGTCGTCGACCTCGTCGCCGGGTTGGCGTTCCCGTTGCCGTTCACGGTCATCTGCGAGCTGCTCGGGATCCCGCAGCCCGACCGCGCCGCCCTCGGCCGGTGGTTCCGGACCCTGCTCGCCCAGGACCAGGGGCCGGCCGCCGTGGCGGCGTCCGAGTCGATCGTCGGCTACCTGTCCGGGCTGCTCGACCTCAAGCGCGCCGAGCCCGCCGAGGACCTCGTCACCGATCTCGTCGTCGCGGCGCGGGACGGCGCGCTCACCCGACAGGAGATGCTCTCGACGATCTTCCAGCTGGTCGTCGCCGGGCACGACACGACCACCAGTCTCATCGGCAACGCCACCGTGGCGCTGCTGCGCCACCCGGCCCAGCGCGACGCGCTGGTCGCCGACCCGGATCTCGCACCGCGCGTCGTGGAGGAGACGATGCGCTGGGACGCCCCGGTGCCACACTCGACGTTCCGCTACACCACGGAGGAGATCCGGATCGGTGACGCCGTGATCCCGGCGTACGCGCAGGTCAGCGTGTCGCTGGGGGCGGCGAACCGGGATCCGGCGCGGTACCGCGACCCGGACACCTTCGACATATTCCGCGACGACGGCGGCCACCTCGCGCTCGGCCACGGCATCCACCATTGCCTGGGCGCGCCGCTGGCCAGGATGGAGGGGCACATCGCGCTCGCCGCGCTGTACACCCGCTTCCCGGCGATGCGGCTGGCCGTCGACCCGGACGAGCTCCGTTGGGGGCACAGCGACGGGCTGGTGCTCAGGGGCCTGTCAGCGTTGCCGGTCGTGGTGAGCTGATCAGCGGCGACGTGCTCCTCGTAGGCCGCGATGAGCGGGTCGAGTGTGGATTCGGTCGTTTCCGCGATCCGGTTGTACTCGGCCGCGCTGGAGAACCGGGACTCGCCGGCGCGGTAGCTCAGTGGCTCCTTCGCCGCTTCGAGCTTCCTCCGTACCTTCCCTCCGGCACCGGCACGCCCGCCTCGCGGAGGACCCGGCGCGCCACCGCGATGGCCGGGACCTCCGTGTCGATCACGACCGTGGTCAGGCCCGGCCGGGTGAGGGCGCGCCCGCGCGCGGCGAGATGGCGAACCTGCAGGTCGTGCCGAGCGGCGCCAGCTCCCGGGGGCCGCGTGTGCAGGACATACTCGACGGGGGGCGGTTACGGACGCAGCGAGTACCGGCGCCCGGTCGGTGTGGTGGTGGTCCGGGTGCTGCCTCGACGCTCGACCCTCCAACCGGGTTGTTCGCGGACGAGGTTGTGGAACGCGCAGGCGCCCCGCCCGTTGCCGAGTGTGGTCGGGCCGCCCTCGCTCCAGCGGTCGACATGGTCGAGATGCTGGATCGGGGCGTCGCAGCCGACCTCGGTGCAGCGTCCGCGGTCTCGAGTGCGGATGAGGTCGGCGAGGACCCCGGTGAAACCTCGCCGGCGGGAGTCCCCGCCGATGACGATGCCGTCCTTGGTGACCAGCCGCCGCCAACTGGCGCAGGTGGCGCGGTCGAGGAGGTCGGTGGGGCCGTAGCCGGGGATCTCGGCGGGAAGTGGGGCGTCCGGGTCGAGCAGAGACTCGACGGCTACCAGGACCTGCAGCTCGACCGCCACCGGGGTTGCCGCATCCACTCCGGTCAGGCGCTCGACGAGGGTGTCGGCCATGAGCTGCCCGCGGGTGCGGGTCACCGGGTCGGGGCTGACCCAGTGCTCGGTGACGGCCTTGCGCAGTGCCGCGTAGCAGGCGACTCCCCGCTCCACGGGCAGGACCGCGCTGAGCCGGACCATGCCGTCCTCGAGCGGCCGGATCGACACGTGCCGCTCGCGGGCGGCGGCGCGGGCGCGTTCGGCGAAGCGCTCCGGCGCCACTGCCGCGACGATCGACCGGGCCAGGTCAGCGACCCGCCGATGCCCCAACCCGGGCAGGTCCCGCTCGGACAACCGCCGGTCCACCTCGGCACGTTCACCCCGGTCGAGGTGGGAAGCAGCGGCGACGATGGCCGCGACCTTCCGCTCGTCGAGCTCCCCGGCGGCGAAGGCCGCCCGCACCCGCTGCAGCCCGGCATGCAGATCCCGGGCCAACCGCAACTGCACCCGGGCTCGCGTGGGGGAGACCCGCAGCGCCAAGCCGAGCTGCGCGACGATCCCCGCTTCCACCTGCTCGGGTGCGACCACGGCCTGATCGAGCCGGGCCTCGACCTCCTCCCGCGCGAACTCCCGCACCTCGGTCGCGATCTCCGCGTCGAGGGAGTTCCGGAGCCGCACCAGCTCCTCGATCCGCGCCACCCGCTCCGCCCGCGACGACACCCCGGACGCCGCGGGAGCGGGATCGTCGCGGAGTGCGGTCATGTCACGATCTTAGCAGCTAGAACATCATTATGCGAACACTTGTTCGATCTCGATGCGTCCACTGCGGTCCTCGAGTTGATATGTCTCAGGACATCGGTGACGAGTCTGTGTCAGGGACATCGGTGACACGGTGGGTGTTCTTGGTGGTGACACTTCAGCCGCGAGGCTGCCGCGGTGGCTGCCCGTGAACCCATCGATCCCCGTGTCCGCCTGGCGATCTCGCAGTGGCCTGATGACGCGCCGCGGGGGGCGGTCTCGACGTTCTGCGCCGAGCACGGCATCTCGCGCAAGTCGTTCTATGAGCTGCGGAAGCGCGCTCGACTCGACGGGCCCGCGGCTGTGCTCGAGCCCAGGTCCAGACGGCCGAGGACGAGCCCGTCGAAGCTGACCGAGCAGGTCAAGGCCCAGGCTGTCGCGGTGCGGGCCGCGCTCGAGGCGTCCGGGCTCGACCACGGCCCGATCAGCGTTCACGACAAGATGCGCGCGATGGGCCTGAGCCCTGTTCCGTCGACGGCGTCGCTGGCATGGATCTTCCGCGAGGCCGGCGTGGCCCGTCTGGAGCCGCGCAAGAAGCCCCGCTCGGCCTGGCGGCGGTTCGTCTACCCGGCGCCGAACGCGTGCTGGCAGCTCGACGCCACCGAGTACGTGCTGACCGGTGGTCGCAAGTGCGTGATCTTCCAGCTCATCGACGACCACCACTCCCGCTACGCGCTCGCCTCCCACGTCGCGGCCGGCGAGACCGCCCGCGACGCGATCGCGGTCTTCGACAAGGCCGTGGCCGCTCACGGCGTCCCGCAGCGGCTGCTGTCGGACAACGGGCTCGCGCTCAACCCGACGCGACGGGGCCTGGTCGGCCGGCTCGTCGGACATGTGGCCGCGCTGGGCGTCGAGGCGATCACCGGCAAGCCGCACAAGCCGACCACCCAGGGCAAGAACGAACGCTTCCATCAGACCTTGTTCCGCTACCTCGACAAGCAACCCCTCGCCGCCACGCTCGCGGAGCTCCAGGCCCAGATCGACGCGTTCGACCACATCTACAACACCGAGCGCCCCGCACCAAGGACTGCCCGGGCGGAATCACGCCGCTGGCCGCGTGGAAGGCGACCCCGAAGGCCGATCCACCCCGCCCGAAACCCGACCGGCCCGTCTACAGACCGCCGGTCCCCGCCCTGCGGCCCCGGCCGACCCCGCCCGCAGGCCCTACCCGCCGGCACACGCCTGCGAACGGTGAGCGCCAGCGGCGACATCGGCGTCGACATGGTGATCTACAAGATCGGTGGCGCCCACGCGTTCACACAGGTCCTCGTCGTCAGCGACGGCGACCAGCCCGGCGCCAAGATCATCGTCACCGACCTCGGCGGCGAGATCCTCGCCGAGCACACCAGGCCCGAGCCCGGCATCCGCTACGTCGGCAACGGCCGACCCCCAGGAAGACGACCGAAGAACCCGCGAAGGTCACCGAAGTCCTGACACACCAACCGTCACCGATGTCCTGACGCAGAACTGTCACCCATGTCCTGAGACATCACACTGCGGTCCTCGAGTAGAGGCCAGTGGTTGATGTCCGGCACAGGGAGGATGCACGCGACGAGTCGTGTCAAGAGCCATCGGGTGCCGGTGGAGCAGCGCGGGTGGATCATGCCCTCGGTGCCAGCCGGTGCCAGCCGGTGCCAGCCGGTGCCAGCCGGTGCCAGCCGGTG
>NZ_JAJTTE010000041.1 GCF_021343995.1 Pseudonocardia terrae | reverse complement strand
ACGCCGCCAGCGTTCGTCCTGAGCCAGGATCAAACTCTCCAACAAAAACTGGCTCCAACTGACAGGCCCACGCCCGACGGGATCGGGAACATGAGCCCCAAAAGAACTGGCACAAACCACCAGTCCCGACATTCAAGCTCGACACACTGTTGAGTTCTCAAAAGACACCCGCACACCATGGCCCACCGACCGGTGAACTTCCGGGGCTTTTCCCCACCGTACACCCACACGAATCCACGAGGATCCAGGGGGTCCGGCTCGGGGGCGGCCAACGGGCCTGTTGACCGAACCTCATGGGCTCGTTCTGTCCGGCGTCTCGCTGACGAAGAGAAAGTTACACGGCCTGATCGGCGAGGGCAAAACGGGGGTCCCCACCCCGAATTCGGCGTGAATTCGCAGGTCAGAGGCCTGTGATCGGGTTCCGGAGCCAGGTTGACGGCAGATTTCGCCCTTCATGACGGCGCTCACACTTTCGGCGGCACCTCGGCGACGCGCCCGTCCAATCCGCTGTGGCGCTTACATACCCTGGGGCTGACCAGCACGGATGCTCCGCCGACAACCACCGCCGAAGGCGTCGAGCCGGCCGCGCTCGCTCACGGGGCGCTGCGGGCGAACGCGATGTCGGACCACGCGCTGGGCGAGCGGCTCGCCCGCACGGCACTCGGATCCGAGGCGCGCGGTGTCGCGTCCGTTGTGCTCGCCGAAGCGCTGCGGTGGCAGGGGCGACACGCCGAGGCCGAACGTGTCGCGGTCGACCCCGTCCCCCTCGCGGGCTCCGAGGATCATCGTTCACGACTCGCCACGACCCGGGCACTCAATCAGTTCTTCGGACTCGGTCGAGTCGAGGAGGCTCTGGCCTCGCCGGACCGGGGAGGTGTCACGACAGCGGTCCGGGGCGGTGCTGCAGTACTTCGCGGGCAGGCAGGCCCGCGGAGGCCGTCCAGCTGGCCTCGAGCGCTCCGTGGGAAGAGGAGTCCGGACCGTGGCTTCGACTGTGGGAATCCCTCGCTTCGACCATCGGGCTCTGCGCGCTCGGCCGTGGGGACGAGGCCCTTGCGGCCGTGGCCCGCGGCTGGGCGGCGTTCGAGGAATGCACCGCCGAACCGGAGTTGGCGATCACCCGCGCCATCCTCCGACACGCCGAGCTCGCCGGGTTGCTCCTCACCGGGCGGATCCGGGAGGCGGAGGCGGTCGCCGCCGAGCAGCACAGGGCGACGATGTCCCAGGCACCCTCCGCGTGCGATGCGATGGGCGGGCTGTCTCGCGGGTTGGCGGCGCTGGCGAGCGGCCTCCCGTTCGCCGCTGCGCGCTGGTTGACCGAGGCCGCTGCCCGGCTTGCGGACAGCGACCCGATCGGGTGCGCACCGCTGTGCCTGGCCAAGTTGGTGGAGACGCACGTCGTGCTCCGCGACGACGGCGCTGCGGAGCAGGTCCTGAGCGAGATCCTTGCGTCGGACCGACCCGTCCTGGACGGGTGGACGCCGCAGATCCACCTCGCGCGCGCGTGGCGAGCGGCCCGCGAGGAAGGGCTCGACGAGGGAGCCGAGGCCGCGCTGCGAGCGGGATCCTCGGCCGTACGCGCGGCGCAGCGGCTCGTCGAGGCCGAAGCGCTGCACACGGCCGCCCGTCTCGGCCGCGCCGCGGATGTCGCCGCGCGGCTCGGCGAGCTCGAAGCGCAGCTCGACGGTCCGCTGGTCGTCCTCTTCGCCGAACACGCCCGGGGGATCGTGGACGGGTCGGGAGACGCTCTCGACGGAGTGGCCCAGAAGTTCGAGTCGCTGGGCGCCCGCCTCCTCGCGGCCGATGCGGCCGCGCAGGCCGCGAGGCTTCATCAGCGGGCACGTCACCAGAGGAAGGCGTCCGCCTCGACCGCCCACGCGACCCGGCTCGCAAGGGCGGCAGGCGGCGCCTGGAGCCCGTCGCTCGATCAGCTGAACCCACCCTCGCTCACCAAACGGGAGCACGAGATCGCCGTGCTGGCGGCCTCCGGGACGAGCAACCTCGACATCGCCCGGAAGCTGGTGCTCTCCGTGCGCACCGTCGAGACGCACCTCGCGCACGTCTACGACAAGCTGGGGATCAACAGTCGCGCCGCGCTCCGGAAGGCGCTGCAGGACGAGGCCGAGCAAGGCTGAGCGACCGCGACGCCGTCGTTGCAGAACCAGCAGGCGCGGCAACCTTCGTCTCGACTCAGCCGTTCAGGTGCCGCGCCCGCGAGGGCTGCACCCGCATCGGCTCGTCGGGCATCTTGGGGTACTCCGGCGGGTACGGCATCTCCCCCAGCCCGTCCTGCTCGTACCACTCGAGGGCCCGCTCGCAGCCACCCGGCTCACGGTGCATGTCCGCGTGCGGGTCGCCGTGCTCGGCGAGCAGCCCCGGCACGGTGCGCAGGGTGAAGTCCTCGGGTGCGACGTCCGGCAGCGACTCCCACGCGAGTGGCATGGAGACCGTGGCCCCGGGCAGGCCGCGCACCGACCAGGCCGATGCGATCGTGCGGTCCCGCGCCGCCTGGTTGAAGTCGAGGAACACCCGCTCGCCGCGCTCCTCCTTCCACCAGGCCACCGTCGCCTTGTCCGGGATCCGGTCGGCGACCCGACGGGCGATCGAGATGACCGCGCGACGGACCTGGATGAAGTCCCACTCGGGGCGGATCGGCGCCGCCACGTGGATGCCCCTTCCGCCCGACGTCTTGGGCCACCCCGTGAGGCCGGCCTCGGCGAGCACCTCGCGCACGACGGCCGCAACGGCCACCGCGTCGGCGAAGCCCGTGCCCGGCTGCGGGTCGAGGTCGATGCGCAGCTCGTCCGGGTGGTCGGTGTCCGCCGCGCGGACCGGCCACGGGTGGAAGTCGAGGGTGCCCATGTTCGCGGCCCACGCGATCGCCGCCAGCTCCGACGGCGCGAACGTGTCCGCGGTGCGACCGCTCGGGAACGTGACCCGGGCGGTGCGCACCCATTCGGGCGCCCCCTTCGGGAGCCGCTTGGCGAAGAACGGCTCGCCCTCCACGCCGTCCGGATAGCGCTTGAGGTTGGTCGGCCGGTCACGCAGGATCTCGATCATCGGCCCGGACACGGCGACGTAGTACTCCATCACCTCGCGCTTGGTGATCCCGAGTGCCGGGAAGATCACCTTGTCCGGGCTGGTCAGGCGCACCTCGCGGGTGCCCTCGGGACCCGGGACCGGCACCAGCTCGACCGCCTTCGACGCCATGGCGCGCAACCTACCGGTGCCGGCCGACGAAAACCCGGATCTTTCTCGCGATCGGCGCCGGAGCGGCGGAGACCGCGAAGTGCGACTGCCCCTGGAACACGATCCGCTCGGCCCGGGGCAGCGCCCCGACGCGCGGCTCGACCCCTCGGGCAGGGCGACCAGGTGTCCGCGCCCTGCGGGATCGGACCGACGAGCGGTTTCCCGGCGCTACCCTCGGCCCATGACCCCATCGGAGCCGCGCGACTCCGAGCCCCGTTCCGCGCCCCAGTGGGCGCACCGGTTCGACGACGAGCTGGTCGGGCTCGACCCGGACGACCCCGAGGCGCGTGCCTTCGCCCAGCACCTCGACCGGATGCAGCACGACCGGCCGTCGTTCACCGTCGAGGGCTACCTGGACGGCGTGCGGGACTTCGCCGACTCGGCGAACCGGGCGCAGGGCGGCCGGTACTGGGCGGCGGTCCTCGTCGTGGTGCTCCTGCTCGTGGGCGTGGTGTGGGTGGTCGGCAATGCGCTCGTCTTCGTGCTCGGCACCTGGTTGTAGCCCGAAACATCCCGGGGCGGGCGGGCGTTGCACGGTACGGCACCCCGTGCCGGGAAGGGTTAGCGTGACGACATGGGTCTGTTCAGCAAGGAGTCCGGAGCGCGGGACACGGCGGAGGGGACGGCCCAGGAGCCGGCTCCGACCGTCGTGCGGTCCGACGAGGAGTGGCGGGCCCGGCTGAGCCCCGCCGAGTACCAGGTCCTGCGGCAGGCGGGCACCGAGCGGCCCTTCGTGGGTGAGTACACCGACACGAAGACCGTCGGCGTGTACAAGTGCCGCGCCTGCGACGCGGAGCTGTTCCGCAGCGAGACGAAGTTCGAGTCGCACTGCGGGTGGCCGTCCTTCTACAAGCCGGAGGACGCGGCCGTGATCGAGCGGGTGGACAACTCGCTCGGCATGCGCCGGGTCGAGGTGCTGTGCGCGGCCTGCCACAGCCACCTGGGCCACGTGTTCGAGGGCGAGGGGTACCCCACGCCCACCGACCTGCGCTACTGCATCAACTCGATCTCGATGACGCTGGCGCCGGCCGAGTAGGCGGCCGGAGGCCCCGGGACACCGCACGGACACCGGAGGCCCCGCACCCTCGAAGGTGCGGGGCCTCCGCCGTATCCGGGGGCCGTGTCCCTGAACCGGCCCGATCTCGCCTCGGGGCCCGGTCTCGGGGCCCGGCCTCAGGGCAGGGTCGCGACCAGGTCGCCGATCTGCACCCGCGGACCGGTGTAGAAGGGGATCTCGACGCGGACGTGCCGGCGGGCCTCGGTGGCACGCAGGTGGCGCATCAGGTCGACGATCCGGTGCAGCTCGTCGGCCTCGAAGGCGAGGATCCACTCGTAGTCGCCGAGCGCGAAGGCGGGCACGGTGTTGGCGCGGACGTCCGGGTAGTCCCGGGCCTCCTTGCCGTGGTCGGCGAGCATCTTCCGGCGCTCGTCGTCGGGCAGGAGGTACCAGTCGTAGCTGCGGACGAAGGGGTACACGCAGACGTAGCGCTTCGGGTCCTCGCCCGCGAGGAAGGCCGGGATGTGGCTCTTGTTGAACTCGGCCGGGCGGTGCAGCGCGGTCTGGCTCCACACGGGGACCGACGCGCGGCCGAGGGCGGTCTCGCGGCGGAGGTCGGCGAACGCCGCCTGCAGCGCCTCGATGTTGTCCGCGTGCCACCAGATCATGTAGTTGGCGTCGGCCCGCAGACCGGCGAGGTCGTAGACCCCGCGCACCACGACACCCTTGCCCTCGAGGGCCTCCACGAACTCGGCGGCCTGGGTGGCCGCGGAAGCACGGTCGTCGCCCAGCTTCCCGGGTTCCACCCGGAAGACCGACCACATGGTGTAGCGGATCGTCGCGTTCAGCTCGGAGTAGTCGAGGCGGGCCATGCCTCCATGCTGCCACGCGGCGCGGCACTCCCGGCCGCGGTCCCCGTCACTCCGGCCAGCCGTTCCGCGGCGGCGCGGGCGGTGCCGACACAAGCCGGCACACCGACCCCGTACAGCGCCGCGCCGACCACCTCGAGGCCCGGCGCGGCGGCCACGGCGGCCTCGAGCGCGGCGACCCGGTCCAGGTGCCCCGGCGCGTACTGCGGCAGCCCGCCGCCCCAGCGCTGGACGTGCACGGCGACCGGATCCGCGGTGATCCCGTGCAGCGTGGCGAGGTCGGCTCGGGCGCGCGCGACCAGCTCCGTGTCGTCGACCTGGAGGGTGGCGGCCTCGCCGAAGCGTCCGAGCGAGACCCGGAGCCGGACCAGGCCGTCGGGCGAGACGTGCGCCCACTTGGCCGACGAGTGCGTGGCCGCCTTGATCGCCAGCGGCTCGTCGGCGGCCACCAGGACCCCGGAGGTCCCCGGTCCGGCGATCCCGCGGAACGCGAAGGCGATCACGACGGACGACGCGAGCTCGATCCCCTCCACCGCGGCCGCCGCGGCCGGGACCGGGCCCGCGAGGAGCTTGCGCACGGCCGGGGCCGGGACGGCGAGGACCACCGCGTCGACGTCGAGGGCTTCCGGGGCGGTGGTGGGACCGAGCACGAGCCGCCAGCCACGCTCGCGGCGCTCCAACTCCCGGACGGTGGAGCCCAGCCGCAGCTCGGCGTCCGAGGCCGCGGACAGGGCGTCGAGCAGCACGCCGTAGCCCCCGCGGACGGCGCCGAACACGGGCCCTGCGGCCTGCCCGGACACCCGGGGCCCGCCGGACCCGCCCGAGCCCGACCCGCCCGCACCACCAGTGGCCGCGGGCACCGGCGGGGCCGCCCGGGTCGCGGCCTCGGTGAGCGAGGGGGCGCCGGCGTCGAGCGCGGCCGCCAGGGCGGGCACCGTGGCGCGCAGGCCGAGCGCGTCGACCCGGCCGGCGTAGACGCCGCCGAGCAGCGGGTCGGTGAGCCGCGCGGGGACCTCGGGGCCGAACCGCTCCCGCAGCAGGACGCCCAGGGCCGCGTCCCCGCCGGGCTCCCACTTCAGGGGTCGCCCCGGCTCGGCGGCGACCGCGGCCAGGCCGGCCTCGGAGAGCACGCCGCCCAGCTGCGCCCCCGCCGTCGGGACGCCCATGAGCGTGCCGCCGGGCATCGCGACGGTGCGGCCGCCCGCCCGGATGGTGGGGCGGGCACCGGTCGGGTGCACGACCTCGTCGGCGAGGCCCAGCTCGGCGAGCAGCTCGGGCACCTCGGGGCGACGGGCGAGGAAGGCCTCGGCGCCGACGTCGAACGGGCGCCCCGCGAGGTCGACGGTCCGGAGCACCCCGCCGATCCGGTCCGCCCGGTCGACCACCACGATCCGGGCCGCCGGGCCGAGCAGGACGCGCAGCCGGTGGGCCGCGGCGAGCCCCGAGATCCCGGCCCCGACGACGGCGATCGACGGAGGGACCGCGGACGCCATCAGAGCGAGTGCACCAGCTCGACGGTGCGCGTGATGACGTCCGGGTCGGTGCCCGGGAGCACCCCGTGGCCCAGGTTGAACACGTGCCCGGGTGCGCGGGCGCCCTCGGCGGCGATCCGCCGGACCTCCTCCGCGACGGAGGCGAAGTCCGCGAACAGCACGGCGGGGTCGAGGTTGCCCTGGACCGGCACCCGCCCGCCGGCCCGGCGGGCGGCGACGTCGAGCGGGGTGCGCCAGTCGACGCCGAGGACGTCGGCCCCCGCCTCGGTCATCGCGCCGAGCAGCTCGGCCGTGCCGACGCCGAAGTGGAAGCGCGGGATCCCGGCCCCGGCGACCCGGGACAGCACGGCCGCCGAGTGCGGCAGCACGTAGCGCCGGTAGTCCCGCTCGGACAGCGCGCCCGCCCAGGAGTCGAACAGCTGCACGGCGTCGACCCCCGCGGCGATCTGCGCCTCCAGGAAGGTGGCGGTGATCTCGGCGAGGTGCGCCATCAGCGCGTGCCAGACGTCCGGCGCGGAGCGCATGAGCGCCTTGGTGCGCTCGTGGTTGCGGCTCGGCCCGCCCTCGACGAGGTAGGAGGCGAGCGTGAAGGGGGCGCCGGCGAAGCCGATCAGCGGCGTCTCCCCCAGCTCGCGCAGGAGCAGCCCCACCGCCTCCGTGACCGGCTCGACCTGGCCGGGGTGCAGCGTGGGCAGCCCGGCGACGTCCGCGGCCGTGCGCACCGGGGAGGCGACGACGGGCCCGGTGCCGGGCACGATGTCGACCGCGATCCCGGCCGCGTACAGCGGGACGACGATGTCGGAGAACAGGATCGCGGCGTCCACCCCGTGCCGGCGGACCGGCTGCATCGTGATCTCGCAGGTGAGGTCCGGGGTCAGGCAGGCCTGCAGCATCCCCGTGTCCGCCCGCAGCGCCCGGTACTCCGGCAGCGAGCGCCCGGCCTGGCGCATGAACCAGACGGGCAGCCGCTCCGGGCGCTCGCCGCGCGCCGCGGCGAGGAACGCGGAGCCGGGCAGCGACCGCCGGGTGGGCGCGGTGGTGAGCGGGTTCATCACGACCCATGGTCCCACGCCGACCTGGGCGGACGCAGATCGACCCGATCGGAGCGCGGCGCGCCTGTTTCCGCCGGTCCCGCCGCCGACCTACAGTCCCGCCCCGTGCCCGATCCCGCCGCCCCGCCACCGCTGCTGTTCCGCCGTGCGGTCGAGTCCCTCGCGGCCGTCCGACCCCGGCCCGAGCTGGTGGTCCGCTCGCTCGAGGCGCCGCCGCGGCTGGCCCCGTACGCCTGGGCGACGAGCGTCGAGGCCGACATCGTCCACCGCGGCGACGGCACGGACGACCTGGACGAGCCCGACACGTCCGGTCGGCTGATCCTGCTGCACGACCCCGCCGGGCAGGAGGCCTGGGAGGGCGAGTTCCGGCTCGTCTGCTTCGTACAGGCGCGGCTCGAGCGCGAGCAGCTGGGCGACGAGATGCTCCCGGTCGTCGCATGGTCCTGGCTGACCGAGGCGCTCGCCGACCTCGGCGGCCGGCACACCGCGCTCGGCGGGACCGTGACGCAGACCTCCTCGGTGCGCTTCGGCGACATCGCGGGCCCCAAGCGGGACGACGACGTGGAGCTCCGGGCCTCCTGGACGCCACTCGAACCCGATGGGGACCTTGCGGCACACGCGGAGGCGTTCTGCACACTGGTGGCCACCGCTGCGGGACTTCCGCCGGTGGGAGTTCGGACGCTTGCGCGGCGAAGTGTGTGAATCGGGAGCGAAGGTGCTGGTCACGGCCCGGGTACGGAGCGTTGATCACCTGATTGGGCGCATCACCGCCGACAACGCTGTAACTTTCACCCGGAGAAGTTCGATCGGATACACGACGTTAGACCGCTTGGGGGGCTACAGTTCCTCCACGACACCTCCTCGGGCGGTCGGGCGCAACTCTCCGTCCCACCGGGGTCCCGGTGTTGGTCGGGGGGCAACGACCGACTCCAGGGAGGTAGTGACGTGGCCGTAGTAGGCCAGGGCACACCCTTGCGCGGCACCCCTGGTGCCGTGCTCCAGCCTGCGATGGTTCCCCATCCGCGGGAAGAGCAGTTCACCGTGCTGGTGGTCGACGACCACCCGCTGCTGCGGGAGGCCATCGCGGCCCGTCTGCGGTCCATGGGCGCCGGCACGGTGCACGAGGCGGCCTCGGTCGCCGAGGCGCGTGCGCGGGCGCAGGCCAACGGGCCGTGCGACCTCGCGATCCTCGACCTCGGCCTGCCGGACGGCAGCGGCCTCGACCTCGTCACCGAGCTGCGCCAGCTCGGGTGGAACCGGCTGGTGGTGCTGGCCTCCTCGGACGACCCGTACGCCGTCCGTTCGGCGTTCCAGGCCGGGGCCCAGGCGTACCTGCTGAAGTCCGCCTCGCCGGCCGTCGTCACCGACGGCGTCAAGCGGGTGCTCGACGGCGGGGTCTACGCCGACCCGACGGTGGCGCCGCTGCTGGCGACCGGCACCCGGGTGCCGGGCACCGACAACACCCCGCGGGAGCTCTCGGCCCGCGAGGTCGAGGTGCTCCAGCTGGTGGCGGACGGGCAGTCGAACAAGGAGATCGGCGAGGCGCTGAGCCTGTCCGCGCTGACCGTGAAGAGCCACCTCTCGCGGATCGGGCGCAAGCTCGGCACCGGGGACCGGGCACAGATGGTCGCGCTGGCGATGAGAGCCGGGGTCATCCGCTGACCGGAGACGACGCTCGCGGAGTCGACCGTTGACTTCGCACGGCTCGGGGGGCGGGCCGGCACCGCGCGACAACGCGGGGGCCGGCCCCTCCGCCGTGTCCGGGGGCACGTCGGGTGCCGCCTCGGACGGTGACGCCGAGGGGAACATCCCCGTCCCGCTGCTGCACCCCGCCGACGGGCTCCCCGAGGTCGTGCGGGACGCCCCGGCGCTCGCCGACGCCGCGGCCGCCTTGGCGGCCGGCAGCGGCCCGATCGCCGTCGACGCCGAGCGGGCGTCCGGTTTCCGGTACTCGCAGCGCGCCTATCTGGTGCAGCTGCGTCGGGCGGGCTCCGGCACCGCCCTCGTCGACCCCGTCCCGCTCGGCGGCGACCTGAGCGGCCTCACGCCGGCCCTGGAGGGCCCGGAGTGGGTGCTCCACGCCGCCTCGCAGGATCTGCCCTGCCTCGCCGAGGCGGGGCTGCGCCCGGCGCGGCTGTTCGACACCGAGCTCGCCGGGCGCCTGGCCGGCCTGCCCCGCGTCGGGCTGGGCCCGCTCACCGAGCGGATGCTCGGGCTGACGCTGGAGAAGGGCCACGGGGCCGCGGACTGGTCCCGCCGCCCGCTGCCCGAGGACTGGCTGGTCTACGCCGCGCTCGACGTCGAGGTGCTCGTCGAGCTCCGGGACGCCCTCGCCGCCCTGCTGGAGGAGCAGGGCAAGCTCGAGTGGGCGCTCGAGGAGTTCGAGGCGGTCCGCACGGCCGGGCCGCCGCCCCCGCGCGCCGACCCGTGGCGGCGCACCTCCGGGATCCACAAGGTGCGCAAGCCGCGCGCACTGGCCGCCGTCCGGGCGCTGTGGGAGGCCCGGGACCGGCTGGCCGCCGAGCGGGACGTGGCGCCCGGCCGGGTGCTGCCGGACTCGGCGATCGTCGAGGCGGCCGTCGCCTCCCCCACCACCCCGAAGGCACTCTCGCAGCTGCCCGTCTTCCGGGGGCGCGCGCAGCGCAGGCTCGAGTCGTACTGGTTCGGGGCCCTGCGCTCCGCGCAGACCCTGCCCGACGCCGAGCTGCCCCGGCCCGCCGCCGCGACCGACGGGCCGCCCCCGGTCTCCCGCTGGGCCGACCGCGACCCGGCCGCCGCGGCCCGGCTCTCCGCCGCCCGCACGGGCCTGGCCGAGCTGTCCGAGCGCTGGTCGGTGCCGGTGGAGAACCTGCTGCAGCCGGACCTGCTGCGCCGCCTGTGCTGGACGCCGCCCGCCGACGGCGACGTCCCCGCCTTCCTCGAGCGGGGCGGCGCGCGGAACTGGCAGATCGCGCTGACCGCCCCGGTCCTCGAGAAGGCGCTCTCCCCCAAGCACGAGTCCTAGGAAGCGCCCGGGCTCGCGGGGCCTACGGCCCTACCCGCTCGCCGCGCTTCACCGCGCGGACCGTGCGCCGGACCGTGGTGACGCCCTTGCGCACCTTGCGCAGGCCGTCGACCTGGGTGGCCTTGTGCAGCTGGTAGCGCCACGCCTCGGGGTGGTCACCGCGACGGTCGAGGAGCGTGTAGGCGAAGCGGACCGGGTCCTGGGTGTCCAGGTAGCGGCCGACCTCCTCGAACCAGTGCATGTTGCGCAGCGCCTGCTCCTGCACCCGGCCGACCTCGGCGCGACGCAGCGCGTCGTAGCCCGCCATCGCGCCCGGCAGGTCGTCGGCGAACAGCGTCAGGGACTCGGCGAGGCGGACGGCGTCCTGGACCGCCAGCACGGTGCCCGAGCCGATGCCGAAGTGCGTGGTGTGCGCGGCGTCGCCCATCAGCAGCACGTTGTCGCGGCGCCAGGTCGCGTTGCGCAGGTGCCGGAAGGTCAGCCAGGGCGCGGCGGTGCCGGAGCTGCCGACCCGGCCCGGCGGGCGCATCAGCGGCTCGCCGCCGAGCGGCCCGGCGAAGATCTCCGCGACGCGCGCGACGCCCTCGTCGACCTCGACGGTGTCCAGGCCCAGCCCCGTCCAGGTCTCCGGGGTGCACTCGACGATGCAGGTGCTGGTGCCGCCGGTCGACGGGTAGGCGTAGAACCACAGCCAGCCCGCGTCCGTGCGCTCGAAGGCGAAGGTGAACCGCTCGAGGTACCGCGAGGTGCCGAGCCAGATGTACCGGTTGCGGCCGGTGGTCACCGCCGTGCCGAAGTCGTGCGCCGCGCGCACCCGGCTGCCCGCGCCGTCGGCGGCGATCACGAGGTGGGCCTCCGAGCCGAGGTCGGCCACCCGGTCCTCGGGCAGCTCGGTCTCCCACCGGATCGTGACGCCGAGCTCCGTGGCCCGCGCCGCGAGGATCTCCAGCAGCGCGGCGCGGCCCATCGAGAAGCCGTACTTGCCGCCGATGTGCACGGGCGGCCGCCCGCCGATCCGGACGACCTGGTCGCCCCACAGGATCGCCGCGTCCCGGATGGCGCGGCCGCTCTCGGCGTCGTGCCGGTAGAGGTCGTCGAGGAGGTCCTCGCCGAACGTGATGCCCCACCCGTGGGTCGCGCCGGGCGCGTTGCGCTCCAGCACCTCGACCTCGGCGGACGGATCGGCCAGCTTGGCCAGGATCGCCGAGTACAGGCCGGCGGGACCGCCGCCGACGCACAGCACCTTCATTCCGTGCCCTCCCCCTCGTCCACCGGAGTCCACCACGCCGCGGGTGAACGCTCGGCGTCCGGGGCGCGAACGTAGCAAGGCACTCGTTCGGACGATTGCGGGGGACCGTTTCGGCGGGCGGGGCGGGCCGGACCTGTGCGTTCCGCGACGAGACGGCTGGTCTACGGTCGATCGTGTCGCAGTCGACCTCACGGTCGTTGGACGCAGTGTCGCCGTCGGACACACCTTCAGGGGGAGCCAGCTTGTTCGCACGAACGGTCGCCGTGGTCGGCACCGGCTACGTCGGCCTGACCACCGGAGCCTGCCTCGCCTCGCTCGGCCACCGCGTGGTGTGCGCCGACATCGACGAACGGAAGGTCGAGGCGCTCTCGCGCGGGGAGATCGCGATCCGCGAGCCCGGGCTGGCCGAGCTGGTGTCCGAGGGTCTGGCCGCGGGCCGGCTCTCGTTCGTCGTCGGCGCGGGCGAGGCCCTCAAGGAGCTGGAGTCCGAGGGTCGCCCCGTCGAGGTGATGTTCCTCTGCGTCCCGACGCCGATGGGCGTCGGTGGGGTGGCCGACCTGGCCGCGGTCGAGGCCGTCGTCGAGGAGGTCCGCGAGGCCATGCCGGCGGGCTGCGTGGTCGTCAACAAGTCGACCGTGCCGGTGGGTACCGCGGACCGGACCAGCGAGCTGCTCGCGCGGGACGACGTCGAGGTCGCAAGCAACCCCGAGTTCCTCCGCGAGGGGTCCGCGGTCCACGACTTCCTGCACCCGGACCGCATCGTGGTCGGCTCGAACTCGTCGCAGGACGCCGCCGAGCGCGTCGCGGCGCTCTACGCCCGCCTCGGCGCGCCCACCGTGCTCACGGACGCGGCCAGCGCCGAGATGATCAAGTACGCGGCGAACTGCTTCCTCGCCATGAAGCTCTCCTACGTCAACGCGCTGGCGGAGCTGTGCGAGCGGGTCGACGCCGACGTCGCCGACGTGACCGAGGGCATGGGCTACGACCGCCGGATCGGTCAGGCCTTCCTGTCGCCGGGCCCGGGCTGGGGCGGTTCCTGCCTGCCCAAGGACACCCACGCCCTGCTCCAGGTCGCCGATTCGGCGGACTTCGAGTTCCGCCTGCTGCGGGCGAGCATCGACACCAACACCCGGCAGTTCCAGCGGATGGTCGACAAGGTCCGGGTCGCGGTCACGGGCCGCCGCGGCGGGCCGCTCACCAAGACCCGGCTGGGCCTGTTCGGCCTCACGTTCAAGGCGGGCACGGACGACCTGCGGGACTCCCCCGCCCTCGGCGTCGCCGCGCTGCTGCGCCAGGCCGGCGCCGAGCTCGTCGCGTACGACCCGGGTGTCCCGGTGGGCTCCGCCGCGGCCGCCGGCCTCGACCCCCGCACGCTGTCGCTCGTCGACGACCCGTACGAGGCCGCCGCGGGCGCGGAGGCGATCGTGGTGCTGACCGAGTGGCCCGAGTTCCGGTCCCTGGACTGGACCCGGCTGGCCGGGACGGTCGCCGCGCGCACCGTTGTCGACACCCGCAACCTGCTCGACCCGGCCGTGGTGCGCCGCGCGGGCTTCGCCTGGTCGGGCATCGGCCGGCAGGCGCGGGAGAGCCCGAACGCCCGCGCGGGCCGCCGGTGACCCGGCCGACCACCGAGCGCGCCCCGAGAACGCCGAGCGGGCTCCGCGGCCGGATCCACGGGATCCGCAGGGAGCTCGCCGTCCCGCTGTACCGCAACACCTACGCCCTGATGCTCAACACGGCGGTGAACTCCGCCTTCGGGCTGCTCTACTGGGTAGTCGCGGCGCGCACCTACCCGGACTCGGAGGTCGGCCGCGGCAACGCGCTGACCTCGCTGATGCTGCTGGTCTCGGTGCTGACGCAGCTGAACTTCGGGCAGGCGCTCATCCGGTTCCTACCGAGGGCGGGCACGGCGTCGTCGCGGCTGATCCTGCTGTCCTACGTCGTGTCGTCCGGACTCGGGATCGTGGGTGCGGGCGGGGTGGCGGTGTACTGCCACCTGTTCCGCGCGGAGGGCGACCCGCTCCACATGAGCTGGCCGTTCGCGCTGTGGTTCGTCGCCTCCGTCGTGATCTGGTCGCTGTTCAACCTGCAGGACGCGGCACTGACCGGGCTGCGCGAGTCCATGTGGATCCCGCTGGAGAACGGGATCTACGGGATCGTCAAGCTGGTCCTGCTGGTCGTCGTGGCGCAGTCCGCGGTGAGCGACGGCGTGTTCACCTCGTGGACGCTGCCGGTCGTCGCGTTGATCGTCCCGGTCACGCTGCTGCTCTTCCGGCGGCTGCTGCCCCGGCACGTCGCGGCCACCTGCCAGGACCAGGAGCCGGTGAGCCGGCGGACGCTCGCCCGGTACATGGCGGGCGACTACGCGGGCCAGGTCTGCAACCAGATGTCGTCGACCTTCCTGCCGGTCCTGATCGTCGGGCTGATGGGGCCCGAGGAGGGCGCGTACTTCCTGCCGGCGCAGACGGTGTTCACGGCGATGAACCTACTCACGATGGGCATCACGTCGTCGCTGGTCGCCGAGGCGGCCCGGGATCCCGCGCACGCGCACCGCTACGCCCGCGCGGTGCTGCGCCGCATCGCGCTCACGGTGCTCCCGGCCTCGGTGGTGATCGCGCTGGCCGCCCCGTGGCTGCTGCAGCTCTACGGCACCCAGTACCGCGAGAACGCCACGTTCCTGCTGCAGCTGCTGATGATCTCGGTGTTCCCGCGTGTGGTGGTGTCGCTGTACATGACGATGACGCGCCTGGAGAACCGCACGGCGCCACTCGCCTGGATCCAGCTCGTGCAGTCGGCCCTGCTCATCGCCGGCGTCGCGGTGCTCCACGGTCCGCTCGGGCTCGACGCGGTGGGCTGGGCGACGCTCGCCATCGAGATCGGGCTCGCCCTCGTGGTGGCGCCGGTGGTGCTCCGGTGGCTGCGCGGGCAGCGGAACCCGCGCGGCCTGCCGGACGCCGTGCGCTCCTGAGCGCTCGGGGACCCGTGCGCTCCCGAGCGCCCGCGGCCGCTCAGGCCTTCGCGACGAACCGCTCGGGGACCGGGGTGCCGTGGCGCCACATGTCCCCGAGCGCGCGGTCGAATTCCCGCGGCTGCAACCGCACCAGACCGCCGCCCGGGTTGTGGGTGATCTCGCCGAAATAGATCTTGCCGTCGACGTTGTAGAGATCGATCCGGGCGAATGCGAATTCGGCACTGAGTGCCGTGGCGACCTCGAGCATCTCCGTGTAGTTCGCCGGCTGCTCGGGAAGGTTCTCGGCGAAAGCGAACCGGCCGCTGATGTCGTATTGCTGCCACTCGGGTGTCAGCATCGTCGAGGTGTGCCCGGTGAAGCGGTCCTGGTCGACCACGACCATGCCGGGGACGCCGCCGAACATGAAGAACTTGTAGTCCGTGGGCGCGTCCCCGTTCGGGGTGCCGATGAAGCGTTCGACGACGGCGCGCGGCTTCAGCCCGCGGTACGGCGTCTCCTTCCAGCCCGCCTTGTAGAAGTCGGTGGCCAGCCAGCGCCGGACCGTCTCGCGGATGGCGGCCCGGTCGGCCGCGGCCAGGTCCGGGACCAGCACGGTCATGTCACAACCGTGCGTCCCCTTGATCACGCACGGACCGGGGATCGTGTCGAAGTCGAGGTCCGCAGCATTGTCGACGACCTGGTGGAGCGGAATCAGGTAATCCTCGCCTACCTTCTCCGTGACGTACTCGCGCACCGCGTATTTGTCGGACGTCTGCCGGACCACGGGGTCCTGCTCCTGCAGGTTCTTCGCGGCGAGCAGCTGTGACCAGGTCACGGGGTTGCGGAGCGTGGTCAGCTCGCCCTGGAAGAGGGCGTGCTTGGCGATGGCGAAGGGCCGGTCGGGGAGGAAACGCAGCCGGCGGGCGAGGAGAACCCGCGCATCGAACGTCATCTGCGAGACGATAGCGGAGGGCGACGGGCCTCCCGCCGTCACGTCCGGGAAACACAAAGCGTGACGGACTGCCCCTAATCACTCCGCTGCACACGAACCCAAAGAGTGAATGGGGTCGCGGGAGCGACCACCCGGTCCCATTGCTAGGGTCCGATTCGTGCCGAAGAATGCAGCGGTGGTCTCGGTGATCACGCCGGCGTACAACGTCGGACGGTGGATCGGGGAGGCCATCGACTCGGTGAGGCGGCAGAGCGAGGGCCGCTTCGACTACGTCGTCGTCGACGACGGCTCCACGGACGACACGGCGGACGTCGTCCGCGCGCGGGCGGCCCTCGACGCCCGGATCCGGCTCATCTCGACCACCAACGCGGGCTCCGGCGCCGCCCGCAACCTCGGCATCGCCGAGACCACGGCGCCGTTCGTGGCCTTCCTCGACGGCGACGACCGCTGGCACCCGGAGTTCCTCCGCCGCCAGCTGCACACCCTGAACACCGCCCCCGGCCCGGTCGGCGCGACCTTCTGCCACACCCGCGTGATGCTGGAGAGCGGACGCGTCGTCGGGCCCCGCTGGCAGCCCGCCGGCCCCTGCGACATGGACCGGTTCCTCGCCGAGAACAACCCGACGCACAACGGCAGCTCGCTCCTGGTGCGCCGCAGCTGCTTCGACGAGGTCGGCGTCTTCGACACCAGCATCGCCAGCGCCGTCGACCTGGAGATGTGGCTGCGGATCGGCGCCTGGTCGTCGACCCCGCTCTTCTACGGCATCCGCCGCTACCTGGTCGACATGCGGCTCATGCGCACGGGCAGCATCAGCTCCAACCGCACCGCGCGGTACGAGGCGCTGGACAAGATGCTCACCGAGTACGCGCCGATGATGACGCGGCTGCACCCGGGCCTGGCCTACGTGCAGCCCGCGGTGTTCGCCTACCGGGACGGGCACGACGAGATCGCCGAGCGCTGGGCCAGGCAGGCCCTCGCCGCCGGTCCGACCCGGCTCGCCCGCAGCCGCTGGGGCCAGTCGCTGCTCGGCTGGCACGGCGCCGGTCCGGCCGGTCGCGTGAGGATGCGCGCCGCCCGCGACAGCGCCCGCGCGGGCATCTACGGCGGGATCTCCAAGGTCGTGCAGTCCGTCGGCTGACCCGCCGGACCCTCAGCCCGGGTGGGTGGGCAGTCGGACCACCACCGTCAGACCGCCGCCCGGGACCGCCTCTGCCCGCACCACGCCCCCGTGCGCCGCCACCACGGCGCGCACGATCGACAACCCCAGACCGGACCCCGCGGTCCCGCCCGTGCGCGGCACCGGGCCGCGCCGGAACGGCTCGAACAGCTCCCCCACCCGGCCGGGGTCGATCTCCGGCCCGCTGGAGGAGACCCGCAGCTCCGCCCCGTCCTCGAGCGGCGCGGTGCACACCTCGACCCAGCCGCCGTCGACGTTGTGCCGCACGGCGTTCTCCACGAGGTTGCCCGCCACGCGCTCCAGGAGCGCGGGATCGCCCGTGACCGGCGCCGGGCCGCCGATGGTCCACACGTGCAGCCCGCGGCGCGCCGCCTCGGTCGCGGTGACCCGCACGGCGTGCGCCCCGGCGTCGCGCAGGTCGACCGGGCGTCGTGCCGGTTCGGCGATCTCCCCCAGCGCCTCGGTGCGGGCGAGCACCAGCAGCCCGGACACGAGGTCGTCCGCCCGGCGGGTGGCGTCGCGGACCACCTCGCCCATCCGCCGCAGCTCGGCGACGTCGGCCGCCGGGTCGGCCAGCGTGACGTCGACCTCGGTGCGCAGCACGGAGAGCGGGGTGCGCAGCTCGTGGCTGGCGTTGGCCACGAACCGGCGCTGCACCTCGAAGGCGCCCTGCAGCCGGTCCATCATCGCGTCGAAGGTCGTGGCGAGCTCCGCCAGCTCGCCGCGGGCCTCGCGCAGGTCCAGGCGGGCGTCGAGATTCTCCGCCGAGAGCCGCCGGGCGGTGGCGGTGACCTCGTGCAGCGGGGCGAGCACCCGCCCGACCAGCACCCAGGACGTGAGCCCCGCGGCCAGCACGACCAGCGGGAAGGCGATCAGGCCCGCGTGCAGCACCTCGCCGCGCGCCGCGTCGCGCACGGCGCTCGTGACCTGCTCGGCCGGGACCTCGACGAGGCCGACCCGGACCGGGGTGCCGGGCGGCAACGACGGCACCGACGCCGCCACGCCGCCCACGAGCAGCCAGCCCAGCCACAGCAGCAGCGCGCTGACCAGCGCGACCAGCCCGGTGCCGAGAAGCGTGAGCTGCCAGCGCAGCGTGAGCCGCGTGCGCACCCCGCCCTCCCCTCCGGCCGCCCGTCAGCCGGCGGAGGGCACCCGGTACCCGGCGCCGACCACGGTCTCGATCACGCCGGGCTCACCGAGCTTCTTGCGCAGGGTCATCACCGTGACCCGCACCGTGGTGGTGAAGGGGTCGGCGTTCTCGTCCCAGACCCGTTCGAGCAGCTCCTCGCTGGACACGACCGCGCCACCCGCGCCCATCAGCACCTCGAGGACGCCGAACTCCTTGCGGGTCAGCTCGACCGGCGAGGTCGCGCGGGTCACCGTCCGCCGTGCCGGGTCCAGGGCCACGTCCCCCGCCACCAGCACGGGCGGGACCGCGGGGGCGGACCGGCGGCCCAGCGCCCGCACCCGCGCCACCAGCTCGGGGAAGTCGAAGGGCTTGGCGAGGTAGTCGTCCGCGCCGCGGGACAGGCCGTCGACCTTGTCCTCGAGCGTGCCGCTGGCGGTGAGCATGAGGACGCGGGTGGTGCCGCCCCCGCCCACGATGGCCGCGCACAGGTCGTCGCCGGGCATCCCGGGCAGGTCCCGGTCCAGCACGACGACGTCGTAGCGGGTGATCGAGGACTTCTCGTGCCCGGTGTCCCCGTCGAGCGCGACGTCGACCGCCATGCCCTCGCGCCGCAGGCCGCGCGCGACGGCCTCCGCCAGCGGGGCCTCGTCCTCGACGACCAGGACGCGCATCAGCCCGCCTGCTCGCCCGTCGACGGGCCGGTGTCGACTCCGGACTCGACGGCGGTGTCGACGGCGGTGTCGACGGCGGACTCGACACCGGGCTCGAGGACGGCGCCGTCCGCCGCCCCCACGACCGGCCCGGGCCCGGCGGGCAGGCAGCCCGGCACCTTCACCGCCCACTCGGTCACCCGGCGGGCGACGTCCTGCGCGGTGAGCCCGACGGCGGCCAGGACGTCGGAGCGCGCGCCGTGCTCGAGGAACTCCTGCGGCAGGGCCACGTCCCGCTGCGGGACGTCGACCTCGGCGGTGCGCAGCGCGTCGGCCAGGGCGGAGCCGAAGCCGCCGTGCCGGCCGGCGTCGGCCACGGTGACCACGAGCTGGTGCGCCCGCGCCATCTCGACCAGCTCCGACGGCACCGGCAGCACCCACCGCGGGTCGACGACGGTGACGGACACGCCCTGCCGGGCCAGCCGCTCGGCGGCCTCCACACCCAGCTCGCCGAACGCGCCGACGCACACCATCAGCACCGCCGGGGCGGTGCCGTTGGCCCGCTCCTCGCGCAGCACGTCGACCGTGCCGGCACGGCGCACGGCCGGGACCGACTCGATGACCGGGCCCTTCGGGAACCGCAGGGCGGTGGGCCCGTCGGCGACGGCGACGGCCTCGCCCAGCTCCTCGCGCAGGGTGGCCGCGTCGCGCGGGGCGGCGACCCGGATGCCCGGGACGACGCCGAGGATCGACAGGTCCCACATGCCGTTGTGCGAGGGCCCGTCGTTGCCGGTGACGCCCGCCCGGTCCAGCACGAGCGTGACGGGCTCGCGGTGCAGCGCCACGTCCATCATCAGCTGGTCGAAGGCGCGGTTGAGGAACGTCGAGTAAACCGCGACCACCGGGTGCATCCCGCCGCGCGCGAGGCCGGCCGCCGAGGTGAGCGCGTGCTGCTCGGCGATCCCGACGTCGACGCAGCGCTCCGGGAACTCCTTCTGGAACTTCGCCAGCCCGGTCGGGCCCAGCATCGCCGCGGTGATCGCGACGAGATCGGGCCGCTCGCCGCCGAGCCGGACGAGCTCCTCGGCGAACACGCTGGTCCAGCCGGTGGTCTTCGGGCCGGTCGGCAGGCCGGTCCGCGGGTCGAAGGCCGCCGGGCTGTGCATCTGCTCGGCCTCGTCGTTCTCGGCCGGGGCGTAGCCGTTGCCCTTGCGGGTCACGGCGTGCACCACGACCGGGCCGCCGAAGTGCCGGGCCCGGCGCAGCGCGGACTCCATGGCGGCCACGTCGTGCCCGTCGACCGGGCCGAAGTACTTGAGCCCGAGGTCGGCGAAGAGCTCCTGGGGGCTGATCGCGTCCTTGAGGCCGGCCTTGAGCGCGTGCAGTCCGGCGTAGACGGCGGGCCCGACGACCGGTGTGCCGCGCAGCGTGTGCTTGCCCGCCTCGAGCAGCTTCTCGTAGCCCGGCTGCAGGCGGAGCGTGGCGAGCCGGTCGGCCAGGCCGCCGATGGTGGGCGCGTAGGAGCGGCCGTTGTCGTTGACCACGACGACGACGTTGCGGTCCTGGGCCGCGGCGATGTTGTTCAGTGCCTCCCAGGCCATGCCGCCGGTCAGCGCGCCGTCGCCGATCACGGCCACGACGTGCCGCTGCTGGCCGGTGAGCGAGTAGGCGCGGGCCAGCCCGTCCGCCCAGGACAGCGACGACGACGCGTGGCTGGACTCCACGTGGTCGTGCACGCTCTCGGTCCGGCTCGGGTAACCGGAGAGCCCGCCCGTCTTCTTCAGCCGGTCCCAGCCCTCCTGGCGGCCGGTGAGCAGCTTGTGGACGTACGCCTGGTGCCCGGTGTCCCAGATCAGGGTGTCCCGCGGGGAGTCGAAGACCCGGTGCAGCGCGATCGTCAGCTCGATCACGCCGAGGTTCGGGCCGAGGTGCCCGCCGGTCCGGGACACCGCGCTGACCAGGAAGTCCCTGATCTCCGACGCCAGCCCGGCCAGCGCGTCGGGGCCGAGCCGCTTGAGGTCCGCCGGGCCCCTGATCGACGACAGAACGGAGGATGGCTGCACGCTCACGCCCGCCACTCTACGAGCGGTGGCCAGTACCGGGCCCGTCGGACACCGGTCGGCACCCGATGGTCACGTGCGGCCGGCGGGCTCCAGCAGGTCGGCGACGTGGGCGAGCTCGTTGACCGTCCGCGGCTTGCGGACGCCGTCGCGGCGGGCGACGACCCTGGTCAGGCCCGTGTAGTCGAGCGGGAAGGGCAGCGCCCGCTCGATCCCGAGCAGGTGCCCGAGGTAGACGTTGATCACGCCGGCGTGCGCGAAGACCACCGCGGTCCCCCGTCCCGGGTGCGCCGCGACGATCTCCTCCAGCGCCGCGACGACCCGCGCGCGGAAGGCCGGGACGTCGACGTGCTCGGGCAGGTGGCCCTCGACCATCCGCCGCCACTCGTCGGGGTTCTCCCGGGCCAGCAGGTGCACCGGCAGGTACTGCTGCTGGTCGGCGTCGTACTCACGCAGGTCGTGCACGGTGCGGACCTCGAGGCCGCGGGCCCGGGCGAGCGGCTCGGCGGTCTGCCGGGCGCGGGTCATCGTGCTCGCGTAGACCGCGTCGACCGGCTCGCCGGCCAACGCCCCGACCACCCGCTCCGCCTGCCGCAGGCCGAGCTCGGTGAGGCCGGGATCGGCCCGGACAGGAGCCTCGGGCGCGCCGACGACCCGGTCCGGCAGGCCGTGCCGGACCAGGACCAGCCGCACGCCTAGCGCTTTCCGGTGGTGGCCACACGGTCGCCGTGGCCGGCCTCGCGCAGGGCGGTTCGCAGCCGGTCGGCGATCCCGTCCTGCTCGGCGTCGTCGACCGACTTCGCCGCGTTGGCGAAGTCGAACGCGGCCATGTCCCACGCGGGGAACACGTGCAGGTGCAGGTGCGGGACCTCGAACCCGGCCACCAGGAACCCGACGCGCGGCGGCTGCCAGAGCGCCTCGACCGCCTTGGCGATCGTGTGCGACACGGCGGTGAGGTGCGCGACCAGGTCCGGGTCGGCGTCGACCCAGTGGTCGACCTCCTCGCGCGGCACGACCAGGGTGTGCCCCGGGCCGAGCGGGTTGATGGACAGGAACCCGACGCAGCGCTCGTCCGACCAGACGAACCGGCCGGGCAGCTCGCCGTCGATGATCTTCGTGAACACGGTGCTCATCACGGCGGACCCTACCCGGCCGCGGGCGTCGCGAGGGGCGGTTGTCGGTGGCCTCTCCTAGAGTTCCCGCCATGCCCCGCACGATCGCCACGAACACGCCCGTCGAGCGGGAGGAGCTCCTCGAGTTCCTCCGGCCCCGGCACAAGGTCGTCCTGCTCACCACCCGGTCCGACGGCGGGGTCCAGGGATCCCCGGTCACCGCGGGGGTCGACGCGGAGGGCCGGATCGTGGTGTCGACCTACCCGGAGCGGACCAAGGCCCGCAACGTCGCGCGCACCGGCACCGCCTCCGTCGTCGTGCTCTCGGACGAGTTCAACGGCCCCTGGGTGCAGGTCGACGGCGAGGCCGAGCTGATCACCCTGCCGGAGGCCGTCGAGCCCCTGGTCGACTACTTCCGCGCGATCTCCGGCGAGCACCCGGACTGGGACGAGTACCGGCAGGCGATGCGCGACCAGGGCAAGGCGTTGATCCGCATCACACCCACCCGGTGGAGCCCGGTCGCCACGGGCGGCTTCCCCGCGCGGCTCGCCGACTCCTGACCATCGCCCCCGGTAGCGTTGCCGGGTTCTTCCAGAACGAGACGAGCAGTACGAGACGGTCGGCGGACTCCCGCCGGGAAGTAGGGGATCGCATGCGTCCGTGGCCGGGCAACCCGTACCCGCTGGGTGCGAGCTACGACGGGGCCGGGACGAACTTCGCCGTGTTCTCCGAGGCCGCCGAGAAGGTCGAGCTCTGCCTGTTCAGCCCGCGTGGCAAGGAGACCCGGGTCGCGCTCACCGAGGTCGACGGCTTCGTGTGGCACGCATACCTCCCCTCCGTCGAGCCCGGGCAGCGGTACGGCTACCGCGTGCACGGGCCGTACGACCCGGCGCAGGGCCTGCGGTGCAACCCGAAGAAGCTGCTGGTCGACCCGTACGCCAAGGCACTCGACGGCCCGGTGAGGTGGGACGAGGCGGTCTTCGGCTACAACTTCGGGGACGCGCTCTCGCGCAACGACCGGGACTCGGCGCCCTTCGTGCCCAAGTCCGTGGTGGTCAACCCGTACTTCGACTGGGGCTCGGACCGTCCGCCGAAGATCCCGTACCACGAGTCGGTCATCTACGAGGCGCACGTCCGCGGGCTCACGATCGCGCACCCGGACATCCCGGAGGAGCTGCGCGGCACCTACGCCGGCCTGGCGCACCCGGTGATGATCGAGCACCTGCAGCGGCTCGGGGTCACGGCCGTGGAGCTCATGCCGGTGCACGAGTTCCTCAACGACCACCACCTGCAGGAGAAGGGCCTCTCCAACTACTGGGGCTACAACACGCTGGCCTTCCTCGCCCCGCACCACGCGTACACCATGCGCAACAGCCGGCCCGGCAGCCAGGTGCACGAGTTCAAGGCCATGGTGCGCGACCTGCACGAGGCGGGCATCGAGGTGATCCTCGACGTCGTCTACAACCACACCGCCGAGGGCTCCGACATGGGCCCGACGCTGTCCTTCCGCGGCATCGACAACCACGCCTACTACCGGCTGGTCGAGGACGACCCGCGCTACTACATGGACTACACGGGCACGGGGAACTCGCTCAACGTCCGCAACCCGCACACGCTGCAGCTGATCATGGACTCCCTGCGGTACTGGGTCACCGAGATGCACGTCGACGGCTTCCGCTTCGACCTCGCCTCCACCCTCGCCCGCGAGTTCTACGACGTCGACCGGCTGTCGGTGTTCTTCGACCTCGTGCAGCAGGACCCGGTGATCTCGCAGGTGAAGCTGATCGCCGAGCCGTGGGACGTCGGGCCGGGCGGGTACCAGGTCGGCAACTTCCCGCCGCTGTGGACGGAGTGGAACGGCAAGTACCGGGACACCGTGCGGGACTTCTGGCGCGGCGAGCCGGGGACCCTCGGCGAGTTCGCCTCCCGGCTCACCGGCAGCTCGGACCTCTACCAGGAGGACGGGCGGCGGCCGTACGCGTCGATCAACTTCGTCACCGCGCACGACGGGTTCACCCTCGCCGACCTGGTGTCCTACAACGACAAGCACAACGACGCCAACGGCGAGGGCGGCAACGACGGCGAGAGCCACAACCGCTCCTGGAACTGCGGCGTCGAGGGCCCCACGGACGACCAGGGGGTGCTGGAGCTGCGCGCCCGCCAGCAGCGCAACTTCATCACGACGCTGATGCTGAGCCAGGGCGTGCCGATGCTGCTGCACGGCGACGAGCTGGGCCGCACCCAGGGCGGCAACAACAACGTCTACTGCCAGGACAACGACATCTCCTGGGTGGACTGGTCGCTGGCGGGGAAGAACGCGGGGCTGGTCGGGTTCACCGCCGGCGTGGCGGCCCTTCGCCACGCACACCCGGTGTTCCGGCGCCGGCGCTTCTTCCAGGGCAGACCGATCGCGCCGCGCCGCCGGGACTCGCTGGCCGACATCGCCTGGTTCACCCCGGACGGCACCGAGATGACCGAAGGGGACTGGGACTCGGGCTTCGGCAAGTGCGTGATCGCGTTCCTGAACGGCGAGGGCATCTCCGACCTCGACCCGCGCGGCGAGCGGGTCACGGACGATTCGTTCCTCGTGGCGTTCAACGCGCACTGGGAGGACATCGAGGTCACGCTGCCCACCGTGCAGTACGGCAAGGAGTGGGCGATCGTCGTCGACACGGCGGCGGGCGAGGTGGTCACCCTGTCCACCGCGCCGGGCGTGATCGCGGCCGAGCCGCCGATGACCCGGGCCGGCGCCACGCACACCGTGCCCGCGCGTTCCCTCCTCGTCCTCCAGCGGACCGTGTGATGCCCCGACCGATCCCCTCCTCGACCTACCGGCTGCAGTTCTCCCGCGACCAGACCTTCGCCGACGCGGAGGGCCTGGTCGACTACCTGGAGCGGCTCGGGATCGGGGCGCTCTACGCGTCGCCGCTGCTCGAGTCCGGGGCCGGCTCCAACCACGGGTACGACGTCGTCGACCCCACCCGGATCTCCGCCGAGCGCGGCGGGCCGGAGGGGCTGCGCGCCCTGCTGGCCCGGCTGCGCGAGGCGAACCTGACGATGCTGCTCGACGTGGTGCCCAACCACGTCGGCGTCGAGGTGCCGAAGGCCAACCCGTGGTGGTGGGACGTCCTGCGGCACGGGGAGGGCTCGCGCTGGGCCGGGCACTTCGACATCGACTGGGCCGCGGGCCCACTGCTGCTGCCGATCCTCGACGCCGACGAGCCGAAGGCCCTGTCGGAGCTGTCGGTGCAGGACGGCGAGCTGCGCTACTACGAGCACGCCTTCCCGCTGGCGCCGGGCACCGAGCACGGGTCGGTCGCCGAGATCCACGAGCGGCAGCACTACCGGCTGGTCTCCTGGAAGAGGGGCGCGGCGGAGCTGACCTACCGACGGTTCTTCGACGTCTCCACGCTCGCCGCGGTGCGCGTCGAGCTGCCCGAGGTCTTCGCCGACACGCACCGCGAGATCCTGCGGTGGCTCGACGAGGGCCCCACGATCATCGGGCTGCGCGTCGACCACCCGGACGGGCTCTCCGACCCGGGCGGCTACGCGCGCCGGCTGCGCGCGGCGCTCGGGCCGGACCGCTGGCTACTCGTGGAGAAGATCCTGCACCTCGGCGAGGAGCTGCCGGTCTCCTGGCCGGTCGACGGCACCTCGGGGTACGAGGCGCTCGCCGACGTCCAGGGCGTGTTCGTCGACCCCGCCGGGGCCGGGCTGCTCACCCAGTTCACGGCCGAGCACACCGGCGCCAAGGTCTCGTCGCACGCGGCCGAGCACCAGGGGCGCCGCGAGGTGGCCGACACGATCCTGGCGGCCGAGGTCCGGCGCATCGCTGCGCTGGTCCCGGTGCCGGAGGCCGCGCCGTCGACCGAGGAGGAGCCGGGCCCGGCCGCGGACCGGGTCCGGGACGCGGTGGCCGAGTTCCTCTGCGGGTTCCCGGTCTACCGCAGCTACCTGCCGGAGGGCCGGGAGGCGCTCGACACCGCGGTCGCCGTGGCCCGGGCGAACCGGCCGGACCTCGCGCCGGTCCTCGAGGCGATCCACGCGGCGATGCTCGCCGACCCGCAGGGCCTGCTCGCCACCCGGGTGCAGCAGACCTCCGGCATGGTCATGGCCAAGGGCGTCGAGGACACCGCCTTCTACCGGTACAACCGGCTCGTCGCGCTCAACGAGGTCGGCGGCGACCCGGGCCGCTTCGGCCTGTCCCCCGCCGCCTTCCACGCCGCGCTGTCCGTCCGCGAAGCGGGGTGGCCGCGCACGATGACCACCCTGTCGACGCACGACACCAAGCGCTCCGAGGACGTCCGCGCGCGGCTGGCCGTCCTCGCCGAGATCCCCGGCGAGTGGGTGGAGCGAGTGCGCCGCTGGTCGGCCCGGCACCCGCTGCCGGAGCGGTCGCTGGAGCTGCTGGCCTGGCAGAGCGTGGTCGGCGCCTGGCCGATCCCGGCGGACCGGCTGGCCGCCTACCTCGGCAAGGCGTCGAAGGAGGCCAAGCTCGCCACCAGCCACGTCGAGGCCGTCCCGGAGGTCGACGAGGCGATCGCCGCCTGGCCGGAGCGGGTCCTGGGCGACGCCGAGCTGGTCGCCGAGATCACCGCGTTCGTCGAGCGGATCTCGGCGCCCGGCTGGTCGAACTCGCTGGGCCAGAAGATCCTCCAGCTCGCCGCGCCGGGCGTGCCTGACGTCTACCAGGGCACCGAGCTGTTCGAGTACTCCCTGGTCGACCCGGACAACCGGCGCCCGGTCGACTTCGCGGCCCGCCGGCGGCTGCTCGCGAGGCTCGACGAGGGCTGGCTGCCCGGGATCGACGACACCACGACCGAGGGCGCGGCGAAGCTGCTGGTCACCGCCTCGGCCGCGCGGCTGCGGAGGTACCGTCCCGAGCTCTTCCGCGGCTACCGGGCCGTGCCGGCGCAGGGTCGGGCGGCCGAGCACGCGGTGGCGTTCACCCGCAGCCCCAGGCTCGTCGCCGTCGCGACCCGGCTGCCCGTCGGGCTCGGGGCGAAGGGCGGCTGGGGCGACACGGTGCTCCCGCTGCCCGACGGCGCCGCGGACTGGCACGACATGATCACCGACACCCCGGTCGACGGGAGCGCGCCGCGGCTGGCGACGCTGCTGGCCCGCTACCCCGTCGCCCTGCTCGTCCGCCCGGCCTGATGGGCGCTCGGCCGGCCCGATCCCGGACCGGCCGAGGCCAGGCGTCTCGTGCACCGCACCCCGATGCACATGACGCAGCTCACGCCCCGGAACTCCGCCCCCGGTCTTTACGTTGACCACCTGATATCTCGGCGATCGAAGTAAAGATCGACTCGAGGACGAGCGACAACGGGTGACAAGGAGTTCGGTGAGTGAGATCGCAGTACGACTGAAGAACGTCCTGGCCGCCTCGGACGCCTACCGCCACACCGTGGCCCGGCTCGTGGGCCTGGGCGTCCCGGAGACCACGATCCTGGTGCACCTGCTGCACGCGGGTCCGAGGACGCCGTCGGCGCTGGCCCGCCGCGTGGGCGTCACGCCGGCGAGCGTGACCGCCCAGCTGGACCGCCTCGAGCTGGCCGGGCACGTCGTCCGCCGCTCGAACCCGCGTGACCGGCGCAGCGTGCTCGTGGACCTGACCGACCAGGGCCGCGACCTGGCCGGGCGATTGTTCGCCCTTTTCGACCGCGACGTGGTGACCGGGATCGGCGACGCCGATCCGGCCACCACCGCGGAGCTGGGCCGTATTCTCGAACACCTGTCGCGGCGACTCGACGAGCGCGCCCGCGACACCCACGCCATCGCCGCCGACCTGGAGGAATCCGGCCGCCGGTGATCGCGGGACGAACCGGCGGAAATGGTTCGGCAGACGTACTTCTCGACACGGGGATATTCTGCGCAAAAGTGCGGCTGAACGGCCGATTCCGGCCTGCCGTGCCGTTCCTACCCTCGACCGGGCAACACAAGGTCCGGGTCCGATCCCCCATCCCACCGGAACCTCCGTTGCCGGGATCGCCGGCCGACTCCGTGCCCCCCGGCCGGCCGGCGATCCCGACCCCCGGGTCCCGCCGTGCGGTGGCGGCGGGAACCGGCCGCACCCGAGCAGGTGCCTCCCGCACGCCCCTGCGCCGCGTGTCACGTGGCCCGGGCGGGCGCATCGGGCGTCCGTTGGGCAGGATTCCCCCGTGGCTGAGTACGCGGTGTGGGCGCCGGAGAAGGACAGGGTCCGGGTCCTGGTGGACGGCGAGACGTACGCGATGCGGCGGGAACCGGGCGGCTGGTGGCGCGCCGACATCGAGGACAACGGCCCGGGCTCGGCCTACGCCTTCCTGGTCGGCGACGACCCCACCCCCCTGCCCGATCCGCGGTCGACGTGGCAGCCCAACGGGGTCCACTCGGCGTCGCGCCGCTACGACCAGGCGTCCTTCTGGTGGACCGACCAGGCGTGGACCGGACGCACGCTGGCCGGCAGCGTGCTCTACGAGTGCCACATCGGCACCTTCACCGACGAGGGCACCTTCGACTCGGCGATCGAGAAGCTCGACCACCTGGTCGCGCTGGGCGTCGACATTGTCGAGGTGCTACCCGTCAACGCCGTGGACGGGCCCCGGAACTGGGGCTACGACGGCGTCGGCTGGTACGCCGTCACCGAGAACTACGGCGGCCCGGACGGGTTCAAACGGTTGGTCGACGCCGCGCACGCCCGTGGGCTCGGGGTGGTCCTCGACGTCGTCTACAACCACCTCGGCCCCTCGGGCGCCTACCTCGACCGGTTCGGCCCGTACTTCGCCGGCTCCAACATCTGGGGCCCCTCGCTCAACCTCGACGGCCCGTGGTCGGACGAGGTGCGCCGGTACGCCATCGACAACGCGCTGATGTGGCTGCGGGACTTCCACGTCGACGGGCTGCGCATCGACGCCGTGCACGCCCTGCGCGACACCCGCGCGCAGCACGTCCTCGAGCAGCTGGCGGTGGAGGTCGCCGCCCTCGAGGCGCACGTCGGGCGGCCGCTGTCGCTGATCGCGGAGTCGGACCTCAACGACCCGAGGATGATCACGGCGCGCGAGGGCGGCGGGCTCGGGATGACGGCGCAGTGGACGGACGACATCCACCACTGCCTGCACAGCGTGCTCACCGGCGAGGTCCAGGGCTACTACGCCGACTTCGCCGAGGCCGACCTCGCGGGACTGGCCCACGTGCTGACCCGTGGGTTCCTGCACGAGGGCACCTGGTCGAGCTTCCGCAGGCGGACGCACGGGGCCCCCGTCGACACCGCCCGGATCCCGGGCCACCGCTTCGTGACCTACCTGCAGAACCACGACCAGATCGGCAACCGGGCCACCGGCGACCGGCTCACCCAGCTGCTCTCCCCCGGCATCCTGGCCTGCGGCGCGGCGATCCTGTTCACCTCGCCGTTCACGCCGATGCTGTTCATGGGCGAGGAGTGGGGCGCCCGCACCCCGTGGCAGTTCTTCTCCTACTTCCCGGACGAGGGGCTGCGCGAGGCCGTCCGCAAGGGCCGCACCGCGGAGTTCGCCGAGCACGGCTGGGGCGACGTCGAGGTCCCCGACCCCAACGCCGAGAGCACCTTCCTCGACTCGAAGCTGGACTGGACCGAGCAGGAGCAGGAGCCGCACGCGACCCTGCTCGCGATGCACAAGGAGCTCATCGCCCTGCGCAAGGCGTGGCCGGAGCTCTCCGACCCGTGGCTCGACGAGGTGGCCGTCGACGTCCACCCCGAGGCCCGCACGCTGGTCATCCACCGCGGCCGGCTGAGGGTGCTGGTCAACCTCGGGGCGGAGGAGGTCGCGCTCGACCTCGGCGCCACCATCACCCGCATCCTGCTGGCCAGCGAACCGACGGCGAGCGAGCAGTCGGACATCACGCTGCCCGGGGAGTCCTTCGCGATCGCGGTCCTCGAGGACTGACCGCCCCTGAACGCACTATGGGACCATAAAGCGCTGAAAGCCCTGCTCAGAGCGCATTATGGTTCCATAGTGCAGCGGGTCAGATCAGGCCGAGGCCCTTCACGGCCTCGCGCTCCTCGACCAGCTCGGCCACGGAGGCGTCGATCTTCTCGCGGGAGAACTCGTTGATCTCCAGGCCCTGCACGATCTCGTACTTCCCGTTCTTCGTGGTGACCGGGAAGGAGGAGATGATGCCCTCGGCCACGCCGTACGACCCGTCGGACGGGACGGCCATGGAGGTCCAGTCGCCCTCGGCGGTGCCGTTGACCCAGGTGTGGACGTGGTCGATCGCCGCGGAGGCGGCCGAGGCGGCGGAGGACGCGCCGCGGGCCTCGATGATCGCCGCGCCGCGCTTGGCGACGGTCGGGATGAACTCGTCCTTCAGCCAGGACTCCTCGACCTGCTCGGCGGCGATCTTGCCGCCGACCTCGGCGTGGTACAGGTCCGGGTACTGGGTGGCGGAGTGGTTGCCCCAGATCGTCATCTTCGTGATCTCGGACACCGGCACGCCCAGCTTCTGCGAGAGCTGCGCGAGGGCGCGGTTGTGGTCCAGGCGGGTCATCGCGGTGAAGCGCTCGGCCGGGACGTCCGGCGCCGCGCTCTGCGCGATGAGGGCGTTGGTGTTCGCCGGGTTGCCGACGACCAGGACCTTGATGTCGTCGGCCGCGCCGGCGTTGATCGCCTTGCCCTGCGGGGCGAAGATCCCGCCGTTGGCTTCGAGCAGGTCGCCGCGCTCCATGCCCTTCGTGCGGGGGCGGGCGCCGACGAGCAGGGCGACGTTCGTCCCGTCGAAGGCCTTGGTGGCGTCGTCGAAGATGTCGACGCCGGCCAGCAGCGGGAACGCGCCGTCGCTCAGCTCCATGGCGGTGCCCTCGGCAGCCTTGACGGCCTGCGGGATCTCCAGCAGGTTCAGCTTGACCGGGGTGTCGGACCCCAGGAGCTGCCCGGAGGCGATCCGGAAGAGCAGCGCGTAACCGATCTGGCCAGCGGCTCCGGTGACAGTGACGGTGACAGGAGTGGACACGCCGTGAGGCTAGCCCTCCCTCCGCGGGTGCGCCGCGACGGGGATCACCCTGGTGGCGGCGGTCCCGGTGTGACGTCCGACCCGTCCGGACGGATCGGCCCGCCGGGCGCCCCGATGACCGCCGGACCGGACGCCACGGGATGATTCGGGCGTGACGACCGCTCCCCTGCCCCTCTCCGCCCGGGCGGTCGCCCCCGACCTGGCGCGGGGCGCGATGCTGCTGCTGATCGCGCTGGCCAACGTGCACCTCTTCCTGTCGGCCGCACCCGGCGTGCGCGGGTACCCGGACGATCCGGGCGCGGTGGGCGGGGTGATCACGTTCCTGCAGATGCTGCTGGTCGACGGGCGCGCCTACCCGCTGTTCGCGCTGCTCGTCGGGTACGGGGCGGTGCAGCTGGCCCGGCGGTGGGACGAGGCGGCGGCGATCCGCCTGCTGCGCCGCCGGGGCGCGTGGATGGTCGCGTTCGGGGCCGCGCACGGGATCCTGCTGTTCCCGGGCGACATCGTCGGCGCGTACGGGCTGCTGTTGGTCCTGCTGGCCAGGTTCCTGGTCCGCGGCGCCGAGGTCACGCTGCGGACGCTCGCGGCCGTCGGGGCGGCGATCACGATCCTGCTCGGCGCCGGCACGGGCCTGCGGACGGGCGCGCTCACCGTGCCATCGGTCGCGACGTCCGGCGTCGGCACGGCGGTGCGCCTGCACGTCGGCGAATGGCTCGCCGGCACGATCTCGTCGGCCCTGTTCACCGCCGGGATGCTGGCCGTCGGCGCCCTGGCCGCGCGGCGCGGGCTGCTCGACGAGCCGGAGCGGCATCGCCGGCTGCTCGTCCGGGTGGCCACGGGCGGGCTGGTCGTCGCGGTGGTCGCCGGGCTCCCGCTCGCGGTCGCCGCCGCGGGCTGGTGGCGGCCGTCCGTCGGCCCGTCCGCCCTGCTCGGCGTGCTGCACTCGGTCGGCGGGCTCGCCGGCGGGATCGGGTATGCCGCGCTGTTCGGCCTGCTCGCCACCCGCGCGGCCGGCCCCGTGAGGGGCGCCCTGGTCGCGACGGGCCGCCGGTCCCTGACCTTCTACCTCGCCCAGTCCATGGTGTTCTGTGCGCTGCTCCCGGCCTGGACCCTGGGCCTGGGGGCGCGGATCGGGGTGCCCGGCGCGGCGCTGCTCGCCGTCGCGACCTGGATCGCGTCGGTGCTCGCCGCGACGCTGCTGGAGCGGGCCGGGGGCCGCGGGCCCGCCGAGGTCCTGCTGCGCAGGCTGACCTACGGCGGCCCACCGCGGACCCGGCTCCTACGTCGCCCCCGCTGAACCGGCACGAATAGCTCATCAGCGAAAGTAGTTCGCATTCCCGGCTTTTCGGATACTCCCGGCGCCTGGATCACGATCACATTTCGCAACCCTGCCGGGTCACCCCGTCGTGGCTAGGGTGCGTTGCGCATCACGACGCGTGTACCGGTGGCTCCGTCACCGCGGCTACCTCCCGCCCACCCGGGCGCGCGTCGCCGACGCGACGAGGCACGGAGGTGCGACGGATGACCGATCCGGCCACGCAGGAGGGGCCCGTCGGCGCCTCGCACCGGGGCGAGGCGCTCGCGATCGAGTTCCGCCACGTGACCAAGCGGTACCCGGGACAGGACGCCCCCGCGATCGACGACCTGTCCCTCACCGTGCCGCCCGGCGAGACCTGCTGCCTGGTCGGGCCGTCCGGCGGCGGCAAGACCACGGCGATGAAACTGGTCAACCGCCTGATCGAGCCGACCTCCGGGGACATCCTGATCGGTGGCCGCAGCGTCCTGACCTACGACGTGACCACCCTGCGCCGCGACATCGGCTACGTCATCCAGCAGGTCGGGTTGTTCCCGCACATGACCATCGGCGCGAACATCGGCACGATCCCCCGGCTGCTCGGCTGGGACAAGGAGCGGATCGCGGAGCGGACCGGCCGGCTGCTCGACCTGGTCCGCCTCGACCGCAGCTACGCGAAGCGCTACCCCGCCCAGCTCTCCGGCGGCCAGCAGCAGCGCATCGGCCTGGCCCGCGCCCTGGCCGCGGACCCGCCGGTGATGCTGATGGACGAGCCCTTCGGTGCCCTGGACCCGATCACCCGCGCCGAGATCCAGGACGAGTTCCTGTCCCTGGAGAACGAGATCCGCAAGACGGTCATCTTCGTCACCCACGACATCGACGAGGCCATCAAGATGGGCGACAAGATCGCGGTGCTGCGGCCCGGCGGACGACTCGCGCAGTACGGCAGCGCGGACGAGCTGCTCGGCGACCCGGTCGACGACTTCGTCGCGGACTTCGTGGGCGCCGACCGCGGGCTCAAGCGGCTCTCCCTGCGCAGCGTGGGCGAGCTCGCCGATCCCGGGCGCGAGGCGCCGCCGGGCGCGCCGTCGGTGTCGGCGGGGACGTCCCTGCGCGTCGGGCTCTCGGTGCTGCTGGCCGCCAACGCGGAGGTCCTGGAGGTGACGAAGGAGGGTCGACCCGCCGGCGCCGTCACCCTGGCGGAGATCCGTGAGGCGGCCGGATCGTGAGCCTCCGGTTGCAGGGCCCCGTCATCCCGGACTTCGGCAACACCTCCGGGTGCAAGGCCAACGAGACGTTCTGCTGGGACTGGTTCGCCGACCACTGGGACCGGTTCGCGGCCGAGCTCGTCCAGCACGTCTACGTGAGCGCCATCGCGATCGTGATCGGGCTGGTCATCGCGCTGCCCGCGGCGCTGGTCGCGTACCGGCTGCCGCGCTTCGAGACGCCGGCCGTCGTGTTCTCGACGATCCTCTACACGATCCCGGTGCTGGGCTTCTTCCTGCTGATGATCCCGGTGACCGGCATCGGCCTGTTCACCATCGAGATCGCGCTGGTCGGCTACACGCTGTTGCTGCTGTTCCGGAACACGCTCACGGGCCTGCGCTCGGTGCCGCCGGAGGTCCGGGCCGCAGCGCTGGGGATGGGCCTCACCCCCGGGCAGATCCTCGTGCGGATCACCTTCCCGCTGGCCCTGCCCGCGGTGATGGCCGGCCTACGCGTCGTCACGGTCACCACGATCTCGCTGGCGACGCTCGCGGCGTACATCGCGCCCTACGGGCTGGGCCAGTCGATCCTCTTCTACATCGGCAACACGTTCATCTCCGGGCTGATCTCGGCGGGCGTGCTGGCGATCCTGCTCGCCCTGGTGGCCGACGCGCTCATCGTCGGCCTCACCAGGCTCGTCACGCCGTGGGCGCGGGCCCGCCGGGGAGGTGCGTAGATGGTCCTCGTCGATGCCTGGCGGTTCGTCGCCGACAACCCCGCCCGGGTCCTGGGCGACATCGCCGGGCAGCTGGTGCTGTCGCTGGTCTCGGTGGTCATCGCCATCGCCATCGCCGTGCCACTGGGTGCGGCGATCGGCCACACCCGCCGCTTCGCGCTGCTCGCCGTGAACGGGGCCAACGTGCTCCGCGCCCTGCCGACCCTGGCGATCATCGCCATCGGGATCGGCCTCTACGGCGTGGGTTTCATCAACATCATGGTCGCGCTGGTCATCCTCGCGCTGCCCCTGATCCTCACGAACACCTACGTCGGCGTCGCCGAGGTCGAGCCCGGCACGGTCGAGGCCGCGCGCGGGATGGGCATGACCGGCTGGCAGATCCTCACCCAGGTCGAGCTGCCGCACGCCGTCCCGTTGATCATGGCCGGGATCCGGACCGGCACGGTCTTCGTGATCGCGACGGCCTATCTGGCCGGCACGGCGGGCTACCCGCACACCCTGGGCTCGGTCATCACCAACCCGACCCTGCCCGTCTCCCAGCTGCTCGCCTACACCGTGATCGCGGTCCTGCTCGCCTTCGCCGTCGACGGGCTCCTGCTCATCGTGCAACGCGCCGTCACCCCGGCCGGGATGAAGATCGTCCCCGTCACGGCGGCCTGAGTTCCCACCACAGGAAGGATCCTCATGTCCGGAAGCATCAACGGCAGGCGCGGCAGGGTCGCCGCGCTCGCCGCGGGCGTCGCGGCGCTGGCCCTCGTCGTCGCGGCCTGCGGTGGCGGCGGGAGCTCCTCCGGGTCCTCCGGGTCCTCGGGGTCGGCCGCGCCGAACGCCGGCGCGCAGGCCGCCGGCCAGGACGTCATCACGCCGGTGACCGCGCAGAACGTCAGCTGCCCGACGGGGACCCCCGGCCAGGGCAAACCGCCGGTCAAGTTCGGCAGCAAGAACTTCTCGGAGCAGTTCGTCCTCGGCGAGCTCTACACCCAGGCGCTGAAGTCCCGCGGCTACGACGTGGCCTACCAGTCGAACATCGGCGGTTCCGAGGTCATCGACCGTGCCTTCCAGGCCGGCCAGATCGACGCCTACGCCGAGTACCTCGGGGAGATCGAGAGCAGCATCGCGAACAAGCCGGTCGGCGCCACGCCCGAGGACACCTACAACACGGTCAAGGAGTTCGAGGCGCAGAACCGCCAGGCCACGATCTTCAAGCAGACGCCGTTCGAGGACACCGACGTCATCATCGTGAAGTCGGACTTCGCCAAGCAGAACGGGCTCGCCGCGGTGCCGGACCTCGCCAAGGTGGGGAACGCGGGCGACGGGATCACCCTCGCCGCCCAGCCGCCCTTCGAGACCCGGCAGAACGGCCTGGTCGGCATGAAGAACGAGTACGGGCTGACCGGCATCAAGTTCACCGGGGTCGACCCCGGCCTCGTCTACCAGGTCCTCGACCAGGGGCAGGCGAACGCGGCCGACGCGTTCTCCACCGACGGCCAGCTGTCGACCGGCAACTACACCCCGCTCCAGGACCCGAAGCACATCTTCGGCTTCCAGTACGTGGCGCCGGTGGTGAAGCAGTCCGTGGCCGACGCGCAGGGGCCGGAGTTCCAGCAGACCCTCGACTGCGTGTCGAGCCTGCTCACCACGAAGGTCATGCAGGCCCTCAACCAGCAGGTCCAGATCAACGGCGGCGACCCCGCCGAGGTCGCCAAGGCCTTCCTGACCCAGAACAAGGTCACGGCCTGACCGCACGGGCGCCCCGGACCGTTCCGGGGCGCCCGGTCGGGGCCGGTCGCAGGGTCGGTCGCGGGGTCAGTCCCGCCGGCGGGAGCTGATCACGCCGGTGTCGAAGCCGGCCAGGTGCAGGCCGCCGGCGAAGCGGGCGTGCTCCACCTTCAGGCACCGGTCCATCACGACCGTCAGGCCCGCGGCCTCGGCCTTCGCCGCGAGGTCCTCGTCCCACAGCCCGAACTGCAGCCACCAGGTGCGCACCCCGTCCAGCGCGAGCACCTCGTCGAGCACCCCGGGCAGGTCCTGCGGGCGGCGGAAGGTGTCGACGAGATCGGGCACGCCGGGGCAGTCCGCCAGCGACGGGTACACGGGGCGGCCCAGGATCTCGGTCGCGTTGGGGTTCACGAACCACACCTCGTAGTCCGTGCTCGACAGCAGGTAGGTCGCCACGAAGTTCGAGGCCCGCGCGGGGTTGGGCGAGGCGCCGACCATCGCGACCGTGCGGGTCTCGCGCAGGATCCGCTGCCGCTCCAGCGCCGACGGGTTCTGCCAGCTCATGCGTTCTCCTTCGCGGCCTCGGCCAGCGCCTGGTCGAGGTCCCAGATGATGTCGTCGACGTCCTCGAGCCCCACGCTGATCCGGATCAGGTCCTCGGGCACCCCGGCGGCCTCGAGCTGCGCGGTCGTGAGCTGCTGGTGGGTGGTGGAACCCGGGTGCAGGACGAGGGTGCGGGCGTCGCCGATGTTGGCCAGGTGGCTGCACAGCCGCACGGACTCGATGAACCGCGCTCCGGCCGCCCGGCCGCCCTTCACGCCGAAGCTGAACACCGCGCCCGGGCCCTCCGGCAGGTACCGGCGCGCCCGCTCGTGGTGCGGGTGGTCGGGCAGGCCCGCGTAGCGCACGTACTCCACGCGGGGATCGGCGTGCAGCCACTCCGCGACCCGCTTGGCGTTCGCGACGTGCGCCTGCATCCGGAAGGGCAGCGTCTCCACCCCCTGGAGCAGCAGGAACGCCGAGTGCGGGGACAGAGTCGGCCCGACGTCGCGCAGCTGCTCGGCGCGCAGCTTGGTGAGGAAGCCGAGCTCCTGGAAGTTGCCCCACCAGGTGAGCCCGCCGTAGCTGGGGACGGGCTCGGTCATCGACGGGAACCGGCCGTTGCCCCAGTCGAACCGCCCCGACTCGACGACGATGCCACCGAGAGTGGTGCCGTGGCCGCCCAGGAACTTGGTCGCGGAGTGGATCACGATGTCGGCACCGTGCTCGATCGGCCGGCACAGGTACGGCGTGGCGACGGTGGCGTCGACGATCAACGGCACGCTCGCCGCGTGCGCGACGTCGGCCAGCCCCGCGATGTCCGCGACCTCGCCGCCGGGGTTGGAGACGACCTCGGTGAACACGAACTTGGTCGTGTCGGTGATCGCCGCGGCGTAGCCGGCGGGGTCGCCACCGGGGACGAAGGTCGTGTCGACGCCGAAGCGGCGCAGCGTCACGTCGAGCTGGGTGATCGTGCCCCCGTACAGGCCCGACGCCGCCACCGCGTGGTCCCCCGCGCCGGCCAGGCAGGCGAAGGTGAGGAACTCGGCGGCCTGGCCGCTGGCCGTGGCCACCGCGCCGATGCCGCCGTCGAGGCTCGCGAGCCGCTCCTCCAGCACCGCGACCGTGGGGTTGCCGATCCGGCTGTAGATCAGGCCGTACTTCTGCAGCGCGAACAGGCTCGCCGCGTCCTGGGTGTCCTCGAAGACGAAGCTCGTCGACTGGTAGATCGGGACGGCCCGCGCGCCCACCGCCGAGTCCGGCACCGCCCCGGCGTGCACCGCCCGGGTGTTGAAGCCCCAGGCGCGGTCCCGGCGCTCCCTGCCGTCCCCGGTGTCGTCGGTCATGCGCCCATCCTGCCTCGCCGGATCGGCGGCCGCCGCCACCGGTCGTCCGGGACCGCCGTCCGGTCCGGTCAGCGGCGCGGGAGCCGGACCAGGCCCTCCTGCATGGTGCTGGCCACCAGCAGCCCGTCCCGGGTGAAGAAGCGGCCCTGCGCCAGGCCGCGCCCGCCCGACGCCGCGGGGCTCCAGCACTCGTAGAGCAGCCACTCGTCGGCACGGAAGGCCTGGTGGAACCACATGGCGTGGTCGAGGCTCGCCATCTGCAGGGCGGTGCTGCTCAGGTCGTGGCGGCCCACCACGGAACCGAGCAGGGTGAGGTCGGAGATGTAGGTGAGCAGGCAGACGTGCCGCAGCGGGTCGTCGGGCAGCCGCCCGTCGGCCTTCATCCAGGCCCGGAGGGGCTCGTCGGTCGCGACCCGGTCCTCGGTCCACACCGGCTCGTCGACGAACCGGATGTCCAGCGAGCGGGGCACCCGCTCGATCCAGGCCGCCCCCGCCCCGGACACCACCCGGTCGCCGATGCTCGGCAGGTCCTGGGGCGTCGGGACCCCGGCGGCCAACGGTACCGAGTGCTCCAGCCCCTCCTGCTCGAGCTGGAACGACGCCGAGAGCGCGAAGATCGCCTCCCCGCCCTGGATGGCGAGCACGCGACGGGTGCTGAACGAGCGGCCGTCGCGCACCCGCTCGGTGCGGAACACGATCGGCCGGCTCGGGTCGCCGCCCCGGATGAAGTACGCGTGCAACGAGTGCACGCCGCGGTCCGGCTCGACCGTGCGGCCCGCGGCGACCAGCGCCTGCGCCGCGACCTGCCCGCCGAACACGCGCACGGGCGAGGTCGCCGGGCTGGTGCCGCGGAACAGGTCCACCTCGAGCTGCTCCAGCTCGAGCAGCCGCATCAGCTCGTCGAGCACGGTCTGCCCGCGCGGGACGCCGTCGACGTCGAGCAGGATCCCGGGGTCGGGCCGTTCGGTCACGCCGGGATCCTTCCAGACCCCGGAATCAGGCGTGGTCCTCCTCGCCCAGCCGGTGGACCCGGATGAGGTTGGTGGAGCCGACGGTCGAGGGCGGGGAACCCGCGACGATCACCACGAGGTCACCCGGCTGGAACCGGCCGATCGAGAGCATCGCATGGTCGACCTGGCGGACCATGGCGTCCGTGGAGTCGACGGCCTCGACCAGGAACGTCTCGACGCCCCAGGTCATGGCCAGCTGGCTGCGCACCTCGGGGGCCGGGGTGAAGGCCAGCAGCGGCAGCCGGGTGTGCAGCCGGGCGAGGCGGCGGACCGTGTCGCCGGACTGCGAGAACGCCACCAGCGCGCGGGCCGAGAGGCGCTCGCCGATGTCGCGCGCGGCGTAGGAGAGCACGCCCCGCTTGGTGCGCGGCACGTGGTTCAGCGGCGGCACGTTGGCCGGCCCCGCCTCGACGGCCTCGATGATCGTGCTCATCGTGCTGACCGTCTTGATCGGGAAGCGGCCGACGCCGGTCTCGCCGGAGAGCATCAGCGCGTCGGCGCCGTCGAGCACCGCGTTGGCCACGTCGGAGGCCTCCGCGCGGGTCGGGCGCGAGTTCGTGATCATCGAGTCCAGCATCTGGGTGGCCACGATGACCGGCTTGGCGTTCTCCCGGGCGATCTGGATCGCGCGCTTCTGCACCAGCGGCACGTTCTCCAGCGGCAGCTCCACGCCCAGGTCGCCGCGGGCGACCATCACGCCGTCGAACGCCAGCACGATGGCCTCGAGGTTGTCGACGGCCTCGGGCTTCTCCAGCTTGGCGACGACCGGGAGCTTCACCCCGACCTTCTCCATGATCCGGTGCACGCCGTCGATGTCCGCGGGGCTGCGCACGAAGCTCAACGCGATCACGTCGACGGACAGCTGGAGCGCGAACTCCAGGTCGGCGATGTCCTTCTCGCTCAGGGCCGGCACCGAGACGTTCATGCCCGGCAGCGAGAGGCCCTTGTTGTTGGACACCGGGCCGCCCTCGGTGACCCGGCAGACCACGTCGTCGCCCTCGACCTCGACCACGCGCAGACCGACCTTGCCGTCGTCGACCAGCAGCCGGTCCCCGGCGCGGGCGTCCTGCGCCAGGCCCTTGTAGGTCGTGGAGACCCGCTCGTGGGTGCCGGCACAGTCCTGGACCGTGATCCGCACCTCCTCGCCGGTCTGCCACTCGGTCGGACCGTCGGCGAACGTGCCGAGCCGGATCTTCGGCCCCTGCAGGTCCGCGAGGATGCCGACGGCGCGGCCCTCGGCGTCGGCGGCGTCGCGCACCATCTGGTACACGCGCTCGTGGTCGTCACGGGTGCCGTGGCTGAAGTTGAGCCGCGCGACGTCCATGCCGGCCGCGACCAGCTCCCGGATACGGTCGGGCGTGGCGGTGGCCGGCCCGATGGTGCAGACGATCTTGGTGCGACGGGTCACGATGTCAAGCCTAGCGCGCTCTCTGTAACGATCAGGTAGGAGGAAGTCGAACAGTGCGACGGCTGAGTTTCGCCCTCGCGGTCCTGGTCAGCCTGGTGGTGCTGTTCATGCCGGCGTCCGGTGTTCCGAGTGCCCCGCAGGGGGTGGACAAACTCGTCCATCTGGGTGTGTTCGCCCTGCTGGGTGTCACCGGCCGGTGGGCGGGCGTCCCGCCGCTTCCGCTGGTCCTGGGGCTCGCGGGGTACGCCGGGCTGTCGGAGGTCCTGCAGGGCGTCCTGCCGATCGGACGGGACGCCGAGCTCCTCGACGCGGTCGTCGACTGCCTCGGCGTGTCGCTGGGCATCGCCCTGCACGAGCTGTTGGCGCGGCGGGCGAGGCGGTAGGACTCAGCGACGGGGTTGCTCGCTCGGGCCGACGTGGTCGGCGAGCCACTCCGCGAGCGGCCGGCCGGCCCGCCAGGTTCGGCGGACGCGGTCGAGGCAGGTCCGCTCGTGCAGCGCGTCGTCCGGCGACCAGCGGCGTGCGACCATCAGGCCCTTGTGCCGCAACAGGTCGAGCCGGGGGTGGTCCGGGTCGGTGCCTTTCGGCCGGGTGCGCAGCTGCTCCCCGCCGACCGTCAGGCCGGCCTTCTCCGCGGCCGCCAGGATGCGGCGCAGCTCCTCGCCGCGGCGCTCGTCGTCGACGGCGGTGCGGTAGCGGGCGACCTGGTCGGAAGCCATGCCGTAGTAGCCCGCCGCGGCGAGCAGCCCCTCGGGCCCGACCTGGACGTAGAAGGGCGGGGTGAAGCCGCCGCAATGGGTCTTGTACGGCGTCTTGTCCTTGGAGAACCGGACGTCGCGGTACGGGCGGAAGATCTTGCCCGGCCCGAACTCCTCCTCGAGCTCGCCGAGCAGGGCCGCCATGGGTGCGCGGACGTGCGCCTCGTACACGTCGCGCTGGTCGGTCCAGTACGCCTTGCTGTTGTCGGCCAGCAGGCCGTCGTAGAACTCGACGGCGCCGTCGCCGAACCCCTCGAACCGGGTCGCCGACGTGGTCATGGCGTCCGGTCGCCGGCCCGTCCGGAGCCCACCTCCGGGTCGCGTGCACCGTCTCGGTCCTCGGCGCGGTCCTGGGCTCGGTCCTGGGCTCGGTCCTGGGCGCGGTCGTCCGGCACGCCGTCGGGGTACACCACCTCGGGCGGCAGCACCTCGCGCGGCTTGCGGACCAGCACGACGTAGAGCACCGCCAGCACGAACACCAGCGCCGAGACCACGACGTTGATCCGGATGTCGCCGAAGACGCGGGTCGCCGGGTCGGTGCGCATGAGCTCGATGAAGAACCGGCCGAGCGTGTAGCCGGCGACGTAGAGCGCGAAGACGCGGCCGTGGCCGAGCCGGAACCGCCGGTCCGCCCAGACGATCATCGCGGCGACGAGGAGGTTCCAGATCAGCTCGTACAGGAACGTGGGCTGGACGATCGCGATCGGGTTCGCGGTGTCGACGGCCACGCCGCCCAGCGGGTCCGACGCGCCGGTGGTCGGGTCGATGCGCTCGTAGATCTCCAGGCCCCACGGCAGCGTCGTCGGCGCGCCGTAGAGCTCCTGGTTGAAGTAGTTGCCCAGCCGGCCGATCGCCTGCGCGACGACGATGCCCGGTGCCACGGCGTCGGCGAAGAAGGGCAGCGGGATGCCGCGCCGCCGGCAGCCGATCCACGCGCCGACCGCTCCGAGCGCGATCGCACCCCAGATCCCGAGGCCGCCCTCCCAGATCTTGAGCGCGTTGATCGGCACGCCACCGGGGCCGAAGTAGGTCCGCCAGTCGGTCGCGACGTGGTAGAGCCGGCCGCCGACCAGCCCGAACGGCACCGCCCACACGGCGACGTCGACGACGGTGCCGGCCGGTCCGCCGCGCGCGACGAGCCGCTTCTCGCCCCACCAGATCGCGACGACGATCCCGGCGATGATGCAGAGCGCGTACGCGCGGATGGGGATCGGCCCGATGTGCCAGACGCCGCGGTCCGGGCTGGGGAGATAGGCCAGCACGGTGCTGCTCGCGAGGGCGCTCACGCCGCCACCGTAGCGCGGGCGCCGGGACGACCGGGCCCCCGACCTCCCCGTTCGCGCCCTCGCCCCGCGTCATCCGTCCCCCGCCGGCCCGGTTGCGACCGATTCATGATCATCGAACCGGACCGTTCCCGGCCGTATGCGGCCGCGAGCGGTCCGATCCGGCGATCATCGCGACCCGCCACGGAACCCCTGCGCCCTCCGCTCACCGGCCTCGGCAGCCGCGTGAACCGACGTCAGGCCGGCTGTGGCAGGCCCGCCCGCGCCACGCCGGCGGCGAGCTCCTGGGCCAGGGCACGGACCGCCGACGGACCGCCCCGCTCCGCGGCGCTGACGAACGCCGACCCGACGATGACGCCGTCGGCGAACCCGGCGATCTCGGCGGCCTGGTCGCCGTTGCGGACCCCGAGCCCGACGCCGATCGGCAGCGAGGTGTGCGGCCGGGTCCGGCGGACGATCTCGGCGGCGGCGGAGTTCACCGAGTCCCGCGCGCCCGTCACGCCCATGATCGAGGTCGCGTACACGAACCCGCTGGCGGCGGCGGTCGTCGAGGCGATCCGCTCGTCCGTCGACGACGGCGACACCAGGAAGGTCCGCGACAGCCCGTACTTGTCCGAGGCGGCGAACCACTCGTCGGCCTCGTCCGGGATCAGGTCCGGCGTGATCACGCCGAGCCCGCCCGCGGCCGCGAGGTCGGCGGCGAAGCGGTCCACCCCGTAGCGCAGCACCGGGTTGAAGTACGTCATCACGACGCAGTTGCCGCCCGCGGCCGTGACCCGCTCGACGGTGCTGAACACGTCCCGCAGCCGGAACCCGTTGCGCAGCGCCGTGTCGGCGGCGGCCTGGATGGTGGGCCCGTCCATGACCGGGTCCGAGTACGGCACGCCGACCTCGAGCAGGTCGCAGCCGCCCTCGGCCATCGCGGTCAGCAGCTCGACGGCCTCGTCGACGGTCGGGTAGCCGGCAGGCAGGTAGCCGACCAGGGCACCGCGCCCCTCGGCACGGCAGCTCGCAAAGACGTCGGCGACGCTCCGCGCCGACGGGTCGCTCGCACGCTCGCTCACGCCTGGATCCCCTCGGTCTGGCTGCCCGGGTGGGCGAACGACCCGGCCCGCTGCTGCGTGGCGCCCTCGGCACCGACGGTCGGGGTCGCAAGCTCCCCCTCGGCACCGACGGTCGGGGTCGCACGCTCCCCCTCGGCACCGACGGTCGGGGTCGCAAGCTCCCCCTCGGCGATGGCGGTGCCGTCGGCCGCCTCGGCGCTCTCGTCCTGCCCGATCATCCCGAACCACTTGGCGGCGGTGTCGACGTCCTTGTCGCCGCGCCCGGAGAGGTTCACCAGGATCACCGCGTCCGGCCCCAGCTCCTTGCCCAGCCGCAGCGCGCCGGCCACGGCGTGCGCCGACTCGATGGCCGGGATGATGCCCTCGGTGCGGCAGAGCAGCGAGAACGCGTCCATCGCCTCGGCGTCGGTCACCGGCTGGTACTCGGCGCGGCCGAGGTCCTTGAGCAGCGCGTGCTCCGGCCCGACGCCCGGGTAGTCCAGCCCCGCGGAGATCGAGTACGACTCGGCGGTCTGCCCGTCCTCGTCCTGCAGCAGGTACGAGAAGGCGCCGTGCAGCGCGCCCGGCGACCCCTCGGACAGGGTGGCCCCGTGCCGGCCGGTCGCGACGCCGTCGCCACCGGGCTCGAACCCGACGAGCCGGACGCCCGGGTCGTCGATGAAGGCGTGGAAGATGCCGATCGCGTTGGACCCGCCGCCCACGCAGGCGGCGACGGCGGTGGGCAGCCGCCCGGTGCGCTCGCGCACCTGGGCCCGCGCCTCGAGCCCGATCACGCGGTGGAAGTCCCGCACCATCTGCGGGAACGGGTGCGGGCCCGCGACCGTGCCGAGCAGGTAGTGGGTGCTGTCGACGTTGGTGACCCAGTCCCGCAGCGCCTCGTTGATCGCGTCCTTCAGCGTGCGCGAGCCCGTCTTCACCGGGATCACGGTGGCGCCGAGCAGGCGCATGCGGGCGACGTTGAGCGCCTGCCGGCGGGTGTCGACCTCGCCCATGTAGACCACGCACTCGAGGTCGAGCAGGGCACAGGCGGTGGCCGTCGCGACGCCGTGCTGGCCGGCCCCGGTCTCCGCGATGACCCGCTTCTTGCCCATCCGCTTGGTGAGCAGCGCCTGGCCCAGCACATTGTTGATCTTGTGGGACCCGGTGTGGTTCAGGTCCTCGCGCTTGAGCAGGATCCGCGCGCCACCGGCGTGCTGCGACAGCTTCGGCACGTCCGTCAGCGGGGACGGCCGCCCGGTGTAGTCACGGTGCAGCCGGTCCAGCTCGGCGAGGAACTCGGGGTCGTGCCGGGCCTTCTCGTAGGCTGTCTCCAGCTCCTCGAGCGCGGCGACCAGTGCTTCCGGCACCCATCGGCCGCCGTAGCGGCCGAAGTGGCCGCGTGCGTCGGGCTCGTGGCCCGACGGCGTCTCGATGCCCTGACTGGCCGTGACCTGGCTGCTCGGCGGGACGCTCGTGGAGGAACTCACCGCACCATTCTGGAGCACGACGGATGGAAGCCCGCAGCCACCAGCGCCCGCACGGCCGCACCCGGATCGCCGCTGGTCACGAGGCCCTCGCCGACGAGCACGGCGTCGGCACCCCAGCCGGCGTAGGTGAGCAGGTCGCCGGGACCGCGCACGCCGGACTCGGCCACGCGCAGCACGTCGTTGGGGAGCCCGGGAGCCAGCCGGCCGAAGATGCTCAGGTCGACCTCGAGGGTCTTGAGGTCCCGCGCGTTCACGCCGATGACCTTCGCCCCGGCCTCGAGCGCGCGGTCCGCCTCCTCCTCGGTGTGCACCTCGACCAGCGCGGTCATCCCGAGGGACTCCACGCGGTCGAGCAGCGACTCGAGGACCGGCTGCTCCAGCGCCGCCACGATCAGCAGCACCAGGTCCGCGCCGTAGGCCCGGGCCTCGTGCACCTGGTACGGCGTGACGACGAAGTCCTTGCGCAGCACGCACACGTCGACCGCGGCGCGCACCGCGGCCAGGTCGTCGAGGCTGCCGCCGAACCGGCGCTGCTCGGTGAGCACGCTGATCACCCGCGCGCCGTTCTCGGCGTAGGACTTGGCCAGGACGGCCGGGTCCGGGATCGTCGCGAGCGCACCCTTCGACGGGCTGCGCCGCTTGACCTCGGCGATGACGCCGACACCGGGCTCGTTCAGCGCGGCCATGACGTCCTTCGGCGGCGCCGCGGCGGCGGCCCGCCGTTTGATCTCCGCGAAGTCCACCGCGGCCTCCCGGGCCGCGAGGTCCTCCCGGACACCCTCCACGATGGAGTCCAGGACGCTGGGCCGGACTCCCGCACTCACCTCACCGTGCTCGCCCACGGGGCGCACTCCCCTTCCGGGTTCGGGCCTACCAGGCGTTCCGGCCATGCTATTCCGTACCGTCCGGCCGGCCGGGCCGGGGGCCGCCGTCCGGCCCACGCTCCCGCGCGAACGCCCCCTCGGTGGTCGGGTCGACACCCGAGTCGAGCTCGTCCCAGGCCGCCCGCTCGGGGTCCGCCGGGCGCGGCGCGCCCGGGGCGTCGTACCGCGCCCCCATCCGCGGCAGCCGCTTGTCCGCCACCACCAGCACCACTCCCCCGGCGACGACCAGCAGTCCGCCCACCACCCCGAGCACCGGCGCGGCCGTGGTCGCCACGGCGGCACCGGGCGCCGTCGTGGCCCCCGCCGCCGCGCTGCCCACCAGCGCGGGCAGCTCCGCCGCGGTCGGCGGGCGCAGCCAGCCGGAGGCGGCGGCGTAGACGCCGTACGCGCCGGCCAGCACCAGGATGACGCCCAGGATCCGCCGCACGACGCCCGACACGGCGATCGCCGCGGCCACCGCCGCGACCGCGAGCACCGCCAGCCCGATCAGCGACGGCGCGATCTGCGCACCGGTCGCGGCGATCGGCACGGCCCCCGTCGCGCCGTGCCCGGCCACCTCGACCTGCGTGGACGCCCAGTCGAGCCGGGTCGTCCCCCACAGGCCGAGCGCGCCGAGCAGCAGCAGCGCGGCCGTCAGGAGGAACAACCGGCCGCTGCGGGCGGGAGGGGCCGCGTCAGGCATGCCCTGCCGGACGTCCGAGGGTGGCCGCCGTCGCCACCGCGGAGAGGACGGCCCGGGCCTTGTTGAGGCTCTCGGTGTCCTCGGCCTGCGGGTCCGAGTCGGCGACGATCCCTCCACCCGCCTGCACGTACGCCCGGCCCTCGCGGATCAGCGCCGTCCGGATCGCGATGGCGGTGTCGGCGTTGCCGGCGAAGTCGAGGTAGCCGACGATCCCGCCGTACAGTCCGCGCCGGGTGGGCTCCAGCTCGTCGATCACCTGCATGGCCCGGACCTTCGGCGCGCCGGACAGCGTCCCGGCGGGGAAGCAGGACAGCACCGCGTCGACCGCGTTGCGGTCCTCCCGCAGCGTGCCGGTGACCGTCGAGACCAGGTGCATGACGTGGCTGTAGCGCTCCACGGAGAAGAAGTTGCGCACCTTCACCGTGCCCGGCTCGCAGACCCGGCCGAGGTCGTTGCGGCCCAGGTCGACGAGCATCACGTGCTCGGAGCGCTCCTTCTCGTCGTGCCGGAGGTCCTTCTCCAGCAGCTCGTCCTCCTCCTCGGTGGCGCCGCGCCAGCGCGTCCCGGCGATCGGGTGCGTGGTCGCCTGCCGGTCGGTCACCGTGACCAGCGCCTCCGGGCTGGACCCGACGATCGTGAACGGGCTGCCGCCCGACACGTCCTCGAGGTTCAGCAAGTACATGTACGGGCTGGGGTTGGTGGTGCGCAGCACCCGGTAGACGTCGAGCGGGTCGGCCGCGCAGTCCATCTCGAAGCGCTGCGAGACGACGATCTGGAAGCACTCCCCCGCCCGGATCTGCTCCTTCGCCACCTCGACGGCGGCGAAGTGCTCGGCCTGGGTGCGCTTGCGCTCGAACTCCGGGGCCACCGCCTCGAACACCGCGACGGTCGACGGCGCGGACGCGGCGAGCTCGCCCGTCATCCGGTCGAGCCGGGCCACCGCGTCGTCGTACGCCTCGTCGACGCGCTCGTCCGAGTCGTCCCAGTTGATCGCATTGGCGATCAGCGTGATGGTGCCCTCGTGATGGTCCACGGCCGCGAGGTCGGTGGCCAGCAGCAGGACCAGCTCGGGCAGCCGCAGGTCGTCGACCGGCGGGTTCTCCTCGCTGCCGATCCGCTCGATCCGGCGGACGACGTCGTAGCCCAGGTACCCGACGAGCCCGCCGGTGAGCGGCGGCATGCCCGGCAGCGGCTCGCTGTGCAGCTCCTCGACGACGCCGCGGACCGCGGCCAGCACGTCGCCCTCGGTCGGCAGGTGGTCGGGGACCTCGCCGGTCCAGCGGATCCGCCCGTCGACCGTGCTCAGCGAGGCGGCGGAGCGGGCGCCGACGAAGGACCAGCGCGACCACGACCGCCCGTTCTCCGCGGACTCGAACAGGAAGGTGCCGGGGCGGGCCCGGCCGTCCGGCGCGGCGAGCTTGCGGTACACCCCGACCGGCGACTCGTCGTCGGCCAGCAGCCGGCGGGTCACCGGGATCACCCGGTGGTTCACGGCCAGCGCGCGGAACTCCTCGCGTGTCGGGGTGACCGCTCCCAGCGCGGCGGGAGGTGCGGTGGGGCGCGTGGTGGCTGCGGTCACGGGGCCTATTCTCCCGCGCGGCGTGGAGCGGGTGAAGATGGGCCCGTGACCACCCGCGAACCGCGCCGCCGCGGCCGCCGCACGTCGGGCGAGGACACCCGTGCCGCCCTGCTGACGGCCGCGCGCGTCGAGTTCGCCGAACGGGGCTACGACGGCGCCACCGTCCGGCGCATCGCCGAGCGGGCCGGCGTCGACGCGGCCATGGTCAACCACTGGTTCGGCGGTAAGGCCCAGCTGTTCACGGCGTCGCTCGACGTTCCGGTGGACCCGGCCGCGCTCGTCGAGACGGTCGTGCCCGGGGACCCCGAACGGGTCGGCGAGCGGATCGTGGCGACGTTCCTGCAGGTGTGGGACTCGGCGGCCGGCGGCACCCTCGTGACGCTGGTCCGCAGCGTGGCCGGGCACCCCGCGGCGGCGCGGATGATGCGCGAGTTCATCGTCCGGGTCGTCATCGGCCCGATCGTCGGCCGGGTGGCGGCGGACCGGGTCGAGGAGCGGGCGGCGCTGGTCGCCACGCAGATCATCGGGCTCGGGATGATCCGGTACGTCGTGCAGCTCGAGCCGTTGGCGTCGGCCGACCACGCCACGGTGGTCGCCGCGATCGGGCCGACGGTGCAGCGTTACCTCACGGGTCCGCTCCCCGAGAGGTCAGCGGTGGACGGGTCGGCGCTCGGGGAGCCGACCTCGGGCTGACGGCGCCCCGGCGCGATCGGGTGGCCGCGGCCGCGGCGGGGCCGCATGATGGATCTCGTGGTCGATCTGCAGGTTCCGGGGTTCAGGGACGTGTCCGGCGCCGTCGCGGGCCGGGTCGCGGGCCTGCGGGCGCGGCTCGGGGCGGACGTCTTCCAGAAGGTCGCGGGCACGGAGGGGGCGAACCGGCGCGCACGGATCCACTCGGCTCCCGGCCCGCGGTGGTTCGCCGAGGACCGCCCGATCCGCCGGGTGCACGGCGACGCGTCGATGTTCGTCGGCGGCCTGCGGGCGCTGTTGCTGCAGTCGTTGCACCCCTTGGCGATGGCCGGGGTCGCGGGGCACTCGGGCTACCGCGGCGACCCGTGGGGGCGGCTCGCGCGCACCAGCTACTTCCTCGCCGCCACGACCTTCGGGCCCGACGCGGAGGCCCGCGCCACGATCGAGCGGATCAAGGCGGTGCACGGCCGGGTCCGCGGTGTCGCACCCGACGGCCGGCCCTACTCCGCCGCCGACCCGCACCTGCTGGAGTGGGTGCACATCGCCGAGATCGACAGCTTCCTGCGCGCCCACCAGCGCTACGGGTCGCAGCCGCTCGACCAGGCGGGCCGGGACGGCTACGTCGCCGACACCGCCCGCGTGGCGCGCGAGCTCGGCGTCGTCGACCCGCCGGAGACCGAGGCGGCACTCGCGGCCCGCCTGCAGGCGTTCCGTCCCGAGCTGCGCGGCACCCCGGAGGCCCGCTCCACCGCCCGGTTCCTGCTGCTCAGCCCGCCCCTGGCGCTGCCCGCCCGCGCGCCGTACGCGCTGCTCGCGGCCGCGGCCGTCGGACTTCTCCCCCGCTGGGCGCGGGTCCCGCTGCGGCTGCCCTACCTGCCCGTCGCCGAGGCGACGGTCGTCCGGCTCGCCGGTGAGGGTGTCACGCGGGGCATCCGCTGGGTGATGTCGGGGCCGTGACCCGGCAGACTCCGAGCGGTCAGAGCAGCCGGTCGGCGTCGAAGCAGGTGTGGTCGCCGGTGTGGCAGGCCGGGCCCTCCTGGTCGACGACGACGAGCAGAGTGTCCCCGTCGCAGTCCAGCCGGACCTCGTGGACCTGCTGGACGTGCCCCGACGTCTCGCCCTTCACCCAGTAGTCCTGCCTGCTGCGGGACCAGTACGTGCCGCGGCGGGTGGTGAGCGTGCGGTGCAGCGCCTCGTCGTCCATCCACGCGACCATCAGCACCTCGTGGGTGCCCCGCTGCTGCACGACCGCGCACACCAGGCCGTCGGCGTTGCGCTTGAGCCGGGCGGCGATCGCCGGGTCCAGCTCCGAGGTCTCGACGCGGTTCTCCGCTGATGGTTCGCTCGCGAGCTCGCTCACCGGATCTCCACGTGGTCGGCGCGCAGCACGTCCTTGACCTCGCCGATCCGCAGCTGCCCGAAGTGGAACACGCTGGCGGCGAGCACCGCGTCGGCGCCCGCGTGGATCGCCGGCGGGAAGTGCTCCAGTGCGCCCGCCCCGCCCGAGGCGATCACCGGCACGTCGACCACGCGGCGCACCTTCTCGATCAGCTCGAGGTCGAAGCCCGCTCGGGTGCCGTCGGCGTCCATCGAGTTGAGCAGGATCTCGCCGACGCCGAGCTCCTGGCCGCGGGCGGCCCACTCGACGGCGTCGATCCCGGTGCCCGTGCGGCCACCGTGCGTGGTGACCTCGAAGGTCGACGGCGTGGGCGGCCCGTCAGTGCCGTCGCGAGGGACCCGGCGCGCGTCGACCGACAGCACGATGCACTGCGAGCCGAACCGCCGCGCCATCTCGCCCAGCAGCTCCGGCCGCGCGATCGCGGCGGTGTTCACGGAGACCTTGTCGGCGCCGGCGCGCAGCATGCGGTCGACGTCGTCGGGCGTGCGGATGCCGCCGCCGACGGTCAGCGGGATGAAGACCTGCTCGGCGGTGCGCCGGACGACGTCGACCATCGTCTCCCGCTCCCCCGACGACGCCGTGACGTCGAGGAACGTGAGCTCGTCGGCGCCCTCGGCGTCGTAGACCGCGGCCATCTCGACCGGGTCGCCGGCGTCGCGCAGCTCCTTGAAGTTGACGCCCTTGACCACCCGCCCGGCGTCGACGTCCAGACAGGGGATGACGCGGACCGCGACGCCCACTAGCGAACCGCCGCGAGCGCCTCGGGCAGCGTGAACCGCCCGGCGTACAGGGCCTTGCCGACGATCGAGCCCTCGATCACGCCGGTCTCGGCCAGCGCGACCAGGTCCTTGATCTCGGAGATCCCGCCGGACGCGATCACCGGGGCCGGGGTCTTCGCCGCGACCTGCGTGAGCAGCTCGACGTTCGGCCCCTGCAGCGTGCCGTCCTTGGAGACGTCCGTGACGATGTAGCGCGACACGCCGTCGCGGTCCATGCGGGCCAGGGTCTCCCAGAGGTCGCCGCCGTCCTGCGTCCAGCCGCGGGCCGCGAGCCGGTGCTGCCCGTCCTTGATCTTCACGTCGAGCCCGACGGCGATCTTCTCCCCGTGCTCGGCGCAGACCTTGGCGCACCACTCCGGGTTCTCCAGCGCGGCGGTGCCGAGGTTGACCCGGGCGCAGCCGGTGGACAGGGCGCGCGCGAGCGACTCGTCGTCGCGGATCCCGCCGGACAGCTCCACCTTGACGTCCAGCTCACCGACGACGGCGGCGAGCAGCTCCGCGTTCGACCCCTTGCCGAACGCCGCGTCGAGGTCGACGAGATGGATCCACTCGGCGCCGTCCTCCTGCCACTTCAGCGCCGCCTCGCGCGGCGCGCCGTAGGAGGTCTCGGTGCCTGCCTCGCCCTGGACCAGGCGCACGGCCTGCCCGTCGGCGACGTCCACAGCGGGAAGAAGGGTGAAACTCACCGCACGAGCCTACCCATCGGGCCCGGCGCGCCCGGCGGCAGCCGACTCAGCCGACGACGTCCCGCAGCCAGTTCTGCAGCACCTGCGCGCCCGCGTCGCCGGACTTCTCCGGGTGGAACTGGGTGGCGGCGAGCGGCCCGTTCTCGACGGCGGCCACGAAGTCCTCGCCGTGGTGCGCCCAGGTGACCAGCGGCGGCCGGATCGCGTGCGACTCCTCCAGCTCCCAGCGGCGGGCGGCGAAGGAGTGCACGAAGTAGAAGCGGGTGTCGGCGTCGAGGCCGTTGAACAGGGTCGAGCCCGCCGGCGCGGTGACCGTGTTCCAGCCCATGTGCGGCAGCACGTCCGCCTTCAGCCGCTCGACGGTGCCCGGCCACTGCCCGCACCCGTCGGCCTCCACGCCGAACTCCACGCCGCGGTCGAACATCACCTGCATGCCGACGCAGATCCCGAGGACCGGACGCCCGCCGGCCAGGCGGCGGCCGATCAGCTGCGGGCCCCGCACCGCGGTGAGCCCCTCCATGCAGTGCGCGAACGCACCGACGCCGGGGACGACCAGCCCGTCGGCCTCGCAGGCCGCGTCGAAGTCGGAGGTGACGGTGACGTCCGCTCCCACCCGCCGCAGCGCGCGCTCGGCCGACCGCAGGTTCCCCGATCCGTAGTCCAGCACGACGATCCGCGACACGCCCTCGAGTGTACGGATCGTCGGGACCGGCTCAGCACGCGTCGACGGGCGCGGGGCGGTGCGTCTCGAGGGTGGCCTGCTCGAGGAACGCGCGGGCCGCCGCGGTGACGGCACCGGTGCGGCTGACGTAGGCGATCTCCAGGTGTGCCGGCGGCTCCAGCTCGACGACCCGGGCGCCGGCCCGTTCGGCCAGCTCGCGCCAGGAGTCGGGCAGCACGGCCATCCCGACCCCGCCCAGCACCAGCGGCAGCATCGCCTCGCGGTGCCCGCACTCGGCCGCGACGGAGGCGCCGTGCCGCGCGAGGCCGTCGGCGACCGTCCGCATGGCGGTGCCGGGCGGCCCGGCGATCAGCCGGCACCCCGCGAGCTGGTCGGGGCCCACCGGTCCGGCCAGCGTCGACTCCGGGGGTGTGACCAGCACGAACCGCTGCCGCGCGACGGGGTGCAGGTCCAGCCCAGTGGCGTGGAGCGGCCGCGCACCGGCGAGCAGGCCGAGCTCGGTGGCACCGGAGCAGACGGCGTCGACCACCTCGTCCGCGGTGAACGCGGCCCGTACCACCACCCGCACCTCGGGATGGGCGGCGCAGAACCGGGCGATGGTCCCGGCCAGCGGCGACACCGCCTGCGACGGCGTCGCGACGATCTCCACCCGCCCGGACCGCATCCCCTCGACGGCCTCGACCGACGCCCGGGCCAGCTCCAGCCCGTGCCCGACCTCCCGGGCGGGTCCGACGAGGGCGCGCCCGGCCTCGGTGAGCACGACGTCCGCCCCGACGTGGTGGAACAGCGTGGTGTGCAACTCCCGCTCGAGCGCCGAGACGGCCTGGGTCAGCGTCGGTTGGCCGACGGCCAGGGCCTCGGCTGCCCGGTGGAACCCACCGTGGTCGACCACGGCCAGGAAGTAACGGAGGTGCCGGGCGTCCATCGCCCCCATCCTGGTCGGTCGGGCCGCGAGTTCCTAGAGGGTGCCCTTGGTCGAGGCGATGCCGGTGATCCGCTCGTCCGGCTCGGTCGCGGCGCGCAGCGCCCGGGCGATCGCCTTGAACTCGGCCTCGGTGATGTGGTGCGGGTCCCGCCCGTCGAGCACGCGGACGTGCAGCGCGAGGTGCCCGTGGAAGGCCAGCGACTCGAAGACGTGCCGGTTCAGCACCGTCGGGTAGTGCCCGCCCACGACGAAGCCCTGCATGACCTCGGGCTCGCCGGAGTGCACCGTGTACGGCCGCCCGGAGACGTCGACGACGGCGTGCGCGAGCGCCTCGTCCATCGGGATCCAGGCGTCGCCGAAGCGGCGGATGCCCTTCTTGTCCCCCAACGCCTGGCGCAGCGCCTGGCCGAGCACGATCGCGGTGTCCTCGACGGTGTGGTGGGCGTCGAGGTGCACGTCGCCCTCGGCCTGCACGGTGAGGTCGAACGCGCCGTGCTTGCCCAGCGCGTCGAGCATGTGGTCGAAGAACGGGACCCCGGTCGAGACGTTCGTCTGCCCGGTGCCGTCGAGGTCGATCTCGACCAGGACCTTCGACTCCTTGGTGACGCGCTCCACGCGGCCGATCCGGCGCCGCACCGACGACTCGCTCGCAGGCTCGCTCACAACAGCTCCTTCGTGGCGACGTTCGCGGCGGCCGCGACGAACGCGTCGTTCTCCTCGGGCGTGCCGATCGTGACCCGCAGCCGCTCCGGGATGCCCACGTCCCGGATGAGCACGCCGTGGTCGAGGAAGGTGCGCCACGCCCGCGGGGCGTCGGCGAACCGGCCGAACAGCACGAAGTTGGCGTCGCTGGGGACGCAGTCGTAGCCCAGGGCCTGCAGCTCCGGCACGATCCGGTCCCGCTCGGCGGCCAGCAGCGCGACCGAGCCGAGGGTGGCGTCGGCGTGCCGCAGCGCCGCCCGTGCAGCGGCCTGGGTGAGCACCGAGAGGTGGTAGGGCAGCCGGACGAGCTGCAGCGCGTCGACGACGGCGGGTGCGGCGGCCAGGTAGCCCAGCCGGCCGCCGGCGAAGGCGAAGGCCTTGCTCATCGTCCGCGAGACGATCAGCTTGTGTCCGTGGGTGCCCAGCAGGGTGGTGGCGCTGGGGTGCGCGGAGAACTCGGCGTACGCCTCGTCGACCACCACGATCCCGGGCGCCGCGTCGATCAGCAGCGCGAGGTCGTCGGGATCGAGGGACTGCCCGGTGGGGTTGTTCGGGCTGGTCAGGAACGTGACGTCCGGCGCGCGCTCCTTGAGCAGCAGCTGCGCGGCGTCGACGTCGACGGAGAAGTCCGCGGTGCGCGGGATCTCCAGCCACTCGGTCTGGGTGCCCGACGAGATGATCGGGTGCATCGAGTAGCTGGGCACGAACCCGAGCGCGGTCCGGCCGGGCCCGCCGAAGGCCTGCAGCACCTGCTGGAGGATCTCGTTGGACCCGTTGGCGGTCCACACGTTCGCGAGCCCGAGCTCCACCCCGGTCTGCCGGGTGAGGTACGCCGCGAGGTCCTCGCGCAGGACGACCGCGTCCCGGTCCGGGTAGCGGTGCAGGTTCCGCGCGGCCTCCTCACAGGCGGCTGTGACGTCGGCGACCAGCTCGGGCGGCGGCGGGTACGGGTTCTCGTTGGTGTTCAGCCGGACCGCCACGTCGAGCTGCGGAGCGCCGTAGGGCGACTTGCCGCGCAACGACTCCCGCAGCGGCAGGTCCTCGAGCCGGACCGCGTTCCCGGGCAGGCTCATCGCGCGGACCCCGCCGAACCGAACCGGGCGGTCACGGCCTGGCCGTGCGCGGGCAGATCCTCGGCGGTCGCGAGCGTGACGACCTTGTCCGCCACCTCACGCAGCGCCTCCTCGGTGTACTCCACGACGTGCACGCCCCGCAGGAACGTGCTGGTGGAGAGCCCACCGGAGTGCCGCGCGCAGCCGCCGGTGGGCAGCACGTGGTTGGAACCCGCGCAGTAGTCCCCGAGCGAGACGGGCGCGTACGGGCCGATGAAGATCGCGCCGGCGTTGTGCACCCGTGCGCCGACCTCGCGGGCGTCGGCGGTCTGGATCTCCAGGTGCTCGGCGGCGTAGGCGTCGACGACCGCGACGCCGTCGGCGAGGTCGCGCACCAGGATCGTGCCGGACTGCGGGCCGGCGAGCGCCGTGCGGATCCGCTCGGTGTGCTTGGTGGCGGCGACCTGCTTCTCGAGCTCGGCGTCCACCGCGTCGGCGAGCGAGTCCGAGTCCGTGACCAGCACCGACGCGGCGTTCGGGTCGTGCTCGGCCTGCGAGATCAGGTCGGCGGCGACGTGCACGGGGTCCGCCCCGCCGTCGGCCAGGATCGCGATCTCCGTGGTGCCGGCCTCGGCGTCGATCCCGACCAGGCCGCGGAGCATGCGCTTGGCGGCGGTCAGGTAGATGTTGCCCGGGCCGGTGACCATGTCGACCGGCTCGAGGTCGCCGCCGTCCGTGTCGGTGCCGCCGTAGGCCAGCAGCGCGACGCACTGCGCACCGCCGACGGCCCACACCTCGTCGACGCCCAGCAGCGCGGCCGCGGCCAGGATCGTGGGGTGCGGGAGGCCGCCGTTCTCCGCCTGCGGCGGCGAGGCCACGACCAGCGACTCCACGCCCGCGGCCTGTGCCGGGACCACGTTCATGATCACCGACGACGGGTACACCGCCAGCCCGCCCGGCGCGTACAGCCCGACCCGGCGGACCGGGACGAACCGCTCGGTGACGGTGCCGCCCGGCACGACCCGGGTGACGACGTCCGCGCGGCGCTGCTCCTCGTGCACCCTGCGGGCGCGCTCGATCGAGGTCTCCAGCGCCTCGCGCACGGCCGGGTCGAGGTCGGCGAGCGCCTTCTCCAGCTCCGCCGCGGGCACCCGCACGCTCGCGGGCCGCACCTTGTCGAACCGCTCGGTGACCTCCAGCACGGCCTCGACGCCCCGGTCGCGCACCGACTCGACGATCGGCCGGACCGCCTCGAGCGCCGCGTCGACGTCGATCTCCGCGCGCGGCAGCATCCCCCGCAGCACGGCGGGTCGCGGCAGCGGCTCGGAGCGCAGGTCGAGGCGGCGCAGGAGTGGGCGGACCATGCGTCCAGGGTACGGTGCGGCGTCATGGAGCCATAACGCGCTCCGGCGGGCTCGAGGACCGCGTCATGGAACCACATTGCGATCTCACCGGCGGTCAGAGCGCGTCATGGAAGCATGATGCGGGTGGCGCTTCCCTCCATCTCCGCCGAGCAGCGGCGTGCGCGGCTCGTCGCGCGGCACAGGCTGGCCCCCGCGACCCGGACCGACGACGTCCCGCGGATCGTCGACGACCTGGTCGGACTGCACTCCAGCGACCCCGTCACGGTGTACCTCTCGGCCACGGCACGGATGGCGCACCCGGACCTCGCCGCCGTGGAGCGCGCGCTCTACCAGGACCGCAGCCTGCTGCGGCACCACGCCATGCGCCGCACGCTGTGGGTCTTCGGCCCGCAGCACGCCCGGCTCGCGCACCACGCCGCGACCGTGGACGTCGCCGCGGTGCAGCGCCGCAACCTGCACCAGCAGCTGACGGCCGGCGGGTACACCGACCCCGAGGCCACCGTCGCCGACGCCCGCGCCCGGATCCGGGACCTGCTCGTGGCCGAGGGCCCGATGCCCGCCCGCGAGGTCGGCCTGCGGCTGCCGGAGCTCACCACGCCGGTCCCGATCCAGGCGACCGTGCAGGCGTTGCACTCCCGCGTCCTGCTGGTCATGGGCTTCGACGGCGAGGTGCTGCGCGCCCGGCCCACCGGCACCTGGATCAACGGCCAGTACCGCTGGGCCGCCGCCGACGCCTGGGTGCCGGGCGGGCTCGGCGAGCCGCTGCCCCGGCGCGAGGCCGCGGCCGGGCTCGCCCGCGCCTACCTGCGGGCCTTCGGCCCCGCCACCCGCGACGACCTCAAGTGGTGGGCCGGGTGGACGGTCGCGACCACGAAGGCCGCGCTCGCCGACGTCGGCGCGGTCGAGACGGACGCGGGCTTCGTGCTGCCCGACGACGTTCCCGACGGCACCGAGGTCGAGCCCCAGCCGTCCGTCGTCCTCCTCCCCGGCCTCGACCCGACGACCATGGGCTGGAAGGAGCGCGACCACTACCTGGACCCCGCGCTGGTCCCGCACCTGTTCGACCGCAACGGCAACGGCGGCCCCACGATCTGGGTCGCCGGCGCGATCGTGGGCGGCTGGGTGCAGCGCAAGGACGGCACGATCGCGCTGAAGCTGCTGACCGACGTCGGGGCCGAGGCCCGCGCGCAGGTCGAGGGCGCCGCGCACGCCCTGGAGGCCCTGCTCGGCGAGGTCCGCTTCACGGTGCGCTTCCCCGCCCCGATGGCGGCGGAGCTCTTGGCCTAGATTCGCGCGCCGTGAGCGACTGGTTCCTGGCCGGGGAGCACGAGGCCGACGCAGTGGCGTCGGTGGCGTCCGGCGAGCACTCCTTCGACGACTGGCCGCACCTGTCGGTCCCGTTGCGCCGCAGCGAGCTGGCCGCGCTCTACGCCGCTCTGACCGACTCCGGGCCCGTCGACCCGCGCGCCCCCGCCGGCCTCCTCGCCGTCGAGGTCGACGCGGGCATGATCGTGACGCGGGTGCCCGCCGCCGCGATCGAGGCCCTGGCGGAGATGACCCCGCGTACCGCGCCGCCGGTGATGGCCGCCTGGTCGGAGGCCATCGCGCACGACGAGCCCGACGCCCTCGGGGAGATCCTCTCCGACCTCGCCGCCTTCGCCCGCGACGCCGCCGAGTCCGGCCGCCCGGTCCTCGAGCTCGCGCCCTACTGACCGGTGCGTGGTGCAGGAGCCGCAGGGGCGCGGCTCCTGCACCACACTCAGAGGTCCAGGCCGAGGTCCAGCGCCGTCACCGAGTGGGTCAGGGCGCCGACGGAGATGAAGTCCACCCCGGCCTCGGCGTACTCCCGCGCGTTGGCGAGCACCAGACCGCCGCTGGACTCCAGCAACGTCGGTGCGGAACCCCGGCGGCGCACGGCCTCCGCGGTCTGCTCCGGGCTGAAGTTGTCCAGCAGGACCAGCTCGGCCCCGAGCGCGAGCACCTCGTCGAACTGGACGAGCGAGTCGACCTCGACCTCGCACGGCAGCTCCGGCGCCCGCTCCCGCGCGGCCCGCAGCGCCGCGGACACCGAGCCCGCCGCGGCCACGTGGTTGTCCTTGATCAGGATCGCGTCGCCGAGCCCGAGCCGGTGGTTCACCCCGCCGCCGCAGCGCACCGCGTACTTCTCCAGCAGCCGCTGCCCGGGCAGCGTCTTGCGGGTGTCCCGGATCCGCGCCCGGGTGCCCGCGACGGCGTCGACCCACTCCGCGGTCGCCGTCGCCACCCCGGACAGGTGGCAGAGCAGGTTCAGGGCCGTGCGCTCGGCCGTGAGCAGCGCCCGGACCGGCGCCCGGACGACGAGCGCGGGCTCCCCCGGCGTCAGCCGGGACCCGTCCGGCAGCCCCGCGAGCAGCTCCCACTCCGGCACGACCAGGTCCAGCACGGCCTTCGCCACCGGGACGCCGGACAGCACGCCGGCCTTGCGCGGGGTGAACGAGCCGACCGCGACGGCGTCGGCCGGCACGGTCGCGGCCGTGGTGGCGTCGGGCCCGTAGCGCAGGTCCTCGTCGAGCGCGGTGCGCACCACGCGGGCCAGGTCCTCCGGGTCCGGCATCCCGATCTCGGTGGCGCCGCCCACGCCCGCGGCGATTCCGGCGCTCATGCCGCACCCGCCAGGGCGTCCGTGCCGACGACCGGGCGGCCGGCGTCGTCGAGGGTCACGAGCAGCGACTCCTTCTGCCACACGTCGTCGCGGTCGGGGAAGTCCGTGCGGACGTGGCAGCCGCGGCTCTCCCGCCGGGTGCCGGCGGCCGCGAGCACCGCCTGGGCGAGCAGGGTCAGCGCGGCGTCCTCCACGCCGGTGCGGTCGAGCGGGGTGGCCAGCAGGGTGGCCTGCTCGACGACGTCCGACGCCGTGGCCAGGCCCGTCGCGTCCCGCCCGATCGCGGCGAAGGCGCTCATCGCGCGCTGCACGACACCCCGGTCGGCCACGCCCACGGCGGGCGCCGGGGCGATCAGCTCGGGCGACGCCGTCCGCGGCAGGCCGAGGTCCGCGACCACCGCGCGGACGGCGCGCTCCCCCACGACGAGCCCCTCGAGCAGGGAGTTCGACGCCAACCGGTTCGCCCCGTGCAGGCCGGTCCGGGCGACCTCGCCCGCGGCGTAGAGGCCGGGGACCGCGGTGCGGCCGTCGATGTCGGCGACCACGCCCCCGCACGCGTAGTGCGCGGCCGGGGTGACCGGGATCGGCTCGCGGGTCGGGTCGATGCCGGCCTCGCGGCACGACGCGTACACCGTCGGGAACCGGGCGGCGAAGCCCTCCAGCTCGGTGGCGTCGAGGTACATGCAGTCCGCGCCGGTCTCGGCCATCCGGCGGGTGATCGCGGCGGCCACGACGTCGCGCGGGGCGAGGTCGGCGAGCGGGTGCCGGCCGACCATGAACCGGGTCCCGGCCCGGTCCCGCAGGACGGCGCCCTCACCGCGGACCGCCTCGGTGACCAGCGGGCGGCGCCCGACCGCGGGGCCGGTGTAGAGGACGGTCGGGTGGAACTGGACGAACTCCAGGTCCGCCGCCGCCGCGCCCGCGCGCAGGGCCAGCGCCACGCCGTCGCCGGTCGAGGTCCCGGGGTTGGTGGTGCTCGCGTAGAGCTGCCCGTACCCGCCGGTGGCCAGCAGGACGGCCGGGGCGCGCAGGACCCCCGGGCGGCCGGCGTCGTCGAGCACGGCGAGCCCGGCGACCCGCCCGCTGGGGTCCTTCAGCGCGTCGACGGCCACGTGCCCGGTGAGGATCGTGAGCGAGCGAGCGGCCTCGACCAGGGCGCGCTCGATCTCCGCGCCGGTCGCGTCGCCGCCCGCGTGCACCACGCGGAAGGCCGAGTGCCCGCCCTCGCGGGTCCGGTCGAGCCGGGCGCCCCGTGCGTCGAACAGCGCTCCCCGCCCGCGCAGCCGCTGCACCGCGGCGGGTCCGCCGGCGACGATCGCGGCGACGGCCCCGGCGTCGTTGAGCCCGCCGCCCGCGGCGAGGGTGTCCGCGGCGTGCGCGTCGACCGTGTCGCCCGGGACGTCGCCGAGGACGACGGCGACGCCGCCCTGGGCCCAACGGGTGCTGCCCGCGTCGGCCGCGTCCTTGGTCACCACGACCACGCGCAGGCCGGCCTCGGCAGCGTTGAGCGCGGCGGTCAGCCCCGCGACGCCGCTGCCGACGACGACCAGGTCGGCGGTCACGTCCCAGCCCGTCATTCGCCACCTCCCGGCTGGCCGATCGCGATCATCCGCTCGACCGCGGCACGTCCGCGGGCGGCCAGCTCCGGGTCGACGTGCACCTCGTCGGTGCCCTCACGGACGCTGCGCAGCAGCGCCTCCGGCGTGATCATCTTCATGTAGGTGCAGCTCGCGCGGTCGTTCACCGCGCGGAAGTCGATCTCCGGCGCGGCCCGGCGGAGCTGGTGCAGCATGCCGACCTCGGTCGCGACCAGCACCGACTTCGCGTGCGACGCCCGGGCGGCGTCGACCATCCCGCCCGTCGAGAGGATCTTCACCCGGTCCGCGGCCACGGTCCCCGAGCCGGCGAGGTAGAGCGCCGAGGTGGCGCAGCCGCACTCCGGGTGCACGTAGAGCTCGGCGTCGGGGTGCGCCTCGGCCTGCGCGGTCAGCTCGGCGCCGTTGATGCCGGCGTGGACGTGGCACTCCCCCGCCCACACCTGCATGTTCTGCCGGTCCAGCGTGCGCCGGACGTGCGCGCCGAGGAACTGGTCGGGCAGGAACAGCACCTCGCGGTCCTCGGGGATCGAGGCGACGACCTCGACCGCGTTCGACGAGGTGCAGCAGATGTCCGTCTCCGCCTTCACCGCGGCGGTGGTGTTCACGTAGCTGACCACGACGGCACCGGGGTGCTCGGCCTTCCAGGCCCGCAGCTCGTCGACGGTGATCGAGTCGGCGAGCGAGCAGCCGGCCCGCGCGTCGGGGATCAGCACGGTCTTCCCCGGCGAGAGGATCTTCGCCGTCTCGGCCATGAAGTGGACGCCGCAGAACACGATGGTCTCCGCGTCGACGTCGGCCGCGATCCGGGACAGCGCGAGGGAGTCGCCCACGTGGTCGGCCACGTCCTGGATCGCCGGCAGCTGGTAGTTGTGCGCCAGCAGCACGGCGTTGCGCCGCCGCGCCAGCTCCCGCACCTCGTCGGCCCAGCCGGGGTACGGGACGCCGGTCCCCGCCTGCACGTCAGCCGTCACGGTCATCGCTCGCCCTCCTCGGATGTTTTCGCCTGTTGGTCGAAAACAGGGGGATCGTAGCATCGCCGCCGCCCTCGGGACACCGTCCGCGTGACCCGGAACTCACCTGCGCGTAACCTGCGCGTCCCGGAACCGACGGTTCGCCCGGATCTCCGGAGCGCCCCCTACGATCGGCGCATGCCCGCCCGTCCCACGGGCCACGAGGTGCTCGCGGCCGTCCTGCAGGTCCGCGAGGACGCCCTCCAGGTGCTGCTCTGGCAGCGCGGCAAGGACCCCGCGCGGGGCCGCTGGGCCCTGCCCGGCGGGATGCTCGGCGACACCGAGGACGTCGAGGAATCGGTGCGCCGCCAGCTCGCCGAGAAGGTCGACGTCCGCGAGGTCACCCACGTCGAGCAGCTCGGCGTGTTCAGCACGCCGGAGCGGGTGCCCGGGATCCGGCTGGTCGCCACGGCGTTCCTCGGGCTCGTCCCGTCCGACGTCGACCCGGCCGTGCCCGACGACACCGCGTGGTTCCCGGTGGACGACCTGCCGGAGACGGCGTTCGACCACGCCGAGATCGTCCACGACGCGCGGGACCGGCTGCGCGCCAAGCTCTCCTACACCAACCTGGGCTTCGCGCTCGCCCCGCGGGAGTTCACCGTGTCCGCGCTGCGCGAGCTCTACGTCGCGGCGCTGGGGCACCCCGTGTCGGCGACCAACCTGCAGCGGGTGCTCACCCGGCGGCACGTGCTGGAGGCGACCGGCGAGACCGCGCCGCCCGGGCCGGCCGGCGGTCGTCCCGCCGCGGTGTTCCGGTTCACTGAGCGGGCGCTGCGGGTCACCGACGCGTCGGCCGTGCTCCGCCCGCCGGGCAGCCGCGATTCGGTGGGCGACGGGGCGGTCCGGCCCGTACCGTGACGACGTGGTCGCGACGATCCCCCTCTTCCCCCTGGGCACGGTGCTCATGCCCGGGGCGTCGCTGCCGCTGCACATCTTCGAGCCGCGCTACCGCCAGCTCACCGTCGACCTCGTGACGGGGGCGGTGCCGGACAAGGAGTTCGGCGTCGTCGCCGTGCGCGAGGGGCACGATCCCGACGCCCACGGGCTCGCCGCGCTGCACCCGATCGGCTGCACGGCCCGGCTGCTCGACGTCCGCCGCCTCCCCGACGGGCGCTACGACATCGTCACCTCCGGCGCGCGGCGCTTCCGGCTGCTGGAGATCGACGCGGAGGCCAGGCCGTACCTCTGCGGCTCCGTCGAGTTCGTGCCGGACGACAAGGAGACCTCCGAGTCCGACGACCTGACCCGGATGCTCGCCCGCGCCGCCCGGGCCGCGCACCGCGACTACTGCGCCACCGCGTGGAAGAACGACGACTGGTCCGAGCCCGCGCGCGAGGTTCCGACGGCGGAGCTCGCCCACGTCCTCGTCGCGGACTGCCTGCTGCCGCTCGAGGACCGCCAGGCGCTGCTGGAGCAGACCTGCCCGGTCGAGCGGCTGCGGATGGTGCGGCTGCTCATCGCCCGCGAGCGCGGGCTGCTGCAGCAGCTCCGCGCGGTGCCCACGCCGATGAGCACCTACGCGGAACCCCCCGGGCCCAACTGAACCGCCCCGACCGATCCGGGCGAGCCGGGTGAGCCGGGTGAGCCGGGGTCGAGGCTCACTGCCAGCCGAAGCGGCCCCGCAGCTCGTCCGCGACCCGGTCGAAACGCGCCCGGTCGAGCACGGCGCCCTCGCGGCGGATGTCGTGCTCCCCGACCTCGAGCACCCGGTCCAGCCGGATGAAGGACTCGCGGCCCTCGCGGTCCCACTCCCCGGAACCGATCGCGACCCAGTCCGGGTCGCCCTCGCGCTTGTGCTGGCTGGAGAGCATCAGCCCGAGCAGCTCCCCGCCCTGCCGCCCGACGACGAGCAGCGGGCGGTCCTTGCCCTGGCTCGCGTCCTCCTCGAACGGCACCCACGTCCACACGATCTCGCCCGGGTCCGCGGCGCCGTCGAGTTCCGGGGCGTAGGCGATGCGCCGGGCCCGGTCCGCGGTCGGCGCGGTACGGACGCCGCTGTGACCCTCGGGTGCGGGCCGGGCGGGTGCGTCGTCCGCCTGCGCGAGGAGCGTGAAGCCGACGTCGACCGCTTGCTTGAGCAGGTTGCCCCAGTCCATGGTCGACAGCATCTCACCGGTTCACCGATGAGTTCCCGGCGCGGCGGTCGTTCCATGCAGCGACAGCACACCGCAGAGGAAGGACACCCCATGGACTGCAGGCTCGAGGTCGTCGTCGTCCCCGTCTCCGACGTGGACCGCGCGTACGAGTTCTACGCCGGCAAGCTCGGCTTCACCGTCGACTCCGACTTCCACCCGAACGAGCACTTCCGCGCCGTCCAGGTCACCCCGCCCGGCTCCGCCTGCTCGATCGTGTTCGGCACCGGCCTGGGCGGCGGGGCCGCGGCGGGCTCGCTGCAGGGCTGCCACCTCGTCGTCTCCGACATCGAGAAGGCGCACGCCGAGCTGGAGGCCGCCGGGATCGAGAACAGCGGGCCGCAGCACTTCGTCGACGGCGTGCAGACGCCCGGGGTGCACCCCGAGCACCAGGACTACGGCACCTTCGTCTACTTCGCCGACCCCGACGGCAACACCTGGGCGCTCCAGGAGATCCGGACGCCGAAGCGCTGATGGACAGCGACGGGACGGTCGACCTCGAGGCGGGCTTCGCCCGGCAGCGGCGCGAGCTGCACGTGCACTGCTACCGCATGCTCGCGTCGGTGTCCGACGCCGAGGACGCCGTCCAGGAGACCTATCTGCGGGCCTGGCGCGGGCGGGCGGGCTTCGACGGCACCCACCTGCGGGCATGGCTGTACCGGATCGCGACCACGGTCTGCCTCGACGCCGCGCGCGCCCGGGCCCGCCGCCCGGCGTCGGCGGCCGAGGTGGCGTGGCTGACCCCCTACCCCGACAGCCTGCTCGAGCCCGCGAGCGGCGAGGACGAGCCCGACGCCCTCGTCGTCGCGCGGGAGACGATCGAGCTCGCGTTCCTCGTGGCCCTGCAGGTCCTGCCGCCCCGGCAGCGGGCGGCGCTGCTGGCCCGCGAGGTGCTGGGGCTGCCGGCGAAGGAGACCGCCGAGATGATCGGCACGAGCGTCGCGGCGGCCAACAGCGCGCTGCAGCGGGCCCGGGAGACGCTGCGGACCCACCTGCCGTCCCACCGCGACGACTGGTCCGCGCACGAGCCGAGCCCCGCGGAGAAGGAGCTGCTCGACCGCTTCATCGCCGCGCACGAGCGGAACGACGCCGCCGGCGCGCTCGCCGCGGCGGCCGAGGACATCCGGGTCACCATGCCGCCCGCGCCCTTCTGCTTCGAGGGGCACCCGCAGCTGGCGACGCTGCTGGAGCGGGCGTTCGGCCCGGACCGCGAGGGCGACTGGCGGCTGCTGCCCACCGGCGTCAACCTCATGCCGGCCGCCGCGAGTTACCTGCGGCGGCCCGGGGACACGGTGTTCCGGCCGTTCAAGCTCGACGTCCTGCGGGTGGAGGGCGACCGGATCGCCGAGATCACGACCTTCGGCTACTCGTGGTTCCCGGTCCTGGACCTGCCCGACGGTTTGTGAGCGGTGCTCCGGCAGCCCCACCGCTCGCCGCCCGCCGAGCTGTGGATCATCGCCCGGCGGCCGCCGAGCTGCCGCTCAGCGCTCGACGGCCGCGGAGCTGCAGGTCCCGTGCCGGCTGCACCGCGCGGTCCAGCCGAAGGGGTCGACCTGGACGACCATGCGCCGCGCGCACTCCGGACAGAACCGGGGCGGCTCCAGCTCCCGCTCGCGGGCGCAGCGGGCGTGGTCCCCCTCGCCCGCGGGAGCGCCGCAGCGGTCGCAGAAGGTCGTCGTGCCGGGCCCGGGCTCCACGGCCGTCACAGCGTCTCGTTGAGGGCCTTGATCGGCATCTCCAGCTCGCCGAGCAGGTCGATGTCCGCCTCGGCCGGCCGCCCGAGCGTCGTGAGGTAGTTGCCGACGATCACGGCGTTGATCCCGCCGAGCAGGCCCTGCCGGGCCCCGAGGTCCCCGAGGGTCAGCTCGCGGCCGCCCGCGAACCGCAGCACCGTGCGCGGCAGCGCGAGCCGGAACGCGGCGACCGTGCGCAGCGCGTCGGGCCCCGACATCGGCTCGAGGTCGCCGAAGGGCGTGCCCGGGCGCGGGTTGAGGAAGTTGAGCGGCACCTCGTCGGGGGTCAGCGAGGCGAGCTGCGCGGCGAACTCCGCGCGCTGCTCCAGGGTCTCCCCCATTCCGACGATGCCACCGCAGCAGACCTCCATGCCGGCCTCGCGCACCAGCCGCAGGGTCTCCCAGCGCTCCTCCCACGTGTGCGTGGTGACGACGTTCGGGAAGTGCGAGCGCGCCGTCTCGAGGTTGTGGTTGTAACGGTGCACGCCCATCCCGGCCAGCGCGGTGACCTGCTCCGGCGTGAGCATGCCGAGCGAGCACGCGACGTTGATGTCCACCGCGTCCTTGATCGCCGCGACCCCCGCTGCCACCTGCGCCATGAGCCGCGCGTCCGGCCCGCGCACCGCCGCGACGATGCAGAACTCGGTGGCGCCGGTCTTCGCCGTCTGCTTGGCCGCCTCGACCAGCATCGGCACGTCGAGCCAAGCCGACCGCACCGGCGACTCGAACAGGCCCGACTGCGAGCAGAAGTGGCAGTCCTCGGGGCAGCCGCCGGTCTTCAGCGAGATGATGCCCTCGACCTCGACCTCCGGCCCGCACCAGCGCATCCGCACCTCGTGGGCCAGCTCCAGCAGCGCGTCGAGCTCGGAGTCGGGCAGCTGCAGGACCTCGAGGACCTGCTCCTCGGACAGGCCCTCCCCCCGCTCCAGGACCTGCTCACGGGCACGGCTGAGGATGATCGACGTCGCTGCGGTCACGGGCGCGAACTATGCCAAACACCACCCAGCTCGGGGGCCAGGGTGTGACGCGCGACCCGGGCGAATTCAGCCGGACGAAGGGCACCGCTGCGCTCCGGCAGCGCCCCGAGCAGCGGGACGCCGGTGACGGCGGGCAGGTCGGCGAGGTTGCAGCGCGCCGCCAGGTCCGGCGCCGCCGGCCACGCCCCGACGACGACCCCCGTGCACGCGATCCCGCGCCGGTCCAGCGCCTCGGTCGTCAGGGCGGTGTGGTTCAGCGTGCCCAGCCCGGCCGCGGCCACGACGAGCACGGGCGCCCCGAGCTTCGCGGCCACGTCGGCGAGGGTGCCCTCGGCCGTGAACCGCACCAGCAGCCCGCCGGCTCCCTCGACGAGGACCAGGTCGTGGTCGGCGGCGAGGTCGCGGGCGGCGTCGACGGCCGCCTCCGGCGTCACGGGCAGGAGGGCGGCGCGGCGGGCCGCGGTCTCCGGGGCGAGTGGCTCGGGGTAGCGCGCGAGCTCGGCGGTGGTCACGCCGGGGACCAGTGCGGCGACGGCCGCCAGGTCGCCGGGCTCGCCCGGGCCGAGCCCGGTCTGGGCGGGCTTGAGCACCGCCACCCGCTCCCCCGCCGCCACCGCGAGCGCGGCGACCGCGGCCGTGACGACCGTCTTCCCGACGTCCGTCCCGGTGCCGCTCACCACGAGCACCCGGCCGGTCACGGGCGGACCTCCGTGATCTCCGCGAGCACCTCGTGGAGCACGACCCGCACGCGGTCCAGCTCGGCGGTGGTGAGATCGGCCCGAGCGGTGAGCCGCAGCCGGCTCGTCCCCTCCGGCACCGAGGGCGGTCGGAAACAGCCGACCCGGACCCCGCGCGCGAGGCAGCTCCCGGCCGCCTCGAAGGCCACCACCGGCGACCCGAGCACGACGGGCACGACCGCGGACCCCGTGACCGACGACGGACCCTCGAGTGGCATCTGCTCCTGGGCGCTGTGGACCTGCGCCGCGAGCCCGGCGCGGGCGATCGCGGCCAGCTCCTGCGCGACCCGCAGCACCGCGGCGGGCCGGTCCGGCTCCTCGCACAGCACGCGCAGCGCGGCGAGCGCCCCGCCCACGCACGCCGGTGCGAGCCCGGTGTCGAAGATGAAGGTGCGGGCGGTGTCGACCAGGTGCTCGATCACGGCACGCGGGCCGAGCACGGCCCCGCCCTGCCCGCCCAGCGACTTGGACAGGGTCACGGTCGCCACGACGTCGCCGGCGCCGGCGAGGCCCGCCGCGCTCAGCACGCCGCGCCCGCCGGGCCCGCAGACGCCGAGGGCGTGCGCCTCGTCGACCACCAGCACCGCCGAGCGGGCCCGGCAGACCGCGTGCAGCTCCCGCAGCGGGGCGACGCCGCCGTCGATGCTGTCCACCCCGTCGGTCACGACGAGCGCCCGCGCCTCCGTGCGGGCCGCGAGCGCGGCGTCGACCGCGGCCACGTCGGCCCGCGGCGTGACGACGACGCGGGAACGGGAGAGCCGGCACGCGTCGACGAGGGAGGCGTGGCTGTGCGCGTCGGACACCACGAGCGCGCCGCGGCCGGACAGCGCGGTGACCACGCCGAGGTTGGCGGTGTAGCCGGAGGAGAAGACGAGCGCGGCCTCGGCGCCGCAGAACGCGGCGAGCTCCTCCTCCAGCGTGGCATGCAGCGCCGTCGAGCCCGTGACCAGCCGGGATCCGGTCGAGCCCACGCCCCACGTGCGCAGCGCCTGGACCGCACCGTCGACCACCCGCTTGTCGCGGGCGAGGCCGAGGTAGTCGTTGCCCGCCAGGTCGATCCCGTCCGTGTTCGACGTCCGCGGACGCAACGAGCGCCGCAGGCCCTCCGACCTGCGGCGCTCGGCGTTGCTCTCCAGCCAGTCCAGGGGGTGCGCCACCCGGGAGACCCTAGATGATCGATTCCTTGAAGGTGGCGTGTCACTCAGCCAGGAAATAGAGGAGG